>JBBARN010000021.1:0-61903 GCA_040399845.1 Luteolibacter sp. | reverse complement strand
GTCGAGGCACCTTGATTCTGGCCTTCAACAGAAACAAACACCGGCGGCCTTTGCCGACCGGAGTCCGCCGGAAGATCGGGCATTGCGGGTATTCGAGGAACTATCGCGTTTACCGTCCCTGCATTCTATATCCAAGGACTGAATTGTATCATTTGTGCCCTACCCCACCCGAGCAACTCACCCAATACGCATCATGCGGATTTGGCACGGCGGACCGCCTATTCTTCGCCAAGGCTACGAATGGTAAAGAATCCGCAGCTCCTTGGGGCGCGGATGTATTGGACCGTTTTTCCGAGGTGCCAGCCTTCGGGCCGGGACCCTTCGCTATTGACGCTCACTCCCTTGGCGGGCTTCGGACTTGCTGCGGAATGAATTCCGCGCTCCAGTTATGAGGGCTCTTCTGAGTGCTTGCTTTGACTCTGCGGACGCTTCATCTTGGTCACCACGGGAATGAACGACATGCTTCCACAACCGCCTACGAGTCTGACTGCAATGCGTTCACGGACGTGGTGGGCCGCCATTGCCGGCCCAAATTGACTTGCATTGATATTGTTTCACCTTGCCGCCTCGCCGCGATTTTCGTCGATGAACAACGTGCACACCCAGCCCAAGGCGATGAATCCGGCGAGAAGCAGCAAGGCCTCCGGAGTGCCTAGGGTGTCTTTCACCCAGGCAAACGGAAAGGTCATGATTGCCGAAAGTTTCCACACCATGCCCCACATGCCAAAGGTCTCCGCCTCGCGGCCCGGTGAGGCGAGGTAGCCGACGAATGCGCGGTTCGCGGCCCCCAGCGAGCCCAGTCCACAGCCTAACAGATTCCCGATCATCCAAAGCGGCCAAACGGGGAAGTCACGATCCGCGCCGGAGGCCAGATGCATCGCATGCAGATGGGCATAGCCCGCAAATCCCAGTGCTGTCACCAACCAGCCCGACAGTAGGATGAGCACGGTTTTCCGGTGGCCGATGCGATCTTGCAGGAAGGTCGGAATGATGGTTCCCACCACACCCGAAACGGTGATCACCGCCACAAACAAGACCAGGCGCACCTGATTGAAACCAAACTCCTCCGCCAGTTTGCTTGCAAAGAACACCACCACATTCATGCCGGTGCCATAAAACAACGAGGCCCCTAACAGAATCGCCAGATCCTTCTGGCGTGCCGTATTGCGAATGGATTCCGCAAGCCGAACCATGCCAGCGGCGATCATGTTGCGCCCCGGATGCGCTTTGTTTGGCAGCCCCGGCTCGCGGAGCCACAGCATCGTCGGCACGCTGAAGGCGATGAACCACAGGCCGGCAAATACAAAAAACGGCCGCCATTGCCCGGTGGCTTCCAGTTTCAGCCCGAGCATCGCCACAGCGGTCACCATCAACAGCAAGAGGGCCGCAAGGTAGGCGCAACCCCAGGAAAATCCACTCAGGCGGCCGAGTTGCGCCGGTTTCGCCAAACCGGGCAGAAAGCTTGCGAGAAAGTTCTCACCGATCGCAAATGCGAAATTGGCCGGGATATACAACAGCACCGCCAACCAAATCTGCCCCGGTTGAATCCATGCAAGGGCGCAGGTAAACAACCCGCACCACCAACCTGAGCCGATCAAAAAGCGTTTTTTCCAAGCCCGTTCATCCGCTGCCGCTCCTGCCAAGGGCGAAAGCAGGGCCGTCATCAACATGCTCACACCAAAGGTCAGCGCCCAGATCCGGTCATCGATGCGATCATCCTGCACCACCACCTTCGAGAAAAAGATGGGAAACAGCAGAGTATTGATCAGCAATGTGAACGACTGATTCGCCACATCAAACGAGATCCACGACCACAACTGCTTCTGTTGTGGATAGCCGTTCAGAGGGTAAAGCTTGCGCCAAGTGATCATCAGCCGTGTCAGTCCTTGCTTTCGCGAATGGCATCACGAATCGGACGGTCCACGATATAATCCTGCGAAACGACGTGCCCGTTTTGAGTGACGGTGCGCTGCGTCAGGCAACCGCTGGTGCCAAGCACAGCGACCAGAGCGGCAATGGTGAGCGCGATCAGGCGAATGAAATTCATGGGAGCATCTTGATCAAGTCCGGGCCTGCCGTCAACGCCGCGGATCAGCAACTGATCCGTTCATGGCATGCGTTTGAGTCCTTCCGCGCGGATTTTCCACGTGCCATCGTCCGGAAATCCCGGGTAATCTTTTTCGCAAGAGTCCCACCCGGCCACCATCAGGGCGAGTGCGGAAAGGAAGGCTCCATTGGCAGGGAGATAGACCGGAATTTCCCGCCTGCGGACATTCGGGGCGGATTCATCGACCCGTTGCGGGCAATGACCGTTCGGCAGATAGATGTTGTTAGGACCTTGGCGCAGAAGAATCTCAAGCGCATCCGCCGGGCGGCCGAGGCGGGTGGCGGTCATGGCAATCATGGGGTAATCCCAGCCCCAGATCTTGGTTTTCCAATCCCAGTGGGCCAGCACCGCATCGAGGGTGCGGTTCATCGTGGCCCGGTCCACATCGTCGCCGGGTAGAAGTCCCAACGGCGCGAGCATCGTCGGGTGGTCGTGACGGCTGGTGATGTTGTCAAATGTATCCGGGTGCGATGCGAGTGCGACGTAGAGCCCGTCTTTCTGCGGGATAGGGGCGAGATTCCGAATCACCTCGTCCCACTGCGGCTCGCGCGGCATGCCGAGACGTTCGCGCCACGCTTGTGCAGTCTGGAGCGCCCAACGCCAATAACTCAACTCGAACGATGGATCGCGGCTCGTGGCAGGATCATAGATTTCCTGTGCAATCCAAAGCGGCGGCCCGAGATGATAGTTTCGAGTTGAATCATCCTGCCATGCCATCGAGGCCAAACATTCGGCGGTTTCCAAAACCAAGGGCTGATAGCGTTGATTCGATGCGTTTCCCGGATCATTGCGGCGCAGCAACTCGCAGAGGTGGACGAGGTGGGGTTGGTTCCAAATGATGAGCGGATTGCCGCCGGGGCTTTCACGTCCATCCGGCCCCGTCATTTTGGCCCAGCGGGCACCATTCAGACCGCGGGATTTTGCCAGGGATCGGGCCTCGGGCAGGCGGCTCAAATACCAATCGAGGTTTTTTTTCAACAACTCATCCCTCCCCCACAGGGCGAAGTGAGCGCTGTGCCACCAGATCATTTCGGAATGGTGCTTGCCATACCACGTCCCGCAGACGAGGCCGGATTCCTGGGGTGGCGTTTCACCGGCCATCTGCGATGCCATGAGGAATTGGGAGAGGATCATGCGTTTTTCAATCATCGCCGCCCGCGGATCCGTGCTGCCGGAGAAATCCACCATTGCCCCGTTCAGCCAGTGGGCCTTCCAATGGGCGGCACTCGCTTGCAAAGTGCCATCCACATCCGGAAGGCCTGCTGGCAAGCGCTCTGGCGCAAAGGCAAAGGTGCATGCAAGTTCATCATTTCCCCCGATGTTGGAAATCACGAACTGGTGGCGGCCTGCCTGGACAAATTCCACACCTTTGTTCCAGCAAACCGCAACATGATAACTCGTGGCATCGATGCTCCGGCGGATGTCCGCGCGCCGGTTTTCGTTAGATAACAGATGGCTGTCGTGGGAATCCGGTTGCGACCAATCGAGCGGAGGATTGTTTTTGATCGCAAGATCGTGGCCACGGGGAAAAGCCATCTCCACCTTCAGACTGCCCTCGGCCAAGGCCTTGGATTTGATGCGCACGGCGATGAGATCCATCTTTGGATTGCAAGCAGTGGTCACTTCCACGGGCATTCCGTGATAATCAAACCGGCTACTTAAAACGCCGGTCCAAAGCTCGAGTGTTTGCTCGAGTGTTTGCTCGGGACTGGCGATGTCGGCAGGGACGAGTTCGGTATTTTCCCCCGTCACGAAGCGGATTCTTCCGAGGGGCATGTGGTGGGGATTCTTTCTCAACCAATCCCCCGCAGGAATGGATGCCTCGGTGGGATAGTCCACCTTCCGGCCATCGCCCTGAAGATATGTCTTGGAGGCAGCAGCCAGATCGTGGCCTTGCGGATTGGGAGCGGAGTGCCAGCACCAGCGCGAGAGGGTTTCCACCGGAATGCCTTTGAGATGATGCTCGCGATCGAATGTCTGAAGCCCGGTGATGTCCACCCCGAAGGCAAAACCGCCGTTGCCCACGCTGAGTGTGCTGTCCGGATCGAATGCACGGTTGACCGGATGATGCCGCGTGACCAGAGCGTGGCGATCGATGGTTTCCGCCGATCGAAGCGGCAGGGGCAGGACGGTGATGGCGATCGTGATGAGGGTTTTGAGATTCATCACGGCCATCCATAGCAGGGCGGGATGCCGATCCCAGCGCCGATTTCCAGGGATCGGCCCGCTCCGGAATCTCGCTTGCAGGCCCCCGTCCGAGCGCATAGCATCCCGCTCCCATGATGGACTGGAATGGATTTTCACTGCGTTCGCCGTTTGCCGGACTGATGGGCTCGTTGCCCCTGATGCTGGCGCTGCCGGCAATCGGCCAGGCTCCGGCGCGTCCGCAGGAAGCCCAGTTCGACCCTTCGGATGTTTATTTCCAAGGTTACCTCGCTGTGCGGTCGGCAGAACAACTGGAGTCAGCCGGAGATTTCATCGGAGCGATGGAAAAACTCAAACGCGCCACCCAAATGTTTGGGGCGGTGCGGAAATACTACCCGGACTGGAAACCGGAAATGGTCGGCGGCAGAGCGGAGAAGACCCAAGAGAGTATCGCCAAGGTGCAGTCCAAGGCCGACGATCAACTGCGCAAGAACCGCAATCAGGTGGCTGAGCTCGAAGGCGGCGTGAGAAAGTCCGGCAAACCCATCGATTCCGCGAGCCCGGAGATGCCAGTCACCCCGGGGATTCTGGAAGTCAATCCACTCGAAGCGCGTCGCCTGCAAGCGGCGGAGGCCGAGGTCGAGCGCTTGCGCCGCGAGTCCGCCAAAAACGACATTGCCAAGCAGAATGAATTTCTCAAATCCCAACTCCGGGCGGCGGAGAACACGGTGCAATCGTTGCGCGCACGACTCACAGCCGCGCCGATGGAACAGGAAATGAAGTCGCTCAACTCCCGCATCCAAACGCTGGAGCAGGAACGTGAGGCGATGGCCATGGCGCTGACACAAAGCCGCGGCGCACACACCGAGGCCTTGTCGAAGATCGCCACCCTGGAAGCGGATTTGAAAATCGCCCAACAAAAACAAGCGGATCTCAGCCGTGACCTGAGCGTTGAGCGCAAAGTGTCCAGTTCGGTGGTGGCAGGCCAGCGCCGGCAATTGGATGCTTTGGAAAAAGAGCTTGAGAAGAAAAATGGCGAACTCGCCCAAGCGCACACCCGCATCAACGGCCTGATGAACGAACTGCGCGAGAGCCAGGACGCGTTTGCGCAATTGCGCAGCGAGCGGGATTCCCTGCTTCAGGAGCGCGACCAAATGGCCGCCTTGCTCAAGCTCAACGAAGCGGGACGCATCCAAGACCTCATCGAACAAAACATGTCTCTCGCCAAAAACCTGCGTGAGGCCAATGAGAAAGTGGACCGCCTCAACCGCGAGAGCAATGCGGACAAGGATGCGACCATCGACGCCCTTCGCGATCTCGCCATCGCCAAGTCACAGATCAACCGCCTGCATCAGGACAAGCGGGATCAGGACAAGCGCCTCGCGGAATTGGAGAATCGGCTCAAAAACGAGGAAAAAATCCTCAGTGCAGGCCAAGCATCGGCGGATCCGGCCGAAGTGGAAGTTCTGCGCGACATCATCAAGCGCCAACTCCGCGTGCAGGAGCGCCGCCGCCAGGCGCGCGATTTGTTGGTGGAGGCGGCCAAGGAACTCGGCGCGAAGGATGAACGCCTCTCCAAAGCGATCGAGTTGTTCGACGGCCAGGAAATCGCGCTCACGCCAGAAGAACTCAAACTCATCGCCGACAAAAACGTGGATGGTGAATTTGTTTCTCCAATTCCCCGCGATCGGGCATCGGTGGGCGCAGCCACTGCGGACTTGAACCGGGACATCGCGGTCTTCGAACGGACCGCCGAAAAGTCCTTCCTCGCCGGACGCATGTTGCCGACGCGGGAGTTGTTCCAAATGATCATCGAACAAAACCCAGGACACACCCCATCACTCAACAAACTCGGAGTGGTCCACCTGCGACTCAACGAACCCGCCGCCGCCGTCGACACCTTCCGCCGCGCGGTGGAATTGGATGCAAACAACCCGTATGCATTCCGCATGCTCGGCTATGCCATGATGAAAACCGGCGATCTTCCGGCAGCCGAGCAGGCGGTGCGCCGTTCCGTGGAGCTCGCTCCCAATGATGTGAAGAGCCAGATGCTGCTCGCCGCACTTTGTTTCCGCCTCAACCGACTTGGCGAAGCCGAATCCCATTTCAAGGCAGCCATCAGCGCCGACCCGGTTTTGAGCGAACCGTATTACAATCTCGCACTGATCTATCACAAAGAAGGCCGCAAAGAAGATGCAAAACATCACTATCAACAAGCTCTCGAACGCGGTGCCTTGCCCGATCCCGAACTCGAAGAAGAACTCGCCAAGTAATGATACGCCTTCCCGCTATTTCCTGTTTGTTGGCCCTTCTGCTGGCGTCCTGCGCCGGGAGCTCGTCTAACAAAAAATCCGATACCGCCACACCGGCGCTCAAGCCGCTCAGCCAGCGGCTGGATGAGAGCAACGGTTTCAAACAGGATGACAAAGGAAACTGGGTGCCGAAAAGCGACAAACGGAGTTCGTTCGAATCCCAAGGACGCTCCACCCAATTCCAAGGCGAGTATGCCAAAAAAGCTTACAAAACCGGCGAGTATGCCAAGAAATCCTGGTGGGGAAACAAAGAATATGGTCGCAAACAATATGCGGGAAACACCGATGGCAGCCGCTTCCAAACGAAATCCCGCCTTGATGGCAAAGGCGCACGGGAAGCTGGCAATCAGGCAAATCTGCCCGATCCCTACGAAACCGGAACCTATGCCACCAACGCCGCGCGGGAGGCTGGAAATCAGGCGATTTCCAAACCATCCGATGCGGAAACAGACATCCGCCGCGATGTTTACAAGGCCCCGCCGGTGATCGACTGGCGCGAGCAGCGCGCCCTCAGCCTCGAACAATCAAGGGGCATTCTGGGCCGCTGATGGAGCGGCATCCGCCACGGCGGGGGACAAGGTTTCCAACAGGTGTTTTTTGAGCACTTCCCATCGCCAAGGCCGTCCTTCGAGGAAGAAGGATTGGGACACCTTGAGGCGAATCAATGCGTATTGATCACTTGGATACTCGCGGCACAAGGACTCACCGAGCGCCCGCATGTCGGAATTGCGGAAGTGGCGCACATCGAGCTCATTCACATTCAAGCGTTGCCTCCAAGCGGCAGCGATTTTTTCCGCAAGCGATCCCCCGACCGGCGACTCCAGTGTGACCCGGCTGTCGGTTCCCGCATCCGTATGAACCATCACATGAAGCACCCGCGAGTGTCGGCGCAAGTCTTCCTGAATGCGGCCTCCTAACTGCTCGCGATAAGCTTTTTCAATCCGTTCAAGGATCTTCGCCCGCGTTGCCTCCGGCAGCTTGATGGAGAACCGGCTCCACTTGTCTTCGCCATCGCGTTCGAGATCGATCAACAGCCGCGTGACTCCTCCGTGGACCAAAGGCGTCCGGAACTTCATCGCAAACCCCTGCGCAAGATTCAGGGAACCCGGTTCCCATCCTTCCGCAGAAGCCACCACATCCTCGGAGTCACGAAAAATCTCGCGGTAGGCCTCAGGCACCGCGCAGGTTGCATTTTCACAACTGAATAAGTAGGCTGTCATTGTTTCGCGGGTCGCGCTCGACGCTTCAGCCTGCGCGGAGGTTGACGATTTGGCAACCCTACATCACTCCAGCGCCAATTCCCTACAGGCCACTCACACCGCAGCTTGGACAAGAAGCCCCAAGGTTCTCCAGATTGAACTAAAAAGCTGCCAGTCCCCTGAGATTGCAACTATGCCATCACCATCTCACCACCATGACTCCATCTGAAGGCCCCAAGTGAAGCCGGAGTCCTTGCCTGCGTAATCCGGTCCACCGATTTCACCCTGGAGGCCATCGCTCCACATGGCATAAGTGAGGAATGCCCGCAGCACGGGGCGACTGAAGAACTCATCTCCGAGCGAAACTTGCGGTGCAAGGGTGAGTTTCCCCAAGGTCCCTCCGGAGCCCAGCGTGGTTTCGGAAACCCAATCGACTCCACCTTCGAAGGCCAGGCTGAAGGTATCGGTGATGTGCCAGATCGGGCGAACTCCGCCGGAAATCCATTGTTGATAGGGTTGGCTGTCACCGAAGTCCGTGTATTGATACACCAGAGCGCTGCCGATGGAAAACTGCTCCATTGGCTTGATCACGATTTGATCCGTCGCGCGGAACCGCCAGGATTCATTCGGATCGGGCCTGATATAAGTACCGGTCGCATCCGTGAACGTATCAAATCCGGAGTTGAAGGTTTTGGCCGGACCACTTCCCACTTGAAGCGACAACTTGTGCAGGCTGTTTTCATCGAGAAATCCCTCATCCGTGCGAACCAGACTCAAGGCAGCCCCATCCGAATCCTCCGCCTGCCTGCCGGTGGAATCCACGCCGGACCTCGCGCTGGCGTAGGTCAATCCCACCTCGCCTTTGCCACCGAAGAAGTTCCAATCATAATATCTCAGATCGAAGTTCGTCTTGCTGAATCCTGCCTCGTTGAGTGGATCATTCAGTCCAATGTTGTTATAAATTGAACTTTGCGCGCCGTCACCAATCCATGCCAAGGCAAACTTGCCGGGCCCCGCGCTGAGATCCTCGATTCCGCCACCACCGCCGCTCATGTCCCAGAAGTAATAGTCGTTGATGTGGATGTCATGGCGGCGATAAAAACGATTTCCCGCCCAGATTTTCGCATCCGCTTGGCCGGGGATCACATTGGCAAGCGAGGCCCAGATTTCGGGCGAACCAAAGTCAGTGTTCGATGACGTGCCGTAGTCGTTGTAAGGATTTTCAAACGACATCCGGTAAACCATGCGCGCCACCGGATCGCCCGCATCGATCCCCTCCCCGGCAAACACTCCGGCCGGATAGAAGGTTTTGGCAAAGGCGAGTTCGCCGTAGTTGTTGGTTTCATTTCCCAACCGATACTTTGCGACCCCCGGAATGCCGAATGCAGCTTGTGGCCCGCCTTCGTCCGACCTGCCGTAACCCGCCCGGAAGTATCCGGTGATGTCCAGATATCCCTCCAAGACGTCCTCGATGCGTTCGGAAACAAGGTTGTCGCCATCCGGTCGCCGGGCGAGTTGCCGGATCTCCGTGTCTTCCTCGAATCGCTGCTCCACCGCACGGCGGGCTGCCTCTTGGTTCTGCATCGCCCGATTTTCCCGCTCTCTAGCTGCCACGATTTCCGCATCATCCGAAGCATTCGAACGGGAAGCCGGTCTTGTGGGAAGCGCATGCGCTGTCTCCTGCTCCGCTTCCAACTCGCGGATTTTCGATTCCAAGCGGGCAATCCTCGATTCGTAATCTCCACGCAACTCCGCAAGCTCCGCCTTCAATTGCGCTGCGGCATCCTCCTGAGCCGAGATTCCGGAGATCGAGGCGGAAAAAACTGCAATACCTAGAGAAAGATGAGTTTTCACGGGCGTATACAAACCCTGAGGCTCAATTAGGTCAAGATGGAAACGAGAAGTGGAAACTTGACCAGCAAGACACCAAGACGCTCTATTTCAGAGGCTTAGCACAGAAGCCATGAGGCGCAAAAAATATTTTATCTCTTCTGGCACGGATTTTGCTTTGCCTTTGTCAAATTCTACCTAATCTGACGGCGGCAACAAAAATGCCGGATCATGTCAGACGTTTTTCTCCATCAGTCCCTTTCTCAGCAGCAGACACTCGCGCCGCAGATGCGCAAGAGTTTGGAGATCCTCCAGGCAGGAACGATGGAGCTGTCCCAGATCATCAGTCAGGCTCTGGAAATCAATCCGGTGCTGGAGGATATCACCGAATCCATCTCACTGGACGAAGAGGGACCCGATCCTGAGGAAGCGGACTCCCTCGATTACCTCAACGATACCGATGACGACTGGCGCGATCGCAGCATCATGGAAGGAAAGTCGTCTCCTTGGACCAATGAGGATGAGGAACGAAGACAACGTCTTTACGATTCGATCGTCGCGCCGATGACGCTGCAACAGCACTTGCAGCAACAACTCGATCTCTCGATGGTGGATCCGGAAGTGCGGGAAGCGGCCCAGGCAATTCTTGGCAACCTCGACGCACGTGGCTTTCTCGACCTGCCAGCCAAGGAGCTCGGCATCCGGATGGGAATCAAACCGCGTGATCTGGAAAAGGCCCTCAAGCTCATTCAATCCTTCGACCCCGCAGGAGTCGGTGCATCGGGCATTGCGGAGTCCCTGCTCTTCCAACTCGATCGTCAAAGCGGCAAGGAAACCATCGAATACAAAATCGTGCGCGATCACCTCGAGGACCTCGCCCGCAAACGGCATCCGCAGATTGCAAAGGCCCTTGGGACCAGCGTCGAACGCGTGGCCGAAGCCGCATCCAGAATCGGTCGCCTCACCCCGAATCCTGGTGGTGACTTCGATCCCACGGGAAATCCTTACATCCTCCCTGATGTCGTCATTTCCCGCAATGACGACGGAGCCCTCGAAGCCAAGCTCACCGGCGAGCATCTGCCGAACTTGCGGATCAATGATTTCTACAAAGACATGATCGGCAAAAACGGAGTGGACGCCAAGGCCCGGCAGTTCCTGCGCGACCAGATCCGCGATGGCCGGAGCCTCATCCGCTCCATCTCGCTGCGTCAGGAAACCATCCTTGCCATCGCCCATCAACTCATCGACCGCCAACAGGAATTCTTCCGCAAAGGCCCCCGTTTCCTGAGGCCGCTGACCATGAACGAGATCGCCGACGTGCTCGGGATGCATGCCACCACCGTATCGCGCGCCGTGGCCGGGAAATATGTGTTAACTCCCCAAGGCCTGATGGAAATGCGGGCATTCTTTGCGACGGGCTATCAGACCCAGGATGGCGAGGAAGTCTCCAATGCAGGCGTGCGCGAGGCGATCCAACAACTGGTAGCCGCAGAGAATCCATCCAAGCCGCTATCGGACGAGTCGCTCATGAAAGCGCTCGCGGAGCAAGGGATCAAGGTGGCGCGCCGGACCATTGCCAAATACCGGGAGCAACTCAACATCCTGCCGTCCCATCTGAGGAAAACCTTCTGATTTCCAATTTGATACCGGAATCCCGCCAGAATCATGCCGACTCCGAACTCATGACCTTGCTTCCCCATCGGGCAGTCTTTCAGGCGTTCCGCCAAGGTTGGCGGACTCTGGCGGCGGTCCATCTTGGTTTCGCACTGATCTCCAGCGCCATTTCGGCCCCTCTCGCGGCGCTTGCCATCCAGGGGGCGGTTTTTCTCTCGGGCGAAGCTGCAATCAGCGATACCGACATCGCACACTACCTCTTCAGCCCGGGTGGCATGGCGGCTGGACTCATCATCGGAACTCTGGTGATCAGCCTCCAGTTGTTAGGTTATGCCACCTTGTTGATCCCAGCCCGTTCCCTGTTGAAATCAGGCCATTGTCACGGCATCGGCATTCCCCCCATCCTGTTACCAGCGTTGCCGGGAATGCTTAGATTGTCCCTGCGTTTTATTGTATATCTCGTGCTTTGGACCGCTCCATTCGCCGCCCTTTTGTGTGCGATCCATCATTTTCTCCTCGGGGAACATGATATCAATTTCTACCTTGCCGAGAAACCACCAGCATTTCTCTGGGCATTGGTACTCGCCGCCTTGGTGATGTGCGGTCACTTGCTCGTTGTTGCACGATTGTCCACCAACTGGGTGCACGCCCTTCCGCTGGTCATTTTCCGCAGGGAACATCCGGATCAAGCCCTGCGACTCAGCAGGGAGGCGGCGGATGGCGAACGCAAAGAACTCTTTGCCGGCTTCATCGCATGGGCTGTGATCACTCCCGTGGTCAGTTCCGCGCTCAATCTTCCCTGGTCCGCCATTGCGCTCTGGGCAAGCGATCACCTCGCCACCCGGCTCGATTGGCTGGTAGTGGTCCTCGGGATCTGTCTGGCACTCTCCATGAGCACCAGTTGGATCACTGCTTTCACCGCGATGTCACTGTTGGCCATTCAGAACATGCGCCTCTATCAGAACTCCTCTCTGGATGATTCCGAATCGTTACCTGAAAGCTCGCGCCGCCCCTTGCCCGTGAGCTTTCGCACTGCCGTGATCGCCGCACTCGCGCTAGCCACATTCACCGTCTATCTATCCGCCACTTGGGTGGATCAATTGGATCACGAAAAGTCCGCACTCATCATCGCGCATCGGGGTGCCTCAGCCGAAGCACCGGAAAACACCCTCGCTGCAGTGGAAACTGCCCTGGATGCGGGAGCGCACTGGGTGGAAATCGACGTGCAGGAAAGCGCCGATGGAAGTGTCTGGGTCTTCCACGACAGCGACTTCAAACGCATGGGTGGTCCGGCCAAACCCATTTGGGAAATGCGCGATGCGGAGATTGCCTCCATCGATGTGGGGTCGTGGAAGGCAGCGCAGTTTTCCGATCAACGAACGCCGCTTCTAACAGATGTTCTCGCTCTCTGCAAGGGACGTGCGGGCGTCCTGATCGAGCTGAAATATTATGGTCACAGTCAGCGACTCGAAGAACGCGTGGTGGAACTTGTCGAGTCCGCTGGCATGGAACATCAAGTGATGATCATGTCCCTCAGCCATGAGGGCATTCGTAAACTCCATCGATTGAGACCCGAATGGAAAGTCGGACTCCTGTCGAGCATCGCCCTCGGTGATGTGACCCGCCTGCAACTGGATTTCCTGGGCATGAACGCACGAACCACATCACGAAAGCTCATCCGTGAGGCGGACAAGCGTGGCATGGAGGTGTTTGTGTGGACGGTCAACCAACCGATTGATATGTCACGGATGTTGGGTCGTGGCGTGGATGGATTGATCACCGACCATCCCGCTTTGGCGAAGGAAGTCATCCAGGATCGCGCCGAGTCCACTTTGGGAGAAAAGTTATTGATGGATCTTGCGGCTTTGCTCGGAAAAGAACCGGCAAATCCAAAGCAGTGAGCTCCATACCGTGCCTAATGGAATATTCGGGGGGAATTCCATTTGTCTTTCCTTGCTGCCATGCAAGGGTCAGCTGAATTTTGGCCATTCCTAACGCGCAGGAGTAGCTCTAATCCCGCACCCTTTTTCCGCATGACACATCATCACTCGCCCCGCTCCAGCTCCACTCCGCTTTCACGCGCCGTTCACCCGCTGACTGAGTTTCTCAAGCTGGAAACCGCATCCGGCATGCTTCTCATGGCTTTTGCCATCATTGCCATTGTTTGGGCTAACTCCTCGTGGGGAGTGATGTATGAAACATTGTTCACGACCAAGTTCACCGTTGGTTATGGATCCGCATTGCTGTCAAAACCTCTCGTTCTCTGGATCAACGATGGATTGATGGCGGTTTTCTTCCTCGTCGTGGGACTGGAAATCAAACGAGAGCTGATGATCGGTGAACTCAACTCCCTGCGAAAGGCGGCACTCCCTGCGGCAGCCGCTCTCGGAGGCTGCCTGATTCCGGCACTGATCTACACATATTTCAATCGTGGCCTCCCATCACAAGCTGGATGGGGAGTTCCGATGGCGACCGACATCGCCTTTTCACTGGGAGTTCTCGCCATGTTGGGCAAGCGAGTTCCTCTGGCCTTGAAAGTCCTGCTCACCGCCGTAGCGATCGTAGATGACCTGGCCGCCGTCGTGGTGATTGCCGTATTTTACACAGCCACTATCAAACTGCCCCTCCTGGCCGCGTCGCTCTCTCTAATCGCCCTCGCATGGTTCTTTGGACGCATTGGGGGGAGGCACGTGGTGGTCTTCGGACTCCTTGGCATCATCGCCTGGGTCTGCATGCTCAAGAGCGGCGTGCATGCCACCATTGCAGGCGTCCTCATGGCCTTCGCCCTGCCAACCCGGAAACTTGAACATGAAACCGAATCGATCGGCGATCGATGGGAACACAACCTGCATCCCTGGGTTGCCTTTGTGATCATGCCGATCTTTGCCCTTGCCAATGCAGGTGTGGTGGTTTCGGGATCCTTCATCGAAGCGCTGGCAAAGCCCGCTTCGATGGGCATCATCACCGGGCTCGTTTTGGGAAAACCCATCGGCATTTTTGGTTTTGCCTGGCTCGCGGTGAAGTCAGGATTGGCGATCCTGCCGGAGGGACTGAGCTGGGCGAAGGTCTTCGGCATGAGTTTGCTTGCGGGTATCGGATTTACCATGTCCCTCTTCATCGCGGATCTCGCTTTCGGACTGTCTGAAAACCTGAGTTATGCCAAGGCTGGCATTCTAACAGGATCGCTGATCTCAGGCATTCTTGGATTCCTTTATCTGCGGTTCAGTTTGCGGAAGTAAATCCCGCTCAAAGCGGGCCGCCCCTGAGACGCTGTCTTCCCCACCAATGGCAGTAACCATCACATTGATCACCGCATGCGGATAGCGTTCCTTCAACCAGACATGAAACAAATGAGGACAAAACAAGATTGGCTTACGATTGCTCGATCACCAGTTTGCCACCGAGTTTGGATAGTTGGACCGGAGAATCAAAACGGATTCCGGTCTTGGTCTTCTTGAAATCGACAGGTCTTCCTGCGAGCGTGACTTTCGCATGGGATGCAATCCATGGCAGATCCAGAGCCTTGATTTCAAGGTGGCCGTGAGCAAGCTCTAACGACGAACTCCATGCCTTGTTGCCGTCTTGTTTTTGCTCAAAACTCCCCCATCCCCCGGCGGTCGTGAAGGCGCTGCGGAAACTCCGCGGGTTGATTTTCGGCGCGAAACCAATCTGTCCTGCCGGACCGTTGTAGGAGAAGCCGCATGCAGCGAGAAACAATGAATAGCTCGCGTTCGCCCGGGCATAGTGGTCGGAACATTCGATTTCATTGTAGGGATTCCGCCGCGATGGCGCATATCGGTCATGGACAGCCCGGCCGATAGCAAGACCACGCATGGTGAGAGAGCGGGAATCCGACGCATCATCCAACAGAACTGCAGCTTGGTCGGCATCCTCGTTTTCGATAGGAGATCCCTCCTGAACCATGTGGGCGGCTGCCTGCCACTCGAACCCGCTCATGCATTCGTTGAAATAGGCATATTGCCAATGCTTTTTGAAATCATCCCTGAGCCCCCCCTTTGGCCAGGTGCACATGATGAGCCCTGCCTCTCCGGGCATGGCATAGAAGCGACCCTGGGTGAACACTTTGCGGAAACCTCCCACCTCCGGGACAAAGTTATATTTCCAGAGCGCATGGAGCGCGCTTCGGATGGCTTGTTCATCATAAATTCTTCCGAGTCCGGTCTGGTGAGCCCACCATTGTCCGATGACCTGATCGATATAGCAGCCTGCGCCCACCCCGATCGCTTTGGAGTGGGCGGGATCCTCCTCTTGAATGTAAAATTCACCGTTGAACAATGATGCGATCTTGATCGCACCGTCCTTGTGGATTCCACTGCATGTCGAGGCAAAAGCAGCATCCTGCATGACCCTTGCCATTTCCTCCCCCGCGCGCAGCGCGGCGAGATAGAGTGAGCAAAGGCAATGGACTTTTCCATACCACTCCGCATCAAGCGTGTTGTGTTGCTTGCCATCGAGCAATCCATCGAGTCCGCCGCGGCCGTTTTCGTCGAATCGGATCAGCCACTCCAATGAGCGTTTCGCGGCGGGCCAGACCCGCTTGAGGAATCCATCATCTGCCGAGACAAGGTGTTCCCGCCAGGTTCTGATTACGATTCCGGTCTGGGAATCGATCGCCTCCATGTTGTTCGCTTCTGCCCGGAAGCGAATGCTTCCATCGGGCCTGATCGCCACACCGAAGTCGGTCACCTCCCGGAGGTTTCGCTCTAGGTCGGGAAACAAGCGGGCGACTCCCTGGGCGTAATGCCAGACATGGGCGCAGGTCCCCGCACAACATCCGATTCCTTCCCAGGCCCAGAAGCGGCCATTCGCGAGAACATGACAATTGCTGGTTTGCAGGGTGTTGGTGGTGAGAATGGAACGGTCGAGCAACCATTGTGGCAGCGTGGAGTCATTCCATGTCCTGACCCAGGCCATGGTCCCATCACGGAGCGTCGCCATGCGTTTCGCAACATCGGTGGCGACGGCGGCGGCATCCGGAAAGCGCACACTATACTGCGGCCGTGTCTCGCTAATTCCGGGCAGGCGAGCCATGTTTGGAAAATGCCATGTCAGCAGGAAGCGGATCACCAATGACTCACCCGGTGGAATCTCGAAGTGGGTTGACAAGCGATCCGCTTGGTCATCGTCGTCCGCTTTGCGATCAAGCAACGCAAGGGCTGCAGTTCCGAAATCGGCGGACTTGGTGAAGTCATTTCCCGCCGCAGGCATGTCCGAAAAGACAATATGGTCAACTCCAACATTCCCCCATGCGCCACCGGCGCGATCAACAATGCGAATGCGTGCTTTGCGCCCTTCAAAGGCCTTCAATTCCAACGATACCTCGCGCATGCGGTTATTGCCCGCGCCGGTGGCCGAGGCCACGATGCTGCCATCCACCAAGACTTCCACACCGACTTCACCGGCCTTCGCACCTCCACCTAACAGGAGACGGATGTAATGGCGGCAAACTTCGAACTCAGGGGATTCCAGACTTCCCTTAGCATTGTCTTTTTCCTCGATCGAAGCACCCGGTGCGCTGGCGTGAGAGTTGAGCAATCCCTTTCCCTGCGCGTTGGTCTTGCCCTGATAGGCCGGGATTTGATCCACGCGCATCGGTTGTTTCCCCATTGCCGTCCCATCGACTTTCCATGATCCATAACTCTGTTTTTCAAAGTCTTCAAAAACGATATCAGGCCTTGGTGCAGGGTCCGGAGACTTTGCTTCCGCCGCGCGGTGAAGCAGGAGAGTGAGCTGATCGTTTTTCGTCCGCTTCGACTCCAGATCGACCTTGGTGCGACGACGGGTAAATACCCCCACCGGGTTTTCCCACAAGCCTTCCATCTTGCCGCGAACCATGGAAGCCGACCGGTTTTGCAGCGTGTATTCCATCACCGTCACAGGCAGCGAGGAATCCGCCGTTTCAAGCGGAATGAAGGGTGTCCATGCCTCCAGGCGACAGGATACCGGAGAGTCTTCATCGGAAAACTCCACGATCCCCAAGGGCCATCGACCCGTGAATGAAACTTCTTTCCAACCCGTTGAATCCATCGGCCGAGGTTTACCCTCTCCTTCCAGATAAAGCGTGAACCCTTGTTGAAACGGATTCGGATGGGTTGCAGGGCTCGGTGGGCTGACATAGTTCGAGCCATCCCGTTCGCGAACCTTTTTTCCCGCTCCACTGATGTTCCGCAACCCTGCCGGCACATCCACCTGATTGGCGACAACGCCTTCATGAGGTTGGTGGAAGATATCCCAAACCCACAATCTGCCGTCTCCTGTTAGATATACCGTCCCGCAGCCGATTCCTCCGACGGTCATGCCGATATGATGGAGGTGTGTCTTTTCTTTGCTGGCGATGCCCGCGTCCATCGCGCCTCCGCGTTTTGCAAGGGATGCGGCCCATGCGGCATTCAATTCCTTGCGTGCTGGAATGGTCCGTTGATAGATGTCACCGATGGAATCGGCGGCCAATGCGCTGCGATGGGTTCCGATTCCGAAACCGGCGATCGCCGTGCCGGTGCTGAGTTTCAGGAATCGGCGGCGTTCAATGGGATCTGACATGGAGGGATTGGGTTGGACGTTCAGGAGAATTCACCCAACGTTCCGCCGTTGGAAGAACTTTCCAGCCAATGATTCGGCATCCCGCCAAATCGATACGCCAAACTGCCAACAAGGTGGCTTGACCCACGGCATGCCGGGTCCTCATGGTTGAGGCGAAGCCAAACCATGTCGCGATTGCTTTCAAGTCCGAGTCCACCCGTGCCGAAGGATGCGGCGTGGCTCGATTGGGGCTGCGCAAGCCGCTGCGTGCAGATCCCGCAAGAGCATGCGGCGTTGCGTCCGCTCCATGCCATGGGCATCAAGGGATGCGGTCAGGATCGCCTGAAGGAACGCTTCGCTGCGGGCACGCCCTGCTCAAGCACCCACCTTGTCTGGATGGTGACCCATGGGGCTGTTGAAGTGGATTGGGGAGTTGAAACCCATGTTCTGGAAAAAGGATCCATGGTCCTGTGCCCGGCGCTTCGACCTCATTGGGTGCGCCTCCACACCCGGACCGCCCGGGGTCTTTGGTTTCATTTTCACCGTCAGCCGCGTTGGCAACATCTGTCCAGCGCTGGGCCTATCATCTGCAAGGCCCCGCGTGCGGCGGAAATGGAATGGTTGCTAGAACATTGCATCGCCGAATGCACATCAAACGATTTCGGCGCTGGACCTAACGCGCTTCACTATGCCGAGATTCTCGCGGTGTTGCTCGAACGTGAGCTCTCCGTGTTCGGCCCTCGCCCAAAGGAGCAACCCGCGCTGAAACGACTTGAAAAGCTATGGGCGCGCATTCTCAGGAATCCCGGCGAGCCATGGAACGTCGAGCGACTGGCCGCTGCCGCCGGCTGCTCCTCCCGCGAACTCCACCGCTTATGTGCCAGCCTCTACGGAATCGGCCCGATGGGCCTGGTCACGCGCATGCGGATGGACCGGGCGATGGAGCTCCTGCTGGCGGGCCATCGCAAGATGGATGACATTTCCCGCGAGGTCGGTTATGCCACAACCCATGCCTTTTCCGAGGCGTTTCTCGCCCACGTAGGAACCCGCCCCGGTGCATTCCGGGACTCAGCGCACGCACTTCGCACCACTCACACCAAACCCAACCCATCCTGAATCATGCCATCCAAAATCAACGTCATGTCCGCCGCCCTCGTTTCTGCAAGCAGTGCCGCATTCGCATCGCAAACCTATCAGGAAGACGTCGCATTCCTGCGCAAGCACACACCGGTCATCGAACTCGTTTCCGGACCGGCGAGAGTGGCGATCGCCCCGGCCTATCAGGGGCGTGTGATGACCTCGTCCGCAGCGGGTTCCGAGGGGAAAGGGTTTGGTTGGATCAATCCCGAAGTGATTGCCAAGGGAATCCAGCCCCCGTCCGAACGCACCGGCCTTGAAAGCCATATCCATGTTTTCGGAGGTGAGGAAAGGCTTTGGTTCGGCCCGGAAGGCGGGCGATTTTCATTGTTCTTCGCACCAAAAGTCGAACAAGCATTCAGCAACTGGAAAACTCCGGCGGCCATTGATACCGAGGCATTCGAGACGAGCAAAACTCCGACGGCCACCGAGGTGGAGTTTTCCCGGCACATCCAGCTTCCCAATCGAGCCGGCACGCTGTTCGACATGAAGATCAAGCGCTCAATCACCCTCGCCGCCCAAGGGGACCTAGCATCCCATGGTGGCGGAGAATTGCCCAATGGCGTGGCCGGAGTGGCCTATACCACCCGCAATACCGTCACCAATTCCGGCGACTTTGCATGGAACAAAACCACCGGAGCCCCCTCCATTTGGTTACTCGGCATGTTCAAACCCACGCCTGGGACCACCATCGTCATTCCATTTCAAGAAGGGCCTACTGAAACCTTGGGACCCATCGCCAACACCGAATACTTTGGAAAAATTCCGGATTCACGGATCCGATTCACAAAAAACACGCTCTTCTTCAAAGGTGACGGAACCGAAAGAGGCAAACTGGGCCTCACTCCCAAACGGTCCAAGGGAATCGCGGGAAGTTGGCAGAAGGACAGCGGCACTCTGACCTTGGTCAAGATCGGTCGCACCGAGAACTCGGAATCCGCAGCATGGCCGTTCGTGGATTCCCAATGGAGGGACGACGTCGATCCCTTTGGCGGCGATGAAATCAACTCCTACAACGACGGTCCACCGGAGCCGGGCGCAAAACCACTAGGCCCGTTTTACGAACTGGAAACATCCAGTCCGGCCTTGTTCCTCGCACCGGGAAAATCCCATGCCCACACGCAAACAACCGTGCACTTTGTAGGACCTCGCGAGTCACTCGATCTCATTTCAAAACGCACGCTGGGAGTCAGCCTTGAGGGAATCGAGAGTGCGCTTCCGTAGAGATAATCTTCGCTTTTTCGAAGGGCTGTCGTGTCCATTCGCTCACAGATTCCCGCGAACAGATCCATTTGTATCATCAAGCCACCTCGATGATCGCCTTGATCGCACCAAGCGCGGGGTCTGTGAATTTCTCAAACTGCGAAGGCACATCGTCGAAGCTGATTCGATGGGTAATCCAGAGGTTGGTGTTGATTTTTCCTTCGCGGATCAGGCCGATGATTTTGTCAAAGTCCGCGGGCATCGCATTGCGGGAAGCCAGCAAGGTCAGTTCGCGCCGATGGAAAACCGGCGCGTGAGGAAAGGTGAGATCCGAAGTGGTGATGCCCACATAAACAACGCGCCCGGTAAATGCGGCGTAATCAAAACAGGTGGACATGGATTTCGGGCTGCCAGTGGCATCAATGATCAAATCGGCAAGTTCGCCACTGGTGAGGGATTCGAGTTCCTTGAGATGAGACCCATCCGGCTGGAAAGCCACGGCATGCTGGATGCCGAGGTGTTGTTTGCAGAATTCAAGACGGCTTGGAACCATGTCCATCACGATGGTTTTTACATCCATCAACTTGAGGAATTCCAAGCAAGCCAAACCGATGGGCCCCGCGCCGATTACCAGCACGGTCTCACCGGGTTGGGGATTCCCCCGCTGCACGGCATGGTATCCGATGGCAAGGGTTTCCACCAAGGCAAGCTGATCGTAAGACAAGTCATTGCCCGGATGCAGCTTGCGGGCTGGCACGGCGAACACGCCTTTGCGCAGTCCGCCGTTGTTGTGGACACCGATGACCTGCACACCGGGGCAGCAGTTGAGAGCCCCTTTGCGGGAGGTGGCGCTGTCCGGATTGTTCACATAGGGCTCCAGCGAACATTTGTCGCCGGGTTTCACATTTGTCACATCATCTGCCACGGCCACCACTTCCAACCCGAGTTCGTGACCGGGAGTGCGTGGATAGGCAAAAAAGGGAAATTTCCCGAGATAACAGGCAAGGTCGGTGCCGCAAATGCCCATGCGGTGCGTTCTCACCAATGCCTCTCCGGGGCCGGGCACCGATGGCTCCGGGAGATCGACAATGTTGATCTCCTTCGGTGAAGTAAACTGGATGGCTTGCATGATGAAAATGGCGGTTCAGTTGTTTTCAGGAAGCCCTTCGACATGACCGATGTTTTTCACCGGCGCGAAGATCTCGATCACCTCTGCGAGCAAAGTGCGGTTTATCGGTTGCTCGAGCCACTCGGCCCATTTGCGAATGTTCACTGGATTGGCGGATCCGGCGATGGTGGTGGCGATGCCGGGATTTTCGCAAGCGAACTGGAGAGCGAGTTGCGCGATATCCACGCCGCGATCCGCGCAATGTTTGGCGGCGGCCCGGGCGGCGGCTTTCACATCCTCCGGTTCCTTGAGCCAATCGGGCAACTCGGCATTCGTCAGAAGGCGGGCGGAAAACGGTCCCGCACTCATCGCGCCGATGCCCTTGGCCTCCAATCTTGGCATCAGATCCTCGGCGAACGACGTATTTTGCAGGGTGTAGCGGTTGTAGGAAAGCACGCAGTCGATTTGATCTTCCACATGATCGAGCACAGTATGGAAGGTCTTGAGCGGATAGCAGGAAAAGCCAATGGCGCGCACTTTTCCCTGTTCCTTGAGTTTGAGCACGGCGGGAATCGTCTCTTCCCATATTTGGGGAAGCGGCACAAACTCGACATCGTGTAACAACAACACATCGAGGTAATCCGTGCCAAGGCGATGGAGGGAAACATGCACGGACTCGTCCACCCGTTTTGCAGAGAAATCGAAGTGGGTTCCCGAGTAGCGGCCCAACTTGGTGCCGAGCAGATACTTGTCCCGAGAAATGCCCTTGAGGCCCATTCCCAGCATCACCTCCGACATGCCCCGGCCGTAGAAGGGCGAGGTGTCGATGAAGTTCATGCCGAGATCGATGGCGGTGCGCGTCGAGGACATGGCTTCGTCCAGTGTGATGGAACGGAACTCGGCTCCCAAGGAAGATGCGCCGAATGAAAGGATGGGGAGATCAATGCCCGTGTTGCCAAGAGGTCGCGTTTTCATGTTTGTCGTGAGGTATTTCGATGAAAAATGTTAGATCAGATGCTCGTCACCCGGCAAGGGAACAATCACCTCTGTCTGCGGGAGACGCCGGTTGATCTCGCCGCGGAACCATTCCACCGCCCCGTCGTCGCCATGGACGAGAAAAACCTTCTTCGGGCTGACCTTGACGATGTAGTCGGCGATGTCATCGCGGGTCGAGTGACCACTGAAATCGAACACCCTCATCTCGCAATTGAGTTTCACGGTGGGTTGGCCGGGATCGAGTTCGATGCTGTCGCCCTTTTTGGCCATCCGGATCTTTCCTCCCGGCGTTTCGGGATCCGCGTAGCCGACGAAAAACAACCCGTGTTTCTCATTCTCAAGAATCCCTTGTCGGGCGAAGATGTTAGAGACGGTCTTTTCGGACATCATGCCGCTGGACAAGGCATAGATGCAACCGGCGGAAAACGGGATGGGCCCCTTGCGCTTCTTGTTGCCGCCCTCGATTTCCATATCCTTGAGAAAGCGAAAGCCTGGCAAGTGACGACGCGAGCTATCACTGAAGCGGTCGTAGATATGAGTCATCTTCGTACTCAAGCCGCCAATATAAACCGGGGTGTGCTTTGGGATGAGTCCTTCGGTTTTGAATCGATGCAGCATGCCAAGCACCTCCTGGGTCTTGCCCATGGCGAAGACCGGGATGAGCACGGATCCCTTGCGTGAGATCACCTTTGCGATCGCATCCGCTAAGTCGTTTTCCTCATTCGTCCGGCTGTATCCCGGCGTGCGGGCCTGCTCGCCGCGGGTGGTTTCAACGATCAGCGCATCCACGGTCTCCTCGGGAAACAAGGCCCCTTTCTGCAAGGTGCTGTGTTCGAAATTCACATCGCCAGTATACATCACGCGTTTTCCTTCCGCGTGGATCGTGACCCCGACGGAGCCAAGAATGTGGCCGGCATCATGGAAGGTCGCCCGCATGGTCCCTTGTTCATCGAGGTCGAAGGGACGCTCGATGGCGCGGACTTCGAAGCCCTCCGTGATTTCATCCAGATCCCGGTGTTCGAAAAGCGGATACTCACTGATGCCATGTTCGAGGCGCTTGGCCTGCATCACATTGACGGAGTTATGCAGAAGAGCCGACGCAAGCTCTGCAGTCTCAGGACTGAGGAAGACCTTGGCTTGCGGCTGATCCTCCAGAAACACGGGCAAGGTGCCGACGTGGTCAAGATGAGAGTGGGTGATGACAATCGAATCCACGGACCCCTCACGCAGAAAATCAAAATGCGGCACCGCTTCATATCCCTCGTGTTTGGGATGCATTCCGGCATCGAGAACCACGCGGGCGGATGCGGTTTCGAGCAAATAGGAATTCGCACCGATTCCGGCGTGGCGACAGAGACTTTTGAAGATCATGAGAGATTTAGGGGCAGGCAGCGGCCCGGAGAATGCTTGCCTCCGCCGTTTGTGTCAACCCGCCCGGTGCATTGGCAGCAATGCGATTGGGCCAAGTGTTCCTGATGCTTCAACCCCACAGTTGACCCACGCATGGGGTCCGCTAGTTTCGCCACGACTTTCCCATGCACCACCTGTCTCAAATTGCTGTCATCGGCGGCGGCCCTGCGGGGTTGCGGGCTGCGGAAACCGCCGCGAGTGCCAGTGCGAGGGTGGTAATTTATGACGGAAAGCCCTCAGTGGGACGGAAATTTCTCGTCGCTGGAAAGGGCGGGCTAAACCTGACACACGGCGAGCCCATGGATGATTTTGCACGAAGATACATGGGAACTGACCTGCCGGAAGGGCTTTGGGGCTCACTTCTGTCCGAATTCGGGCCTGCCGCACTCCGGAAGTGGGCGGCGGATTTGGGAGTCGAGACTTTCGAGGCAAGCAGCGGCAGGGTTTACCCCAAGGCCCTGAAGGCCGCTCCATTGCTCAGACGCTGGATTGCCCGCCTCAAGACCCTCGGGGTCCGGTTGGAGATGAACCATCGGGTCTCTGCCATCCATCCCGGCTCTCCGCACCGGATCGAGTTTGAAAACGGCAACACGGCAGAAGCCAAAGCAGTAGTGCTCGCGCTGGGCGGGGCTTCCTGGCCGGGCACCGGCTCGGACGGAAGCTGGCTGCAATGGCTCGGATCCATCGGTTTGCCAATCCATCCCTTGATGCCATCGAATTGTGGGTGGGAGCATGAATGGGAGCCCCACGTCCTGTTGAAATCCGAAGGGCACCCCTTGAAAAACGTCGTTGCAACTGCCGGGGGGATGGTGGCGAAAGGAGAATTGATGCTCACCCGATACGGGCTGGAAGGGGGCGTGATCTATCAACTCGGACCGGCGCTCAGACAAATGAAGAACCCAGCCATCACCATCGATTTCAAGCCCACTTTCACCCGTGAACAATTGATTGCAAAAATGGAATCGGTGAAACGCGGTTTCCTCGAAGAAGCCAAGGTGAGATGGAAACTCAGCGATGCGGCAGCTTCGATCCTTGAGTCCACCCCATGCACGGATGCAAGTTCACTCGCCGATGCCGTTAAACAATGTGTCATCCCACTGCGAGGACCGCGTCCAATTGCAGAAGCCATCTCCTCCGCAGGCGGCGTCGCATGGAGCGCTTTGGATGATCGCCTGATGTTGCATAGCCACCCGGGTATTTTCCTGGCCGGCGAGATGATTGATTGGGATGCTCCGACGGGTGGGTATCTCATGCAAGGGTGCTTTGCTACCGGCACGCGGGCAGGCAGCAAAGCCGCAGCCTGGCTGCAATCAGCCGTTTCTCCCAACATTTGTTAGATGCGACTAAGAGAAAATGTTCGGGCCGCCGTCGCTCCGAGCCGCGACATGGAAGACGCGGAGCGGTGGCCGCCCAGAAGTCATTTAACTGACATTGATAGAACGCCGCCAAGGCCCTGAATTTTTCATTCGGATTCAGTAATTTCTCAAAACTCAAGGACCGTCCTCCAAGGCAACGGGTGGCAACAACACATCGAACTTCATGCCCATCAACTTGTTACGTGTGGCAATCGGGAAATCAGCCGCCTTGATGAGCAACTTGAGAATTTTCGAACCATTGGATCGAGGGTCATCCGAAACGCTATCCACTTTGGCTTTGCCCACCGATTTTCCATCTGCGGCCCGCACAGGCAGAACTTTCTCCGAAACCGCAGCCGTCGCCACGGCGTCCGGCACGATCAAGGGCAGGGCGTAGGCATTTTCATTGCTGATGGTGAAAACATGGGTGGCGATCCCCAAACGCTTTCCCACTTCAGCCATCACCTCGGTCACGACTCCGTCCACAGGGGCCCGGAAGTGGCGTTTTTCGAATTGATCCCTGCAAAAATCGTATTCCAGCTTTTGCGCTTTTTCATCTTCGTGTTTTTGTTCGAAATTTGCCCGATACATTCGTTCCATGGCGACTGCCCATTCCAAGCGGGATTCCTCAAGCATGCGCTTCCTTACCTGCAACTCCGTTTCTTCGCGGGTAATGGTCCACGAGTCCGCCTGCGCTTGAGCCGCGTCCAAGCCCGCGCGGGATTCCAAAACGTGGCGGGCGAGATTGAGTTTGTGCTCTGCCGCATCCAACTCGAAATGGCCGAGCACCTGCCCTTTGACAACAGAATCCCCTACCCTCACGAACACTTTGGTCACCGTCCCTTCGGATTCCGTGCGCACCTTCTCCACGACACGGGAGGCCCCGGCCGACTCGAAAAGCATCTTTTCCCCTGCGGAGGAAAGATAAGGAACCTGCGCAACAATCAATCCAGGCGACAGGGCGACCGCAAGCACCGTGCCTAGCAAGCAACGCAATGAACGCGGCGGCGTCTCTATAAAAGACCGATGCAACATGACTCCCATGTTGAAACCTTACGCAATTCCGAACCATCTTTTTGCATTTGTTAGGCCAACGTTCTGCAAACGGGAGTCCAACGACTTCGGATATGGCTGAACATGGGGCGTTTTTTCGATCAATCAGGCCCACTCCACCGACAGACGCCAGTCAACCGGCGAAATCGGTTGACGGTTCCAACACGGGACTGCCCTTGCGGGGCCGTTCGGGCTGTGGTAGTCACAGGGCGAATGGGACTTTCCGACCGTGACTATCACCGCAGCATGCCAAGAAACGTCAGCATTTTCATGCCCGGGATGACTCCCGTCGTTAAGGTCCTGCTCATCCTGAATCTGGGGATTTTCGTTCTGGATTATATGCTCCTGCCCCTGGCGATGGGCCTGAAGCTGGACGGATTGGACGCCCCTCCCCTCCTCCGTTGGGGGGCATTCACCATTCAGACATCGATTCTTGAATTCAAGGTTTGGGAGTTTGTTACCTTTCAATTCATTCATGGAAACCTCCTGCATATCATTTTCAATTGCCTTGGAATTTATTTCTTCGGGCCTTGGTTGGAACGTTGGTGGGGTGCCAAGAAATTCCTGATCTATTATTTGCTCTGCGGAATAGGCGGAGCCGCTTTCTTCTCGATTCTGAGTGTGCTCAACATCATCCCGGGTGGTTATGACTCCTATCTCGTTGGGGCCTCGGCCGGCATCTATGGAATCCTCATGGGCGTGGCATTCATAGCCCCGGAACTCCGGGTGCGTTTGCTCTTCCCGCCGATCGAACTGACCATGCGACAACTCGCCATCGGCCTGATCGGGATCTCCGTGGTCGTCATCCTGCTGAGCATCGGCAGCAACGCCGGGGGCGAGGCCGGACATCTGGGTGGTGCGATCGTTGGTTTCCTCCTCATGAGGTATCCCCGCCTTCTTGGCGCGGACGAAGAGGTCAACATCATTCGACCCGCCGCATTCCGGCGGCGCTCGGAGGCGAAACTCCGCCCACGATCCGAGGCGCATCTCGACGAGGCGTCGGAAGTGGATCGCATTTTGGAAAAAATTTCCCGCGAGGGCACGCACAGCCTCACTCAAGCCGAACGCGACGTGCTGATCAAAGCTTCCGAACGTCAGCAACGATGACTGTCAATCAACCCAACCACGCCTGATGACGATGACTGACTCCGAAATGATCGACTCTCCGGACCCCGGAAAACAGCTTGCCCGCTTGCGAGCCATCATGCATCGGCTGCGCGCGCCCGGCGGCTGCCCATGGGATGCGGAACAGACGCACGAATCGCTTGTGACCAACTTGATAGAAGAGGCCTACGAGACGGTCGATACCATCCAGCGTGGTGATCACAACCATTTGAAAGAGGAATTGGGCGATCTGCTTCTCCAGGTCATCTTCCACAGCGAACTTGCGGAAGAAGCCGGGCGATTCAACCTCGATGATGTGGCTCGCGGCATCAGTGACAAACTGGTCCGACGTCACCCCCATGTTTTCGCTCAGAGTGAAGCTTCCACCTCCGATGCGGTGCTCAAGCAATGGGATGAAATCAAGCGGGCTGAAAAGGGTGATCAGGAAAAACCCTATCTCCACGGGATCGGCAAAGGACTGCCGGCCTTGCTCCGTGCGGCGAAACTCCAGAAGAAGGCGTCCAAAGTCGGCTTCGACTGGCCGGATGAAAGCGGCGTGCTTGAAAAAATCCGCGAGGAAATCGGCGAACTGGAGAGCGCGATGAGTGATGGATCACCTCGCGAAATTGAGGAGGAACTGGGGGATCTTCTCTTTTCGGTCGTCAACCTGGCCCGCTTCCGCAAACTGGATCCGGAAGTCCTCATGGCAGCGGCGAACGCCAAGTTCGAGCAACGATTCGCCGCCATGGAAAATCATCTTCGCTCGCAGGGAGTGGATCTTACCGATGCCAACGCGGAAATGATGGAGATATCCTGGCAAGCAGTCAAAATGGCCGAAGACGCTGCGCAGTTGCATCAAAGCATTGGATAGGACAAAAAATCCGCAACCGGACGAACCGGTTGCGGATGGATGCTGAATCTCAATTCAGCTGGTTATTCGGCTGGTGGCGCAGGAGGAGCACCTTTTCCCTTGCCCCTCCCTTTTCCCTTGCCGGGGCCGTGTGGCGGGCGGTGGGACTTGAACTCGTCGGCGCTCAGCTCTCCGTTGGCATCCTTATCGATTTTTTTAAAAATCGCGTCGGCCTTGTCAGGATCCTTCTGGGCACGCGGGGCCGCCTTGAATTCTTCAAGACTGATCGATCCACTGGAGTCAGCATCCAGCTTCTTGAAGATCTCCTCCGGATTCGGCCGTGGTCCTTTGGGTCCACCTGGTCCCTTGGGGCCTTTTGGGCCGTCCTGAGCGAAAGAAATGGATGCGGCAATCGCCAGCACGCTGAATGTGTAAATGCAGGTTTTCATGATACGCTAATTGTTTGAATTTGAATTGCCGGCTTCGCGGAGGGTCCGTTACCGCCAGGTTCACGCTATCCAACCCTGAGAATCACATCAGGTTCCGGAAGGAATTGTTAAGATTCGGTAAAGTGATCAGCGGGGAGAGGCCTTCGATATTGCGGTGGTGGCGACCTTGGGGCGAATTTCGAAAAAGGAGATGGTAGCCGTTCCGTTACGGTCCAGTGAGGCAAGGGAGTTACCGGCTTGGAGGGAGCGGGAGGAAGCCTTTCCCGAGTTTCTCCAATCTGGCGGGAATCCGGTTGCAGGTTGCTTCCTCACGCTCTTTAATCCCGCCCCGTGCCACACTTGGACATGACAACGAACCCCGATGGATTGGCGACGAACCGCGATTTCCTGCGGTCGGTATTTCATTCCATGCTTCGTGCCCGGATTTTGGAAAACAAGCTCTCCAGTCTCTACAAGGCGGGAAAAATCGTGGGTGGAGTGTATTTGGGGCGGGGTCAGGAGGCGGTGAGTGCCACGCTGGGGACGGCCTTGATCCAGGGAAAAGACTTTTTCGCCCCCTTGATCCGCGATCAGGCGGGGAGGACGGCGTTTGGCGAACCCTTGATCGATTGCACCCGGACCTATCTCGGCTCCGTGCAGGGTCCGATGCGCGGGCGCGACGGCAATATCCACCGCGGCCGCCCGGAAATGGGGATGCCCGCAATGATTTCCCATCTCGGCGCGCAGGTGCCGGTGGTGGCAGGCATGTTGTTCGCACGCAGGCTGCGCGGCGATCTCGAAGGCCGGGTGGGAGCCACCTGCATTGGCGATGGGGCTTCTTCGACCGGGGCGTTTCACGAGGGGCTGAATCTGGCGGCAGTGGAGAAATTGCCGTTGGTTCTGGTGATCGGAAACAACCAGTTTGCCTACTCCACCCCCAATAATCGCCAGTTCGTTTGCGCGGATCTGGTGGA
The DNA here is from genome assembly GCA_040399845.1 of Luteolibacter sp. Taxonomy (GTDB): domain Bacteria; phylum Verrucomicrobiota; class Verrucomicrobiia; order Verrucomicrobiales; family Akkermansiaceae; genus Luteolibacter. The sequence goes on along the minus strand of JBBARN010000021.1, from coordinate 32,538 downwards.
AAAAGCACGCGGCTACGGCATCGGCGGTTTTTCGGTGGATGGCACTGATTTGATGGCCTGCGCCTCGGTGATCACCGAGGCAATTCGCCGCGCGCGCGAGGGTCAAGGACCGCAATTGGTGGTGGCGCGCTTGCTGAGACTCTCCGGTCACGGCGAACACGACGATGGCTCCTACGTACCTGACGACGTCCGCAAAGGACATTATGGACGCGATTGCATCGAGGTGGCCATGCAGCAATTGATCGAAGCCGGGTATGCCACGGTGGATGAAATCCGAGCCTGGGAAGTTCAATTCGCAGAAGAAGTCCAGCGCGCAGTCGCCCAAGCCCAGCAGGAAGCCGCCCCCGATCCGTATCAGGAGAAATGGACCGCGCTTGCCACCCAATTTCCCCTATCGGCATCTCAAACCGCACAGCCTGTTTACCCGTGAGCGTTACCTACATCGATGCCATCCGTGAGGCGCAGGAAACACTGCTGCGCGAAGATCCGCGCGTGTTTCTCTACGGCCAGGACATCGCCACCTTCGGCGGGGCCTTCAAGGCGACCAAGGGACTGGCGGAGCAATTTCCGAATCGTGTGTTTGATAGCCCGCTCTCGGAAGATGCGATGATCGGTCTGGCAGTGGGTGCGGCCATCGAGGGCATGCGGCCGATTATTGAGATGCAGTTTGCGGATTTCTCGTCGATCGCCTTCAACCAGATCATCAATCAGGCCGCCACGCATTTTTACCGCACCGGAATGCCCATCCCGATCACCGTGCGCCTGCCATCGGGTGGCACGGCGGGTTCGGGCCCGTTCCACAGCCAAAGCATGGAAGGGATTTATGCCCAATACCCCGGACTGGTGGTGCTGACCCCGGCGACGGTGTCGGATGCGTATCACATGCTCGTCGATGCGGTGGCGATCGATGACCCGGTGATTTTCTGCGAGCACAAATTTCTTTACCGCTGGCTCAAGGCCAAGTCGATCAATGGCGACCACCTGCCCATCGGCCAGGCACGCATCATCCGGCCGGGAAAACACGCCACCGTCGTTGCCTACAGCGCCATGGTGCATGAGGCTGTGCGGGCGGCGGAGCGGCTGCAGCAGGATGGGTGGGAAATCGAAGTGGTGGATCTGCGATCGGTGAAGCCCTTGGACATTGATACCGTGCTGGCCTCGGTAGCGCGGACCGGCCGCCTGCTTGCGGTGGGCGAGGCATTTCCTTGGGGTGGTGTGACGGCGGAGGTGGTGGCGAGAGTTTCCGCGGAAGGATTCCATTTGCTCGATGCGCCGCCGCAGCGACTCAACGCCCGGGACACGCCGGTCCCCTATCATCCCAAGCTCTGGGCCGCCCATCGGCCGACACCGGAATCGATCTGCGAGGCGCTCCGCAAACTGCTTTCGTTTTAACGATTTTCGCATTTCAGTTTTTCAGCATCTCAGCTTTTCCCCAAAATGCCCACCGTCCCCATCCTCATGCCCCAGCTTGGCGAGTCCATCGCCGAGGCCACCGTCATCCGCCTCGGCGTCGCGGTGGGAGATTCGGTCCGCGCCGATCAGGAAATCATCGAGGTGGAAACCAACAAGGCGGTGATGGGCGTGACCACGCTTTGCAACGGGGTAGTATCGGAAATCAAAGCCCAGGAAGGCATTTCATACTCGGTGGGAACCCTGCTGGGTCTGCTCGATGTGACCGAAGAGGAAGTCGCCCGCACCGGGGTGGATACACTGGAGTCCTTGGAATCCAAACGCAGCGCCAGCCACAGCGAAAATCCGGAACGCAATGAGGCGAATCTGCATTTCGCCATCGCAGACGACGACGCCTACGAAGAAGCCCCGGCTGTGGTGCCCAGCGTCAAAGGACTGCCGGTCCCAGCTGGAACCATGGGTGCCCACTACATTTCGCCGCGGATGCGCGCCCGGATGGACGATCTCGGGCTCCGAGAGGCGGACATTTCGGCGGTCGCCGGAACCGGTGCCGGTGGCCGGGTGACGGTGGAGGATCTGGAACGTTTCCTCGATTATCTTGAAGCATGGCCAAGCACTCACGCTTCTCCCATGCGTCTGGCCGTGGCAGATGCCATGCGCCGGAGTTGGACCCGCCCGCTGGCGACGGTCGGTCTGCCCGCTGTGCTCGATCGCGTGCTGGAACACCGCCGTAACCACTCACCCAAGCCCGGCCTCACTCTTTATTTGCTCCGTGCCTTCGCCCTGGCCATTGCAGAGAATCCGACAGCCGCTGGCTATCTGATCGGCGACAAGGTGGTCCATCCGCGATCTTTCGACATCGGGGTAGCCGTGCAAATTGATGACGGCGTGGTGGTTCCTGTCGTCCGCAAGCTCGACCAGAAACCGCTCCGCGAACTGATCGGCGAATACGACGACCTCGTGCATCGCGCCCGCCGCCGCCGCCTCACGGAAGACGATTGCCGGGGCGGGATTGCCACCGTCACGAACTTCGGCACCTTTGGCCTGACCATCGGCACGCCCATCCCGCTGCCGAATGAGACCCTCATTCTCGGCATCGGCGCCGGGGTGAAACAACCGGTCTGGAGCGCCCAGGTGGAAGCCTTCCTGCCTGCCACGGTGGCGGATATTTTCCTGACCTTCGATCACCGCGTCGTCGATGGCGGCGGTGCGGGCGTGTTGCTGAGCCGCGTGGCGGAGTTGCTGAAAACTCCTGAGAATCTTTGATTGGGAAAAATTTCCGCCCAAACCGGAAGTTTTCCTAAAATTCATCCAATTCGCGCGTTACTCCCGGTGAATCCGCAGCATCCCGACGAACCAGCCGCCATGACCACGACTCGGGAGCAATTCGTCGAGCAAGCGATGGCGGACTATGAATCGTCACTCATCGGATATGCCGCCACCATTCTCAACGATGCAGACCGAGCCCGTGATGTGGTGCAAGACACCTTCATCCGCCTTTGCCAGCAGGATGTGGAAAAGGTGCGGGACGGTCTCAAATCGTGGCTTTTCACCGTGTGCCGGAACCGCGCCCTCGACCTGCTTCGTAAGGACAAACACACCCGACCACTGGAAGAGATCAGTTGGAAAAAAGTCGCCGGACAGGGCCTACAACCCGATGAACAAACGGTCTTCGATGAACGGCTGTTGGCCGTCATGAAACTCCTCCACCGCCTTTCAGACAACCAACGCGAAGTCATCCTCCTCAAATTCCAACAAGGGCTCAGCTACCAGGAAATCCAGAAGATCACTGGCCTCACCTCCGGCAATATCGGCTTCCTCATCCACACCGGCCTCAAGCGCCTCCGCGAACTCCTGCCCGACGACCTCAAGAATCCCTCCTGATTTTTCAGACCCTTTTCCTTCATGCCTTCCAAGCCCCTCCAACTCGAAGATCCTCGTTTGACCGCCTTTTTACTCGGCGAGCTCCCAGCGGATGAAGCAGCTGCCATCGAGCGCGCCGTTGCTGCGGATCCGGCTTTGGCGCTGTCGATCAAGGAATTGGAGAGCGTCCAGCGACTGCTTTCCAACTCCTTGGCTCCGGATACTGCCCGCCTCCTCCCCCGCCAGCGAGAGGCGATCCTTCGCGCCGCCCGGCATGCTGACGAAGGCGGAAAAATCGTGCCGCTGCCCTCCCAGCGCCGCTCCGCGAAATCCATCCTCATTCCTCTGGCCGCCGCCGCCATGATCACACTCGCGGTGTTTCTCGTCCTCCGCCTCCCGTCTGGCCCACCGCCCACCGCCAAAAATACTCCTCCCCCCAAGGAATCGCCTGCAGTTTTACCGCTCGAAGTGGCACTGCTCCCCGCGCCAGGGCCGGAAGACCATGGCTCCAGCTCATCGGACGCCCGGCCCACTGCCGCATCGGATTTGGAAAAATCCGCCACTACCCAATCGACCGCGCTGCGTGAAAACCCAGACAGTTTCCTCCGCAATGTGGCAGAGCGCCTGGCGGCTTCACCCCTCCCCGACGAGAAACTCCTACCCCGGCTTCAACCCCGTTCGCCCGTCATCGCTGCCGACCATCCGATGCTCCCCTTGCCCGTCCATGTCGGGAATGCCAGCCTCGGGTGGATCTCGCGTTCGGTCCGGGATGCCCACAAACGCCCGCCAACCGCCGCCGTGCGACTGGAGGAAATGCTGAATCATTTCGCCCTCCGCCCGGCTGGAGCGACGGCGATCGCTCAAGGTGTGACTCTTTCCACGGAAATCATGTCGTGCCCTTGGAAACCATCTTCCAGCCTGCTTCTGGTCTCATTCCGCGGTCACAAGGAAACCGCTCGCGATTTGAAGGCCAATTTCTGCGCAAATCCCTCGGCGATTCGTCGATATCGTTTGCTGGGATTCTCCCCTGTCGTGGGTATTTCGGCAAGCCCGCTGCCGGCCCAACTCCCCGCTCAAGGCGTCACCACGCTGGTCGTCGAGGTCGAGCCCACCGGGACGTCCAACCAATTTGGGACCATCGAGTGGCTGGTATCCGGCAAAGTTTCGCCGTCACTCGCTCTTGTCAGGCAGGCCGAATCGGAGCCATCGGATGACGCGCGTTTCGCAGCACTTGTCTGCACCTATGCGCTCTGGCTCACAAGTGAGGCACCCGGACTCATCGATGCGGATCTCGTCTCTGCCCTCTCCCGAGAGTGCTCCGCAGAAGGCTTGGTTGCGGACCGGGCGGATTTCCTGAATCTCGTCGAACAGTCACTCAATCTCTGAGCGCCCGGCGATTGCGTTTGCCTCGCCCCGGCCCCCGCGCAAGACTCACGCCTGATGGAACAACGCATGCCGAAAGCGCTTCGGTTTGGGGTCCGTGTCCTGCGGGATTTCTTTTTCCGCAATCATGGCCTGCTTCTGACCAGCGCGGTGGCTTACAACATGATGCTTTCGCTGATCCCGCTTTCTGCGGTGTTCATGGTCGTTTTCTCGAAGTTCTTTGATCAGGATCTTCTGATGGAAGGCTTGACGGCTGAAGTCGCACTCATCGCCCCGGGATTTGTGTCCACCCTGTCGGACGTTCTGCTGGGCTTTTTGCGAAACCGGGATGTCGTGGGCTGGATCGGCTTGTTGGTGCTCTTGTTCTTCAGCTCGCTCGCGTTCCGGGTTCTTGAGGATTCCATCGCCATCATTTTCCACAAGCCTCTGCCAACGCTGAAACGCAAATTCTGGGTCTCCGCCCTCATGCCGTATCTCTTCATCCTGATCGTGGCAGCGGGATTGATCCTCGTAACATCCGCCAACGCGCTTCTCGACGCCCACGGCAGGCTCGAACGAAAATTCCCTTGGGTGGATGGCATCATCCAGAACCACATGGGGCAGATCGTGTATATCTCCGGCGTGCTGGGGCTCGTGCTGCTGTTCACGATGTTTTATAAAATCATGCCGGTGGCCAAAGTCTCGTTCCGCAGGGCACTCGCAGGGGGAATCACCGCTGCGATTCTATGGGAAATCGCACGCTACCTGTTGGTGATATATTATACCAAGGTCTCCATTGTGAACGTGATCTATGGTTCCATGGCCACCATCATCATTGTGCTTCTGACACTCGAGGTCGTAGCGCTCATTCTCCTGCTCGGAGCCCAGGTCATAGCGGACCTGCAGCGGAATGCCAATCTCGGCATACCGTGGTATGAAGACCCGGAGGACATCGATCCCACCGACGATCCGGGCCAATTGTATTCCTGAAGCCCGTCCGGCAGCAGATCCATCATTCCGCGTGGAATGCTACGGCCTCGACATCCGTGGGGATCTCGCCAGCCTGCTTACTGTAGGAGATTGGACCAACTGCAGATCGGGTAAAATACGCGTAGCCTTAGCGACTTCCTGCGGTGTCAGTTCCGAGATACCTGCAATGATCCCTTCAACACGCCACCCCATCCTTCAAGATGATCACAAAAATCGACCACTTGGGAATCGCAGTCAGATCCCTCGAAGAATCCATTCCTTATTACGAAAACGTCCTCGGACTCATCTGCGAAGGCCGTGAGGAGGTGGAATCCCAAAAGGTCCGCACCGCCTTCTTCGCCGCTGGCGATGTCCATCTCGAACTCCTTGAACCTACTTCGGAGGATAGCCCCATCGCCAAATTTCTCGAAAAAAATCCATCCGGCGGCATCCACCACATCGCCTTCGCCACGGATGACATTACCGGCCAACTTGCCCAAGCCAAGGACAAGGGTGCCCGCCTGATCCACGAAGTCCCCTTCGAAGGAGCTGCCGACAAACTGGTCGCCTTCCTTCACCCGAAATCGACCTTTGGCGTGCTCACCGAGTTCTGCCAACCCGCACATCCCCACTGAATTCCCGCCGCTCACACCAACCGCACCGCACCATGGCCATTGACCCATCACTATTGGAGGCACTCAAACTCCGCCGCGAGGAAGCCCTCATCGGAGGCGGTATCGACCGCATTGAGAAACGCCACGAAAAAGGACTGCTCTCTGCACGCGAACGACTCTCCGAGTTCTTCGATGGCGGAAACTTCATCGAGTTCGGCATGCACGCCCACCACTCGTGCATCAACTTCGGACTCGAAAAACGCAAAATGCCAGGTGACGGCGTGGTCTGCGCCACTGGTTATGTCGATGGCCGCCCGGTCGCTGCATTCGCGCAGGATTTCACCGTCGGCGGCGGCGCCGTGGGTGCTATCCATGCCAAGAAAATCTGTGACCTTCTCGACTTCGCGATCAAAGCCGGCATCCCGGTGGTCGGCATCAACGACTCCGGCGGCGCGCGTATTCAGGAAGGCATCGAGGCCCTCTCCGGATACGGGCAGATCTTTTTCCGCAACGTGCTCGCCTCGGGCGTGATTCCACAAATCTCCATCATCGCCGGTCCTTGCGCTGGCGGAGCTGCTTATTCGCCCGCTCTAACAGATTTCATCATCATGACGCGGAAGAACTCGAACATGTTCATCTGCGGCCCCGATGTCATCCGCGCCGCAACCGGCCAAACCGCTTCCCTCGATCAATTCGCCTCGGCTGACGCCCACGCCCAAGTCTCGGGAAACATCCACCTCATCGCGGAAGATGACATCCACGCCATGGCACTGGCCAAGAAGCTGCTCGACTATCTGCCATCCAACAATCTCGGCGATACACCGCACAAGATGAACAATGACATTCCCCTCGTCGAAGACGCGGGAATGAACGAAATCATCCCGGCCGATCCCAAGTCGCCGCTAGACATGCAACAAGTCATTAGCCGCTTGGTGGATCCGGACTCCTGGTTTGAGATCCAACCCGACTACGCACCCAACATGCTCACGGGCTTTGCGAAGTTGGAAAACCTCGTCATCGGCATCATCGCCAATCAACCTACAGTCAAGGCAGGTTGCATCGACATCGATTCATCGGATAAAGCAGCTCGTTTCATCCGGGTTTGTAATATCTATTCGATTCCTGTTCTTTCGCTCGTCGATGTTCCCGGCTTCATGCCAGGTCTCGCCCAAGAGCGTGGAGGCATCATCCGCCACGGTGCGAAGATGCTCTTTGCATGGGCATCCGGCACGGTACCAAAAATCACCCTTATCTGCCGCAAGGCCTACGGCGGTGCCTATCTCGCCATGTGCTCCAGTGACATGGGAGCGGACTTCGTTTTCGCATGGCCCACAGCCGAAATCGCGGTGATGGGTGCCCAAGGTGCCATGAAGGTGCTCTACAAAAAGGAGCTGGAAGAAGCTGAAGATCCAGCAGCACTCGAACAAGAACTCCGCAAAGCCTACTCGGAGAAATTTGCCTCACCCTACCAGGCCGCCTCAAACGGAATGATCACCGATGTGATCGATCCCGCCGTATCCCGCAGCACGCTTGCCCTCGCCTTCCGTGGCATCATGGGTAAACACGAGACCCGTCCGCCCAAGAAACACGGCAACATCCCACTCTAACAGCATATGAATTTCATAACCATTCTGGCAGCAACCGACAAGGCGGCCACATCCATCATGGATGCATTGCCTCATCTCGCTGGCATGCTGATGGTGATGATCACCCTCACCATCCTCTGGGGCGTTTGTGTCATCACGGCAAAACTCGTGAAGATCTTCATCCCGGAACCTCAGGCTGCTGTCGCACCCGTCGCGAAGCCTTCTGCAAGACCCGCAGCAACTCCTGCACCCGTCACTCCCGAAGGCATCGCCCCTGAGATTGTCGCTGTGATTGCTGCTGCAGTGGCTTCCGTGACCAATCAACCTTGCCGCATCATTTCCATCAAACCCATGAGCACCAGCTGGGAAAGAGCTGGCCGCCACTCCGTTCTCACCTCACACCGCATCCGCTAACAAAACCACCGCCATGGACCATCTCCGCATCACCGTCGAAGGAAAAGTTTACGACGTCATCGTTGAAAAAATCGATAGCGACTCATCCTCAAGCCCAGCCACAGCCGCGCCCGTCGTCCGATCCGCTGCACCCGCATCTGCTCCAGCAAGAGCCGCAGCCCCGGCACCCGCTCCCAAATCCGTCGCCGCAGGCGCTGGCGATGCCCCCAGCCCGCTCGCCGGCATCGTCCAAGCCATCGATGCTGCAGTCGGCGCGGGCGTCAATGAGGGCGATCTCGTCCTCACTCTTGAGGCGATGAAAATGTATACACCCATCAACGCTCCCATGAGTGGCACCATCACCGCGATCCACGTCAAAGTGGGTGACGCCGTCGAAGAAGGACAGATTCTATACACCATCGGTTAACCGATTTTTCCCGGCGAAATCATGAACAAACTCTACGAACTCTGGATGACCACCGGCTTCCCCCACCTGCAATGGCAGATGGCGGTGATGTGGGTCGTCGTCGCGGTGCTGCTCTACCTGGCAATCGTCAAGGGCTTCGAGCCGCTACTCCTCGTGCCCATTTCGCTGGGAGCGCTGATCTCCAATCTGCCGATCCATGATTTCATCCAACAGCCACCCCACGGAGGCGAGGCAGGAGGTTTGTTCTATTATCTGAATCAAGGCATCGTCCTGCAGATCTATCCACCCCTCATCTTCCTTGGAGTCGGGGCCTTGGTGGACTTCGGGCCACTGATTGCCAACCCCCGCACACTTCTGTTAGGCGGTGCGGCGCAACTGGGAATCTTCGGCACATTTTTAATCGCTCCATTGTTCGGTTTCAATCTTCCCGAGTCCGCAGCCATCGGCGTCATCGGCGGTGCAGACGGCCCGACATCGATTTTCACTGCCACACGACTTGCACCAGACCTCCTCGGCCCGATCGCCGTCGCCGCATACAGTTATATGGCGCTGGTTCCTCTTATCCAACCTCCCATCATGAAACTGCTCACCACCGATGCGGAGCGCAGGATCAAGATGAAAACCCTTCGCAAGGTCAGCCAGGCGGAAAAACTCATCTTCGCAGCCGTCGTGATGTCATTCTGCTGCATCATCGTCCGCGATGCCGCGCCTCTGATTTCCATGCTCTTTGTAGGCAATCTGCTTCGTGAAAGCAAGGCGACCGACCGCCTCACCAAAGCTGCGCAGAACGAAATCATCAACATCGTCACGATCTTCCTCGGTCTTTGCGTCGGCCTGAAAATGGGGATGGGCGATGGTGGAAAACATCTCTTCCTCAACACCCAGACGCTTGGCATCCTCGTCCTCGGCGTGATTGCCTTCGGTGTCGCCACCGCAGGTGGCGTTCTTATGGCCAAGCTCATGAACGTCTTCAGCAAAAACAAGATCAATCCGCTCATCGGATCCGCCGGAGTCTCCGCCGTTCCGATGGCCGCCCGCGTCTCTCAAGATGTGGGTCAAAAATACGATCCCACCAATTATCTGCTCATGCACGCCATGGGCCCGAACGTCGCAGGAGTGATTGGCAGTGCGCTTGCTGCCGGTTATTTCCTCTCCATGTTGAAGTAACATCTGCCACTTCAACGAATCCGTTTTCCAATCATGAACAGCCCCTATCCCATCCTCACCCCGGAAGAAGCCGCAGCACTCATCAAACACGATGAGAACATCGGATTCAGTGGATTTACCCCTGCGGGTGCCGCCAAGGTGATCCCCACCGCCATCGCTGAGAAAGCCAAAGCAGAACACGCCGCAGGCCGCGACTTCAAAGTGGGTGTCATCACCGGTGCCTCCACCGGCCCATCACTTGATGGAGCCCTCGCCAAAGCAGATGCCATCAAGTTCCGCACGCCCTATCAATCGGACAAGGACCTCCGCGCCAGCATCAATGCCGGCAAGACACACTTCTTCGACATGCACCTTTCGCTGCTTCCACAGTATGTGCGTTATGGGTTTCTCGGTGAGATCGATTGGGCCATCGTCGAAGCCGCCGATGTATCCGTGGATGGGAAAATTCTTCTCACCACCAGCGTCGGAGCCGCTCCCACATTTCTCACCCAGGCGAAGAAGATTCTCATCGAAATCAACAGCCGTCACCCGAAGGAATTGTTAGGTTTCCATGATATCTACGAACCACTCTCTCCACCCCACCGCCGTCCGATTCCGATCTGCGCCGCAGACGACCGCATCGGCACGCAGCGCGTCTGGGTGGATCCGAAGAAAATCGTCGGCATCGTTCATTCAAACCGTGTCGATGAAGTCAAAGACTTCAGCCCGGTCACCGATGTCACCACCCGCATCGGCCAGAACGTTGCCGAGTTCCTCGCTGCGGAAATCCGCAATGGCCACATCCCAAAAAGCTTCCTGCCCATCCAATCCGGCGTCGGCAATGTCGCAAACGCCGTGCTCGGAGCCATGGGTGAGCACCCGGAAATCCCGCGATTCCAGATGTATTCGGAAGTCATTCAGGATTCGGTGATCGAACTCGTGAAACAAGACCGCTGCTCCTTCGTCAGCGGTGTTTCCCTTACCGTCACCGATCCTGTTCTGCAAAGCATCTACGACAATCTCGACGGCTTCCGCGGCCGTCTCCTGCTCCGCCCGCAGGAGATTGCCAACAACCCGGAAATCGTCCGCCGCATTGGCATCATTTCCATCAACACCGCGCTCGAAGCGGATATCTTCGGAAACATCAACTCCACCCACGTCCTCGGCCAGAAGATGATGAATGGAATCGGCGGCTCCGGCGATTTCACGCGGAATGCCTATATCTCTATCTTCACCTGCCCCTCCACCGCCAAGGATGGCAACATCTCCGCCATCGTCCCCATGTGCTCACACATGGACCACAGCGAACACTCGGTGCAGGTCCTCGTCACCGAACACGGCGTCGCCGACTTCCGAGGCAAAGATCCTCGCGAACGCGCATCGCTCGTCATTAAAAATTGCGTCGATCCCTCCTATCGCGATCTCCTCTGGAAATACTTCCAACTCACCGAAAACGGCCACACCCCGCAATCCTTCCGCTCCGCCTTCGCCTTCCACGAAACCTTCCTGGAAAGCGGCGACATGAGGAACACGAAGTTCTAAAATAGACAGAAGATGAGAAGACAGAAGACAGAAGAAAAGAAACCGCCCAATCCAAGTTTGGTCGGCAACAAATTCTCATCTTCTGTCTTCTGTCTCCAAGTCTTCTGTCTCTAATTTCAGCATCTACCACCATGCAAAGCCTCCTATCCGAATTCCCCGAGCACACCTACGACCAATGGCATGCCGCTGCCGAAGCGCTGCTCAAGGGTGCGCCGTTTGAGAAACTGCTCGTTACAAAGACCTACGAGGACATCACCATCCAACCGATCTATCGGCGCGAGGACATCGCGAATCTGGAACACCGGAAACACTTCCCCGGTTCCGGCTCGCTCGTCCGTGGCAGCCATGCGGATGGTTTCCTCAAGGCAGGTTGGGAAGTTTCGCAGGAACTCAAGGCAGGCACGCCTGCCGAACTCAACACCATCATTCACGAAGGCCTCAATGGTGGGCAAAGCGAACTCAACCTCATCGTCGGCTGCGGCCAGAGCGATTGCTGCAAGGGCGGAGTCGCTCTCAACGACCCGGATGATGTAAAAACCGCCCTTGCAGGCGTCGCCATCGATTCCATCTCCACCTATTGGCAAGCCGGCCCCGCATCCTTGCCCGTCGCGGCCTTGTTCATCGCCGCCGCCGAAAAATCCGGTGTGCCCGCCGCCAGCCTGCGCGGTGGATTTGAGAACGATCCCTTCGGCGAGTTGGTTCTCAAAGGCTCGCTCCGCCAATCGCTCAAGCTTCGATTCGATCACATCGCCTCCCTCACCGCCTACGCCGCGAAAAACGCTCCGCAGCTTCAAACCATCGCCGCCAAGGGAGATATCTATCACAATGCCGGTGCCACCGCTACCCAGGAACTGGCTTATGTCATCGCAACCCTCGTTGCCTACATCGAGGAAATGAAATTCCGCGGACTCTCACCGGAAACCGTCATCCCGCACATCCGCATCCGCCTCGCCGTGGGATCGGACTATTTCATGGAGATCGCCAAGATCCGCGCCGCGCGCTGGCTTTGGTCCAAGGTGGCCGCCGCTTATGGTGTGGAAAATGCCAGCGTCCACATCCACGCGAGCACCTCGCGCTGGAACAAGACCACCTATGATGCGCACACCAACATGCTGCGGGTCACGGCCGAGGCCTTCGCTGCCGTCGTTGCCGGAGTGGATAGTTTGCACATCGGTCCCTATGATGAAATCTCCGGCAAATCCGACGAGTTTTCCCGCCGCATTTCCCGTAACATCCACACCATCCTCCGCGAGGAATGCGGACTCGACCGCGTCATCGATCCCGCCGGTGGCTCCACTTACATCGAGTGGCTCACCGATCAGATCGCCGCGAAAAGCTGGGGCATCTTCCAGGACATCGAGAAACAAGGCGGCATGCTCGCCGCGCTTGAAAGTGGCAGCGTGCAACAGGCGGTCGAAGCCGTTTGCAATGCCAAGTTCCAGAACATCCGCCGCCGCAAGGACAAGGTGATCGGCTCCAACATGTATCCGGATCTCAAAGGCAAAAAACTCGCCGTCCTCACCCCGGAATGCAAAGCCGCCCAAGCACTTCTCCCCTCTGCGGAACCTGCGCCGGTCTCGCTTTCCGCCGATGCCACGATGATTGAACAAGCCATCGCTGCCGCTAAAAATGGAGCTTCCAAAATCTCCATCGCCATCGCCACTGGACTTTCTAACAGCGAGGGAGCCCCCAGCGTCGCCGCCCTCACCCAACACCGCGCAGCCGAGGAATACGAAGCCCTGCGCGATGCCTCCGCCGCTTTCACCGCCAAAACCGGCGCCGCGCCATCCATCATACAACTCAACATCGGCCCGTCCCGCAAATACCGCCTGCGCGCCGATTGGACCGCTGCCTTCTTCGAAGCTGCAGGATTCGCCGTCGATGGCGCACGCGACTTCAACACGATCGACGACGCCATCGCCGCCCTCACCGAAAGCAAGGCCAGCATCGCCGTCATCACCTCGGACGATGCCACCTACCTCGAAGCCGTCGCCCCGCTCGCCACCGCCGCCAAAGTCACCAAACCCACCATCACCCTCCTCGTCGCCGGGGCCCCCGGCGACAACGAAGCCGCCTGGCGAGCTGCCGGAGTCGATGACTTCGTCAACGTCCGCAGCAACAACTACGAGTTAAACGAACAACTCCTAAAGAAGGCTGGAGTCATCTGAATTTCCCAATCTCAAATCTCCAATTTCTAATCTCCCTTGCCATATGTCCCGCCCCGCATTCGCAGAAATCCCCTACACCGCAGCTCCTTCCAAGACCGGCTACGATCAATGGGCCGCCGCACTTGAAAAAGAGCACGGCAAGCCCATCGGTTCCATCGTGTGGGACACCATGGAAAAAATCCCAGTCAAGCCGCTCTACACGGAAGATGACATCGAGGGCATGGAGCACCTGAAATACCAGGCAGGCATCGCACCCTTCCTGCGTGGTCCCTATGCCACGATGTATTGCTTCCAACCCTGGACCATCCGCCAATACGCCGGATTCTCCACTGCCGAGGAATCGAACGCCTTCTATCGCCGCAACCTCGCCGCTGGACAAAAAGGACTCTCCGTCGCCTTCGACCTCGCCACCCACCGCGGTTATGATTCCGATCACGAACGCGTCGTCGGCGATGTCGGAAAAGCGGGCGTCGCCATCGATTCCATCCTCGATATGAAGGTGCTCTTCGACAGCATCCCGCTCGACAAGGTTTCCGTCTCCATGACCATGAACGGCGCGGTGCTTCCCATCCTCGCGTTCTACATCGTCACCGCCCTCGAACAAGGCGCGACCTTAGATCAACTCGCCGGCACGATCCAAAACGATATTCTCAAGGAATACATGGTGCGGAATACCTATATCTATCCGCCCGGCCCTTCGATGAAGATCATCGCCGACATCTTCGAGTTCACCTCGCAGAAGATGCCGAAGTTCAACTCCATTTCCATCTCCGGCTATCACATGCAGGAAGCCGGGGCCACCGCCGACCTCGAAATGGCTTACACTCTCGCCGATGGCTGGGAATACCTCCGCACCGGCATCGCGGCAGGCATTGATATCGATGCCTTCGCACCGCGTCTTTCCTTCTTCTGGGCACAGGGAAAAAACCACTTCATGGAAGTCGCGAAAATGCGCGCCGCCCGCGTGCTTTGGGCGAAGATCGTCAAGACCTTCAATCCGAAAAATCCGAAGTCGCTCGCGCTGCGGACTCACTCGCAAACCTCCGGCTGGTCCCTCACCGAACAAGACCCCTACAACAACATCGCCCGCACCTGCATTGAGGCCATGGCCGCCACGCTTGGCCACACCCAATCGCTACACACCAATGCGCTCGACGAAGCAATCGCACTACCCACCGATTTCTCCGCCCGCATCGCCCGCAACACGCAGATCTTCCTTCAGGATGAAACTTCTATCTGCCGCGTCATCGATCCTTGGGGCGGTTCCTATTATCTCGAAGCCCTCACCCACGAACTCATCCACCGCGCCTGGGCCCACATCATGGAAGCCGCGGAATACGGCGGCATGTCCAAGGCAGTCGAAGCGGGTATCCCCAAAATGCGCATCGAGGAAGCCGCCGCCCGCCGTCAGGCGCGTATCGACTCCGGCGAGGAAACCATCGTCGGCGTGAACAAATACCGCCTCGCCCACGAAGACCCGCTCGACATCCTCGATGTAGATAACACCGCTGTTAGAATTTCCCAGATCGAGCGCCTCAAAAAACTCCGCGCCGAACGCGATGAAACCAAATGCCAAGCCACTCTCAAAGCCCTCACCGACTGTGCCGGCGGTGGCGAAGGCAACCTGCTCGCACTCGCCATCGAATGCGCCCAAGCCCGGGCCTCGCTCGGTGAAATTTCCGACGCCATGGAAAGCCACTTCGGCCGCTACAAAGCCGTCATCCGCTCCATCTCCGGCGTCTATGGCAAGGAATTCAACAATCAGGGCGACATGAAAGACATCCCCGATCTCATCGCAAAATTCGAAGCCGCCGAAGGCCGCCGCCCACGCATCATGGTCGCCAAAATGGGCCAGGACGGCCACGACCGCGGTGCCAAAGTCGTTTCCACCGCCTACGCCGACATGGGCTTCGACGTCGATATCGGCCCACTCTTCCAAACCCCTGAGGAGACCGCCAAACAGGCTGTCGAGAACGACGTGCATGTGGTCGCCATGAGTTCCCTCGCCGCCGGTCACAAAACCCTGCTGCCCACCCTCATCGCCGAACTCAAAAAACTCGGCCGCGAAGATATCATGGTCGTCTGCGGCGGTGTCATCCCTGCGCAAGATTATGATTTCCTCTATCAAAACGGCGCCGCCGCCATCTTCGGCCCTGGCACCGTCATCCCGGACTCCGCAAGGAAGATCCTGAAGTTGCTGCTGGAGCAGATCGAAGATTGAAGGAGATCGAAGCTCCAAGACACCAAGTGCGCAAAGGGAAAAATCTTAGAGGTGTCTAAATGAGCTTTAATGCCCGCTCCCTCAATTGCTGCCAATTGGCACGAAGCAGTGGTGACTAATCTCTCCAAGTTCGTCCCGCGAACCGGAGCAGACAACATGCGCCGCTTTACCAATTATAGAGAAGCCATGGAATAGACTACGAGCACTCCCTCATCAACGACCAGGTCGAAAACGGCATCGCCGTGAGAATTGCCGTCCTCTACTGGTTCAAGCCGGACGGGGAGTCCTGATCGATCAAACGGATTGATCCCCCCAAGAAAGGGCGAAATCGGTTCGCCCACGGGGATGCGCCGGGCATGAACCGCGCGAAGCTCCTTAAATCCTCTCCCCACCCTCCGCGACAATTGTTGTGACGGCCGTCACAAGAATTGTCGCATCCGTCTGCTCGATTCGTCATGGAGTCAACTTGCCTTCGTTTTCAAAGGAGGTTTCGACGAGAAAGTCGATATCCTCGGTTGCCCGAATGAATCCGTGAATATTGACCACCATACCTCCCATCACGATGTAGGAAGCTCCCTGGGCGTTCAGTTTCCGGCAGATGTCGAGGAGGGCGTGGGTGTCCGGCGGGCGGGTGACTGGCGAATCATCAGGGACGTTTTCCATGAGTCGAATTCTTCTTCGGTCTTGAAACGATGGACACCTTTGGGAAATGGCAGGGTTTTCCACATCCTGCCCACCGAGTGCTGAATCTGATCAAAGCGGGCAAGCGCGGCAGTGGTGCCTGCCAGCGGCATGCGTCGTTTCCCAACCACTTTCGCGCGGGGATCACCGGATTCGATCAATTTCTTCACGGGGCCACCCTAGCCCATTCCGTCCCCCGTGGCGAGGTTGATTTCAAAGGCGGAAATGGCTTCCCCGATCCCGCAGTTGAGCCAGCCCTCAAAATCCCCATCTTCTGCGACAATTCTGCTGACGGCCGTCACAAAAATTGTCGCGGAGATTGGGGATCATGAATAGCCCATGATCCTGTTAATGATCCCAGCCCGCATGGGCTTGCCGAGCGGACTTCGGGGAAATGGGTCGAGTAGGATGGCCGGGCGCAGACGCAGGTGACCCGGACACCTAGAGTTATATTGATCGATGAGTCGCTGAATCACCAATGAGTCGATTACCGGATCGATCACTGGCACCAGTGCGTTTTCCATCCTGGGGTCGGGCAATGCGGCGATGACCAGGCTGCCGGGCGGAATCATCCCGGCCGACATATCGATGATTTCTCGTTCGATGGCTTCGGGGTCGATCAGTTCACCAAGAACTTTCACCCGGGTATCGGTACGGCCAATCGGAATGAGTTGATGATTTTCGAGGATCACCTGATCCGATGTTTCATACCATGGAGAGCTGCGGGGAATGAAGGTCAGGGATTTCCGACCTACCAGCATTCCGGAGAACAGCGCCGGCCCTCGAATGCAGAGCGTTCGGGCATCGGAAACTTTTGCCTGCCAGATGGGCAGCAATGGGATGGGTGATGATTGATAAGGAAGCTGCAGATCGGATAGCGATTGGGTGGCAATCTGCGATCCCGCTTCCGTCATGCCATAACTGGCAAGCACCGGCCACCCCAGTTCGCGGGCGGCAAGACCGGTCTCGTTGGACAAGCGCCCACCACCCACGACGATGGCTTGCAAGCAAGCTGGAGCCCGGAGTCTCGCAGCGACGAGATCATGCACTTGCGTGGGGACCAACGAAGTGTGCGAGATCGCATGTTCTGTCAGCCAGCGGTGAAAAAGCACAGCATCCCAGCGATGGGCGACATCCGCGAACCGGAAACACCCGCATTCCGCAGCATGCGCCCGGGCGATCACCCCGAAACCACCCACATGATGGACGGGCAAGGCCAGCCCCCAATGCGATGTTGTGGTCACCTGAAGATGCGCA
Organism: Luteolibacter sp.; assembly: GCA_040399845.1. Lineage (GTDB taxonomy): Bacteria > Verrucomicrobiota > Verrucomicrobiia > Verrucomicrobiales > Akkermansiaceae > Luteolibacter. Next base: position 14,899 of record JBBARN010000021.1, on the reverse strand, counting down.
TTGACCGCGCGGGCGGATGCCAGCAGAGCGGACTTCGAAAGTGCGATCAATTTGGGAACACCGGAACTGCCCGAAGTTTCGAATAACACATGATGATTCAACTCCGGCAAATCCGGAAGCTCCCCCGCCCTGCCGAATGCATAGGGCGAGGGATCATCCCAGAAGGTGGGTTCACTCAGTAAAGCCGTGTCCATGGCAGCGCATCCAAAAGATCATCAAACCCAAGCCCAGTTCCCGGCGGCACCTGGAACGCGGGAGCCCAGGGCCCAAGGCATTCGGTAAAAGCATCCGGCTCGAACAGGTGGTGCGTTTGCAAACCACACACCCCGGGCAGTCCCGGAAACTGCAAACCAAGGCGGCCCGCTTCCCACGCGGCAAAGGCCTGGCCTACCGGATGATCCATGTAACTGGTGAGAATAACACGCTGTTGATTCCGAAGGGCGGCCTCCGCAAGCAGGAACGGTTCATCGATGGCGGGCTTGATCACCATCACTTGCGCGGCAGCACTGAGCGGTGCGGATTCGCGATCCACCGCAAGTTTCACCCGCGTTTTCTTGTAAAGAGCACTCCATGCGGAATCCGAGTAGGGACAGGGATCTTCGATGAAATCGATCGCCGCACGGGTGGGCTCGGCGAGACCTGTTAGAAAATGTTCGGCATCGGCAGGACTGAGGGATTCATTGAAATCGAGCCGCCATTTCATAGATGGATATTCAGCCGCCATTTCATCGAGCCACTTCATTTCGAAGGCGATCTCGCGCCCGGCCTTGATCTTCACAATCTGGAATCCGGCCTCCACCGCGAGGGCGACCTCTGCGGCATCGAGGGTGGCAATGGTGGCATGACTTGATGGCACCTCCGTATCCTCGAACAGGGAATGATCAAATACCCGGGCAGCGCGGTCGAATTCCGTACAACGAATCGCCCGACGGACGATCGGCCAGCGGCGGGCTCCGGCAAGATCGGCAAGGCATTTTTCAAGCGGCGGATCACCGAGTTCCGGCCAGGGATGAATGCAACCGAAACCACCATCGATTTGAATCAACACCCCTTCGAACTCGCGGCGGCGCGAGACCGAATTGAGCGGTGCCTTGGCTTTCGCCCGGAGGCGATAGCGTGAGATCATTGGTTTTTGGTCGATCAGCATCATCGGTAAAGTTGTTAGCGAAATTCCACGGGAATGTCAGGCCAGGCATGCCGCGAGATGGTAGAGGGCGGCGAAAAGAATCAACTGCACTCCGGCAAGCGCAAGCAGACGATTGAAAGCGGGACCGGGAGGCAGCGTCAACACACCCCAGAGGATGCGCATCCCGATGACAAGCACCGGCAGACTGGCGATCATCAGCGCAGGGCGCCCCAGCATCAGCCAACCGAGACCGGCGAAGGCTGCCAATTTGATTTCCAGCCAAATCATCGCCGCCGCCACCTTGGGGCCGAATCGAACGGCGAGCGTTAGTTTTCCCGTCGTGGCATCCTCGTCGCGGTCGCGGAAGTTGTTGATGGAAATGAGCACGGCGGACAACAACCCGATCTGCCCCCCCAACAGGAATGCCTCATCCGGCCAGCTCCCGATTTGGATGAACACCGTGCCTGCCACCGCAATGATGCCGAAGAAGGCGATGACGAACAATTCTCCCATGCCGCGATAAGCCAGCGGAAAAGGACCTCCGGTGTATCCATAGGCGAGAAACAGCGAGGGAATTCCGATCGCAAGGATGGGCCACCCACGCGCACTGTAGAGAAACACCCCGCAGACCACAGCGATGGAGAGAAAAGCGGTGGCGATTCCCATCACGGCGCGCGGGCTCATTAAGCCGGAGGCGGTGACTCTAACAGGACCGAGGCGTTTGGCGGTATCCGCCCCCTTCCGGGCATCGATCGCGTCGTTGAAGAAGTTGGTGGCAATCTGGATGGCGATGGCACTGAGCAAGGTCCAAAGGGCAAGCGAGGCATCAAAAGCACCGCTGAGTTTCCAAGCCAATACGCAGCCAGCCCACACCGGCACGATGGCGGCGGGAAGCGTCTTGGGACGGGATGCCAGCAGGCAGGATTTGAGAAATGAAGCGCTCACGCCGCGAGTGGAGACCAAAGCCGCGCGGGAGGCGATCCCTGAATGGGGTGGAAACGATCCTTATGGTTCGGATTGCACTGCGCGGGATTCGGGCAAATAGTCGCCGCGTGCCAAGAATCGCAATTCTCTCCGATATCCATGCCAACATGCACGCGCTGCGGGCGGTTTTGGATGAAATCGAGTCCCTGAAGATCGATCACATCGCTTGCGGGGGAGATACGGTGGGATACGGCCCCTACCCCTCCGAGTGTGTGAAACAGGTGCGGCGGGCAGGCAGTGCAGCGGTCTTGGGCAACCATGATTTTTACGCCATCACCGAAAAGCGGCATCCGGGATCCATTCCGGCGGAATCGAAGAGCTTCGACAATCCTGTGTGGGCCGGTATCCGGCATGCGGTGCGACAACTCGACGAGAATGATTTCGTCTGGTTGGAGTCACTTCCGCACATCATGAAGATTCCCGGAGGCGTCCTCACCCATGCCGCGCTGCATGATCCGGGCAGTTGGCCCTATTTGCTCAGCGATGGTGACGCAATACCCACTTTGGAAATGCTCGCTGAATGCCAGATCGCCATTGCTTTCGTGGGCCACACCCACCGGCAGGAATATTTTTTGATGCCAGGCGAGCCTGACTTGGAGGAATTGATCCCAGGCAGCAAGTTCCAGCTGCAGGAAGGATCAGTCTGCGCCGTGGTGGTGGGATCCGTCGGGCAGCCAAGAACCCATGACAACCGCGCAGGCTGGACCATTTGGGACAGCGATGAGCGGACCTTCGAGTTCCGCCGCACGCCTTACCCCTATCAGAAAGCCGCCCAGGCGATCCAAGATGCAGGGCTGCCGGAATCATCGGCCCTGCGACTTCTCGGCAAAGGATGATGCGCGGCCCAGTCCCGTCAGTTTTTTCCACTCGGAAACCAATCTGCCAGTGGCATGCGGAGATAATACATCGTGTTGACGCCTTCATAGATGACACCAATGTGCTTTTCATCGACCGGAGTGATGCATGAATAGCCGAATCCTGTGCGCGAATCATAAAGCCGGTGATATGAATCCGGCCATGTCATTCCCTGATCCTTGGATACCTTGAGAGTCATCGAGTGACGGCCACGCGTGGTATCCGGATTGGAAAACCAAAGCATGCCATCATGTTCCGGATGGTTCCAAGCCACGAGACTCGCCATGCAGACGGACTCGCGCAGCGCCTTGCGATCCGTCGCATGCGGCTGCCATTTGATGCCGAGATCCTTGGTCACAGCAACAGTCCTGGAGCCACCGCGGTTGTCGCGGCAGTTGATCATGATGGAACCGTCGGCCAATTCGACGAGTTGGGCCTCGGTGGTATCACTTTTGACACCGGTTCCTACAGACCACGTCTTGCCGCCATCCTTGGATGCAATCATGGTGGACCACGGGATGCCATCGGCCGCACGATATTGCGCGGCAAAGACCAGATTGCCGTTCTTCATGGCGATCCCATTGCCCGGCCCATTGAAAAACAATCGCCACTCAGGATTTTTCAATTGAGGGGTCAGGTTGACCGGCTTGGTCCACGTGACTCCATCATCATCGCTGTGGCACAACATGAATTGCCCGGTTTCCTCTGGCTTCAAGCCGGGCCGCGAGCCATTCCAACCGCGGTTGCCATGGCTCCACAAGGCAACGAGCCAGATGCGGCCTGTCACGGGATCGGCAAGCACGGCCGGGTCGCCCACACCATCAAATCCGAAGCGCGGATCATTGCCCATGTCCATCGCCACGATCATCGGTTCCCAACTTTTTCCACCATCCTTGCTCCGGGAAATCCCGACGTCCACATCGGCCGGGAGGTCTCCTGCATGCCGATAGCGGATATCATAAACAGCGATCAGCGTGCCCGCCTTGCTCCTCGCGATCCCGGGAATGCGGTAGGATTTCGATCCATCGTCCCCAGGCAAACGAATGGCATAACCGATGCGCTGGCTGCCTTCCGGTGATGGCACGGTCGGTTTTAGAATCTCATCTCCTACCTTAACGCCAAAAATACCCGCATCGATGCGCCCGTCGATCGATGCATCCGGCTTGAGAGTCGGCGAAACCCAGAACCAATGCTCACCCGATGCAAGTGGATGTTTGGTAACCAATGAAATCTTTCCCGAGATACCGGTCCCCTCACCGATGCTGAGACCGGATCGGTCTGTGGGATCGGCGCTTCCTGTCATGATCCTGAAAGTTGATAGATCCTGCATACTCGAAGTTCCACCAAACCCGAGCTGAACGCCATCGAGCGAAACCGTGCCCTCACTCCCCTCCACCGTGATTTTGAATCCCAGCACCGGATTGAAATTTTCGCGAATGAATGCCGGGCACACCGGTTGGATCGTTTCCACCCGGACCGCGCGGGCGGGACCGGGACGGTGCATGAGCACATCGTCGATGAGCACACCGCCGTTTGCATCCGATGTGCAACGGAAGCGCAGTTCGCGGGTGCCAGCCTTCAACGGCAGCCTGATTTCCGCCAGATATCCCCCGACTTTTGCCTGCTCATCGGCATTGTGGATTTCCTGCCAATCCGCATCGGCCTTGGCATCGATGCGGAATTCGAATGGCTTGCGGGATGTCCAGCGTTCCACAGGAAATGACATGAGCATTTCGTCCGTCGTTGGCTCAGTGAAACGGAGTCGAAGCTCGCGGCCACTTCCACCCATCAAGCGCAATGCTTGCGCTCCGGTCTTGCTGTGACCTTTGAGAATCGCCGCGTGCCCATCCGCAGCCGTCCATTCGCCGACATCGCTCTGCCAAGAGGAAAGCCCGCCGACGGGGGCCGACTCAAAGGACTCCGCAGATACCGAAACTGCGGTGAAAACCGACAAACCGATGAGACGAATCATGGCGCGAAAGGTGGTATGCAAAGTGGACACGGCCCGAAGATACGCAACCCGATTCCAAGCTTGATCGTCGGATTGGTGGTTTGTCCGCCCAACCACTGGGGCGTAAGGCCATGATCGTCCGTGATAGATCATGCAGGTGTTGATGCAGGTGTTGATTCAGCCTTTGCCAACTGGTCTTGCAAACCGACCATCACGCAAGATTCGCCCCTGCTGCCGCAATGCATTGTTTTCGGAGCGCCTAGTCTATGTTTCCCTAATCAATTCGATCTTCGCGCTACCTGCATGAAATCATCCCCCAACCGCTTCTTTTCCAGTGCCATTGTGGCCGTCGTCGCTCTTTCATCGTCGGCATCGGCTGCGGATCGGTTCAAGCAGAACAATTTGACAGCTCTCAACCTCGCAGGGAGTTGGGATACGCTGCCGACTTCGTTGGACGTCGCAGTTTGGAACAACACGGTCGCCGGAGCGAACCCCACCGCCTTGGGAGCGGATCTCAGTTGGTCTGGCATCAAGATCGTCAATCCAGGTGGCTTGATTACCATCGGGACGGCGGCCACCAATACGCTCACGCTGGGATCATCGGGCATCGACATGTCTGGTTCCACTCAGAATCTCCTGATCAACAGCAACCTCTCGGCAGGATCCGCGCAGACATGGCAGGTGGCGGCCGGCAGGACGCTCCAGATCCAAAGCATCAACACAAACACCCGCCTCAGTGGCAGTGGCGACATCAGCCTGACGAATTCGACGGGAACTGGAACAGCTACTTTCGACTTCCGTCCGGGTTCGAGTGGTAGCACTGGCTTCAGTGACCAGGCAGGCTTCTACAGCTACACGGGAAATTGGACGATCAATTCCGGTGTCGTCGTCAAAACCCTCCGCAACGGCCGGAATGCCTGGGGCTCCGGCACCATCAACCTCAACGGAGGCACGATCGGGCAACAGCAGAATTTCAGCGGCACTTGGACGAACAATATCAGTCTTCAGGCCTCCTCCAGTTCGACCATTGACGACTACAATACCAGTGGAACGCGCACCCTCAAACTGCAGGGTGTGATTTCCGGTTCCGGCAATCTGACCATAGCCGAGACCAACGCAGGCGTAAGCTACGCAGTCAGCGGTGGGGTTGTAATGACCGGAGCCAACACCCTCAGCGGTCAAGTGACCGTCGGCCCGAATGCCGTATTGAGAATCGGTGGAATCGGTGGGGACAATACATCACTGGACGCAGGAACCTCGGGTAGCCTGGGAACGGCAACGGTCGTCAACAATGGCACCCTCACCCTCTCCCGGAATGACGCATGGACCTTCGCAAATCAAATCACAAGCGGCAGTGGAGCGGTCACCATCGGCGGTGTCACGGGTGCCCTCGTCGGTAATGGCAGTGGCCAGGTGGTCACCATGTCAGGGACCAACTCCTACACCGGTGCGACCACCGTGGGCCAAGGGCGTCTGAACCTGACCGGAAGCCTGACCTCCAACATCACCGTTCAGGCAGCAGGCAGGATTTCAGGCACCGGCAGCACGACCGGGACACTCAGCACTGTGTCTGGTGCCGGTATCGTTCTCGCCGGGGGCGGCACTTTTTCAAGTATCACCGCCAATGGAGTGGCCATCGGAGGGACGACGACGATTTCGTTTCTCAGCAATCCAACGGCCGCCACCACCTACGACGTTTTCACCTACGGAGCAGGTGGAGTCACCGGGGCCGCCAGTCTCGTCGCTTCATGGCGCGGTTCTTTCGTCAACGACACGCTCAACCAGAAATACACATTCGTCACCGGTGCCAGCGCGACCCGCACGTGGAACACCAACTCCGGAACTTGGGACAATACAGGAACCAACAACAACTGGGCGGAAGGCGACTTGAAGTTTTATGATAGCGACAGTGCTGTCTTCGGCGATATCGCCACGGATTCCACAGTGACCCTCGGAACCAACATCGCACCTTCCAATGTCACGGTGCAGCACGCAGCCAACACCTACACCTTCCAAACCGGTTCGATCACCGGGACCTCGACTCTTGCCAAAACGGGAGCTGGCACCCTGGTGCTCTCCGCCGCCAATCCATTTACCGGTGCCACCACCATCTCTGCGGGCGTGATCCGAATTGGAAACACCCTTTCCCTTCAAAACAGCAGCGTCACCAACAACGTCAGCGGAGGTCTTGCCTTCGGAACCGGATTGACCACCGCCACTCTGGGCGCTCTCGCCGGATCGGGCGACATCTCACTGGTAAACGCTGGCAGTGGTGCAGTCGCACTCACCGCTGGCGGCAATGGTGCGTCATCATCTTTCACGGGTGCACTCAGCGGCAGCGGCTCGCTCACCAAGACCGGCACCGGCTCACTCACGCTGTCAGCATCAAACAGCTATTCGGGCGGCACGACACTCAGTGCAGGCACCTTGGTGACTGGCAACGTTTCGGCTCTTGGTAGCGGTGCCATCAATGTCACCGGCGGCACCCTCGATCTCAATGCCGATCTCACCGCTGCCAGCCTCGCAGGCTCTGCAAGCACCGTGGACGCAGGTGGATTCACCCTCACGCTCAACGCCGCTTCCAACGGCGGCACGTTCTACACAGGAAACTTCACCAGCACCGGCTCGCTTATCCTGCGCGGAGGCAGTCACACGATTCAGGACAATGTGACGGGCGGTGCCGGGTCCGGAACGGGCAACTTCCTCCTCCTTCAAAACATCGGAGGCGGCAGCTCGTTCCATCTCGATACCGGAAGTTCAAGTATTAGTCGGCGCGATTTCGGTTACTACACCGATAGCAGCACCACCCTCACCCTAAACTCACTTCAAGGCCATGGTGCCTTGCGCAGTGATGCCGGCAGCCCTTCCGGAGGTGTTCGCAACATCGTTGTCAATCAATCGGCCGATACAACCTTTGACGGTGCCATCCTTTCCCACACAAGCGGCGCGGGCGCGCTCCGCAGCCTCAACTTGACCAAACAAGGAGGGGGCAATCTAACACTCGCCGGCTTTATCGGCGAACAAACCGCCGCCGCTGGCATCGGTTCCGATGTCGTGAATCTAACCGTGGAAGGCGGCGTGCTCAACCTCACCAACTCCGCAAACGCCACCGCGGTCAATGGCACTGCCGGAACCATGACCACCACGGGCGGCACGCTCGCCTTCGCCACCGACGCCCTCGGCAAAGGCGGAGCCGGGAGTGTGGTGATGAATGGCGGAACACTCCGCTGGAATTCCGGAAACACCCAAGACCTCACCGTTTCCAATCGCCTCACGCTGGTCGCAGGCAAAAACGCCACCTTCGACACCAATGGCAACAACGTCACCTTTTCCAACGCGCTCGGCGGAGGCGCCATCAACGCCTCACTCGTCAAGACCGGCACCGGCTCACTCACGCTCGAGGGCAGTAACACTTATACCGGCAACACTCTCGTTTCAAACGGCACCCTGGTGATCAACGGCAGCGTTTCCACAGGCGATGTCACCGTCCAGAGTGGCGCCACGCTCAAAGGCTCGGGAAGCATCGGCGGCGCCACCACCATCGATTCCGGTGCCACGTTTTCCCCCGGCGAAAGCCCCGGCCCCCTCACCATCGACGATACTCTCACTCTCAACGGCACCACCCTGATGGAAATCGGCGGACACGATCTCGGCACGGAATACGATTCCGTTTCGGTCTCCGGCCTACTGACCTTCGGAGGCATCCTCAATATCGTTTCCTATAATTCCTACGACCTCGCCCAAGCCGCCAGCTACACCCTCTTCGGACTAGGCGGTGGTGAAACAGGGACCTTCAGCGCAGTCAGCGTCGGCGGACTTTCCCTTTCCGGCCTCGCTGGCGTATGGACTGCGCAAGATGGAGGCTTCACTTATACCTTCACCGAATCCAACGGCACACTCGCCGTCATCCCCGAGCCGGGAGCCGCTCTTCTCGGTGGCATCGGCATGCTTCTTCTGCTGCGCCGTCGTCGGGTCGCATGAGTCTGTCACCACCGCCCGCCATTCTTGCCCGCCATCCCGGACCATGGGATGGTGTTTCACACTGGCTGGTCCTCGCACCGCACCCGGATGATTTCGATGTGGTCGCCATCACGCTGAAGGTTTTTCAAACCATGGGCTCACGCATCACGCTGGAAGTGCTTTCCGGCGGGGCCAGCGGGGTGGAGGATGAATTCGCCCCGGGCTGGGCGGCAAAAACAGCCGCTCGTGAGCAGGAACAACGCGAAAGCTGCAAGCGTTTCGGACTTCCACTGGACGAACTTCGGTTTTATCGCCTCTTGGAAGACGCCGAGGGTTTCATAAAAGACCATCTGGAAAACGAGAACCGCGTTCATGCGTTGCTGGATCATCACGCACCGGATGGCGTCATCCTGCCGCACGGCAACGATAGCAACGCCGACCATCGGCGAACCTTCCGGTGGTTCAAAGCATGGCGGGACAGGCGAGATAACCCGCCGCTCGCCCTGCTCGTGCGCGACCCCAAAAACCTCGGCATGCGGGTGGACCTGATCACTCCTTACGACACAACCCAAGCCGATTGGAAAGCGGATCTGCTGCGCTGCCACCGCTCCCAACATGAGCGCAACCTTCGCACCCGTGGCATCGGTTTCGACGAACGCATTCTCGCCCCCGAACGCACCACTGGAAAATCCTTCGGTTTCCATGCGGTGGAGTGTTTTGAGTGCATGATCGACTCCTGAAAATCTCTGGCGTTAAGATCGTGGCATCATGGGACGTTCCTCAACGAACCCCACCACCGTGTCCACCGAGAACCCACAATCTTTGGCTGACTTTGTCGGTTTGCTCACCCGGCATCAACCGGACCTGTTGGCGTTCATCATCTCACTGATGCCCGGCGACCCGGACGTTTCGGATGTCCTGCAAAAGAGCAATCTGGTGCTTTGGAACAAACGCGCGCTGTTCGAAGAGGGAACCAGTTTCCGCGCGTGGGCATTTTCCATCGCACGGTTCGAGGTGCTCAATCACTTGAAAAAACAACGTCGCTCGAGGCCGGTCTTGCTCGATCATGACTTGCTGGAAACTCTCGCCAACGAGGCTCCTGCCGAGTTGGATTCGAACGATCGGCGCTTGGGGGCCCTCGAAAGCTGCCTTGCTTCACTGCGGCCTCAGGACCGTGAGCTGCTGGAGCATCGATATCACTCCGGTCTCGGTCTTCACGAGTATGCCGAGCGGGCGGGGCGCAGTGTTTCCTCCCTCTCGGTCACCCTCAACCGTCTCCGGACGGCCCTTCGCCAATGTGTCGCCCGCCGGCTCGCGTCAGAAGGAGGGCGGGCATGAACAAGCGCGAGATCGAGGCAGCGATTCAGGGGGCCTTCGACGGCACGCTCGACGAGGACGCCTGTTGCGAACTTCGGGAAATCCTCAAGACCGACCACGCGGCGCGGACACTTTATTTCCAGCAAGCATCGCTCCACCAATTGTTGACCTATCGGTTTTCACGCAGCCAGCCCTTGGAAACAGCACGCACTTTGGCAGCGACCCGCTTGCGACTCCAAACCCGCCGCAATGTTCGTTGGGCACTTGCTTCCGCAGCCGCTTTGATGCTCGGACTAGGCCTAACCCTCGGGCTGCTCCTCACTCGTGAACCCACACCGCTCGCCACTTTTGAAGTGGACGCGGGTTCTCGTTTCAGCGTGGAACAGCAAGCATCGAAGCTCCCGTCACCGCCCTCCAACGAACTGCGGCAGGGAGCCCGGGTAAGGCTTGATCAAGGATCACTCGAAGTCCGTATCAGCAAGGGAACACGTGCCGTGTTACTGGCCCCCGCCACATTCCGGATTGATTCGGAAAACCGCATGCAGCTCGAAAATGGAACCGCCTGGTTCGAAGTAGGCAAGGACGCCCGCGGGTTTCAGGTCGCCACACCACAAATGACCATCACCGATCTTGGCACCCAATTCGGAGTGATGGCCCACGCCGATGCCAGCCACGAGATTCATGTCTTTTCGGGGCGCGTTATTGCGCGTGGTTTGTCCGCCCTCCGGACCGAGGAATCGCTCACCACTGGCATGGCCCGCCTCTGCGATCCAGTCGGACGCCTCAAAGCAGTCAGCCTCCGTCCAGAGGCCTTCCTGACCCGCCTCCCCGCACACTCCGAATCCGGCTTGATCATCAATGGAGATTTCGAAACCGGGAATCCACCACCTGCACGCACTTACGGCACTCCCGCTTCTGCGTCCCTGCTTCCGGGATGGCTTTTTGGTAGCGACATTACCGTAGTCAACTTAACCTCCGAAGGTCGCCCCGGATACGGAGAAAAGGAAATCACCATCCTCTCCTCAACAGCCGACGTGCAAGTTGGTTTCAATTCAGATACCGACAGTCGCCCCGATCCCGAAGATGTCACCCTTCGCCAGACTTTCATCACCCGCCCGGGAATGACCTATGCCGTGCGCTTCGAAATGGGAGCCATCATTTTCGATCCAGCAACCATGGAAGTCACAGCGGCTGTTTTCGATGGCATCCCGCCCGACATGCCCGGAGCCAAAACCGCGCTGGCACGCCATGTTGAAAGCCGCCCCCCCGAAGCTGGCAATGGCTACAATCCACCGGCTTCCTTCACCTTCATTGCGACCTCGGATACCACCACCTTGATCTTCACTGAAACCAGCGCCCGCTCCCTCAGTGCCGACCCCGTGATCGACAACATCTCGGTAAGACCGATCGATTGATGAAAATATCGGTTAAGATTCGAATCCCCAAGGATGTCCTTGAGTGCCCCCATCGTTGATTTCCTCCGTATCACACCACCGACCCTCACCCCATGAAATTCCCATCCCATCCCACGACCATCCGCGCGGTTTTTGCCAGCTCTTTGCTCGGCTTGGCATGCTTGCACGCCGCACCGATCACTTGGTCCAACGCCCCATTCACGACGAGTGGCAGCTTCGGCCAAACCTTGACCACCGGGCAGTTCGCCACCACCGGCACGCAAATTCTCGCAGAAAACACCGGAGGTTCCGCGCTCACTTTTGACGGCATCAACTTCGCGGCGGGCACCATCAGCATGGGGAGCAGCGCCAGTGTGTTTCATGAAAATGTCCCAACGGCCAACACCCTTCTCGCGAGGGACGGATCCTACGGCTCCAGCGGGCCGAGCACCATCACCCTGACCGGCTTGACCAGTGGCCGATTCTACCGGGTGCAAGCCCTCGTGTATGATGGCCGCGGCGGCCTCGTCGGGCGCACCGTGAGCTTCGATGGCATCAACCAGGGAGTGTATGCCAATGGAGTCGCCAACGTGACCTGGGGCAACGGTTTGCTCGTCACCGGAACCTTCACGGCGGATGCCGCCACGCAGAACTTCACCATCGAGGCATTCTCCGGGACCTCCTCCAGGGGCGGGCAACTCAATGCGCTGCTGGTGCACGAATTCATTCCCGGAACACCCGCTCTAACAAATCCTACGGTGGGAACCATCACCACCACCAGCGCCCAAGCCTCGGTCACTCTATCCAATGTTGATTCCAACGTCACACTCTACTGGGACACCGTGGATCAGGGCACAGGCACCTGGGGCAACACGAGTTCACTTGGCGCGCAGGTCGTGGGTCCGGTCAGCGGAAACCTCTCCGGGTTCGCCAGAGATACGCGCTATTTCTATCGCTTCCAAGCGATCAATACCGCCGCAGAACCCGATACGGAAAGCTGGAGTCCGGAAGGCACCTCATTCGCCACCGCCCTAACCGGCCTTGCCCCTACCGATCCGCAAGCGACGACTTTTTCGAAAACTGAAATCGACGTTTTCTGGAACGATGTCTTCAACACGGAAACCGGTTTCGTCATCGAACGCTCGCCCAACGGCACCGACTCTTGGACCCAAGTGGGCACGGCAGCCGCCAATACCGGATTCTTCAACGATGGTGAGCTGTTCCCGGGCACTGCCTATTTCTATCGCGTCTCAGCGCAGAACGAAGCAGGTCTTTCGGATCCATCCGCCGTTGTGAGTGCCACCACCAACGCGGCTGAACCCGGCATCGTCGTCCAAGGATGGTATCGCATGGGAGACGCCGGCCAAGGCTCTAACAATCGGCCCTCCGACAGTTCCACCAATGGCAGAAACTTCACCGGAAACGTCAATGCCGCCACCATCAATCCCAACGGAGGTGGCTATGGCAACGATGCCCACTACACCTTCAATGGTGTCGATCAGGCCTACTATGGAAACACATACGACGCTCCCGAAAACAACGTCGGTGTCGAAGTCTGGGTGCGCACCAGTGACCTTGCCCAAAACAACAAACACGTCTTCGGCACTGGCAGCAATGTCAATGGACTGAACATCGGCTACGATGCCGCACCTGCAAACGGATCGGCAGGATGGTTCGGCGCGATCGCAGGCAGAACGTTCGTCGGCACCGTCGGCACCGCCAACTACACCGCAGACCAGTGGATCCATCTCGCCGTGGTCCGCGAAAACGGAGTTGCCACATTTTATGTCAACGGCGTGGCAAGCGGCACATCCGTCACGGCTCCCAACAACGCAACGGTACCCCACTTTGCCACCAACGCCGGCGGGGCACCGGGTGGTTACTTCGGCGGCGACGTCGCCGAAGCGCGCATTTTCACCTTCGATGCGGGCCAGTTCAATACCTCCTATCTCCTCTATCCGGCACCACCATCAGGGGACGCCTATGATGACTGGGCCGGTGATTTCCCGGGCCTGACGGATCCCAACGTCAACCTTGACTTCGACAACGGCGGTCTGCCCACCGGCATCGAATGGGTGACCGGCTCGGATCCTTCTAACGGCAGCGACGACAGCAGCTTCACCCCTACCTTCGACAACACCACCGACCCGTCCGATTTCCTCTTCACCTTCCGCCGCCGCGACGCTGCGGCAGCGGATCCCGGCACCACCATCGTCGTCGAATACGGCAGCGATCTCGTCGGTTGGCGCAACACCGCCGACCACGGAGTCACGGATGGAGTGACCATCGATGATAGCACCGATCTTGGAGGAGGATTCCATCAAGTCACGGTCTCCATCCCGCGCAGTCTCTCGCCCACCAGCAAGCTCTTCGCTCGTCTGAAGCTCAGCCGGCCATGAAACAACATCATCCATCAATCATCATCACACCTCCCCTTATGAAAGCAATCCCCATCATCCTCGTTTCGCTTGCCGGCTTGGCGTGCTCGAATGCAGCCACCATCTCTTGGTCCTCATCGATCTACACCGTGAGCGGCAGCTTTGGCCAAACCCTCAACACCGGACAATTCACCACTACTGGCACGCAAATCCTCGCGCAAAACATCGGCGGCAGCGCATTGGCCTTCGATGGCATCAACTTTGCCACAGGAACAATCGGCATGGGTGGCGGAAATCACATTGGTTTCCATGAAAACACGCCCACCGCCAATACTCTACTCGCGAGAGAAGGGTCCTATGGTGTCAATGGTGTAGCATCCACAGTAAACCTGACGGGCCTGACAAGCGGCTACACTTACCGGGTTCAGGCCCTCGTGTATGATGGCCGTGGCGATGTCGGCATCCCCGGCCGCACCGTGCGGTTTGATGGAATCAGCCAAGGCCAATATGCCTTTGGGATTGCAAATGTCACCTGGGGCAATGGCCTGCTCGTCACCGGAACATTCACTGCAGATTCCACCAGCCAGGCCTTCACCATCGAAGCCTTCACTAGCGGCGGCGCATCGCGTGGCGGCCAGCTCAATGCACTCACCCTCTATCAGACAGCCGTTCCCGAGCCTTCCACAACCCTTCTCGGCGGCCTTGGCATGCTCGCTCTGCTACGCCGCCGCCGCTGATTCATCGGCGGACCTTCCGCGCTTTTCACCGACTTCCGTTCGCGGCTTCTGGCAGATGCCGTCGATGTCGTTTGCACCTGTCATTCCTCAAGGTTCCCCATGCCACTTGCCGTTTCTATCCGATTCCTTTTCTCCTTCTTGCTGGGCATAATTCTTGTTCCCGGCGCTTCAAATGCCGCAGTCACACCATTGGTCCA
>JBBARN010000020.1:0-65461 GCA_040399845.1 Luteolibacter sp. | reverse complement strand
CCGGACCGACGAGGGCAAACTTGAACTGCCCGGGGCCGCTGTAGTTGATGCCGCTGACGGAGACACGGCCCTGATAGTTGAGTTGTTGGGGGACCTGCGCGTAGAGCGCTGAGCTGGAGAGAAAGAATGACAGGACAAAGGCGAATGGCTTCATTTTCAAATCAAGTTGTGGTTGAGAGTTTCAATTGCCTCATGCCGGGGCTGACGGCTAAGAAGGACGAGGTTGGTTGGCTAAGACTGGTTTGCGCATCGGCACTCAGGGGCGACGATACATGATGAAGTTTTTAGGCGGGTGATAAGACAAGAGGCGGTTGAGATGACTCCCGCCGATTTCTCCTCCAAATAGAAGTATTTCGCTCCCTGTCCAAATGATCGAGCAATCCCCGCCAATTCCAATATCCGGCATGATCGTCCGCCAGGTGTCGAACGGAGGATTGTAGGAGCTGAGTTGTTCGTCAGCGTCGTTCAAAACCATGAGTTCGCTGCCTGTCCACACTGCGGATGACGAAACGGTCGGACAGGAGATCAGGGAGTAAAACTTCCATGTATTGCTGGCAGGAGTATAAACCTCACCCGCTCCGTTTCCCGCGACAATCATCTGGGTGCCTGTCCAGACGGCCGGGCGGCTTTGAGATGCCGAGACCGCAGGCGCTATGGGCGTCCACGCATTTGTGGTCGGATTGTATTTCGCGCCCGTGTTCACAGGTGAATTGAAGTCCGATACATAGCCGCCGAAAACGATCACCTCGCTTCCCGTCCAGACGGAACTGAATCCTGTCCTGGCAAGTGGAGAGCCGGCCCCCGAAATGGGAGCCCACGAATCGGTGGCCGGGCTATAACGCGCATCCCCTGCGGGGGTGTCCCCCAAAATGATCATTTCGTTTCCTGTCCAAACGACTGCGCGCCCACCTGAAGGCGCTCCGACCGTTGAGGTGGCTGACCATGAATCCGATGTGAGGTTGTAGCGCGCGCCGGAATTCAAGGATCCCCCTCCATCACCAAAGCCCCCCCACACGATCATTTCAGTTCCTGTCCAAACGGCATGATGTGAGGAGCGGATTCCACCTCCGGGAGGGAGTGCTGTCCACTGGCGGGTCCTCGGGTCGTAGCGAGCTCCGTCACCATACGGGGTCGGCGAAAAGGTGCTTCCACCCCAAACAATCATCTCCGTGCCGGTCCACACCGCGCTGTGCCGATAGCGTGGGGCCAATGGTGAGATCGGATGGATGTCCCACGTCCCGCCGACGGGCAGCGTCCCGGCTCGCACAAATCCAGCGCTCACGAGTGACGGGCTATCTGTACTGGAAAGCACCACGCCATCCTGAGCGACGCCACTCTGCCCGGTGGCGTTGAGATTCGCTGCCGCTGCGCCGGCCGCGAGTTTTGCGGAGGTGATCGATCCGGGCGGCACGGTTTCGGCAAGCCGGGCCTGCATGGCGTATGGAGCGCTGGCCAGCTGCTGGTCGGGTGTTAGCTGTTGGAAGCCGTTGATACCGTCGTTGAACCAAACACGGAGAAAAAGCGGATTGTAGAAAATATCAGGGTTGAACGCGGCCATGTTGGCCACGGCGGTGTCACCCAACCGTGCCGAGTAGAGTCCTTTATCCACCGGCAAACTCACCGAAGTATCCGGCACTTCCCCCGGTGCGAGATCCCCGGCATTGCTCCAGTAAACTTGATGCTCGATATTTTCTGGCGGCGGGGCGATGATAACTTGCACGGGATTCGTGAAGTACCCCGATCCGGGATTGGTGACGTTGATCTGAGTGACGACGCCTCCATCGATCGTCGCAGTGGCCGTGGCCTGGACTCCTTCCGGGTCATCAGGAGGTGCGATGGTGACAACGGGAGGAGTGGCGTAGCCAGAACCGCCAGAAATGAGGTTGACCGAAACTATAGCGGTGGCAATTCCGGTGGCCGTGGCCGTCTGGCTCAAATTGGTCCCTGAGTCAACAAGGGCGAACTTGAACTCCCCGGTACCGTGAAAGTTCACACCATTGACGCTTACCCGGCCCTGGTAACTGATGTGTTGGGGGACTTGGGCGACCAGCGCGGACCCGGCGATGATGAATGACAGGAGGGGGGCGAGCGATTTCATGGATCAGGTAATTTGAGGGATTGACGGCGTCACTCGTAGCGGACTTGCCAGAACCGGGCGGGTTCGTTGGTCGGGACGGCGAAGGGGCTGGTGGCTCCGGGAACGTCGGTCCAGTTCTGCATGTCGGTGGAGGTTTGGAGAACACCGCAGCCCCAGGTGAGGATGACGGCTTTTTCAATCAACAGACCCACGGCGTCGCGATGAAAGCTGGCGGTGATGGAGGTTTCCTCTCCGCTAGGTCCGGTGGCGGTGATGGTGATGGTGTGATGACCATCAGCGAGGGCGGAAAGATCGATGTTGAAGGTCGGGTCGGCAGCGTTGGGATTGCTGACGATGATGGGCGCTCCGCCGTCGATGGTGTAGCTGATTTCCGAGACGGGTATGGGGGCGCTGACGATGGAACCGGTGATGCTGACGCTGGGGCCGGTGAGGCAGGCGGGAATCGTGGTTTCGAGGCGGAAGCCGGTTTCGATGTTGAGGCGGCCACGGGCGGGAACTTCGATGCTGATGGGCAGAAGATCGACGCTGGAACCGGGTGGCTGGTCGCCGGGATTCACGCGTGGATAGATGGTCCAGGTGCCAGCCGGGATGAGACTGCGGACGGTGGCGGTGGCAGCGGCTCCGACCTGGGAGTTGGGCCAGCCGTGGGCGGTGAACGCATCGACGGAGAATGGATTGAGCGGCTTCTCGGGATCGTCGATGACGTTGTGGATCTGCGGCTGATAGATGGTGCCTGCAACGGCACGGATGCGGAGGTTCACTTCGCCGAATTCATGCGAGATATTTGAAACAGCGGTGGCGTCCGGGGCGATTTCACGGCGTGCAGTGACTTCGGGCGTGCGGTCTGTTAGAGAGAATGAACTTGAAAAATAGGTGTCTGCTGAGGTTCCCTGATTGACGAGGGAAAGCGCAAGGGCACCGGGTTTCCAGAATGACGACTCCCCTTTCAAGCCGCCGAGGGCGAAGTTGTAGTTTCCGGTGAAATCGCCAGTAGCAGGAACGAAGGTGCCTGGCAGCGGAACGAAGGATTGGCCGCCGGAGGCGGTGGTGGTGGCTCCTGAGGCAAGGGCATCCACGCCGTAGGTCCAAAGCGCCGAGCCGACGAACCACTCGGTGACGTCGGTGTCGGGGAGTCCGTCGTTGTTGGTATCGCCATCGGTGGAGCGGATGACGTGGGCAAGCATGGCAGGTTGACCGGGGATGACATCGGGTCCGGCGAGGGTGATGGAGCCGGTGAGGTAGCCGGGCTTGAGGACGAAGGTGTCCGCGGTGTCGAGATTACCAGCGGGGATTTCGGGAGCGGGATTGTTGCCGCTGCCGAGCACGGGGGTGCGGAGAAACTGGAGGCGATGCACTCCGGGATTATCTCCGGGAATGGTGCGGCGGAGGAAGGTTTCTCCATATACGGAGTAGAACCCCTCACCGGGGGGCGGCGTGGGGAGGAGTTGGTCGGAGGTGAATCCACCACTGCTTTCCGCCGTGAAATTCACGCCTGAAAAAGGTCTCTCACGGTCCCAGTTGCCATAGCCGTCACCAGCATTGAAGGTCGTATAAATAATGGGGTAGTCCGGGCGGCCGTCATTCAACGTTGGGGTCGGGGCGAAGATTTCGAAAAACCCATCGTCCACACTTGGAGGATCATTGGGGGAAACGGTCGAAAGGGTCACATCGAATCTGCCAGAGAGTGAGCCGCTGGTATTCGCCGCCGTATCGATGACGACGGTGATGGTTTGCACCGTATCAGCCGGCAGCGGAGTGACGGCAAAATCACTGATCGTATATTTTTTCCGGTATTTGCCGACTTCGGGGTCGGTGCCGCCGAGGTCGGCGTAGACGATGAATTGGGTATTGGATCCGCCGCGGGCGAGGAAGCTGGCGCTGGTGGCTCCGTCGCTAAGGTAGAGATTGCTGGGCGGGGTATTGGTATTTGCGGGATCGTTGGCGAGGATGATGCCGCCACTCAAGGCCACCGGGACATTGAATTGATCGACGAATTGGAAATTTACGAGAGTGGCGGTGTTCGAGACGGTCCAGGTCGGGGTTCCCGTGGAGGACAGCCCGGTGACTGGAGGGAAATAGTATTGCTGGCCGCTGTTCAGATCGCAAATGACTTGGGCGGAGTAGGTGAGTCCGCCGAGGGTGTCGTCCACGGTAAACACCGTGGGTGCGGACAGAGGGCCAGTGGCGTCGTAATCTTTCAGTGCTTGGCGAACTCCGCTGGGAGGTGCGGGATTCGTCGTGGCAGTGACATAGGCACGCTTGAGACCCGGACCGTTGATGGCTGACATCGGGGCGGTGACGGCCGGGTTGACGTTGTCGAACGTGACTTGCAGATCAATATCCTTGGGAGTGAAGATCTGGCCTTGGGCCGCAGTGGCGGCGAGGATGAGGAGCGGGATGGATGAATGTTTCATGGCAAGTGGGGTGTGGAAATCAGGCTGGCCTTGCTCCGACGTGGGGGGCATTTCGCATGGGCAAGACCGCTCATGTTGACTTGGATAAGGATTTTTTCCGGCCGGGTGGCGCGGGTGGCGAAAAAAAATCAAAATCAGGACCAAGCATTCCGTCCGGACAAAAAAATCCGCACCCGGGGCTGGGAGTCCCGACGGGTGCGGATGCCGGGCGGGGCCGGGTTGCTTACTCTTTGATGCCTTTGACCTGGGCGTATTCCGCGCTGGCCGTACCGAATTGGGACTTGGTGGCTTCCTTGGCGGCGAGCATGCGGGTGCGCAGGCAAGGTAAACCTGCCAGATCAATAACCCAACAAGTCAGGAAGCTCATCCAATGGATTAGGTAGCTAAGAAAATGAATCAGGCAGCGTGGAAAAAGTTCCTCTTTGCCACCCGATTTGCAAACTACGCCTCCCCACCGTCTGAATCAGCCTCCCGATCTGCGAGGCTTCACTCCGGGAGCCTTGGCAAGCCCAGCTCCTTGAGAAAGGCGTTGTTCGTCTTTGCTGCCTTGGCGATTTCCTTTCCAATCTCAACCAGTTGCTGGTGGGTTGCCGCCAAGTCGATCTCGGTCTCACCCACCGCCGTGCTGATGTAGCGGGTTTCTTCCTTCCGGTGCTGGTTGATGACGGCCTTCGCACGAGGATCCTCGATATCGCTCTTTGTGATTCAGCACATGGATCCGAAGCCGCAGGAAAATCACTCCCCACCCTCCCGCGGGCAGGGAATGACCAGAAGCTGGCCGGCGATGGGGGCGGTTGCGGGCGGGCAGGTGGTGACTGCGAGCTGTTGGCCATCGGGGGAAAAGACGAGGCTTTCGCAGACGTCCGGGAGCGGCAGGCGGAGGACTTCGCGTTTGGTATCGAGCCGCCAGAAGCGCAGGCCGCTGCCGATTTCCGAGGAGACGAGGGTGCGTCCATCGGGTGAGAAGGCGAGGCCGGAGACTTCGGAGAGATGGCCGCTGAGCTTCCAGGCGATGGTGAAATCCGGAACGCGCCGGAGCAGGATGTGGCCATCGCTGCCGCCACTTGCCATCAAACTGCCATCCGGGGAAAACACGATGGTTTTCGCCCAGTGGGGATCGTTGGACTGGCGGGTGGTTTTGCCGGTATCGAAGTCATGGATGACGAGTTCCTGCCAATTGGCGGCGACGAGGAAGCGCCCGCCGGGTGAGAGGGCAGAGGCGGTTGGCGGGGTTTTGCAAAAATCATCCGTCCGGCGAATCTCGCGGGTGGCGAGGTTGAAGGTGGCTGCGTGGCCGGACTCCGAAAACTGATAGATAAATCTGTCATCAGTGGACGCGCCGTGATTGCGCATGCTGGGTGTATCCGGCCATGACTCGGGCGGGAGTGAGAGGGCCGTAGGTGGCGAGGATGGAGTGAGATGGATGATCTGGCGTTTTTCGACATCGCGCCATGCGGTGTTTCCCATGGGATCGATGCACAACGGATGGAAGATGAAGGAGGTCGGTTGTTTGGAATGGTTTTCGGGATTCCACGCGAAGGTCTGCCATTTGGGTGCAGTTTCACAGACATAAAGGATGGATGAATCCGGCGAGAATACCAGAGGAGCATAGCGAAAGTGTGGATTGCGCGGAAACGTGGCGACGGGAGCGAGAGGCAGTGGCAGCGGGTGAATCTTGAGGTTCCCATCCTTGTCGCCAGTGGCGACTTCCGCACCGGAAGGGTGGATGGCGGCCGACCAGATCTCATTGTCATGTGCCAAGGGAAGGACTTGCGGGTTCCCACCGTCGAGCGGGGAAAGGCAAAGGGAACGATCCGAAGATGTTGTGAGCAGTGAATTCGAATCCGCCGTAAACAAGGCGGCCCAGACGCGGGCGCCGTGGTGCGCGGGCGGATGGATTTCATGTCCCGAAATGGCCTCAAAGCATTGAACTCCCTGCCTATCGACCCGGGTGGACGCGATCAGGCGCTTCGAATCCGGGGAGAATGCCAGGGTGTGGATCGCTCCTCTCGTTCCGAGATGGCGGGGAACGGCATCCGGGGTGTTGAGATCGAACAGATGCAGATCGCGTTCCTCGTCGTGATGCGTGTTTCTGGGAAGTCCGGCGGCAAGCCAGCGACCGTCCGGCGAGATTGCGACTGCCCTGGCGGCAAACGGATAGGTCCGCTGGAGTCCGGGAATGCGGGAAGCGTCCTGCTGGAGCTGCCAAAGCGAGATTTTTCCCGGCGGTTCGAAGAAGAACAACTGGCCGGTGGAGACGGCCAGCGTCCTGCCATCCGCCGCAATGGAAAACCGGGCACCTGGTATTTCCCAAAGCGGTGAATCAACGCCCGGCTTGCGACAGCGGATGAAATCCCCTTCGGCCGATAGAAACGCGCGGCCATCCGCCAGCCATTGGATTTGTTGGATGCGGCCGTTTCCCGGCGGGATGATCACGCGATCCGATCGCAATCCGCCCGCGCCATCGCGCTGCCATGATTTCAACGAGCCATCGTGTCCGCCGCTCAACAGGAACTGACCTTCAGGATGCCAGGCGAGAGCGGTGAGGATGTGGTCGTGGGCGTCGATGGAACACAGCTCTCGCCTGCGGAGGAGTTGATCCAGCACCGACCATTCGCAGCCTCTCAGGTCGGTCTCGCCAGCGGCCGGTTGGCAACGTGCAAGCAACTCGCGCGCCTGGTTGCGGTTGCCGGATTCCATGGCTGCGGAGGCGGCGGAAAGATTGGCGGAATAGAGATCGACACGGCGTTTTTCGGCAACTGCCTGATAGTCCTCCGCGCTGGAAGCAGCACTGCGCCACCCCAGCAAGGACACCATGGTGCCGGCGACAACAGTGGCACACAGAGCGAAGATGAGGGAGGCTGTCAGCGGTTTCCTGCGAATGATCCGGATGAGGTGATCCTTGGGTGCCAGCGGGCGGGCGATGATCGGCTCACCGTGGAGAAAGCGGTCAAGTTCATCGGCCACCTCGGAGGCTGCGGCATAGCGGGCTGATGGCGATTTTTCCAAACACTTCAGGCAGATGGTCTCAAGATCGGCAGGCACCGAATGATTCAGTCTCCGCGGGGCGACGGGATCGCTATCCGTAACTGCGGACAACAGGGCATGGATTGTGTCCGCCACAAACGGCGGCCTGCCGGTGATACAGTGATACAACACCGCGCCGAGGCCATACACATCCTCCATCACCGGATCGTTGGAATTGCCGGAAGCAGCCCGTTCCGGCGGCAGATACGGCGGCGAGCCCATCACCTCGTGGGTCATGCCCTCCCGCGACTCCAGATCGAGAAAACAGGCAAGGCCGAAATCCGTGAGAACCGGTTGGTTTTCAGCAGTGAGAAGGATGTTGGACGGCTTGAGATCGCGGTGGGCAACGCCTTGCCGATGGGCGTGATCCACGGCACGGGACACCTCACACAGGACCTGTGCGGCAAACTCCGGTGTCATCCGTGACTCCGCCAAGCGCGCGGCCAGCGAGGCTCCCTCAATGAAATCCATGGAAAGAAACGGCTGACCATGCGCCTGCCCGACTTCATGCACCGCAACGATGCCACGATGTTTGAGCCGCGCCGCGGTTTCCGCCTCGCGCTGGAAGCGGGTGCGAAACGACGCGGAAGCGAATGCGGCACCCGGCAAGACTTTAATCGCCACAATGCGGTTCAGACTGTTCTGACGCGCCCGATAAACCACTCCCATCCCCCCGCGGGCGATCTCTTCTAACAGCGTATAGTTTCCCACTTGGCGGGAACTGGTTTCCTCCTGAATGTCATCGTCAGTATCGTCGGTGAGCACACAGACGGGGCACAAGATCATACCCACCCCAACCGGAACGCGGCAACCGCATTGCAGACACCGCTTCGAAGTGGAAAAGTCAGCCATACATCGGAGTCATAAGGAAATTGCGCGGGCAGGTGTCAGTATTTCTCATTTGCGGAGCAATTCCACGAGATAGGCCATCTCCTCGGCCGCGTCTTCGGGCGAGCCTACGGTATCGGCTATTTCACGTTCCAAGATTTCCCTAAATCTGCGTCGCGCCCGCTTGGCAAAACTTTTCACCGCCTCCTCCGTGGTTTCCAAGCGATCTGCCACATCAAGGTAGGAGGCTCCAGCCGTAGGACCGGCGATGCGATCAAACCAATCGCCCTTGCCAGCCGACACGTGTTCGGAGCGCAGGGTGTGCGTCGCACGTTCCACCAAATCCAGAGCCCATTGCCGGTCGTATGCTAGCTCCGGAGTGAGCTCCGGCGAATGGAACGGCAACGCAGCACTCCTGAAGTCCACTTCAAAGGAAAGATGCACCGCTCCACCACCTCGGCGCATGGCGCGGGCACGGTCCCACTCGCCGACGATGAAATTCTTGAAAGCCGTAAGCAAAAAAGCTCTGAAACGGCCCCTCTGTGGATCTGCCACTCGAAGCGTATCGCGGGAAATCATCCAGCCAAAGAACGCCTGAGTTAAATCCTCCGCGTCCTCAGTTTTTAAACCCTTACTCAGGGCATAGACAAATAGCGGCTTCCAATAAAGACGGTAAATCTGTTCCAGCGCGGCTTGCTGGGTGCCCCCCTTTCCGCCGGCCCGCAGAACCACCGACCACAAGGTGGTTTGAAATCGGGAATCAGTGGATAGCTGCTTCATCACCACAGGACTATCAGAACAACGAATGTCCGCCAAGTCATAAGGAAACCCATCAGGAAATCCGCTTTATGAGACAGCGGATGTGGCAAGGATCTCTCCGATCCATGCCGGATCCGGAGTGGCGTAGGGCCGGAAGGTTTCCTGCGTGCCGAGGTGCTCGTTGTGGAACAAGGCGCGGTGCAGGCCAAGCGTGCTGGCCGCCGGGGAATCGATCAGGTTTGCGGAGTCGTTGGCGCTCATCTGGAAAAGCACGCGCATGCCGAACTCCGCAAGCGACTTGCGGGGAATCCAGCGGCTCACGTTGTTCCATGTATCGGTGGAGGCGATGACATGAATGCCGCTGGAACTGCCTTCACCTAACAGATCCGCAAATACCTTGGACGGGCTGGCTGCTGCCGAATCATCCATCGAAAACAAAAACTCATCATCCGGCCGCAGCGAGCGGAAGCGCTGGAGATCATGGATGATGACATAAATCGCCGGAGCATCCCGCCCGGCGGTCTCGGCGCGGGATGATAACTCACCAGCTAGAGAAGTCATGATTTCCCCCGTCTGCATCGGGCCACCGAAGCGGATGCGATGAGGCAGAATGGCGGCGAATCGATGGAACAAGTCCCCTTCCCCGCTGGTTTGGTTTTCATCGGCGCGGGGATCGAGGATGATGAACTCCGCTTTGTCCGCCGGATATTGGGCGGCGAGTGACAAGAGGGAAATGCCCAACAAGGTGGCGGACCGCTCGGCGGATTGGCCGACGACGAGCAGGTGATTTCCGCTTTGACGGCGGAACACGGCTTCGGTGGGGCCTTTGATGGAATTCGGCGCGCCAAGCCAAGCACGGGCGCTATTTGGCTGCGTGGTGGGTTTGGATTTCCATGCGGTGGCAAGCTCGATGTTGTCCGCAAGATCCGCAGGGGCATTGCCTTCGAATACGACCGGTGGCGGAGGAAGCTTGGCGATGGTGGCAGCGCGGGCATTGATTTCATCCAGCAAGGCATCGCGCTCCTGCTCCGGCAGCCAAACAATCTGGAAAGGGCTGTTCGCGGCAAGTGCTCCCGCCTGATCATTGTAAATCCCCTCGCCCGGCCGTGTCAGCATGCGCGGCGCGGGGTTGTCATCGTCCATGATGAGATGCGCGTCCGTTTCGTTGCATTGAAGCGCGATGCGGATGACCATTTGCCCGAGCGTGGCGCGGGCCAATGTATAGGCACCACCAAGCGTTTGGGAACCGAGGATGACATGAATGCCAAAGGCGCGGCCTTGTCTGACAATCCGATCTAACAATAACGAGGCTTCCTGCGCTACCGAATCGTCCTCGGTGAAAAATTCCTGGAACTCATCGATCAACAACAACGAGCGAGGCATCACTTCGCCCGGGCAGGATCGCAGATAACCCGCCACATCCTGAGCGCCGGCCTGACGGAACAACTCGCCGCGGCGTTTCAACTCCGCATCCACGCGTTGGAGCACGCTGAGGGCGAATTCGCGGTCGCTCTCGATGGCCACCACCCGTGCATGCGGCAGGCGCTTGGATGCATAACATTTGAACTCCACGCCTTTTTTGAAATCCACCAGATAAAACTCCACCTCATCCGGCGAGCACCACAAGGCGAGGTTGGTGATGATGACATGAAACAAGGTGGATTTTCCCGAACCGGTCTTGCCTGCAACGAGGGCGTGCTGGCGGGTTCCCTTGCCGATGCAGAGCATCTGCAACTTGCGAGCACCCGTGCGGCCGATCGGCACGCGGAGTTCTTCGCTGGTGGACGATTTCCATATCTCTTCCGCTGGCGGAGCGATCTGGCTGAAGGGCACCTGCACCCGATTCGAATCCACACTCGCCCGGCCGATGCGGTGCACGAGTTCCATGCTGTCGCGATGCGAGGGCGCTTCATCGAACACTACAAGATCCGCTCCCGGCGGCTTGCCGGCGAGATGGAAGGTGGATTTCTGATAGGTGACATGCAGGCAGTTCCGTCGGAGTTCATCCTCCAAGGCGGGATCGGGCATCGGCAGGCGCGTATCGCGCTGAATCAGCAGATGCACCCCGCAACGCGCTCCGCTGGAGGCGATGGCAAGCAGGCGCTTGGCTGAAGTATCGCTGAAGGCAGAGGGAAATCCTGCGATCACCACAAAGCGGTATTTCTCCGCGATCATTCCGGCCTGCGCATTGTAATCCGCAATGTTATCATATTCATTGCGGAGATACATCTGGATGACCTTTTCAATGTGATCATTGAGTTCGGCCAGGCGTTCCTCGATGTGGGTGCTCTGCGTCCAGATTCGGTGATGGATCAGCGTTTCCTCATAATCCGCAAGATGCATGAGTCCGGCGAAATCCTTGCCCAGTCCCACGGGATCGATGAACACGAACGACGCCCGGCCAGGCGGATGGGATGCGATGAGTCGAAGCGCCATGGCATTGAGCGCACGAGTGGAGGCACCATCGTCCGAACCATCGGTCTCTAACAAAATCGAACCGGCCGCAGGAAATGACAAGGATAGTGGTGCCTCGATGCGACCGGATTCGGGAAGTTGAAACCGAGCATCGCCCGGCAAGCCGCCTGCAAGCTTGGCTGCATCGATTTGCACGCTGCCGATGCGCAAGGCATCCGGCGCATCGGCGGGAGCCTCCCACTCGGCACAGTTGGATGAAGTCCAAGCGGGGAAAAGGGATCTTGAAGATTGATCCATTTCCAACAAGTGGCCGGCGGCGCTGGCAACTTCCGCCTGCCAGGATTCCGCCAGATGTTTCATCGCCGCTTCGGTTTCTGCATCGATGGCTGCCTTGACCTGATTGACTCCGGATTCGTAATCGGCCGCACGGGTTGTGCCTTCGTGGCGGGCTTGCAGGATGGCGGCTTCGTGCTGAGCCTTGATGCGGTCGAGCTTGCGTTGATGCAGGTGGGAGAGGCGTTCCGGCAATCGATTGTGACGGGCTTCGAGCCTGCGCTGCCCTTCGGCAAGACGGGCGCGCCATTCCTCATCAGACTCGCGGAAGGTTTCGCTGAGATTGCGTTTTTCCAGCGATGCTTCCTCTTCAATTTCCTTCGTCAGATCGGCGAGCGCCGTGGTGGATTGGTTTTCCGCTGCCAGTTCCAGTTTTGCCGCCACCGCAAGCGATTCCGCCGCCTTGCGGATGGTGGCGCGGGATCCGAAGAAACCGGCGAGCCATAACAATATCACGACAAGCATCCCGCCGAGATACCATGGCAATGCCGACTTGAAGGCACCGCCACCTGCCTGGAATGCATAAGCGAGAAACAGTGCCGCGCCCGCAAGCGTGATAACCCATAAGGGCAGATAGCGGAACAACTTCACCAAGGGCATGCGGGAGATCGCATCGATGGCCTCTTCCGATTCTGTTAGATATGCCTTGCACTGTCGGTGATTCTTTTCCGGCAGGGGGGAAATTTCCACCTCATCGAACTTCGCACGCCGGGCATCGAACCAATCGCCGAGCATCGGCCGGAAGCTGCGGATGGATGAAAGAAGCGAGGCGCGGAGTTTGCGGCGTTCGCTGCGATCGGCGAGCACTTGGTCGATGAATTGGCGATGATGCTCGGTGGCATCCTCCAATTGTTTCTGCCGTTCCTGACGGTTGCGCATGATGGCCCCCTGCACCTGGCCGATGCGGCGGTCCTTTTTCCCCTGCACCACCTTAGCGAGGGCGGCCTTGCTGGAATGGTAGGCGCGCTGGATGATGGCGAGGCGCATCTCGCGGGCAGTTTCTGCGGCAGAGATGGCTTCGCGGTATTGCTCCTTTAGCACGAGCATCCGCGCTTCGAGGCGCGCGGCTTCGGCCTCGTTTCGTCCTTGGCCCTCGCGCCACAGGGCGGACATTTTTTCCGCCTTGGTCTTCATGAGCGCGGCCTCCGCGGCCACGGTTTTCCGGACGCCGGCTTGCAATTGGCCGATGGCATCAGTGACCTCGCGCGGGTCGGTGGTTTCAATCGCAGTCCGCATGGATTTTTTCTAACAAATGATCGAGATCTTCCAACACCTTCATGGCGGAATTCACTTCGTTCCGGATTTCCGCCAAATACAAGCTTTCGAATTCAGCCGCCTTGCGATCGCGCCAAGAATGGCTGGTCTCATCCCAGCGGGCGAGCAACTGCCGGGTGGCCAGCGTGAGCAGGCCCTTGCTGCCGAGCGCACTCATGGATTACCTCCTTCTTCCGGGTTGGGAATGACTGGGGGCGCGCTGCGGGGTGTGGTGGGAAATTTTTCCGCATAGGCTTGCAAGGCTTGGATCGACTCGCCGAGCGCGTGGATGCCTTGAGGCAGCTTGCGGCTGACGAGGAAAAACATGGGATCGAGCTGACGCAGCAGCGGCGTCGCACGGTTGTCGAATCGCTGCCGCCATTGTTTCAAGACGAGCACCTTTGCCTCCGCTTCTTCCAGCATGCGCTTGGCCTTAAGCACGGCCATTTTCTGGAATGCATGACTTTCCCGCGGGCTGGTGAGGGTGACATTGTAGAGCTCCGCTTCGGCTTGTTCGAGTTTTTTGGTGCGCTGCTTGAGCTGGGCGTTCCAATAGTTCGTGCGATCGACATCGAGCCAGGTCCGCGTGCGGCGGACCTCACCTTCGGCATCTTCGAGGGCGACGCGGGCTTTTTCCACATAGTTGATCAAATCCGCGCGGAACGCCTCAAGGGCGTCGATGGATGAGATGCGTGCCTGGTCGGACATGGACTTGCTTTGCTGTCATCCTCCGGATCAACGCTGATCCAGATATTGTTGGATGCGATCCGCCTTGCGCAGCAGATAGGGCGTGTGGCGTTCGGAGAGTTCGAGGAAGGATTTGAGAGACTTCATCAATTGCACGAACTCGCCGGAAAATTTCTCCTGCTCCTGGTCCTGCCACGTGTCGCCGAGGGCCGAAAATCGGGCCATCAGCGAGGCGGTGCGCTCGCGCAGGTCGCCGTTGAATCGTTTCAACTCCGCAGCAAAGCGGCGGACTTCCTCTGGATCGATGATGGCTTGTGACATGGGTTTTCCAGCGGCGGATTCCACCGCACTCCTTCGAAGCCCATGAGACGCGTTTTTGCGGCAACTGCCAAATTGATTCTTTCGTGGTGGCTGAAATAAGCGCGCCTGTCCCAAATGGAAGGATCGGCCATGGCCAAGCGTTTCCTCCGCCATGAAAATCCTGATTTGGGCGGTGGGGTGTTTTTTGCCGGTCAGCGGTCTGCATGCGATCGACTGGCATGTGGTGCCTGAGGGAGCGGCAGGCGGCGATGGTTCGGCCGGAAAACCTTTCGCATCGCTCCAGGCGGCTGTGGACGCTCTGCCCGGGGCACCGGCCGAAGCGCTCGTTTTGAAACTTGCACCGGGGACCTATCGGATGGAGAAAGCCCTCGAAATTTCCCCGGCCCACACGCGGGCAAAGCCCTTGCGTATTGAAGGCGGCGGCAAGGCGGTGATCAGCGGCGGCAAGCGATTGAGCGGTTGGACGGTTGAAAACGGCCGCTGGAATCTCCGGCTTGAGGGCGGCCCGG
The DNA here is from genome assembly GCA_040399845.1 of Luteolibacter sp. GTDB lineage: Bacteria > Verrucomicrobiota > Verrucomicrobiia > Verrucomicrobiales > Akkermansiaceae > Luteolibacter. The sequence goes on along the minus strand of JBBARN010000020.1, from coordinate 50,816 downwards.
TGCGTGAGTTGTTCGTCAATGGCAAGCGTGCTCCCAGGTCCCGATTCCCCAAAACCGGCTGGACCCGCATGGCCGAGGCCTTGCCGGACAAGCGCAGTGGTTTCACGGCTCAGGACGATCTGCCCGCGGCAAAGAGCGCCGAGTTGTTATTCCTGCATGACTGGAGCATCAGCCGCATACCGGTGGCATCCATCGAGGGGCGGCTCTTGAAAACGACAGGGCCTATCGGATTTCCGGCGGCGCATTATGTCATCGATCACTACGAAAAACACCCGCGCTTCTGCCTCGAGGACGATGTTTCCTTCCTCAGTGAAGCCGGCACCTGGTGCAATCAACCCGCCTCCCAAATGCTCACCTACCTCCCCCGCCCCGGTGAGACTTTAGAGAACACGATTTTCGAAATTCCCAGCGCCACGCAGCTCCTGCGAGTGAGCGGATCCACCGGCCAAGTCCTGCGCGACTTGCGCTTCGATGGCATTACCTTCGAACACTGCCGTTTCGATTTGCCGCCTTCCGGATACGCCGAGGGCCAGGCGACCAAACACGTCCCCCGCGATGTCACCCCGGGCAGTGGCGATCCGCATGGACAGTGGAAATTTGTGCCTTGGGCAATCACGGTCGAACACGCGGAACATGTCGTTTTCCACCAATGCAGCATCCGCAGTATGGGAGGCGGCGGGATTCTGTTAGGGACCGATACCCGTTCCTGCGCTCTTGAAAATTGCCACATCAGCGACATTTCCGGCAACGGCATCGGGATTGGCGAAGGGGGCGAACGCCACAACAAGGATGGCCGGCCATGGTATCAAGCCACGCCTGAGGAAACCGCCACCCGTAACCGGATCGAGCAATGCCTCGTCGAGCATTGCGGGCAGCAATTTCACGGAGCCGTCGGCATCTGGGTGGGGCTGGCCAAGGACACCCGCATCGCCCGCAACGAAGTCCGCCACCTTCCCTACACCGGCATTTCCGTCGGCTGGATATGGAACCCGAACCCGAGCCCTTGCGGCGGCAACATCGTCGAGGGAAACCACATTCACCACGTCATGCAACTGCTCTCCGACGGCGGCGGCATTTACACACTCGGCCGGCAACCCGGCACCATCCTACGTGACAACCTCATCCACGATGTTCCACTCAACACCGGTCGCGCCGAAAGCAACGGCATGTTTCTCGATGAAGGTTCGAGCGAATTCATCATCGAAAACAACCTCATCTACGGCACCGACCGCTCTCCCTTGCGTTTCCACAAGGCCGGCAAAATCACCGTCCGCGGAAACCATTGGACGCTGCCTGAAGGCACCCCGCCCCTGCGCTTCAATGCCACGGATCCTGCGGTGATCGAGGCATCGGATAATCGGGAAACTCCAACTGCCAACATGGACACCATGGCGAAGGAATCGCTGGGAAAACATCCGGCACCTTTCACTCCTTGAGAAACACCACATGGGTTTGCGATCACCCACGAATGGATCCCCGTCCCCACGGCACCCTTGCAATTCTTAGAATCCGGTCGGAGCTCGAATCGGCGAACGGAAGGGAAGAGAAACCGCTGACACACTGAGAAATTTGAATGGGCAAATGCAAGGATTCATGGTTTTTCAGCATAACAATCACGATGCAACGCCGCCAATTCCTCGCCACCACCTCGGCCACCCTCGCTGCCACTGCCATCTCCGGATGCAAATCCGCCAACCAACCAGTCCTCCGCATTTACACTTGGGCGGACTACCTCGATCCGAGTCTTGAGGCCACATTTGAGAAAGAACACTCGTGCAAGATTCAAATCGACACTTTCGACTCCAATGAAGCGATGTATTCGAAGCTCAGCGCCGGAGCCACCGGATATGACATCCTCATGCCATCGTCCTACATGGTCAAAACCCTGATCAGGGAAAACAAATTGATCGCGCTCGATCACGCCAAGCTTCCGAACCTCAAACACATCGATGCCACTTACCTGAAAAGCGCGCTCGATGCAGGGATGAGCCACTCAGTGCCCTACATGATGGCCCCCACCTGCATGGCCTGGCTTGGCTCCAAGGTCGCCAACCCGGAAGCCTCCTACAAGATGTATGACCGCGAGGACCTCAAAGGCCGCATCACCCTGCTGGACGACATGCGCGAAGTGCTCGGTGCCGCCTTGCGCTCGCTCGGATTTTCCATCAATTCCAAGGACCCCGGACAACTCGCCCAAGCCCGCGATGTCGCCAAGCGCTGGAAGAAGAACATCGCGAAATTTGACAGCGAACAATACAAGAGCGGCATCGCATCCGGAGAGTTCCACCTCGTGCAAGGGTATGCGGGTGACCTCCTGCAAGTCGCCAACGAAAACGAAGATATCGTGGTCAAGCTCCCGGTCGAAGGCACGGCATTCTCCTGCGATGACCTCTGCATTCCCAACGATGCGAAATCGCCGGATCTCGCCCATCGCTTCATCAACTTCGTGACCGATCCGGCCCATGCCGCGAAAAACATGGAGTTCATCGCATTTCGCGCGCCCAATTCCGGTGCCTATCCGCTCCTTACCGAAGATTTCCGAGGCAACGAAGCCTTGTTTCCAGCCGATGAGGTCTTTGCCAAGCTAGAGCCCATCGATGACCTAGGCGACGCTCTCGCCCTCTGGTCCAAGACTTGGGACGAAGTCAAAGCTTCGTGAGCGGGGCTTAGGGAGGGGTTAGGCACCACGAATCTTACGAATCGAACGAATCCTTTTGAAGAGGAAGATAACCGATAACAGCCCCCACCCGCTCAAGGCGTGACGGCGAGGCGCTCGGGGCTGGACTCGCGTTCGAAGAGGAATCCGCTTTCCTTGTAAGTCTTGAGACGGAAGTGCGTGGCGGTGGAGATCACCCCTTCGAGCGAGCTGAGCTTTTCCGAAACAAACCGCGCCACCTCGCGAAGGTCGCCACCTTCGACGACGACCATGAGATCATAACCACCGCTTGCGAGATAACAGGAAACCACCTGATCGAAGCGGGCGATGCGCATGGCCAGACGGTCGAAGCCACCGCCGCGCTCCGGGGTGACTTTCACTTCGATGAATGCCGAGACCGAATCATCTCCCGCCGCTTCCGAATCGATCACCGCGTGGTAGCCACGAATGGTGCCATCTTTTTCCCAAGAAGCCACACGCACGGCGACGGCATCCTTGTCCATGGAAAGGAGATCGGCGATTTCCTGATGGGTGAAACGAGCCTTGCGGCGGAGCAATTCGAGCAACGGGTCAGTGGACATGGAATGATGGTTGGTAGTGGGAAGTCCCGGAGCAGAATTGCTGGTTTTCCGGCGGATTCAATCCCCAACTCAAATCGGGTTCGGAACGAGGATGATCTCGCGTTTCTTGTCCTTCACCGGAGCTCCAGCCTCCAACCATGGATCATAAACCGCCCAGCCCTGCCGGATCAGGCCACGAGCGCGGTTGAAACGGTCCGGACTGTTCAGCACCACCACGATCAGGCGGCGGGGCGTCGCGCCCTTGGAACCATCCGCCTTCATCCGCACCAACGGTTCGCGATCCATGCAAACCGACAAACAAGGTCCGGCTGCGGCAGTGGTGCCGGTTTTCACCCCGAGAATTCCCGGTTCGCCGATCAGTTCATTGGTATTGCGGACGTTATAGGTGCGGGCCCCTCCGGTTCCGGAAATCTTGATCTGGCGGCCCGGTTGCCGCACGATGAAGTTGAATGCGTTGCGACGCATCGCGTAAATCGACAATCGGGCGATGTCTGCAGCCGTCGAGAAGGCCTTCACTCCCTCGCGCTCCAGGCCATGCGGGTTGGCAAAGCGGGTGCTGGTCATGCCCAGCCCCTTGGTCAGGCGATTCATTTCCCCCACAAACTCGCCGACCGGATCGCCATTCTTGCCACGTCGGGTCAGCAATTCACGCCCCACATGATCGGCAATGGACAGCGCCGCCAGGTTGTCCGATCCGAGCAAAGCGCAATAGAGGGCATCCCGCATCGTTAGCGTGTCGCCCGGTTGAAGATTCATGGGATTGGGCCCACCCACCAAAGTGATCGTCTGAGGCACGGTGATTTGCAAACTCCCCAAGTCCGAACCGGTCGCAACCGACCAATCGACGGCAATCACGCCCGTGGCAATTTTTGTGAGGCTCGCTACCGGACGCTTCGCAGTCGAATTGGATGCAACCAGCACCTTGCCGGAGTGCGCCTCCATCACCATCACACTTTCTTGCGCGGACACGCCGAGCATCGGAAAACACAAGGTGGCGACCAACAACGGCAGTTTGGAGAAGGAGAAATTCATCATGCGGGAAACGGCGTCACAGCTAAACCGTGCCGACCACTTACTCAACCCCAAACACCGGACTCATCCCAGACTCGTGCAGCCAATCACTCCGATTTCGGGGCATCGGGCACAGGGGCAGGAGCAGTCGCGCCCGGTTGAGCAGGCGTGGATTTTGCCGGAGCCGACTGCTCCGACTTGGAATTGACGGCCTCCAACAAGGAAGCGCCCGTCTCTTTCTGGAACCTCACTGCCATCCCCGCAAGAAATGCAGCCGCCGCCAAAATCAAAAACAGCAGGATCATTCCAAATCCACCGCCGCTGGTATCGTTGACCATTACCGGCTTTCTGTTCGCGGCCCGCGCTGGAGGCAAATCGATGTCCCCTGCCTCGGGTTTCTGTTGAATGGCAGTCTCTCCGGACGATTTCTCCTTCGCCAAGGCTTCCTGCTCCTCGTCACTCAGGGTAAAATCAAAGGAAACATCTCCCAGTTTCACCGTCATACCACTCTTCAGGGGAATCACCTCCCGCCGTTCGCCATCCAATTTGATTCCATTCGTCGAGCCCACATCTCTCACCTCATAGCCACCATCCACACGCAGCATTTCCGCGTGTTTCACCGAAACCGATCCGCACTCGATAGGAATATCGTTCTCACTCCCCCGCCCCAAGCTGACTACCTGACGATCCAACTGAAAGCGATACGGCTGAGGGGTTTTCTCAGGAACTGTGATGGTGACGCGTGGCATGGGTTCTGAAACGGGGCTTGAGGCATTCTTCTAGCGTTAAAATGGATCCATTGACAGGAATATTTGATCACTATTGGTCGCCCCCACACAAAACCTTATCACCTTGATCATTTTTGTAATATTAAATCCTTGACCCTGACGACTTCAGCCATCACGTTACCTGCGTCGCCACGAACCACGGTACGAGCCGAGCTCATGCATCGCCTACTCGCCTTCATTTGAACCATGAACACCGTGATGAATTTCCTGATCTCCCGCCACCCCCACTCTACGGGCAACTGTTGTTGTTGATCTTACCCATTTCCGCCGGCCCATCGGATTGCTGACTGGCGTGCGAGGATCCCCTTGCAAATGCCTTGATTCACGGGCCGTCCGTTCCCTCTAGCCGTGGTTGGCTGGTTGTTAGCGGTCCGCTCCAGGTTCCGCCTGGAGCGGACTTCCCCAGCCCCAAATCGCAAGCTTTGCCGTTTTTGAACACTGACATTCTCAATCTATGCACCATCTACCAACACCCCAATTCTCCCGACTTGTCACCATTTTGGCATTCGATCTCACCAACCCCGCACTCGATTCGATGATTCTGGCGTGGGATCACATCGCCACGCGCTTCCTTAGGCGACTTGCATCGGATCGCATCCAATCAGGTCGGATCGAGTCCATTCGCCTGCTCGCCATCCATGATGCCGTCCACACCATCTTCAATAGCGGAGCCGGATGCATCTTCAACGGTCGGTCATCCAGAAATTCCGTGGATGCAGCATTGGCCGCAGCCGCCCAAGCGTCCCATGACATCCTCGCCACGGTCTTCACCGATTCCCAAGACAGAATCGAACTCGCAAATTCGCTGGAAGAAAGCCTTTTGTTGATTGGAAACGAAGAGGAAAAATCCGCCGGATCCCGAACCGGGACTGAAAGCGCGGCGACCTTTGCCAAAGCATTCGGTGCACTGCTTCAGAATCCCTCGAACAGCACACGCCCCCTTTCTCCTACCAACGAGCGAGAACAATCCCCACCGATTAGCCTCCGCCTTGCGAAAAACCCAAAGTGGAATTTCGACTGGCTGAGATCCGCCTGAGCCCCCCGATCACTACCTCAGGCCGGGCGGGCATCCCTGATCCGGAGTCCAAAAGGACTCAGGATCAGGGAATGTCCATTCACTTGTATAGATTTCTTCAAAGCGGATCCAAAATCTCTCAATCCATTGTATTTTAAACTTTTACACAGCTAGTTCAAAGATTGCGGAAATTTTTTCTTGGCATACCGCCCTATTACCCTACCGTCTTGTCCAGATAAGCGAATGCACCTTTCCAAGAAAGCAGAGTATGCCCTCCGGGCCACGATCCACCTCGGTATTGCCGCCGAAGTTGGAAGGACCACAATCTCCGGTGCTGAGCTTGCCGAGGCCAACAAGCTTCCGCTCAAGTTCATCGAGCGGATTCTTCAGGAACTTCGTGAGTCCGGCATCGTGGAAACCCACCGTGGCAAATTCGGGGGTTACTCCCTGGCGAAACCATCGAGCGAAATCGGTATCGGGCAACTTGTGCGCCTCGTCGATGGACGCTTGGCACCCATCTGCTGCGCCAGCGAAAACGCTTACCAAGCCTGCACCTGCCCGGACGAAGATCACTGCGGACTGCGCATGGTCATGATCGATGTTCGCAACGCCATCGCCAATATTTTGGACCGCTATACGGTCGCCCAAGTCGTGGAAGTCACCCTGCGCAAAATGCGGAGGGATGGCATCGTTCCGCCATTCGCTGAAAATGGCCTCGCTTCAATCCCAGGGGAACTCGCCAAGCGCAAGGCGGATCCTGCCGATGGATTTCTTGCGGGCCTGACGCAGCTCGCAACTCTCAACCCGGATTCAAATGGACTCGATCACCACTGAACGCCCCACCCCGGAAGGCCCCAATGCCGACTGGTTGGAAATCGTTCGCAACAACGTGACGAACCTTCGATTCGGCTCTGTGCAAATCACCGTCCATGACGGTCGTGTCACACAAGTCGAAAGCATCGAGAAAACACGTTTTGTGTCCTCTCGTGAAGAAAGTCATAACAAGAAATAACAAACAAAGCGCGGGCCATTCCCGCTATCGACGCTTCGAGAACACGACCGGACCACCGGAGAGATCAAAAGATGCGAGTCATGCTCCGCCGCTGCGGAGATCAACAAACCATCCCATCCCTCAATTCCACCTATCGACATGAAATGTCATTAGTCTGATGTTATCAAATTCTTATCCTGCACTTAACCTTTCAGAATAAGATCCAAACCGGGAGTGCTAAAGCATTCCCCCAATCCCTGCTTCAAGGATGTTCCGGAGAGTCGCCGGAGCCACGGTAGAGCCTCGTGCAGACCGTGACAATTGGTGACTGTCCTCATCTCACCCTCTCATTTTCGCGCATCCCTGCGCACCTTGGCACCACCATGCCCACTCCTCCCGCCCACCGGATCCAACGGCGGCTTTTATCAACTTCACAAGACGGACCGGAACACCGGCCGCATCACCAACATGTCATACCCATCACCGTCATCTCGAATCACCGACTCTGGTTACCCGAAATTCTCCATGCACGCCTTGATCACATTGATTGCGGCGGGAATGACATCATCCGCTTTGTCCTCCGAAATCACTTCTAATCCCTATCAGGAACAATTTGATCAGGTCTGGGCATACTCAAGTTTGTATAAGGATGACCAAAATCCGATTCTCCAGGAATTCAAACTCCGCGGTCGTTACCAAGGTCAATACCACGCCCTGGATTCCAACCGTGGCAGTGATGAGGGATGGGAGGATCGCAGGTCGCGGATTGGATTCGATGCGAAACTGCTGGAAAAACACCTGGAACTGAGAACCGAGTTTCAAAGCAACGATGGATTCGAAGATGCCTATGATCGTCTCGTCGATTCATATATCCGCTGGATGCCCACTTCCCAGCTTTCCATCACCGCAGGCAAAATCAAACCGCTGATCGGCTATTATGACTGGATCCAATCTTCAACTTCACAGCCCACGTTCGAACGTTCCCAGATCTTCAATCAACTGGGCGTCGATCGGGCGACCAGCCTGACTGTTGAGGGAAAGCATGACGATGTCTCGTGGCAGACAGGCATCTATTCCAATGACATGGACCGCGAATTCGGCACCTTCGGAGGATCCATCAGCTTCGGCGCTGGCATCGGCTATGACGCACGCAAGTCCTTGGGCTGGGACCGGGCGGATTTCCATCTTGACTGGCTGCAGAGTGATCACGATGCGGACGATCGGGTTTTCCTCAACTACGACACACTCATATCTGCCACATTCTGGGGTGCCCAAGGCCCGTGGAATCTCGTCGTCGAGGGGTTCACGGGACTCGAATCCACGACGGGCTCAGGTGATGTCTTCGGATTTTATATCCAACCAACCTATGATCTCATTCCCTCCACCTTGCAACTGGTCGGACGCTATGCTTTCGCTGCTGGCGATGGCGGCGCGAGTCTGAACGGCCAACGGCGATACGAGCGGTCTGCTCCGGATCTCTTTCCGCCCGGCAGTGCCAAAGGAGACGAATACCACGCTTTCTATCTGGGTGCCCAGTACTTCATCTATGGTGATAAACTTAAACTGATGGCTGGTGCCGAATACTCGACACTTTCCGGCGGGGCTCCTGCGGATTACTTCGAAGGAGTCACCTTCCTGACAGGCATCCGCATCTACTTCTAAGGAGCAATAAGGCCCGGATCATCTTACCCACCTCATCATGAAAACGAACTCATTGATCCGGGCCACCACCCTTGCCATTGCGTGTACCTTAATCACCGCATGCGAGAGAAGCGGGGAAAATGCCAGCAAGGCGGGGCCGATCACTTTGCTCAACGTCTCATATGATCCGACACGTGAGTTCTATGTAGACTTCAACCGTGCATTTGCCGCCCATTGGAAAGCCGAAAAAGGTCAGGATGTCCGCATCGACCAGTCCCATGGCGGATCCGGAAAACAAGCCCGCTCCGTCATCGACGGCATCGAGGCGGACGTGGTCACGCTGGCTCTTTCCCTCGATGTCGATATGCTACATACAGAGGGGAAGCTGCTACCTGCCGATTGGCAGACCAAGCTACCAGACAACAGTTCACCCTACACATCTACCATTGTCTTCGTGGTCCGCAAGGGCAATCCAAAGGGCATCAAGGACTGGGGCGATCTGACGACGGATGGAGTCCAAGTCATCACGCCCAACCCCAAAACCGGCGGAGCAGCGCGCTGGTGCTATCTCGCTGGCTGGGCCTGGGGCCGCAAGCAATTCGGCGGAGACGAAACGAAGGTTCAGGATTACATCAAGCGGCTCTACCGGAATGTGCCGGTGCTCGACACCGGCGCTCGCGGCTCCACCACCACTTTCGCACAGCGCAAGATTGGCGATGTGCTGCTTTCTTGGGAAAACGAGGCCCATCTGATTGAAAAGGAATTCCCGGGAGAGACGGAGATTATCTATCCATCCATCAGCATTCTCGCAGAGCCATCCGTTGCAGTGGTGGAAAACATCACGGCGAAAAAGGGAACCGGTGAAGTCGCAAATGCATATCTCCAGTTCCTTTATTCAAAGGAAGGCCAGGACCTCGCCGGAAAACATTTTTATCGCCCACGTGACCCCGAGATCGCCGCAAGATATGCCTCAAAATTTCCATCCATTGAACTTGTTACTATCGACAAGGAATTCGGCGGCTGGGAGCGCGCACAGAAGACCCACTTCGCCGATGGCGGCATCTTCGATCAGATCTATCAGCACTAAGCCAACGACATATCAACCATCCTGCAACCTAACTACTTCCTCAAATGACACACAATCCTACTCCGGAATCCATCACACAAATGGAATATCTCACCATCGGCCAACTCGCCTCCTATCTCGGCTGGTCAACCCGTTTCATCGAGGGCCTCGTCCGTGGCGAGCATCTGCCCGGACTTGAAATCGACGGCCAATGGCGCTTCAGACGCGATGATGTCGTGGACTGGCTGGAACAGAAGATCCAGACTCTAGACACGGCCCGCGTCACGGAACTTGAAGCCAAGATGGAATCCTCCTTGCTTGCAGACGGCATCTTCCGCACGACCCGCACGGACCGTCTCACCTCGCGTCTTCCACTTAAGGGAATCGGTCTCGATGTGCCGCTTGCCAACAAGACCGATGTGCTTCACGCGCTAGCTGATCTTTCAGAAGCAACCGGTCTTGTCACCGACAAAGACTACCTGCTGGCATCACTTGTGGATCGCGAGTCCTTATGCAGCACGGCCATGCCCGGTGGTGTGGCTCTCTGTCACCCGCGCCGTCCCATTCCGTCTGCCATCGAGCGGCAATTCCTGTGTTTCCTGCGCACTTCGAATCCCGTGGATTTCGGCTCGGAGGACGGGGAAGGCACTTCGCTGTTCTTCCTGCTCTGCACTCCGGACGACAGGTCCCACCTCCACGGCCTGGCAAGACTAGCCCGCATCCTCCATGGAGGCACACTGGATGTTCTCCGCACGGTGACATCCACAGAGCAAGTGCTGGAGGCACTCGCGGATGCCGAATCCAGAATCCAGGTCCGCCTTTGACACCAACTTCGAATCTCTATTTTCAAATCAACCATGAAAACCAAACTTCTTGTCATCGCCCTCACCGCAAGCATCGCGACGCTTGTCTCGTGCAGCAAAAGCAAACCGGAAAGCGCAGGCAACAAATCCGTCAGCCTGCTGAATGTTTCCTATGATCCCACCCGAGAATTCTATGTGGATGTGAACACCGCATTCACCAAACAATGGACGGCGGAAAACGGTGGTTCGCTTGAAATCAAACAATCCCATGGAGGATCCGGCAAACAGGCGCGCTCCGTCATCGATGGCCTCGAAGCCGATGTCGTGACGCTGGCTCTCGCAGGCGACATCGATGTGCTCGAAAAGGAAGGCAAGCTTCTCCCGGCGGATTGGCAGACCAAACTCCCTGATAACAGTTCGCCCTACACCTCCACCATCGTGCTCGTCGTCCGCAAGGGCAATCCCAAGGGCATCAAGGACTGGGCGGATCTGGTGAAGGACGGCGTGCAGGTGATCACACCGAATCCGAAAACATCCGGCGGCGCCCGCTGGAACTATCTCGCCGCGTGGGCTTGGGCAGACAAGGCCTTTGCCAAGGATCAGGCCAAGGTGCTCGACTACATGACCAAGCTGTTCAAGAACGTGCCAGTGCTGGATACCGGAGCACGCGGATCTACCACCACCTTTGCCCAACGCAAGATTGGAGATGTGTTCCTTTCCTGGGAAAACGAAGCCTATCTCATTGAGAAGGAATTCCCCGGTGAGACTGAAGTTATCTATCCATCACTGAGCATCCTCGCCGAGCCTCCGGTTGCAGTCGTGGAGACTAACACCAAAAAACACGGCACCACGGAAGTGGCCACGGCTTATCTAAAGTTCCTTTATACCGATGAAGCCCAAAACCTGGCGGGCAAGCATTTCTACCGTCCTCGCAACAAGGAAATCGCGGCCAAATTCGTGGACAAGCTTCCCCAACTCCCGCTTGTCACGGTGGATGCCGACTTCGGCGGTTGGGCAAAGGCCCAGAAGGAGCACTTCGATGATGGAGGAACCTTCGACAAAATCTACAGCGCCAAGTAATTAACTTATTCCGATCACTGCAATTCCGCATCCTGCACTTCATCCCATGTCCAAACGACGAGTCATCCCCGGCTTCGGGTTATCGATGGGCTTCACCATCGCCTACCTTGGCCTCATCATCCTCATCCCGCTGGCTGCCTTGTTCGCCAAGGCCGCTGGTGTGGGCTGGGGAGAATGGCTGGACTTGCTGGGCTCGCCCCGCGTCATGGCCGCGACCAAGCTGACCTTCGGCTTGAGCGCTGCTGCGGCCGGGGTGAGTGCCGTCTTGGGATTGCTCGTCACATGGATGCTGGTGAGATATGAGTTTCCCGGCAAGCGCATCCTCGATGCCATGGTCGATCTGCCATTCGCCCTGCCCACTGCCGTCGCCGGCATCACACTCACGGCGATCTATGGCAAGTCCGGATGGATCGGCCAATACATCGCCTCCTCCGCCCGCTGGGTGAAGGAAACTTGGCAACCCGGCGGATGGATTGGCGAGCAAGTGAATGCATGGGCGGACTTCGGTGCAGCTTACAGTCCGCTTGGAATTTTCATCGCGCTTACCTTCATCGGATTTCCCTTCGTGGTCCGGACTTTACAACCGGTGATGGAAGTTCTTGGCAAGGAAATCGAAGAAGCCGCCGCCACACTCGGTGCCGGGCGTTGGACCGTTTTCCGCCGGGTCATCCTGCCCTTGCTGGTGCCCGCGCTCATCACCGGCTTCACACTCGCCTTCGCCCGTGCAATCGGCGAATATGGCTCGGTGATTTTCATTTCCGGAAATCTCCCGATGAAAACCGAGATTCTGCCCCTGCTCATCGTCTCACAGTTGGAGCAATTCAACTATGATGCGGCCGCCGTCATTGCCGCGGGCATGCTGATTGTTTCCTTCTTGCTTCTTTTCATCATCAATCTCCTTCAACGCCGGCTCGACTGGCAGAACCGCTGATCCCATGGCAAACATCAATGTCACCACCGAGTCGCGGCCAGTTCGCATTGTGCTCATTCTCTCGGCCCTTGTGGTCTTGAGCTTGTTTCTATTGCTTCCGCTGCTGGCAGTGTTTGCGGAAGCACTGCGGCGCGGCTGGGAGGTATTCCTCGCCTCTCTAACAGAAGATGCCGCCTTTTCGGCCATCAAGCTCACGCTATTTGCGGCCGCTGTCGCCGTTCCACTCAACACGCTGTTCGGCCTATCCGCCGCCTGGCTGGTGACCAAGTATCGATTCAAGGGACGCGCCTTCCTCATTTCCCTCATTGATCTTCCTTTCGCCGTTTCGCCGGTCATCGCCGGGCTCGTTTGGGTGATGATCTTCGGCTCCAAAGGATGGCTTCCACCCGGCCTCCTCACCGATCTGCTCGCACCCCTCGCCTCCGTTGCAGCACGTTGTGCGGAGAGCGAAAATTTCGGCGGCCTATTCGAGGGTATCGCCGCTTGGCTTGCGAGCCCACGCATCATCTTCTCCACTCCGGGAATCATTATCGCCACCGTGTTTGTAACCTTTCCCTTCGTCGCCCGGGAACTCATCCCGCTCATGGAATCGCAGGGCAGCGACCAGGAAGAGGCTGCAGTCACCCTAGGTGCAAGCGGCTGGCGCATCTTCTGGCGCGTCACATTGCCCAACATCAAGTGGGGATTGTTATATGGAGTCCTGCTTTGCAATGCCCGCGCCATGGGCGAGTTTGGCGCGGTTTCCGTGGTCTCCGGACACATCCGTGGCAAGACCAACACCCTGCCGCTCCACATCGAGGTCTTATACAACGAATATCAATTCAGCGCAGCCTTCGCCTGCGCCACCCTGCTGGCTCTTCTCGCCCTGATCACCCTCGGAATGAAGAGCGTGGTCGAGCAACTCACCGGTCATTCGGGCTCCGGGAAACATTGAGAAAGACGCAAGACTTCAAGACTCAAGATTCAAGACAAGAAACTCAGATTCAGAATTTCCATGTCCATTTCCATCCAATCCATCCACAAGACATTCGGCACCTACAAGGCACTGGAGGATGTTTCCCTCGAGGTTCCCAACGGCTCACTGACGGCTCTGTTAGGTCCTTCCGGTTCGGGAAAAACCACCTTGCTGCGCATCGTCGCGGGACTTGAATTCACCGATGACGGCCCTGGCAAGATCCTATTCCATGGCGACAATGTCAGCGGGATCCCCGCCGGCAAACGCGGTGTGGGTTTTGTGTTCCAGCACTATGCCTTGTTTCGCCACATGAGCGTCGCGGACAACATTGCTTTCGGACTCTCAGTGCTGCCCCGCTCGAAACGTCCCTCGAAACAGGAAATCCGTGACCGCGTCCACGAGCTGTTGGGATTGGTGAAACTCGACGGTCTCGACAAGCGCCGGCCCCACGAATTGTCTGGTGGTCAGCGTCAGCGTGTCGCGCTGGCCCGGGCACTGGCGATCCGGCCTAAGCTGCTGCTGCTTGATGAGCCTTTTGGCGCACTTGATGCCCAAGTCCGCAAAGATCTCCGCCGTTGGCTGCGCATTTTCCACAATGAAATCGGGCTCACCACACTGTTCGTCACCCACGATCAGGAGGAGGCCCTCGAACTCGCAGACCAAGTGGTGGTGATGCGAAATGCCCGTATCGAACAAGTCGGAACTCCGCAGGAAATCTATGACAGACCGCGCAGTCCTTTTGTTTATGAATTCCTAGGAAACGTCAACAAGCTCACCGAACCCTCCGGCGTGGAACGTTATATCCGCCCGCATGAAATCGAGGTGGTATTCGCCGCCGAATACGATCCCACCACTGATCGAATGGCGCGGATCCAACATCTCTTCTCCGCCGGTCCCGTAGCCACATTGAGCGTGAAACTGGATGATGGAAAGTTCATCGACGTTGAACTTTCCCGCAAACAACTCGACGACCTTGGCCTCAGCCTCGGCGACGAAGTGGCCATTCGCAGCCATCCGGTGCAAAATTGAGCCTCGCTCATGTTATCTCACCTTTTCACCAATCCGCATCAATCGCTCTCCTGCAACCCGGAGGGTTTCCTCGTTCTTCGCATAGTGGAAGCGGATCAGGTGATTCACCGGCTCGCGGAAGAAACTTGAGCCCGCAACTCCTGCGACGCCGATCTCACGGATGAACCACTCCGAAGCCACAGCATCATCCGGGAAGCCGAGCGATGAGATATCCACCATCACATAATAGGCGCCTTGGGGCTCCGTGAAGGGCAGACCGGTGCGGCGAAGGATATCGAGGAAGAGATCGCGCTTGGCGGTGTAGAGATCGCGAAGTCCGGCGTAGTAAGAATCCGGAAGTTCAAGACCCGCCACAGCAGCCTCCTGAAGGGGTGCCGCCGCTCCGACTGTTAGAAAGTCGTGCACTTTCCGTGCCTGGGCGATGACCTCAGGTGCGGCCTGCACATAACCCAGCCGCCAACCGGTGATGGAATAGGTTTTGGAAAGCGAGTTGCAGGTGATGGTGCGTTCGAAGGCACCGGGCAACGCGGCAAAATGCACATGCTCGTGCGGTGCATAGATGATATGTTCGTAGGGCTCGTCCGTGATGACAAAGGCATCATGTTTCTCCGCAAGCGCCAGAATCTCAATCAACTCCGCACGGGTGAACACCTTGCCGGTGGGATTGGAGGGATTGCAAACCACGATCGCCTTGGGCTTCTGCTCGAAGGCCTTGATGAGATCCGCGGAATCAAAACCGAAGCCCGGAGGATGCAGGGGCACATAGATCGGCTGCGCGCCGGACAGGATGGCATCGGCGGCATAGTTTTCATAGAAGGGCGAAAACACGATCACCTTGTCTCCCGGATTGCAGGCGGTCATCATCGCCACCATCATCGCCTCTGTACTGCCGCAGGTCACCACCAGGTGCTGGTCCGGATCGATCTGCAAGCCCGAGAAGTGCCTTATCTTCGCCGCAAGCGCATTCCGGAACCTCGGCGCGCCCCAGGTCACGGCGTATTGGTGGCAGGTCCCCCGTGCCGCCTCTTCAAGGGCTGTTAGAAGTTCTGCGGGCGGATTGAAATCCGGAAATCCCTGCGAGAGATTGATTGCTCCGTATTGATTCGCCATGCGGGTAGTGCCCCGGATGACGGATTCGGAAAAGGCCTGAAGGCGGGTGGCGGTGGATGGCATCCCCGGGAGTGTTTGAAGGACCCGCCGCCGCGTCAATGACACAAATCAGTTCCCGTCTGGCGGTGATTCCTCTTCATCGTTTTCCTCTTCTGCCGCACCCCCGCCGTAGCCGAGGACTTCCACGGTGAAAATCGATAGAGGCTCCTCGACCGTCGGTGGTTCCTGAGGCTGGTTTTGGGTTTCATTCTGCGGCGTCGTGGTGGCACCCACAGCTGCCGATGAACTCGATGCCGTGGTGATGCTGCCGATGTTGGCTCCGATCGATACCGGCGCTGGCGTTCCCGTGCTGGTTCCTCCTGCCGAGATGTTGCCGGCATTCAGCACCTGCGTGGCGGAAATCGTGACGTTGCCGGTGACGCGGATCCCGGCATCGCCCGCATCCACCGTGCCATTGGGAGCAATGAGATCGACATTGCCCGGCTTGACTCCCGCTACTGAGGCGAGCACTCCGATGCCGCCGCCTGTGGCGAGACCGGCGAGGTCGGTCTGCACCCAAGCACTTTGTGGATCGATGATCACCCGTGTCGGCGGTGCCGATTTCACGGTCCTCGAAGAAGCACCCGCCGCGATGTCCCCTTTGGAAGACCACAGGATTTCATTGCCACCGCGCAGGGTGAAGATGCGCCCGATTCCGATACTGATATCATTTCTGGCGAATATCGAAATGGCTCCACCACCCGAAGTGATGATGCCCGGAGGTGACAAGGGATTGCCGATGGTGGTATCCGCCATCGAAAGTCCGCCACCGGGAATGATGAGATCAATGTTGCCGCCATTTGCGGTCCGGATGTCGCGACTGCGCGTCTGCATTTCGCCTGATCGCTTCTCTTTGCCGAACAACAATTTGATCGCATCGAAGGCGCTGTCATAGTCGCCTTTTTTAGCGAACTGGCGACCTGCATCGCGGAGGATCAGATAGAAAACCTCAATAGCCAGTCGGGACTGTTCCTCGGAGTTCTGTGATGCAAAGTCCACACCGGGAGCAATCTCCTTGAGATACTTCGCGCCCTTGGGTGTAGCCACATAACGCCGGATGAATTTCACGAAATCCAGATTGCTTCCCGCAAGTGACGAGGTTCTTCCCATTCCGGCTCCCGCCACAATGTGGGCGCCTTCAAAAGGCAATGAAGGATTTCTGGCATTTCCAATGCTGGTGATGCCGGTTCCGGTCCCGTCACTGTTGCCGGAGCCGGTTCCGAGATCGAGGTTTCCTCCAGCGAGAACCTGCAAGGTGCCCGGTCCGGAAATCTGCACATCACCTGCTTGGGGACCGCTATCGAAATTGGTGACATTCCCCGCGCTGTTGGCTGCGATGCGCAGCGGTGAATTCGCCTGTGAAAGAATGATGTCCCGGCCGCTTGAAACGATGCTGGCATCTCCGGACCTCAGGTTCTGGACATAAAGCGCGATATCCTGAATGTCGCGCCCCGCCATGACCCTTGTAACTTTGGGAGAAAACAAGGTAAGTCCTGATATATCTCCAGTGGATGCATACAATCGAACCGGATCCAGATCATTCCGATGGAGAAGTCCGGCGGCATGCAGTGCTTGTTTGGTGCTCGTCACCGCGTTGGTCACGCCGGACTCGGCAAACAAACGATCAATGAACTCGAGGAATCTCAACTCGGTATTGGTCACACTCGCCGCACCAGCGCTGTCACCGACCAAGGTCTGATAGGCGAAGGGCGTCAACATGCCGGGAATCGCCGAGGGATCGGCATCGGATAGATTGATGGTCGAGGCACCCCATGTTGTGGTGGATTGGCCTTGGAAAGTTACGCTGCCATTCGCCTGCAAGCCCTGGATGGCCCCGGAAGCGATGATTTCCAGCGTTCCCTTCGGAGCAGGAGACAGCGTGATGCTTCCAGCGAGATTCACATCACCTCCCAAGGCGGAAAGGCGCAGCGTTCCGGGCATGAGAGAGACGAGAGTTTCGAAGGGACTCGTTTTGTTTTCACTGAGCCGCAGCCACGGTTTGGAGGCAGAAGCGGAGAATGTGGAGAGAAGCTGTTTGTTGGAGATCCAAGACTGAAGAAGCGGATCTGCAACACCTTCCGATTGCCCGGGCTGGGTGGATGCGGTCCTCAAAGTGACAGATCCACCAACGGATCCCACGTTGACATAGGCATCCGTGGAATAGGTGCCAAAGTAGGTCTTGTGCCAAAAGCTGTTGTTGAGTGCTCCGGGAAGCAGGAATGGATTGGAAACCGGGCCGAGCAAGACATCCCCGCCTGCGGTGACATCGAAGCCGCCCTTGCCGACAAACAGGGTCGTCGGAAGCTCGGTGTAGGATGAAGGGGTTCCTGCCGCGATCACGGACCGGGTGGCATTGGTATGAATCGCGCCACCGGCGGAAATGATACCTTTCCCCCGTTCGACATAATAAACTCCCGCATCGAGATTCCCTCCGGCACTCACCTCCAGGTCACCACCACCGAATTCATAAACCACCGCTTCGGAAGGGGAAACCCGCACCGTCTTGGTATCGTCCGTATAACCGGTGAGCCGGGCATTGGTGGGGATGGCCGCATCCACATTGGAGATATCTCCCGCAGCCGACAGCGTCACATTGCCTCCACCGAGCGCGCCCACACCTTGGAAGAAGTTGGAAAAGTCCACCCACCACGAAGTCGAGGCGGATTCGCCCCAGCGGTTGACCCCGAATGTTCCGGTTGCAGGATCCACATAGCCGCGGCGGTGCAGCCAGTTATTGGGAAGCTGGAGTTGTGAATCCGCTACGAGGTTTCCAGAAGAATCACGGCTCAGCCTCTCAATGTTTCCACCCGCGAGAATGCTCACATTGCCACCTGCCACAGTGTAAGTGGCCGGGTAGGATTGTTGGGGAGAACCAAGACTCGCATCGATGCCAATCTGGTTGAGGGTGGGAAGATCGAACAAGCCTCCAAGCGTGGCATCCTCCACTCGGGTTCCGGCCGTATAGATGGTGGCAAACTGGTTAAGAAGGCGGACGTCTTTCGCCGCATGAATCTCGATATCGCCACTGCCGGTCCGGATCACTTGGAAATTGTTCGAAGCCGCATTAGGTCCGGCCGCTATCGCGGATGAGGTGGTGGCATTGGCTCCCGTTTCGCTTGCGAGATTGGATGCCGGATTGCCGAGATTCAATGTGCCTCCGCCGCTTGTTAGATTGGCCGTTGACAGCACTCTCCCGAAGTCGACCGCGCTGGCATCCGAGCCGGCCGCAAGCCGATAGGTCCACGACTGGAGATTGGCGGGAAGAAGTGGATCGTAGTTTTTCGGCCTTGCCAACCAAAGCCGTGTGGCATCTCCCGATGGAAGGGTCGGCGAAAATCCATCGCTGAGGGCGCTTTTGAAATTCAGATCACCGGAGGCGCGAAGCGTGAGGACTCCAGGTGCGTTTTTGGCGCCGAAGCGGAACTTCGAAAGATCCCAATCGCCTGCGACGGATTCCTCGGCGGACCCCAAAGTCAGGTCACCATTGAGATTGATGATCTCCACGCCGGCAGAGAGATAAAGCAATGGCTCAAGATCGATGCGCCCCCCGAGCAGGCGGTCCACCATGGATGTATAGCGTGTGGTTGTGACTCCCGCTTCACCCAGAAATGACTCCGCATCCGCGCGAACGCTTGCTTGCTCCGAGGCGGTGATGTTGCCACCTTGCGATGTGAGATCATAAACCCGGAAACCATCCACCTGGATGTGGGAAACCCCTCTGATTTCACTGCCCAAAGCAAACACCTGCAAATCGGACCCGTCCTCGGTCCGTGGAGCCCGGAGATGAAGGGTGCCCGTAAACTGGCCTTTCGAGGCACTGCTGCCCACCGTCAGCGCGTCCCCTTCCACGAATGCCTCCACCCCCAGATCGATGATGGAACCTTCAAGCAGGTACAAGGTTCCGTTACCCGCAACGCCGTCCACCTGCGAACCCGCTTCCAAATGAATGTCGCCGCCTTTTCCAGACGAACTGAAAATGACACCACTCGCATCCAGAACCGCACCTCCACTGAGCGCAATGTCACCATTGGCAATGAGACGGATGGAGCCCCCGGTGTCACCCGAGGTATCAATGGTGCCCGAAACGGATATCCCTCCCCGGTCTGCGGAGAGACGGAAATTTGAGGCTTTCGTGTTTCCATCGACGAGCACGTCTCCGAACCGCACACGGATCGACTGGCTTTCCGCAAAGGATGCTTCTGTTAGAACTGATGAGAGGGATCCCAACTCAGGCAGAATTCCAACGTCGAGATCGAAGGATCCATTGAGCCCGTCCTTGCCACCCTTGCCGATAAGTTCTCCATCAAGGGTGAGGATTCCGTTGGGTGTGGAAATTCCGAGATGCCCTGCATCACCGCCACCCGAATCGGCGGCCAAATCGATCACAGCTCCTTCAATTAGATTGATGCTGCCCAACGCGGATTCCAGCCTCACCTGACCTGCGTTCACATAACGGGTGGCATCCTGGATCAACACACTTTCGCCCGACACATCAAGGTTGCCTGATACGACGAGGTCTCCCGATTCCGCCGTGATCGAAATGACTCCACCCGGAAGATGGATGGAAGAGTCTACATTCACGGTCGCGCCTTCCAATTTCAAGATGGCTCCCAATCCATCCGCAGCGGTCAAAGTGGAGGATCCCGATGAATCGGCAACAGCCAGATCTCCCGCAGCAGCGATCCGATAGTTGGCACGCGATGCTCCGGTCACCAGACGGGTATCGATTTCAATGTTTCCTTCGGCTGAGAATTTCCCTTCCCCTTCGAAGGTCAAACGGTCAGATGCTTCAAAGCGGGTTGAATTGAAGCCCGAAGTTTTCAATTCACCTGCTCCGAGGCGGATGACTCCGGCTTCGAAAACAATATTTCCTCCAGAGCCATTGTTGGCATTCGGAACAGCGGCGGAAGTTGAGTTCCCCAACGTCAACTCGCCAGCGACGATCCGCAGGTCGCCGGAGCCTTGATCCAATCTGCGGATCGTGCCTGAATTAAGTGAAAGCGAGGCCAGGGAACTGTCGCCAAAAACTCCGCTTCCTTCGAAATCAATCGAGGAGTAACTGAGCAGCGACAAGGAATCCGCCCGTTCGAAGTCGCCGAGCGCACCACCTTGAAGGACAAGCCCGCCTTGTGGTGCTGGCCTGTTGGAGGATTCAAGCTGAATTCGGATGCTGCCCGCCCCGAGCGAAAAGAAGTCCGCTGCAAGATCCGCCGTAGGATTGATGCTCATCGCATTGGATGAATCCAGGATGATCGCTCCGCCTGAAATCCTCACGCCTCCACCCAAGTTGAGCAAACTGTCCGACGAAGTGACTCCGGTGCGGATCACGGATGCCGCCGGATCGGAGGAGGCCCTGAGCAGAACGCCATTGCCGCTCAGCGACAAGGCAGGTGCGACATAGCCCGTCTTGCTGGACGCGGTGATCACCGAGCCATCCCCGATGAATGCATCCCTCTGGGAAGCAAAGATGATATCTGTGGCGATGAGTGGCTTGCCTTGAATGTCCACGGTCAGATCGTTGGCCCGGACATCCACCACAGTGCCTTCAGTGGTTTCGACCCGCTGCCCACCAATGAGGAGGCTTCCCGCCGAAAAGGAATTGAGGACATCCACATTGAGGCTGATCGAGCCAGCAGCGGAAGTTGCATCTCCGGAAGTGATCAGGATGGAACCTGCGGAACTGATATCAATTGATGAGTCCACTCCCTTCGCGATGGATTGCGAAAGAACGGAGCCCGCAAGATCCATGGTGGAGGTGGCTTTGAAGAGCAGGCCCGCGGAATCCCTAGGCAGCAAGGGAGCATCGATGTTGAGCTCTACCGCCTTCTGGCTGAGGAATTGATTGGCAAGAAAATCCCTGTATTCCGCACGTTTCCTTACCACCACTTGGCTGGCGACTTCGAATCGGGATGACAATACGCCGGAGCGCGGTTGAGGGCCGAAGGCGTTGAAACGATACCCACTGACCAGTTCCGATTTGTCCGGACGACGGACGGAGGTATCGCCACCATCCGAAGTTTCGGTGACCAGAACGGCACCGGGAAGCAAGGCATACCTTGCAGGAAGTAGCGTGTAATAGCCTGCCTTGAGCGTCGCACTTCCTTCGAGATAAACTCGATCTCCCGCCTTGAGCGTATCGTTTACATAACCCGGTCCGGAGTCGGTGATCAGATTGACCTCGGAGTCCGTGGTATTGAATGGCGACTCAGGAGCAATCGCCGGATCATATCCCGGGATCACCGCGAATGAACCGTCCCCTGATAGAACATCGATCGGTCCGCCCAGACCATTGACCCAGCGATACGCATAAAGGTCTCCCCCTCCACGCAGGTCAACCGAGGATCCGGATTCCGTGGTGATGCTGCCTGTGGAGAGGGTGATGTTTTTCTCCGGAGGTCCGCTCGCAGTGATATCCACTCCGCGCGGATCGATCCAAGTATTGCCGTCCGGGCTCACCCCGTAGGGAAGTACCATGCCTTTTCCCGTTTGAGGATCGATGGCGGATACCGAGGTGACACTCACCGCACCCAGCGCCAACTCCCGTGTCACGGGAAATGGCGAAGCGTTTCCTGTTAGAAGGTTGATCGGTGCATCCCCCGTGCCATCCCAGCCGAGTGTTATTGTGCCAAATGGGGCACGCAATACGCCATTCTGTTGAATCACCGATGCATGAAGGCTCAAGTTGCCCGCTGCAGAAAACGGAAGGCGCTGTGAGCCTGATGATTCAATGAGGATGGAACCTCTGTTGACGCCATTTTCCCCATGGTCATAGGCGATCAGATTGAAGTCAGAGGCAGTGACGGGATAGATGTGGCCTGCGGTGATTTTCAGATCACCGGCAATGGCAAAAGTGCCGTTGCCCTCGACCGCTCCGTTTTCCGCCGCCAGATGGGAAGTGCCGATTCCCTGCAAACTGATATCTCCGGATTCAATGACAGTGGCGGTGATATCCAAGGAACCCGAGCCATGCACCGGCGCGACATAAAACGGCTGCTCATTCAACTGGAACGGACTCGTCTTTTGTTCATCCGGCAATGGCTGGGGACCGGGCCTTCCGAGGACCACATGGGAAGCGGTAAGCTGGATGGCGGAATCCGCGAAAAGAATTCCACCTGTTGCCAGTTCGATGGTTTGGTGGGCCCTTATCTCGATGGGGCCATCGAGGCGGACCACGCCGCCAAGTGACAAGGAATCAAAACGGCCCCGAGTGAAGGAATCGATTGAGAAACTACCCAATCCGGAAACATCATCCGTCCCGGCCCCACTCACGATCGCACCAATGGCATCCGGCCCATCCGGCAGCACGCTTCCAATCACGGATCCCGATTGGGAGACGATCAGGCTGACATCGGTGGGCAGTGGCGTGGCACCGATCGGATAGAAACGTCCGGACGAGACCGAGAGCGATCCTCCCAGCGCGGTCCTGCCTCCTGCCCTTCCCACAAGGGTGGCATCGGAAAACATCATCTGTCCGCCCCGGAGCGTGATGCTTCCCCCGTTGCTTTCAATGCGCGTCCGCACCACATCCAGAGCGGCGGGTTTTGCGGGGAAACCGAGACCGGCCCCGTTGTTAGAGGACGTTGTTGGAATCGGAATGATGCCAACCGGATTCACATCGAGGAATCCAACCGTGCCCGAGACATCGATTCTTGATCCGGGTGCGGCAGCAAGGTTTCCGGAAACCGTAATATTTCCGCCCGAAAGAACATCCCCGAGTCTGCGGCCAAACGCATCGAAGCGCAACACGGTGGCACCTTGGGCGGACAACAAACTCCGTGCTCCGAGATAGGTGGTGGTCCGTGGTGCACTGAGGTCGCCGAAGATCAATCCGGTATTCGTGCCACCACCCACGGTGATGGTTCCGCCAGGTGAAATGAGGGAACCGAGAACGGTGACGGTGTTTCCGGTGACAGAAACTGACGCACCCGCATCCGTGCGGATCACAGCCCCTTCTTCGATCACAATATTTCCGACGCGAATGAGGCCGCCGGAATCACCGACGCCCGGGGCGGCGAGGCGAAGGCTGGTCGGATTGCGGTCACCGGGAGCTTCACGCACGACGTCGAGGCTGACGCCGCTACCAAAAGAATCACCAAACTTCGCCCTGAAGCTCAAGGCACTGGGCTGGATCCGAACATCCGACAGCACCCTCACGGCCGGTTCGGAGCCTTCACCCGCAAGCCCGAGTCCTGTCAGATCATAGGATGCAAACCCTCCGCGATTGAAGAAGAATGATTGCAGAACGAGAACGGACTCATTGGTGGAAATGCCGCCGAGCTGGATGGCGGGTGCCTGAATGGCGAGACTGCCAGACTTCGCCCCGGAGAATCCCCGCAAGGTGGATCCCATTGAAAGATTGCCACCGAGAACCGTTGGCAAGGTGAGATCCTGTCCAGCCTTGATGGATATGCTTCCTGCGTTGCAGTATGTGCCATTCCCGCGGCTTGGCAGGAAGTATCCTCCGGACACATCCACGACTCCGCCTTTTTTCAGGTCGATATCAAATCCCGCGATGTTGATCTGTCCCCCATGCAATGAGATATCACCCAGCGGGAGGGCAGGATTTCGGTCATCGGTCACAAGTCCTGCGGTGCTCAGGAGCGCGTTGGAACCCAGCACGAAGCCACCGCGGCCCTCGACTGGAAGTGGCAGCGGATCATCCGGAGCCAGCAATCCCACATCATAGGGAGATTGGTTGAGTGCCTTGAAGTTGAGTGTTCCGCCGGGAGCAATGATCGAGCCCTTGATATCAATATTCCCTGCAGTGAAAGAGAGTTGAGTCTTGTGCGGCAGGATGATCGACGTGTCCTCGGAGACTTCGATTGTTCCCACCTCGTTGTTGATCACCAGATTGGTAAAACCATCTTTTGAAACGATATCCGAATCCAGATGGAAGCTATTGATTCTGCTCTCGGGAAGTGCGAGCGGATTTCCATCGGCATCCGTTGAGAATTCCACCACAGCTTCTGCTGCGGCCTTGCCTCCGATGGTGACGAGTGGAGCCGTCGGAAAACTGGCAGGATAACCCGTCGTAAGGGGATCCTGAGCCCTGAAGCTAAGGGACAAGGTTCCGCCTTTGGGAAGAAAGTTCGATGAGATTCCATCGCGGACACGAGGTGCCGGCGAAGCGGTAAGTCCGCGCTGGATGAGATTCGTATTGATCGGCAATGAGGAGACCGTGAGTCCGCGGGCATTCACCTGACTGGTGGATCCGAAAATCACTCCGTTCGGATTGATGACATAAACCTGACCGTTTGCCTTGATATTGCCAAGGATTTGAGTGGGGTTTCCGGAGGGGTCGTTGATTTTGTTGAAAGCGATCCATTGCCCAACGTCCTTGCCGCCTGCGGTCTGATCGAAGTTGAGTGTGGTTTTATTGCCGACGTTGAACGTATCCCAATGCAGCAAGGCCTGTTGCTGGGTTTGTTTGATGGTGACCTTGGTGCGACCATTCTTGACGGTCTGGGTAGGAAGCGATGCGCCGGACCATTTGGTGGGATCGGTGGCGGCAGCGGCGGCAACTTTCAATCCGCCGGTTGTCAGACCATTGGGAGTCTTGGGAAGCGCAGGCAGCTTGATGGCATTCCGTGCCGTGACGGCTTGCAGCTTGCCTCCGTTCGATGCGGCTGCCTTGCGCGCCGCCGCCTGCATCGCCCGCATGTCGGCGGCGGTGCGGTTGTTGCGGGCCAGTGTTTGCCTCGCTTGGGCGCGGGCGGCATTGGAAGCCGCGGGTGTGGGCGTTCCGCCGTTGGCCCCAGCGCGGGGCTTGCCTCCGGAAGCGCCTCCACCACTGTAAAACAGCTCTCCGCCCTGCGCTTCCAAGCCGGAAATCAGGATCATCCATCCGGCGGCGACAGGGACTCCATAGCGGATTGGAATCCCGAAGAGCGACAGGCTCCGGAAGAGGTTGCGTTTGGCTTTCATGGGCGATGAGTGGAGAGAAAGATGGAAGCAGATAATGATATCATTTTGATATCAAGGTTTCCCGGCAGGAGCCGCGATCCGCGAGCCGATGATCTTGTCCTTGTAACCTTCCACCAGATTCTCGACCTTGACGCGGGTCGTGCTGATGAAGGGTTCGCGGGCGGCAAGGGCCTTGCCGAGAGCATAGTTTTCAAAGCGGTTGATGATTTCATTGGCAGTATTGAAGAGGGCGATGTTCTTGGCCTCACGATCCGCGATGGTGCGCTTGTGTCCGATGATCTCGGTGGCGAGTCCGGCCCTTTCCGCCTCCTTGGTGCGGGCGACCTCTGCGGCCTTCTGATAACCTGCCTTCCATTTCTCGAGCGCTTCATGATATTCCACAATCCGCTTTTCGCGGGCTGAAAGTTTGTCGTTGAGCGTGGCAATGGTTTCCTGGGAGGTGGCCTTGTCGATGTTGCCTTGTTTGACGACTGCCTCGTTGCGCTTTTCGAGCGCGGCGATCTTTTCGTCCTGTTCCTTGGCCTTGGTTTCCGCAGCGGCTTGTGCGGCCTGCAGGTTGGCATTCTCAGTCTGCGCGGATCGCAACTGCAACAGGGTGGAGCGGAGTTGTTCCCGCAGTTTCACCGAAGGATCCTGGGCCTGTTGGGCCAGTCCGGGCAGAGTTGCGAGAATGGAGATGAATAGGAATTGGCGGAACATGATTCAAGCGGGGTTGTCCTGTTAGAAGCGGGCGTTGAGGTCGATTTGGAAAGTATCCGTGCTGAGGGGCGGTCCGACGATTTCATCAGCGCTCATCCAGCGGACGCCGAAGCGCATGGCTTTGGAAAGCGCCACGTTTCCTCCGAGGCTGAAGCCCTTGAGGTTGGTGCCGCCACCACCGAAATCGGAATCCGTGAAGCCATCGACCACCGCATCCGATTCCACATAGCGATACCCGAAGGCGGCCTGCCAGTCCCACAAGGTTTCCAAGGCGGGATTGCCAATCACAAATTCCATTTTCCATGCAGTATCGCCACCGTCAAAGGCACCGGGTTTTCCACCGGCCCCGGCTCCGAAGTTGTTGACTGCCACTGAACCGACTTCGCTGGCATCAAAGTCGATGTTTTTGATCACCTCGCCGGTCAATGAAAGCCGGACGGGATCAAAGCGGTCATAATCGAGACGACCGGTGAGATTGAGATTCCGGAACTCGGAGGCGAGGCCATAGTATTGATACTGAAACTTGTCGCCGAAGTCGTTGGCCGCACTGGGAATGATATCTCGAAGTTCGCGGTAGGTGTTTCCACGCTGGGCAAAGCCGGGGCGCGTGCTATCGGTGTCACCCGCATCATTCGGGCTGAGCGGAGTGAAGGGAGTGGAGAGCCGCCCTGCGATCTTGCTGTAATCATAGTAGGCAACACCGATTTTCGCGGTGAAGTCCTCGTTGATTTTCCAATCCACACCAAACTGGGCTCCGGTTAGCCATTTGTCGGTGCTTTCGAATTTCGCCGGTTGGTTGGAGGCGAAATTGAAGTCCGTGTTGTAAATCGGAAAATAACCGGCAGTGAAGAATGTTGAAACGCTGTCGGTCACGTGAACCCTGCCCCGCAAGGCAAGGCCATCGAAGCCAAGGTCCTCATCCCACATCACTTCGCTGGAGAAGAATGGATTGTCGAATCGGCCGATGAGGAATTTCAACTCTTCGCCATCGCCCGGACCGGCGTCGTAACTGAGGAAGGCGCGGTCCAGCCAGATGGCATACTTGGAAAAGTTTCCCCCGGAACTGCCGAGGCTTTGGTTGGGTGATGTCGGGGAATTGCTTTCACCGGTTGCAAGGCGGATGCCGCCGTTGAATCCGTCGCCGAGCAGGATTTCGGAGCCGAAGCGGGCGCGTAAGCGGGCACGATGGCGGTCCTGGTCGGAGTTATACTGTGGGGCGAGTTGGGGATTGGAAGGTGAAGTGTCAAAAGGTGCGCCGGTATTGATGGCATTGAAGTTCGGGAATTGTCCGATGGCGTTTCCATCCGGGAAAAAGACATTCTCCGAGCGCACGCGGATGTCTCCGAATGGACGAAAGGTGGAGGTCCACTCGGGATATTCCTTCTCGCTCCATTTCTCTTCGCGGGCCTGGGCCATCAGTTCCTGCTGGATCTGGTCGCGCATCTGGTTGCGCACCACATCGGGAATATAGGCAATGCGCATTTCATCCTCCGGCGCGGGCTCTGGCGGCAATGCTGCGATGTCCTTTTGCGCAGCGGCAGTAGCGGCATCCGCCTCGGCCTGTTGGATCATTTCCTTGGCTTCGTCCTGGGTGAGGATGCCTTTTTGCACGAGGCGATTGATCAGATTGATGGTGACATTTTCCGAGGGAGCCACAGCGGCGTTTTCTGGTTTTTTCTCTGCAGGCAAATCCGTGGCGAGGGGGACATCGAGAGTGGGATCAAGCTGTTCGGCAAGCGGGCCGACTTCGGCGGCAGGAGGATTCTCCTGTGCAAGAAGTGCCGCGTGGGAAACGACAGCCGCAGCCGCAAGATGCAGGGAGAAATGATTGAGACGTGACAATTGCATGACGCTGGTGTAGGCGGGAATCAAGGTTTCAGGTGGTTGGCTTGCGGGCGCTGATGCGGAGATTGATGGGCATGGGAAGATCCGGCGGCGGTGCCTGGGGCAACATGAGGCCCGTGAGGATCTGGTTCTTGATCGCTTGATCGACTGCGGGGTTCCCCGAGCTCCCGACGAGTTGGGCACGGGTGATGCGGCCGCTGTCATCCGCCCACACCTTTACGGTAAGGCTGGAAAAGGTCGCCGAACGGGTGGATGCATTGCGGCCGAGTGCATCGCGGATGGAGCTTTGCACCTTCGCGGCATACCAACCGAATTTGCTGCCGCCACTGCGCCGACCGGTTCCGCCGATGCGGGTTCCACTTCCACTACCGCTGCCGATTGCGGGGCCTGCACCGCCTGCGACACCACCGCCAAGGTCTTCGGATGGAGGCTCGGGTGAAGGCTCATCGGGCGGCTCTTCATTTTCCTCTACGGGTGCCTGCTCGATCATTTCCTCCTCTTCAGGCGGCGGTTCTTCCTTCGGTGGTGGCGGCGGCGGTGGCGGCTGCAACGGGGGAGGAGGCGGAAGAATGATGTTGATTGGCTCGATCACAGGAGCCGGCTTGCGTGTGTTGGATGGCTGCTTGGAAACATACCAAACGCTTCCGATCAATGCCGCCACGACAAGGATCACCCACGGCAGAACGCGGGCTTCCTTTTTCTTTCGCTTTTTGGTTCCAGGTCCAGCCATGGCTTATTTGCTTGGTTGGGTCGCAAGCGCGATCTGGTTGATGCCCACCCGGCCAAGCACATCGAGCACGTCCATGATGAGTTGATATTGGTTGGTGCGGTCCCCACGCACGACAACGGGGATATCCGGCGTGCTGGCTTTCAATTGGGCGAGCTTGGATTCGATATCGGCAAGCGTGGTGGGAGTGGCGTTGAGTTTGAGATTACCGCTCGCATCGATGGTGATGGCCTGGGTCTTGGGCGCATCGAGTTTCTGGGTGGCGGGTTGGCTGTTGGCGGATGGCAAATTCACCTTCACTCCTTGCACACCCGCCGTGGTCATGATGATGAAAATGAGGAGGAGAACCAGATAGAGGTCCACCATCGGGGTGACATTGATATCATCGAAATTCTTGTCGTCGGCAGAGGCCATGGAAGTATTGGGATGGGAGTTGGGAAAGGATCAGAGCGAATCGCCTTCGTTTCTCGGGCGATAGAACTCGGCCATCTTGGCGACGAATTCATCAATGAAGACCTGCATGGTGCTCACCACGTTCTTGATCCGGCCATTGAGATAACTGTAGATGAACAACGCAGGAATGGCGACGATCAGCCCCACCACGGTAGCGAGCAATGCGGATGCAATACCGGGGGCGATGGAGTTGACATTCACTTCGCCGGATTTGGCGATGATGGCAAAGGTGATCATCACACCCACCACGGTTCCGAGCAGTCCGACATAAGGGCCGCCGGCGATGCTGATGGTGAGGAACACGAGCCCGCTGGTGAGGCGATGGTTTTCATGCACGAGTCCTGTATCGAGACTGGCGCGGATGGCCTGGATCGAACGGGAAGAGAGACCTTCGGATTTTCCGTTGAGTTTTTCCACCCGGTGGCTGATCTCCTCGGAGCCGATGTGGTAGATGTGGTAGAGCGGGGAGTCCTTCATGATATCCTGGTCATCCTCATCCACCTGCCCGCCCATGCTTTTGATATCCGCGGCACTGGAGTGATCGATTGCGGTGAGATCCGTGGAAAGGGCCTTCCATTGATCGAGAAACTCGCGGTTTCCACGCTCGATCTTGTTGAGATAGATGAATTTCTTGATGGCCACGGTCCAGCCGACGATGATCATGATCACGCAGACGCCGATGGCGATCCAGCCGTCGAACATCATGTTGTTGGCGATATCACCGAAGAGCATCACATGCTCCATCATGTGCCCGCCACCTTGGGATTCACCGGTTTCCACTGCACCGAGACTGAGGGTTTGCTGGGCTTGATCGCCGGTGCCTTCGCTGATCGCGGCCAGTTGAATGGCTCCGGGAGTTGCTGCGGTGTTGTAGATTCGGAGTTCATCCAGTTCGCCGGCAAACCCTTCGTAACCCGGTCGGGCTTCCAGCAGGCCACCGATCAGAATGGATGCGGTGGAAGCGGGGAGCGTCCCATCCGTGATGAGATAGAGTGTGCCATTGACATATAACTGGAACTTCCCGCCCTCTGCTGTGAAGGCGAGGTGGCTCCAGGCTCCCGCCACCAAGGGTGCGCCGGGTTGGCTGCGGACGCTGGCAGTGCCGGTGGACTCTACAACAGGGGAACCATTGTCGAAAACGAAGCGAAAGGAGTTTGCGCCATCGCTTCGTTCGAGCAGGGTTGCATTGGGCCGGAGAGTCGAGGGTTTGACCCACGCACTGATGGTGATGGCCTGTCCTGCGGACCATTCCAGACTCGGCGAGTTCGGCACGGTGAGTGGCTGGCTTCCTGTCAGACGGATGCCGCTGCCAATGATCGAACCTTCCGCGACGATGGCCGGTCCGCTTGCGTTGTTGGCATTGGAAGTCGCATCGGCAGGTGCACTGCCCCGCTCCGCGAAATGATAAACGGCGGCGAGAGTGTCTGCATAGGCATCCACCGACTTGCCAGAGGCCGCCAAGGCGGCATCCGTGTTGCCATAGTACACGGTGAAGGTTTCTTTCGCAGCAGGCAGGACGTTGGGAATTTTCACCCACACGAAAGCTTCGTTGAGCAGTCCGTCATAGGTCTCGATGTGATGGGACAAGAGCGTCTTGCCATCACCGCCGACGATGCGGATGTCGCTGCCATCTTCCCGCGCGCTCGCAAACTGGAAGTTGCCCTCATGCAAACGGATCAGAACCGTGCTGGCACCGGCCGGGCCGGAAAGGGCGGATGCGTTGAGGGTGATCTTCTGGCGCAGGGTCCAGTCCTTGTTCCACCATGCGTCTTTAGCTTCTTCGGCACTGAGAAACGATGCGGAGAGGAGCAGGGCGGCGATGCTTTGCGGGAGTCGTGTCATGCGATTGTTGGAAAATGGTTAGAAGTCCGCCCAGCCGCGGAAGGTGATGCGGAAATCCCCATCTTCGGCATTCGGTTGTTCGAGAAGGGGCACCGCCACATCGACGGAGCCGTGGTAGTGCTTGCGGACCTGGATGCGTGAACCGAGGCCGACGCTGGAAAGCCCCGTGCGTTTTTTCTGGCCGGAGAGCGGATCGTAAATCCCAACCATCCCCACGTCGGCAAACGCATGGAAGCGCCACTCATCGGCCGGATTCGCCGATGTATCGCCACGGCCGATCAGGGTGGGCGTTCGGTATTCCACCGTGCCGAAAATGCCGTTGTCACCCAAGGCGGTGGCTTCGAGATAACCGCGGACGGTTCCTAGGCTGCCGCCGGAGATTTGCTCGCTGTTGATGAGCGGTTCGCCGGATACCTGGCCTTGGATTTTTCCAAACACCTGCGCGCCGCCATTGAGGTCGCGAGTGTGGGCGAGGTCGCCACGCAGATAGACGAAGTTTCCGGAGGATGTGAAACGCTTCTCCTGATAATCCGCCGTATCACTACCCATGCCGCGGAGGTGGAGGTTGAGCGAGGTATTGAGTTCGGTGAAGCTTTTGTCCGCGATCCAGCTTGCGGCATAGTTGGCACTCAGGGGATAGTATTCGATGGGTGAGGAAATGGTATCTTTGCCAATGACGATGTCCTCCTCGAAGTTCTTGTAATCGATGCCGAAGTTGAAGTTATGGAAAAACTTTTCCGCGTTCGGCAGATCCACCATCGCACGCAGGCCGACGATCTCCCCCTTACCCGCCACGGCAGCACCGCCGAGGGTGGAGATGTCGCTGTCCTGCTTGGTGCCATTGACCATGAGACTCATGTTTTCCGAGACCCGGGCCAGATAATAGGCCGAGTAAACCAGCGCATCTTCGGTGTTTTCCGGAGCCACCTGAATATTCGCACCCAAGGTGTGGCCAAGTTGAAAAAGATTGCCATAACTCAGGGCGCCATTGAGGCGGAGTGGCGTGGTGTCCGCGCTGTAGCGGTTGTTCAGCTCGATTGAGCCGTGAAGCGGAAAGGTGTCTTCCACATTGAGGTCGATGTCTACCGAACCGGGTTCCATGCCGGGACGCAGTTCGGGCGTGATACGGCGGTCGGCCAGGCGATTGACGGCGATCATTTCCTTTCCGACCTGATCGAGGTTGGGCACCGTACCCTCGGCCATGGAAGGCACCTCGCTTTTGATCCTGCTCGGAAGGAACCAGCGTGCGCCCTTGACACGGAGACGTCCGACTTTACCTTCACTGACTTGGAGCCGGATGACGCCCCGCCGAGGATCCTGCTCGGGGATGGCGACGGACACGGTTTGATAACCTTGTTGATGATATCTCTTTTCAAGGGCCGACCTGGCCTGCTCGACATCTTCCGGAGTACGGCTGGGCCCCATGAAGGGATAGACCGCTTCCTCCACCTCTATTTTTGGCAGTTTTTGGGATCCCTCCACCCGGTATTCGCGGACATAGAATCGAGATTCATCCGCACGAAGTTGAACCATACTACCAACGATGATGCATAGCAGCAAAACCGGCCCTCTCCACGCGGAGATCCGTATCATATCGATGCTGGTAGTATTCATCGGCAATTTAGGGCATTAATTGGATTCCGAATGATGCGGAAGTTACCCGCATGAATCCGGAGATTCATGCGGGCTTCTCGATTGGGCCGAATGAGTTTACAGGAAACGCTTCCGGCGGTGGGGTGTTGAATATGTCATCGTGAAATCAGGACTTGGGAACCACTAGGCCACCATCGGTCGTCCGACGCACCTTGAAGGAGGCATCATCGAAGAGGCCGCCACCCGTGGGTGCATCGAAGTTCTTGACATGGTCACGGAGCGCGTTCGCAAAGGTGAGCTTGAGGCCGGTCAAACCACTTTGCGGCTTGAGGATCCGATTGTAGAGCCATGCGGTATATTTTCCGTTTCGGACGTTGTCATCGGTAAGAGCAATCCCATTGTAACTGAGTGCCACACCACGATTGGGAACCGGAACCACACCAGTGGTGCCCAGCACCCGTGGATTCGCATCTCCCGGGGTGAGATAGCCAATGTAGTATCCGGCAGTGGCATTGGGATAGACGAATTGAAAGGTTCCGGTGTCTTCGTCAAAGTATTTCCCCTTGTAAGCATCCGCCCCGAGGGTTGTTGTGAGGACTGGAGCAAGATTGGCACCGGAGTTGTAACCACCGCTTCCGAGGGGACTGAAGATACCGCTTACGGTTTCAGCTGGCCACAATTGATGGGATCCTACGACACCACCATAGGTAATCCCGCTTGTTGTGGTCTGGGCAGTCGAGAACGTTGGCTGCCATACGCGCACGGCGGTCGTCGTTCCGAGGCCGACTTCGGTATAAGCCCCGAAGCGCTGGCCGGCGTCGGTGTTCCGACCGATCGCATACACAATCTTGTTGGAGTCGTTCGTGAAATCGCCAGTAAAGAGTGCAAGAGGAACCGAACCATTGGTATAAAGAAGCTGGGCTAGCTGGGTCGTGATGTTGGCACCACTGGCGGGAAATCCCGGGCTTGCATAGAATCCTAGAGGAGAAACTCCAACAGTTTCTTCGACCACTTGGCTGTAGGTAACCCCTTCATACACCCCGTTGAACGGAGAGGTCGCTTGGAAGTTGGTGGAGAATCCAAAGTCCGCTTTGCCGACTTCGTAATCCACCCCAAGATTCGCGGCGGTGAGTGGATTCGGAACGCTGCCAGAGCCGGTTCCGTTGGAAACCACGAAACGTTGGTTGGTATTTCCCGCGACAGCGGCGATCCCCGCAAGAGCCCCGGAGTATGAGACCTTGATGATGACCGGATTCCCGGAGTAGGTTCCGCTCCATGCACCGAAGTTCGCACCCGTGGCGGTACTGAGGTTCGCAGCCGTCGCACTCCCGTTGATCCCCTGGAAGGTCCAACCGGGAGACAGAAGATTCGAAATGGCGGTCTGGGTCGCAGTCCGGTCACCGTTGGAGGCGACAATGCGAATGACGGTTTGGGCAAAAGAGTTGCCGCTCAGGACGGCGACAAACGCCGCAGAGGTGATGAGAGTTTTGATTTTCATGGGATTGTTGATGGTGTGTTTGTTAGATATTTGATGTCTTGAATCTGATATGAATATGGAATCATGGCGTGACAGCGACCTTGTAGAATCCCTTCAGAAGGGAGGTTCTGGTTGGATTGCTGTCCTGGTATTGGATCAGCTCTGGTGCGCCCCCGCCGGCGACCGTATCGATCAGCTGCCAAGGCTGTGTAACCAGATCCGGCGTGTAGTAGATTTGATAGTTCCTTGATGGGATGGTTTTGAATCCAATGCCGACGCTGCCTGGAGCCTTGGAAAGCGCCTCCACTTTGAAGAAATCGGTCGGATCCGTCACGCTGGTTCCAGCGAGAACCTCTTCGGCGTCGAAGGATCGATCACCATCCGTATCCACGGTGGGGGATGCGTAAGCAGTAAACCGGAAAACGCCGGCGGAACTGAGGGAGAACGCGCCCACCTGACTCACGCCTGATCCGGCGATACGATAGAGGTCGAGCACGGTTCCATTGGCACCGGCACCGAAGTCCCCCTCGATACTGCTCCATTCACTGAGCGATCCGAAGTCATTGGTTCCGGCCGTGGCCACTTGCTTGAAATAACTCGATGCCAGCGCGGAGTTGGGTTGGAAGGTTGCCACCGAACTGTTAGTTGTTGCTTCCCTTCCTTTGTACCCGCCAACGCTTTCCAAAACACTGGTTATCTGGCTTGCCGTCGTGTTTCGCGATGTAGCGTCGAGTGCAGGCCAACCGGTCGTAGGTGAAGAAGGGGTACTTCTTTCCCTTGAGCCATACACGATGGAACTCGTGGAAGGCCGCACTCCAAAGATACCCCAGAACAGATCGGCGCGATTGCTCCATCCCGCACCGTAAGTGGCGGAGAGGTCGGCGGCAATATCCCCGAGTGCGCTGACCGTAATTGTCGAACCCGGAGTGGTCGTCCTGAAGGTGGTATCTGAGCCTATTTTCACGATATAGGAAGTGGCACCTCCCGTCCCGCCAGAGGCGCGGAAGGCAAGATATAAGTCACCGCTGACGGGATTGGGAACCAGTTGTGCTTGAGATGACAGGGCGGATAGCGCCAATGCGGCGCCTGAGGTGATGAGGATATGAATATTCTTTCGATCAAACATGTGATTTGAGGATATTGAGTTTGCTAACAGTGGCCGAAGCCAGTTGGAGCAACCCGGTTTCCTCGTGGAACGGCGGGAGTCCTGGACGTATCTTGAAGCTCCGTTGTGGGGACGCTTCCCGGTTATCTCGACGCGCCGGCGCCGCTCAGGTTGATGTCGAATGGACTCTCATTTTCGTCATTGCTCCGGATCCGGAGAATGGCGTTGCGGTTTCCTGTCGCACTGGGCATGAAACTGACCTTGAAGGTCGTGGACGCGCCGGGCGGGAGATAGCTTTTGAGAGGACGTGTGATGACGAAATCGCGTGCATGTTTGCCGGACAATGCCGTCGCTAGGCCATTAAGCGGTGCGTTACCGTCATTTTTGATGATGAATGTCTTCGCCGCGCCGGTTTGCCCCCGCTTGACGGTTCCGAATCCCTTGCGGGAACGGCCGTCAACAAGGGCACTGCCAGCCGGTTGGAAAACACTGATCTCCGGCGCGGGCTTCACACCTTTTCCTGCAAGCACGATATCAAATGGGCTTTCATCTGCATCATTGCTGAGCACCTGGATGGCGGCCTTGCGGGCACCCACAGCGGCAGGCTTGAACAATACCCTGAAGGTTGTGCTGGCACCGGGAGCAAGTGTCGTCACCGTAGGAGGTGTGACCGTGAAGTCACTGGCGTTGGCTCCGGTTCGGAACAATTTGATCCCAGTCAGATCACCATCGCCGGGATTGCTGAGGGCAAACACCAGAGTTTTTCCTGCGGATCCCACCAGGACATAGCCGAAGCTGCTGTTTCCTCTGCCATCCACAAGATTGGTCCCAACCGGTTGCTCAATGCGGATGTCAGGATTGAGAATGATGGCGTTGACTTGCAAGCTTGCGGGTGAGGATTCACGGTCACCTGCAGTATTGGTCACGACGACAGTGTATTCTCCGGCATCGGTTGTCTTTGAGTTGTTAATGGTAAGTGTGGCGGTCATGCTGCCGGAAACGTCCGGGCCGTCTTCGAGATCCACTCCATCTTTGCGCCATTGGTGGGAGAGATTGCCACCTGTGGCTGCGACGCTGAATGTGACGGAGTCGCCTTCAGTGAGGGTCTTGCCAGCAGGTCCTGTTGTGATCGTCGGGAACGTGTTGACTGTCAGAGTGAGGGTTCCAGTCCCCGTGCCACTGGAATTGGTCGCTGAAAGAGATATCTGGCTCACACCTTGGGCAGTTGGCGTTCCGGAGATAAGTCCCGTGCTTGTATTAACCGAGAGCCCCGAGGGCAAACCTGTAGCGCCATAGCTGGTGGGCACGTTGTTGGCGGTGATCTGATAACTGAACACACTGCCGGTGCGTCCCGTGGCTGTGGTCGAACTGGTGATGACCGGAGCGGGTGGGGCCGCATCAACAGTCAAGGTTACAGCATTGGAGGGTGTGCTGCCTCCCTCATTCGAAACGACGACGGAATAGGATCCGGCATCTCCCGACTGTAGATTGCTGATGCTCAACGAGCTCGATGTAGCACCTGCGATGTTGTTGCCATCTGTCAGGTTCGTGGTTCCTTTCTTCCATTGAAAGGCGAGATTGCTACCCGTAGCAGCGACGGAGAAAGACGCTACGCCACCGACGAAGGAAACCACGGATTGCGGCTGCGTATCGATCACAGGAGCCGGTGTAACCCCGCCGGATGCGGTGAACGTGACGGCACCGTTGCTGTCTAGGCTGAATCTGCCAACGCGCGTCACACCCGATCCTGCGATCCGGAAAAGGTCGAGCGCGGTCCCAGAAGTTCCGCCGCCAAAGCCTCCTTCCACACTGGTCCACTCGCTCAACGAGCCAAAGTCATTGGTGCCGGCTGTCGCCACCTGTTTGTTATAACTCGATGCATCCGGGGAATTCGGCTGCAAGGCAGCCACCGGACTGTTGGAGGTGGCCTCGAGCCCTTTGTAGCCCCCAATGCTTTCCAACACGCTGGTGATTTGGCTGGCGGTTGTATTGCGGGAAGTGACATCCAGTTCCGGCCAACTGTCGGCGGGGACGCTGGTATTGCTGCGTTCCTTGGATGCATAGAGAATGGATGCGGCCGAGGGCCTCACACCGAAGACGCTCCAGAAAAGATCCGCCCGAGTCGCCCAACCGGCCCCGTAGGTGGCGGTGAGGTCAGCGCCAATATTGCCGAGCCCCGTCACCGTGAACGTCGATCCGGCAGTGGCACTGCGGAAGACCGTGTCTTGGCCGATCTTCACGATGTATGAGGAGGAACCTCCAACTCCTCCAGCGGCACGAAAGCCGATATAAACATCACCACTGACCGGAGCGGGAACAGGGGCAGCAAGGGCCGCTGTCAGCGAGAGGGCCGTGGCAGCGACCGCCGTTAGCGTTGATCTTTTAAATTGAAATTGCATTGTCTTGAAAAGGGTTGTGGATCGTGGTCGGTCGCCGCCCCACATGGGGACACGGTGCCGCTCGCAATGATTGCTGGTTCACATCGAATCTCAGCTCTTCAGGTGAAGCAGCATCGAGACTTGGGCCCGGACATCTCCACGTGGAGCAGTCTCGGCTGAATGATTGAAGCTCCCGTCTTGGGTCGCTTGTTGCACATCTCCCATGAATTGGATCGATGAAAACCCCCTTTAGGGAGGCTGCCGGGCAAACTCTACTTATTTGTCCGCATTGATCAAGAGCTTTTTCGAAAAATTTAGCGTTCGATTAAGGTAATCATCAGGCACCATCAAAAACCCCGCTGTTCATTATCCTAACTCTCTTATTTTTAGATTTTTGGGAATTCCAATACAACCGAGCCCATTCCTTACTCAATCAATAAGGTATGCCGAAGAATTGAAATCAATGATTGAATCATGGATCGATTACTCCAGTTTGATCACCCTTTGGGCGCTCTTCGAAGAAAATGAGTTACATTCAAATGGCCGTGGCGATGCAATTGAGGCGACGGACGCCCACACCTTCGGCAAGGTTTTCTCCAAGGTGTGGGAGATTCTGGCGATAATGATGTTGTCCAGCGAACGCAAGCTGACTGTGCGACGACAATTGAACCAGATTCGTTCGACCTCGGATGACCCTCCCTTTCGGAAGACATCACCCAAATACGGGATGCGCCATTTGACAAAAGCCTCCCAAAACCTCCGTAAACGCCCCCTTCACCATGATCCGCACCATCATTCCGCTTCTTTTTCTGACTTCCGCCATCCCTCTTTTTGCCGAGTGGAAGGACCTTTTCAACGGCAAGGATCTCACGGGCTGGTCCGGCGATCCGCGGCTTTGGCGGGTTGAAGATGGCGTGTTGATTGGGGAAACCAACAACGCCGACAAAAAGATCGGCTCGAATTCCTTCCTGATCTGGCAGGGTGGCGAGGTCGGCGATTTCGAACTCGAATACAAGGCCAAGGTCGTCGGCAACAATTCCGGCGTGCAGTATCGGAGCAAGGTCGTCGATGCTGCAAAATGGAGTGTAGGCGGTTACCAGATGGATCTACACCCGAATGCGCCCTACCTAGGCATGCTTTACGAGGAACGCGGACGTGGCATCGCCTGCCAGCGCGGTCAGCGGGTGAAGCTCAACGACAAGCCGCAGGAAGTCGCTAAACTCGAAGTTCCCGCCGTGGATCTGGCGGTGTGGAACAGCTATCGAATCGTCGCCACGGGCAATCTCGTGAAACATTTCGTCAACGGCCAGCTCGCGGCCGAGATCGAGGACATTCACCCGGAAAAACGCTCGCTCAAAGGCGTCCTCGCGCTCCAAGTGCACGCCGGAGCTCCGATGAAGACGGAGTTCAAGGAAATCCGCCTTCAGGAAAAAGCCGCTGCCGGTAAAGCCAAACCGGGAGCTGCGAAAGCGAAGCCGCAGGGCAAGCAACTCGCCCGTTCCACCAAGCCATCATGGATTTGGAAAAGCAATCAGCCCGGCCCGAGTGAAAAGGTTTTTTTTTGCAAGGATTTCGAGGTGCCTACCACGATCATGACGGCATCCGTCACTGTTTCCTGTGACAATCGGCATCATTTATATATCAACGGCAAGGACATCGGCATGGGTGGCGAGTGGTCCCATCCGCCTACCTATGATTTCTCCGCCCATCTCAAGCCGGGAGCCCTCAACCGCATCGCCATCGAGGGCGTGAACGAAGGAGCCACGGCAGGACTCGCCGTGAAAATCGTCCTTACCCACAAAAACGGTCGCAGCCTTCACATCGTTTCCGATGAATCGTGGCAGTGTTCAAACGAAGCGGGAGATGGATGGCAACAGTCGGTTTCCACAACCAGCGCATGGCCGAATGCAGTGGTCATTGGCACGATGGGTGATGGCCCCTGGGGCGATGTCATGGGGCCGAGCGCGGCGGAAGCCGGCATCGCCGAAGACATGACCGATTCCTATCAGGTCGCCGAAGGTTTCAAACTGGAACGCATCTATCAGATTCCCACCAGCCAAGGTTCATGGGTGAGCATCACCCTCGATGGCAAGGGCAAACTGCTTTGCTCCGATCAGTATGGGAAAATCTATCGGGTGAAACTCGCGGATGAGAGCAACAACGTCACCACCGCCACTCCGCTCGATATCCCGCTGAAAGGAGCCCACGGACTGCTTTGGCATGAGGGAGTGTTGTGGGTATGCATCAATGAAGGTTCGGACCAGAGCGGCGTCTGGCGCGTGACCGATACCAATGGCGATGGCGAACCCGACAAGCCGGAACTCGTCAAAGCCTTCCGCGGTCGCGGTGAACACGGTCCCCATTCGCTGGTGCTGGCACCGGACAAAAAGGCGATCTATGTAATTGCAGGCAACCACACCGATGTCCCGGAAACCGAAACCTCCCTCGCCACCAAAGTCTGGGCAGAGGACCAACTCCTCCCTCGCCGTCCCGATGCACGCGGACATGCACGTGACCGCATGGCTCCGGGAGGATGGATCGCACGCTTCACGCCGGATGGGAAAAACTGGCAACTTTTCTCTGTCGGCTACCGCAATCAATTCGATGGAGCATTCAATGAACACGGTGATTTTTTCACCTATGATGCCGACATGGAGTGGGACCTTGGCATGCCTTGGTATCGCCCCACGCGAATCAACCACGTCACGCCGGGCTCGGAATTCGGCTGGCGGAACGGCACCGGGAAATGGCCGGATTATTACGAAGACTCGATGCCAACCCAACTCGACATCGGCCCTGGTTCACCCACTGGGGTTGTTGCAGGCAAGGGCGCGAAGTTTCCTGCCAAATACCAGAGCGCGCTGTATGCCCTCGATTGGACTTTTGCCACCCTCTATGCCATCCACCTCACACCGGATGGCGCGGGATACAAGGCGGAGCGCGAGGAGTTCGTCGCAGGCAAGGGGCTTCCACTCACAGACGCCACCATCGGAGTGGATGGAAACATGTATTTCCTCACCGGCGGACGCCGCACGGAGTCCGCTCTGTGGCGTGTGACTTATGTTGGCAACGAGCCCACCACACCGGTTCCCTATCGCGCAAAACGGCTCGGCCTGATGGAACTCGCCGATGCCAAATCATCGCTCAGCAGCTCGGATCGGATCGCCCGATTCAATGCACGCACCTCCCTCGAACAAGCAGGACCGGAAGCGATTCGAAGCATTCTCAAAGAACCAGGCGCCGATGCATGGCGCATCCTTGGAGCCTCGATCGCGATGGCCCGCGTGGGTAATCCGGCCGATGTTGCGGAGGCTCTCAGTGCACTGGATCGCTTGGACTGGGCTGCACTCGATTCGCACCAGAAAATCAACTGGCTGCGCGCCGCAGGTTTGGTATTTGCGCGTCATGCCAAACCGGACGAATCCGCCCGCACGAAGGTGTTGGCGAAGATCGATTCCTCATTTCCCGCCAAGGATGCCATGCTCAATCGCGAGCTCTGCCGCATGCTTTCCTATCTCAATGCTCCCGGCATCGTTGCCCGCACGCTCAATCTGATGGATTCCGCCGGGCCTGAACCAGCACCGGACTGGCTCGCATTGGCCGAGCGCAATGCCGGATACGGTCGCGCCATCAAGAGCATGATCGAGAATCTTCCACCGGCACAGGTGATTCACTATGTCTATTGTCTGCGTGTCGTTCCCGGCCCCTGGCGCGGTGATGAGCGCAAGCGCTTCTTCACCTGGATCAACAAGCTCACCGGCAACGAAGGAGGTGCGAGTTATGGCGGATTCATCGAGGACCTCCGCAAGCAAACCCTCGCCACTTGCACTCCTGAGGAGTTGGAATTGATCAAAACCTTCGACACCCGAATTCCGGTCAATCCCTTTGCCAATCTGCCTCCCGTCAAAGGCCCGGGGCGCGAGTGGACCATTGATGAAGTCGTGAAACTCGCGGAAGGTGGCTTGGAAGGTCGCGATAAAAAGCGCGGCCACGACATGTTCCGCGCTTCGCTTTGTGCAGCTTGCCATCGTTTCGGCAATGAAGGCGGATCCGCCGGCCCGGACCTGTCATCCCTCTCCGGGCGTTTCACCGTGCGCGACCTTGCCGAGTCGATCATCGAACCCGGCAAAGTGGTTTCCGATCAATATGCCTTCGACCTCATCACCCGCGCCGATGGCACCGAGGTGAACGGCAAAGTCATCGAGGAAAAGGATGAAAAATGGATCATCGCCACCAATCCCTTCGACATGAGCCAGACTGTCGAAATCGAGCGCAATGATATCAAAAATATCAAGCCCTCCCCTGTTTCCCCGATGCCTCCTGGAATGATCAACCGGCTCAGTGAAGAGGAGTTGAAGGATCTGCTGGCGTATTTGTTAGGGAAGTAAGCAGGTGGGAAAGAGCCGCCACTCGGAGAACACCATCGCGTTTCATTCCTTTGCAATACGGACCGGCACCGCCTCGCACACTTGCCGCCAACCGGGAAAATTCCACTTGTTGGGAAATCCTGCGCACTGTTCGGGCTTCACCGGGTGGATGCGGCAGGCATTGCCATCCAGCATGATGCACTCGTGATTCTCCTTTTCAATCAAGGACAAACCCTGGCGATTGGATCGAAGGCGGGTGAATTTTGTTAGAAACTCCATTTCATCGATACCAAGAAATCTTGCGATGGGAGCAATCTCATCCTCCTCAAGGCGTACATCACCCGGCCATTTGCAACAGGCGGTGCAGCGCTGGCAGACATAGTGGACGGATGGATCAAGAACCGTGTCCCGATTTCCCGGACTGCCATGATCGTTGATGGGGGGATTGGTCATCCGATGCGTTGAAAATAGTAATTCACCCTGCCGAGAAAGCCCCGCCATTTGGCACCCGGACGTCCGTTATCCAGAAGGAAGTGCGGGCAATTTTTGTTAGGCGGATGTTTCCCACGGCGCGGCCAGTGATAGTGA
This sequence comes from Luteolibacter sp., assembly GCA_040399845.1. GTDB lineage: Bacteria > Verrucomicrobiota > Verrucomicrobiia > Verrucomicrobiales > Akkermansiaceae > Luteolibacter. Next base: position 8,122 of record JBBARN010000020.1, on the reverse strand, counting down.
GGCACCACGTTGCGCAAAGGAATGCCATTCTTTTTCATCAGGATGGCCGTGAGTTTTGCCGTTCTTTCGATCGTGGCTGCCCGGCTGTTCCCGCGGTGTTCGCACATCTCGATACCGATCGACAAGCGGTTGCCCGGCCCGTGGAAATCCGCGTGCTCGCCTTGCTCGGTTGTCGGCATGTGCTGGATGGCCACCTTGTCATCCACCGTGAAATGCCAAATCAAATAGCCGATCCGGTTTCCTGTCCGCGTCTTGGGTGATCGCAAGGCTCCGCGCTTGAGGGCCAACGAATGCCGCTCGGCGTCCGCCGTGTAGTTCTGCGTGCTGTGGATAGTGATATAACGCGGCCTCATGGGCCGGACCACCTTTCTGCCGTGGGTCCCACTTCGCACCATGTCCACCTTCAGATTCACCTCCCGTTGAATTCGGGACATCGGCACCGGCGTCGTCCCGGCCGATGGCTTGCGCTTCCCGTATGGATCGCCACCACCTCCTGGAGGGCCGACTTGGCGGCACTGGAGGCTGACAAATACGAGAAGCAAAAATGGAAGGATCCAACGAAGCGCCTGCACGGGAAATTTTCTAGCATCTGGCGGGGAAATGGGAAAGAAAACTTCATCTGTCCTGATTGTCTTGGGATTCAAGCCTTCAGAAAACCTTGGCACCGCCAACCTTGCGGTTCAACTCTAGTCCCTGTAAAACCCCGCTGTGGAAGCCATCCGCTATTTCAATCGACACACGGGAACCATGGAAACCGAGCAGGTTTATGGCGAAAACTTCCTACGCTGGACCTACGGACATCCCGCCGGGGCGATTGCGTTGTGGTCCTTTGTGAAACGGCCGTTTTTTTCCGCCTGGTATGGCAGGCGCATGAGTGATCCCGCCTCCGCCTCGCGAGTCCGGCCATTCATCGACCGCTATGGGCTCGATCCGGATGATTTTGCTGTCCCCCCGGATGATTTCCGCAGTTTCAACGAGTTCTTTTACCGCAAGTTGAAACCGTCTGCCCGCCCGATCGATGAAGACCCGGCAAGCGTTGTCTTCCCGGCAGACGGTCGGCACCTTGGATTTCAACGGGCCTCGGCCATCGAGGGAGTGTTCATCAAAGGCCAATCCTTCGATCTGCTAAAGCTGCTTGGCGACGCGGACCTCGCGGCGCGTTATGCCGATGGCAGCCTGATCCTTTCCCGCCTTTGCCCGGTGGATTACCATCGGTTTCACTTTCCAGTGGCTGGCATTCCCGGTGAAACCCGGATGATCGATGGGCCGCTGTTCTCAGTTTCCCCCATCGCCTTGCGTGGCAAACTTGCCTATCTTTGGACCAACAAGCGCACCATCACACCACTGCGGACGGAGCGCTTTGGCACGGTTTTGTTATTGGAAATCGGCGCCACCTGCGTCGGCACCATCCAGCAAACCTTCGCCGCGGGCCGGGCCGTGGAAAAAGGGGCTGAAAAAGGATACTTTGCCTTTGGTGGATCCTCAACCATCACGCTCTTCGAACCCGGAGCCGTTCGCCTGGAGGCCGATCTCGCCGACAACTCCTCCCGCCAGGTCGAGCTCTATGCCAAGGTCGGCACACGCATGGCCCACTCTGCTTGACCTTCCCCCAAAACGAAGCAATCTCAGGAATTAACAATGCTCAACTATCTCAAGTCGCTCGAACAACACGCCAAGGAAGCCCTCAAGCCCGCCGTGGAGGGCCAGCTTTCTCCTGCCGAGCGCATTGCCCTCTACAAGCAGTTCCTGAAAATCGAAGAGCAACGAATCCTCCAACATCACCGCTCCGGTGCGGGCGGGATGGAGATTGCAAAAGATCGGGCTGCACTCATCGACGTCCTGCTGGCCTCGATCCTCGAAGCTTCATTGCGGGCCCGCAAAGACGGAGGCAGCCTGCCCATCGGCCTCGTCGCCACTGGCGGCTACGGCCGTGGTTTGCTCAATCCGCGCTCGGACATTGATCTGCTTTTCCTGCTTCCCCGCGCTTCTAACAAGCTCCCTCAACCCTTGCAGGAACTCGTTCAGGATGTGCTTTATTTGCTTTGGGATGTCGGTTTCAAAGTCGGCCACGCCTGCCGCTCGATCGTCGAATGCATCGAACAGGCGAAGATCGATCAGGAAAACAAAACCTCGCTCATGGATGCGCGCCTGATCGCCGGCGACAAGGCGCTGTTCGATCAATTCCACACCCGCTTCGCCAAGGAATGCATCGACAAGGGCCATGAGGCGTTTTTTGAACTGCGCCGGAAAGACCTCCGCACCCGTCACGACAAATACTCCCACACGGTTTTCCTGCAGGAACCCAACGTCAAGGAGAGCTGCGGCGGCATGCGGGATTATCACAGCATCCAGTGGGTCGCCCGGGTGAAAACCGGCAGCGGAAAACTCGAAGACCTTGTCGAAAAGAAGCTCCTAACGGCATCCGCCTACAAGGAGATCGAGGAAGCCTACGACTTCCTGCACCGCGTCCGCAACGAGCTCCATTACCATACCCAAAAGGGCACCGACCAACTCACACTCCATCTCCAAGGAGTGGTCGCCACTGCGTTTGCCTACCCGCAGCGGGACATCCTGCGAAGCACAGAGGCCTTCATGCGGGACTACTACCGCCATACCCGGCACCTCTATCAACACGCCACCTCATTGATGGAGGCCTTCCAGATCGAGCAGGATTCACGCGCGGAATCCGGCATTCGCTCGTTCCTGACTTTCCGGAAAAAAAACCGCGAGGAGTTCGATGGCTTCATCGCCCGGGATGGCCGGCTGTTTCCAGCCAATCAGGAAATTTTCAAAGAAGATTCGAGTCGGCTCATGCGGCTGTTCCAACATTGCCAGGTCCGCAACCTCAAGCTCAGCCCGCAAATCCGCCGGCTCATCGCCAACCACTGGGAGGACATCGATCGCCCGTTTCGTTACTCCAAAACCAACCGCCAGATCTTCCAGTCCATCCTCGAACGCAAAGGAGAGGTTGCACGCATCCTCCGGCTCATGCACCGCATCGGATTCCTCGGGCGCTACCTCCCGGAGTTCGGCGCGCTCGATTGCCTGGTCCAACACGAATTCTTCCATCGCTACACCGCGGATGAACACACGCTCCGTTGCATCGATCAACTCGACCAACTCATTTCCGACAACAACCCGCGCCGCGAAATCTACCGACGCCTGTTCCATGAAATCGAGGATTCCTACGCCCTCTATCTCGCCCTGATTCTCCACGACACCGGTCGGGCGGAAAACGTCCGCGAGCACATCGATGGCTCGGCCATGCTAGCCGCCCGACTTTGCAATCGTCTGCAAATCCAAGGTGCCCGCCGCAGCCTCATCATGTTCCTGGTGGACAACCACCTCACCTTCTGGCGCACCGCCACCACCCGCAATCTCGACGACCCGGAAGTCATCGCCGAATTCGCGGCCATCGTGAAAAACAAGTCCAATCTCGATGCCTTGCTGCTCTTCACATACGTCGATTCCAGCGGCACGGCCCCCGATGCGTGGAGCGGATGGAAAGAGAGCCTCATGCTCCAACTCCACACCGCCACACGGCATTTCCTGCTCAGCGGACGCGAGGAATATGCGAAAAAACTGGATGCGGACCGCCTCGCCCTCCGCGACGAAGTGCTCGGCATCATGCGCGATGACTATCATCCGGATGTGAACCGCCACTTCGAACGCATGCCGGCCCCGGCCTTCCATTTCCGACAGGCCGGACACATCGTCACCCAGGTCCGTACCGTCCGCCACTTTCTCCAACGCGAAGATGACACCAAGGATCCTTTCGCTTCCTGCATCAAGTGGATCGACCACACGGACAAGGGCTACACCGAACTCGTGCTCGCCACCCGGGACAAGCCGCTGTTGCTGGAAAAAGTCTGCTGCGCGCTCGCCTCGGAGCAAATCAACATTCTCTCCGCCGACCTGTTCACCCGCACGGATGGCATCGTCGTGAATATCTTCCGCGTCTGCACCACCAATTTCGAACCCGTTTCGGACACGTCCACCCGCAAGCGCTTCTTGGAAACATTCGAGACCATCGTGGCCGCAGACGATTACGAACCGGAGAAATACCTGCGCCGTCGGGTCAATTTCCTCAAACCCCGGACCGATCACGAGATCCCGGTGCCCGTGCGGGCCTTCGTGACCAACGAACTTCACCCGACCTGTACCACTGTTGAAATCCAAGGACTCGACCGCATCGGCCTGCTGCACGACCTTTTCCACACCATCAACCAACACGGTCTGAACACCGCACACGCCCGGATCTGCACCGAAAAAGGCGTAGCGATGGACACCCTCTACATCACCACGGCCGAGGGGCAAAAGATCACCAATCCGGAAACCCTCCGCCTTCTTGAGGAACGTTTCACCACGCTCATCTCGCGCCCCGACACCCAGGAGTAGGCTTTCGAGGATAAAAATTTGATTAAGATTCCTGAAATAGATCGAGTTTGCTCAAGATTCTGCTTGGCAAGTGGGCTCGAATCTCGCAATTTCCGCGCCCGCCCGATTCCGGGCGAGCTCACCTGAGTTCCACCATGTCAGTATCACTCCGCCTCAACCGCAAGGGCACCAAAGACCGCCCTTATTATAAAATCGTAGCCGTTGACAGCCGCAAGCGTCGCGACGGCCGTTACATCGAGCAAATTGGCACCTACGATCCTCTCAAGGAAGGCACCAACTATACGATCGACCTCGCCCTTGCCGACAAATGGCTCGGAGTAGGCGCAAAGCCTTCCGAAACCGTGAACAGCATGATCCGCAAGGCTCGCACAGCTGCCGCCAAGGCCTGATTTCCCGGTCAAAGATTCATTTTCCAGCAACCGCGTTCCGCAAGGACCGCGGTTGTTTCGTTTGAGCCGCCATGGAAACCGAGACGCCAATCCCCTTCGAAGAATTCATGTGGAGGGCACTGCATGATCCCCGGCGTGGATATTACGCGAGGCGGGTCACGGCGGTTGGCAAACGTGGCGATTTCACCACGGCCCCCATGCTGTCTTCCGCCCCGGCGCGAGCGATCGCAGCATGGGCCGCGGATGCTATGCGGCAAAGCAAGTGCCGCAACCTGATCGAAATCGGCCCCGGCGAGGGCAAACTCGCCGCCGGGGTTCTTGCCGCACTCCCATGGTCGATACGATGGAGAACCCGGCTGCACCTCGTCGAAACCTCCGCCCCCTTGCGGGAGGCTCAACAGAAACTGTTGGGAACGAAAGCGCGTTGGCACGAACACCCTGCCGCGGCGCTCGATGCGTGCGAGGGTGCGGCAGTGATTTTTTCCAACGAACTGGTGGATGCTTTTCCGGTTCGGCGATTTCGCCGATGCGGGGAGGATTGGCGTGAGATGGCTGTGACATTCACCCCGGATGGGCGGATTTCCCACTCACTCCTCCCCCCTGCCCCGCTGCCGGATTCATCGGTGTTTTCGTTGTCACCCACCCAGCTCCCCGAGGGACAAGTTGTCGAAGTCCATGAATCGTATCGACAGTGGCAGGAGGAATGGCTGCCCAAGTGGAAACGCGGTCGCAGGCTGACAATTGATTATGGCGCCAAGGTGGAGTCATTATATCAAAGACGGCCGCAAGGAACTGTCCGAGCTTATTTATTACAGCAGCGCCTGGAAGGAGATGATATCTATCAGAACATCGGCCGACAGGATATCACGGCAGATATCAATTTCACCGATCTGATGAAATGGAGCGAAAAGGAAATGGAAACGCAAAATCTGGGAAGCATGAGCCAATTTCTAGCACTTCACGCCGGTGACGGATTGGCGGATCGAATGCTCGTCGAGGCCGATGGCGCTGGGGAAGCGTTTCTGGTATTGGATGAGTTGAGACGTGCCGAATAGAACGAAAAAAGCCGCGCCCCCGAAAAGGGAGCGCGGCTTGTTCGAGAATCCTATTTCATCAGTCACGGCCACGACCACGGCCGCCACCCCACATGCCACGCCCTTCGATGATGCGCTCTTTGGCTTCATCCGGGATCGAAGTGGATTGTTGCACGTATGCCTTGGCGGAGTCTGCGTCTTCCTGCATCCAGCGAGCGGCGGCAATGCCAACGGCGCGATTGCGATCACCCTCGTCGGTGATGGTTTCCGCCACTTTGATGAGATCTGCGGGAGGCGTGCTGTTGTTACTCCACACATAAGCCTGCAATGCGCTGTCGCGCACACCACCTGCTTCAAAGGAATTGGCAAAGGTCAGCGCTGCGGCCGAGTTTTGCGCCACCCAAGTCGGCATCAATTCACGCATGCCTTCACGTTGGGCGTCTTCGCTATCCTGCTTTTTGAGAAAATCCGCAGCGGTCTGCGGACTCAAGCGGGCAAGATCCTCGACGACATCACCAACGAGATCGTCCTTGGCATCCCCCGCCTCCATTTGTTGCACCTGAAGTGCGGCGGCCTCCGGATCCTTGTTGGAAAGTCCGCCGATGGCAGAAGCGAGTGCTCCAGCTTGCTGATCCGCCGGAAGAGTGCGGATCCAAGATTGAGCCTCCGAGAAATTCGACGCTCCATATTGAGAAGCCACTGAACGGTAAGCATCACCGAGGCCCTCTCCGGAAAGCCCTGCCAGCATTTCAGTGGCTTTTTTGGGATCCGTCTTCGCCACCTCTCCGACCACGGCTGTCATGGCCTGGTTTTTCTCGGTAGTCAGTCCTCCCGCCCAAGCAAGAGCGGCTGCCGGATCCTGACGTGCCCACTCACTGGCAATGATCGATGCTCCACCTTGGCCGCCCATCGGTCCACGCCCGCCCCCCATCATGCCCATCATGGCAAACTCGCGGGGATTGTTTTGATAATATTTCGCTGCATTTGCGGGATCGACGCTGGCCCAGCTTTGAAGAATAGTCGGGCGCACGAACATGCCGGTAAAACCCATCGTGTTCGAAAAAGCCATGGCGGCTGTCGCATCGGTCTCCGCCCAACGGCCAAATAAAAGGAAAGACGCCATGATGCGCTCGTTCATTGGCAGACTCTCCAATTTTCCAGCCTCTTCCTCCAACTGACTGGGAGTCAGCCCAGCATAGAAATCCATCAGCGCCTGAATGCGGTTGGTGTTGCCCGGCATGCGGGAGATCTCAGCAGTCCCGGTCGCACGACTCGCCCGCTTGGCAGGGCTGTCCGCATTGGAAGATTCCGGGCGATTCGACGAACGGCTCTTGCGGGGATTGCTTTCCTCCGCAGCCTGGTCTTTTGGAGGAGTGGTGTTTTTGCCAGAGATGAAGCCGCCAGCGGCTCCGAGCACCAAAGCGGCAGCGGGTAAGATCCAGGGATTTTTCATAAAGGATAATATTGGAAAACGGTGGAACCCCGGAACGAACTCAAGGTTGCCGAGAAATTCGAGTTTTTTCCTCACCGCATCGCGACAAGTGCTATAGACGCCTCTTGATGCCATCCATGAAGAGAGATTTGGTGAAGCGATCGTTGAATTCCAGGGATTTCAAGACCCTCCCGCGCTATCTGAACGCCATCCCGAGGGCGAAGCGATGCGGGCAGGATCTTCTCTGCGAGGTGCAGGCAATACCATGCCCGCCAACTGCGAATTTCCGCACGAGGCCCCGACATGCGGCTGGCAAGATGCTGGAAATGCCGAACCGGATTGCCAAGATATCCTCGATCGCCACCAACTGACTGACGAAGAATCCAAACCAGCGCCTCGTAAGGCGGCGGGAATTCAAGCAAGACAGGATCATCGGGCCTGAGATCCGCCATCCACGCCTTGTCGAGCTGGAGAATCGCCTGAGCGGGCTTTCCCGAAATCCACTGGGACTGGGCATAACGCAAGGCGTCTTCGTAAAATCGCGGACCTTTGTCACCCGCATGACGTCGGGTCAGCGAAAAATCATGAATCTCCGAAATCACCGGCAACCAAGGGCATGGAAAATTGACCATCACAACCGGAACCCATCCACCCAGCACGATGGATGGCAATCACAAAGCCCGGGCATTTCCTTTTAGTGGGGTCCGCGCATGGATACGGGGCATAGTGGAGAAGTTCTGAGAAGCACCGGAAGCCGGCTGGTTATTCACGGTGAAACCATGACGAGCAATTTCCATCCCGCCTCCACAAGTCAAACGATCGTTTATTGCAATACCTGATTGCCGGGAATTTCCAATGCAGATGCCATG
>JBBARN010000019.1:0-66364 GCA_040399845.1 Luteolibacter sp. | reverse complement strand
CTCCGCGCCCGATTGATTCGGGGATTCTGAATTCTAAGTCCGACAGGCTGCTAGGCCGGGCGGAATGCAGAAAGAAGAGCTCGATACCCATTCGAAGGCCTTGAAAATCAATCTCGATCCACGCTGGTATGGGACCTTGGCGGAAATTGGGGCCGGTCAAGAGGTGGTGCGCTGGTTTTTCCGGGTGGGTGCGGCAGCCGGCACGGTGGCCAAGAGCATTTCTGCCTACGACATGATCGTGAGCGACGCTATTTACGGCAGCGGCGACCGCTACGTCTCGCGGGTGAGGTTGCAGGCCATGCTTGACCGCGAATTCGCGCTCAACGTGGACCGCCTGAGCGAAAAGCGCGGGGACACGACAGCCTTTTTCGCATTTGCCGATACGGTGGTGGCGCGAAGTTTCAAGGGCGGCAATGAATGCCACGGCTGGATGGGGGTGAAATTCCAGTCGCGCCCTCGGGACGAACCGAGCCAGATTCTGATCCATGTGCGCATGCTGGACGCCGAGGCATCCCTGCAACAGGAGGCGCTGGGCGTGGTCGGGGTAAATCTGTTGTATGGCGCCTTTTTCCTTCACCACGAACCGGACAAGCTGGTGGAAAGCCTGCTGGACAAACTGACGACCGGGCGGATCGAAATCGACGTGATCGAATTCCGCGGCATCGAGTTCCGATCCGTGGACAATCGGCTCGTCAGCCTGCAACTCGTCAAACTCGGTCTGAGCGGCGCGGCCATGTTCGGTGCGGATGGCGAGGTGCTGCAACCTTCGGAAGTCCTGTATAAAAAAGCGGTGCTCGTCGAACGGGGAAGTTTCCGCCCGCCGACAAACGTGAACTTCGACATGCTTCAGTGCGCGCTCGAGAAATTCAAAGCGGACCCGGCGGTGGAAGGAAAAGAAGTTTTGCCTTTGTTCGAACTGACCATGCGCAACCTGCTATCCGACGGCGAAATCGACCGACGGGATTTCCTCGCGCGGGCGGACTTGCTCGCCGCGTGTGGGATGACCGTGCTGATCTCGGACTACTTCGAGTATTATCGGCTCGCGGCCTATATTTCCTGGCGAACCAAGGAACGCATCGGCATCGTCATGGGCGCGCCCAGCTTGGTTGAATTGTTCGAGGAAAAGTATTACACCCAGCTTCCCGGCGGCATTCTCGAATCCTTCGGGCGCTTGTTCAAAAACGATCTGAAGTTATATGTTTATCCACTCAAGGATCAGAAGACCGGCGCACTGACCACCGTGGACAATCTTGAGGTGGCTCCTGATTTGCGAAAACTCTATGGTTATCTCGCAGACCGCGGAAGCTTCGTAGCACTGGACAATTTCAATCCGGACTACCTGAGCATTTTCTCGCGGGATGTTTTGAAGAAGATCGCAAGCGGAGATGATACATGGAAGGACAGTGTGCCTGCGGGTGTCTCGGACATGATCATCAAACGCCGTTTCTTCGGCAGCAAGAGCTGAGGGGTTCAGTCCGGCAGCTTGAGCGACTTGGCTCGCTTGAAAAACTCATCCGGATCGCCAGCCACTTCCTCAAGCAAGCGGTGGAAGACCGGTCCGTTTTTGTGATAGGTCATGATCGATATGATATGGGCATTGTTCAAATCCTGCTCCAGCCATGATTCCAGTCCGCGGCCTCCCCAGCGGCGGCGGAGTTCTCGGAACTGATGCTGAAGGGATTTCATGAGAGCGCGTTTGCGGGTTCTCATTTCAGCGGCAGGAAGCTCGCTTGCATAAAGCCGTTCAAGCCGGGCGCGGGTGGCATCGATCTGGTCGTAGAACTGTTTTCTCCGGACGAGTTGTTGTTCGTATGCCCGTAGATCTTTGGTGCGATGTTGGTGGCGCAGCCATTTTTTCACGCAGTCCTCCGCATAGGCCGTTGCGAGGGACTCGTTGAAAGCGGTGTCACCATTGCGGAACAAGCGCCGGTGGGTGAGTTCGTGGAAAATCAATTCCGCGAGATCGACTTCCGGATAGTCCGCAAAACAATTCAACACCGGATCATGAAACCATCCGAGCGTGGAATAGGCATCCACCCCGCCGACCGTGACGTCGTAAGCTTGGGTTTTGAGTTCTGCCGCAAGCGCGAGCGCTTCGTCCTCATGGAAAAAGCCACGATAATCGAGCCCGCCGAGAATGGGATACCACCATGTCTTGGGGCTGAGGGAAAATTCCGGCGCGGCATAAAGGACCCAGGTGACGGATTCGCGATCCAAGTCGGCATAGGTGCCATAACTTTCCTCTCCCGGCAGGCCGAGTGCCTCGGTGGCAAAGCGGCGAATTTCCTGCACGGAGGCCAGTTTCCCACGAAGTGCCGGATCGGTCGCCGCGTCCTCCAGCATGGGCGGGATCGGTTGGCTCTTGGCGAGGATTTCCCACTGGCCGCGGATGGCCTGTTGATAGAAACCGACAGTTTGGCAGGAAAGCAGGCACAAGCTGCACGCAACGATCAGGCCATGGGAGAATAGGGGGCGCACGGGAATGCACGAGTGTCCCACGGGTTGGCGGCGGCGGCAAAGGGAAAGCAAGGGATGAGAGGAAGTCGCCCACCATCGGTCCTTGCCCAATCGCCCGCATGAGGCGATTCTCACCGCATGAGTCAGGACGTGATTTCCCTTTTACAGCAACTCGTGCGCATTCCCTCGGTGAATCCAGACAATGCCCCGGGCACCGACCAATCCGGCGAAGAGACGCTGGCCATTTTCCTTGCCGGTTGGCTCGAGTCCATTGGTGCAGAGGTGACTCTGGAGGAAATCAAACCCGGCCGCCCCAATCTGATCGCCCGGTTTGCCCCGCTCGATGGTCGGCCGCGGATTCTTTTCGGTCCGCATTTGGACACAGTGGGAGTGGGCGGCATGAGCATTTCTCCATTCGGAGGAGAAATCCGCGATGGTAGGCTGTGGGGGCGTGGCGCATCCGACACGAAGGGCCCGATGGCGGCGATGTTGTGGGCGCTTCACCAAAACCGCGATTTGCTCGCCGACCTGCCGGTGGCGGTGGATTTTGTCGCTTTCATGGGTGAGGAATCCGGCCAGTGGGGTTCCAAGAGTTTCGTGAAAAACCATGGCGCCCATTATCAATTCGCGTTGATCGCCGAACCGACATCGATGGAAATCGTGCACGTCACCAAAGGCTCGCTATGGGCAACCTTGCGGTCCACCGGTCGGGCAGCGCACAGCTCGATGCCGGAGAAGGGGGAAAATGCGATTCTCAAATTGGCGCGGTCCTTGGACAGACTGGAAGTTCACCTCGGAGCCGCCCTGGCCGGCTTCACCCATCCGGTTCTCGGTCGCTCCACCGTCAACATCGGCGTCATCCGCGGCGGCTCACGTCCGAACATCGTGCCGGATCTTGCAGAGGCGGAGTTGGACATCCGCATCACCCCGTCCCTTTCCGCTGCCGGCGGGGCCTTGAATTTGTTGAAGGAAACCATCGAGTTTCATGAACTCCCGGTGGAAATCATCAACCCTCACGAGAATCCACCGATGGAAACTTCCGCAGAGGAACCCATGATTCTCCGCCTTCTCAGCCACGGCTCCAAACTGGCGGGCGCACCGTGGTTTTCCGATGCGGCACACCTGTCCGCAGGAGGCGTTCCCAGCATCTGCATCGGCCCCGGCTCCATCGACCAGGCACACACGGCGGATGAATTCATCGAGGTGGCGGCACTGCAAGATGGTGCTGCCTTTTTCTCGGACTTTGTGAAGGGCCTTGCGAAATAAAAAAACCGCTCCGCCCAGAATCTGGACGGAGCGATTGGGAGACCAAGGGTCAGTGAGAACCACTTATTCAGTTCGGGGTGACCAGCAAACGAACGAACTGCTTGTCAGGACCAGTGATGGTATAAGTTACCGATGAACCGTTGTCCGTCGATGAAACATCCGTCCATACCGCAAGATCGGTGGATTTCTGAACTGTGTAAGTGCCGGAGAAGGCGGGATCTTTCGGCCAAGTAATCACATTGCTCGAATTGGGAACTGGATTCGAGGTGAACGAAGAACCAGTTTGACCCATGAAGTATTCGACGCCGTTGTCCACTCCGTCGCCGTCGTGATCCTGCTCGGGTGTCTGGCCCGTGGCACCGTTTGCGGTGGCCCAACTTGAGTAACCGCCACCGGTTACCGTGAGGACCAGATTGTTCCCGCTGACGGAGAGCGTCCCGGTGATGCCATTGTAATTGATCGTGCTGGCACTGAGATCGCCGGTGATGCCGCCTGTAGCGGTGACCAATACGTATGAACCTGCTGATGGAGTCGCTGCCGCAGTCAGATTCACCAAATCACCGCCAAGCAGAGAAAGGCTTCCACTGATCGTTCGGGTAACTTGGGCACCTGAGGTTTCTGCAACCGCAAACGCCTGACGCCCACCAGATTGGATGGTGACGCTTCCACCGATGTTTCCAGTGCCACCGAGAGTCGCGCCTGAGAGAACATTCACACTGCCGGTTGCGCCACTGTTGTCTCCCTGGATGTTCAAGGTTCCTCCATTCACATTGGTAGCTCCGGTATACACATTCACACCTGTAAGATTGAGTGTTCCCGCTCCGGATTTATTGAGATCGCCATCTCCATTGATGATGCCTGCAAGCGTGATATTGAATGGTGCATTCAACGCATCTGCAGCTTTGATCGTGGAAGTCGAACCACTGAGAGTGGTATCAATCGTCGAAGTCCAATCCGCCGATGCCCCCAAAGTCCCTCCGTCCACATAAACACGGGAATTGACAAGCGCGTTGGTGCCGATCCGGCCCATGCCACCTGCTCCGACGTAGAGGGAGCCTCCCGACAATCGAACGAATTCGCTGTAGGCAACGGCCTGTGCATTGTTGAATGTAACACGCCCGACATTTGCCACCCCGCCATCTTGAACGAGGAAAATCGCGTTACCGGTCTGGCCGTTGCCAAGCTGCACTCCAGTCGCTGTGTTCAAACAATTGAAGGTGCCGCCATTGACGTCCAACACCGACCAACGTCCGCCGTTGTTCAGGCCGATCGTAGTTGTGCCTCCGACCGTGACCGTTCCATTATCGAATCGAACGTTTGCAGTACTATTGCTGCCCGATACTGCAAGATTTCCCGAGATGTTGACTACCGAGGTCAAGCCCTCCACCACCAACCCGGAATTGACTGCACCTGCTGTAGGCTCGGTAAGCGCTGCAGTTGAGGAACGGCCGATAGCCATACTCGGAGCACTGATGGTTCCACCTTGGGACCGGATGATTGCAAAAGCGCCGGTGGCACTGTCTTGGGCATTGAATGCACCCGTAAATGTGGCGGAACCGGAAGTGATCAGGAAACCTGCCGATCCAGCCGTTACCGATGTAGTTGTCCCATTAAACGTACCACCCAACACCTTGAACTGCGTTCCCGCTGTCCCGCTGAATGCGAGGGCACCACCGTTGATCGAGGCCCCTGAAGGCAGCTCCAGCACTCCTTCGCTCACCGTGGTGGTGCCCGTGTAGGTCTGAGAAGCTGCAAGTGTGAGGATTCCGGCGCCATTTTTGGTGAGTCCACCGGTGCCACCCGAAAACGGACTGATCACACCGTCATATCCGAAATTGAATCCGTTGGTATCGATCACGGCACTGTTGGTTCCGCTGACCTGATAACTGCGAGTGATACCGGATAGATCGTTGGCGATCTGGAGTGAACCACCAGAGAAACGAAGTGAGCCGGAAACATCGCCCAGGCTTGTCGCCGAGTTGATATTCAAGACACCACCTGAAAGGATGGTACCTCCCGAGTAGGTATTGTTCCCGGTCAGAAACAGTTTTCCGGTGCCGGACTTGCCGAGCGTGGCACCGCTGCCGCTCACCACACCGTTGATCGTGAGTGAATACGGAGCGCCCGCATCCACCCCCATGCCCAGAGAGTTCATGACAATGGGGGCATTGACGACATGGTCTCCCGTAACAACCGCAATGCTCGAGGGAGAGGCACCATTGTCCATGAGCAGGCTGCCAGCCGGAGCGCCGGGGTCAATGGTGACGACGTTTCCGAAATCATCATTGAAGGAAATCAGGCCGACGGTCTTGCTGCTGTCGAGTGTGACTGAAAAACTGCTGGAGAATGAGGTATTCACCCCACCCTGGCCTGGACCAAATTTGGCAATTGCACCCGGAGAATTCGGGATCTCGGGGTTCTTGGTCCAGTTGGCCGCAGTGGCCCACGAACCACCACCATCCAAGTTCCAGAAGTTGCTGGGGTCACTGGCAGCGATGGTCATGCGGACTGCAGTCGCCGTACTTGAAAACGTATAAATTTTTCCACCCACCGTGTTGACGGCGGAGAGTGCGGTAGCGGCAGAACCACTGAGCGTCGCTCCCGTCAAATCGATGATATCATAGGTTCCCTCGGTTCCAAAACCGTTGACATCCACCGTAGCTCCACTGGCCAGCGTCAGCGTGCCGCCGCTTTGCACCACTGCCTTGTTGGCATCTGGAGTCGTGCCGAGCTGCAATATGCTTCCACTGTTGAGGGTCAGGTTCGCGAAGGTCAGGTTTCCGGTCCCTGCATCCCCCGGGGCGAGAATCCCGCCGGAGGTGACAGTAGTGGTTCCAGCCAGCGTGCCCGTGCCTGCGAGAGTGCCATCGACATTGACGGTGGTGGCTCCAGCGCCCGTCTTCGATCCATTATATTTGAGCGTGCCGCCATTGACGGTGGTGACTCCGGTGTGGGTATTGGTCCCGGTTAGAGTGAGGACGCCGGTGCCCCTCTTATCGACAGATGCGGTGGTGGCACCATTGGCGATCACTCCGGCGAAAGTGGTATCCAGATTCTTTTCACCGATGCGGAACGTGCCAGCTCCGGAGCCGGTGCCAAGAGCAAGAACGGTTGAGGCGCTGCCAGTCAAAGCACCGATGCGGACGATTCCATTTGTTCCGCTGACGTAGGTGGCATTGAATGTGCCGGTTGTGGAACTGAGGACCACGCTGGCTTGGGACAGATCGCTATTGAAATTACCGCCATTGGCCCGCAGCCCCAGCGTGCTGTTGTTCACATTTCCATTGAGTTCCAGAGTGCCAGTGAAAGAACTCCAGTTTCCGTTGACGAAGTGGCGGGTATCAGGAACCCCGACCACATTGGTGCCTACATTGATTCGAAATGCACCAGAGCCGGTTGCGGTTCCGCTGTTGTTGATGGAACATCTTCCGTTACCGGTGTTGAATATCCCGGTCGAAGTGCTTCCAACTGTGACACTTCCCGTCGTGATGGTGCGACTGTTGCTCACACCTGAAGTGAAGGTGCCGCCCGTTCCTGAATAACTGAGCGTCCCGATGTTGTCGTCATTCGCACCCGTGGTGTAGCCGATGTTGAGCAGTGCGTTGTTGGAGATATCAAATCCGGTTCCCGGAGTGGCCGCAGACGTGGTGCTGAAGGTCAGCGTCCCACCGGATACCACAGTCGGCCCGGAGAAAGTATTGGTTCCGGAAAGAGTCGCAGTTCCTGCTCCCGACTTTGTGAGTGCGGCACCGGAGATGTTGCCCGAGGCGGTGATGGTGCGGCCACTGGCGACATTCCAAGTCTGGGCGTTACCAAGAACCAGAGGAGCGTTGAGCGTCAGGTTCTGGGTGGCCGCGCTCATGTCGATTCCCGAGGCACCGAGTGTGAGGACATTCCCGAGTGCCACGGAAACGAGGCCAGAGGGGGAAACCAACCTGATCCCGGCAATTGAGCGGTCCGCCCCAAGGGTGGTTGCAAGGTTTGTTGTGGAAGCCGCCTCGAACACGGCAACATCCGCTGCTGTCGGTGCTGCGGCGTTCCAGTTGCCAGCGGTGGTCCAGAGTGCGTCTGTGGCCCCTGTCCAGATTTGATCGGCAGCATTCGCATGGGCTGCCAGAGTTGAGACGATGACGATGGATTGAAGCGCGTTGAAAGCGAGGTTGCGGAACTTGGGTTTCATGGATTGGAGTTTTTAAGAATTTGAGAATTTTGTGACAGACACAGGGCACTGCCATCAATACCTTCAAAATTTACCTCCTGCTTCGAAATCTGTCCAATAACCCAAGGGGAGTAGGGTCATGGTGACAGTAATGCCCAAGTGCGAAGTCAGCAACTACGCCCTAGCCCTTGCAAAGGCCCCATTCCACGGTGGTCGGAATGGGGCCAACCCTTTGATTTACAGGGTGTCCCGACCTATTTCACGGCCCTGAGGCGCCCGAAGATTTCCGTGCTGGTGCCTTTTGGAATGGTGACCGTGATATCGTCCGGGGCGTCCGCGTTTTCGGAGACCGCGACTACGGGTGCGTTGCCGTCCGCATCGATGGCGACGTCGGTCCAACCGGAGAGGTCAGAGCCATGTTGGAAGGTCAGGGCGACTTCGGCTTCCGAGTCGTCTTCGCGCAGGAAGGTGAAGACGAAGTCGGTTCCGGATGCATCCAGTTCCGGGAGTTTGTCGGTGGAGGAAACCAGCGGATTTCCACCAAGGACAAATTCGAGGAGATTGCTGATGCCATCGAAGTCAGGGTCGGCGGCCGGGCCGTCGTTGACGCCAACGGTGAGTCCTGACGTGGAAGCCCATGCATCGTAACCGGACACGGGAAGGTCAACTCCCACATACAGCAGACCGGTGCCTACCAAGGCGGGATCCGTATTTGGCGCTCCGGATCCCGGAGCGCCCCAAACGCCGGTTGCCATGTCCACCCCTCCGATTACGAGCGATGCAACCTTGTCCCCACCCGAGTATGCCAGTTCCAATGTGGCAGCTTCGTAGATGATGATACCAGACGTATCGCTGAAGGTATTGGTGGCGACCCTCAATCTGCCTTCATAGACCGAGGTGTTTCCTCCGTAGGCGTGCCCACCATTGAGGTTGAGGACACCTATGCCGCTTTTTTCGAGGCCTGCCGTTCCGGTGAGAGCTCCGTTGAGGGTGATGTCGTAGGGGACGCCGGTGATGTCGGCAGCTTTGATGCCTGCGACGCCGGTTCCGGCGAGATTGATGGGAAGCGCGGTGGACCATGCGGCTTTGGCGGCGAGGGTGCCTCCGGTGAGACGGATCTCGTAGCGGAAGAAATCACCGGCAGGCTCCGGGGCTGGCCGGTTGAGGTCATTGATCGCCGTCTGGGTGGTTCCCAGAACAATACCCTCACTTCCAACGTAGAGGTCGCCACCTGAAACTCGCAGCAAGCCCATTCCGCCGAGGGCGTCACGGCCGAGTTGGATGCGCTCAACCGTCGCCGTGCCCGACCGCATGAGGAGGGCTGATTTGGCGACAAAGGGCCCGCCCAACACGATACCGGAGTTCACCCCACTGGCAGTGCTGACGAGGTCACCACCGTTGACATCGACGTAGGACCACCTGCCACCGTTGTTCTGGCCAATCGATACCGCACCGCCGACGGTCAGGGTGCCGCCGTCGATCCGGGTGACCACCGATGAGTTCGGCTGAGCGTCGAAGCTACCGACGTGGAGATTTCCAGAAACGGATACCAAGCCCCCGGAGAGATAGAGGTTCGTGTTGATCGGTGCGCCTGCAGGCTCGTTGGTGTCATTCAGACCGGTGCGTCCAAGACGGATTTCAGAAGTGGAAATCGAGCCGCCGGACACCCGGATTGGTGCGCTGGCAGTGCTGCCGGCGCTTCCCATCGCGCTCAATACACCGGAGACGCTGACCGAACCACTTTCCAGAAAAAGTCCGCCAGTGCCGCGGCCCAGCGTGCAGGAAGTTGCTGAAATCGAGCCGTCCACCACATGGACAAAGCCCGTTGTGTCCTGCGGAGTGATGACGTTGGGGCTGACGAGAGAACCGCCACTGCCGACGAGCAATTCACCTGCGTTCACGGTGGTATCTCCCGTGAAGGTATTAACCCCTCCGAGAGTTAGGATACTGGTCCCGGTTTTCACAAGGGATCCAGAACCGCTGAGGATGCCTGTATAGGTCGTGTTCTGATTGTTTCCACCCACCGTGAGGGCGATCGCGGCAGGCGCGAAGTCCGAGTTCTCCAGGACAAGGCCCTTATTTCCCGACAAGCCGCCGAATCTTGCAGCAGTGAGGGTTCCGAAACTCACCGAGCCTCCGCCAGTGACGAGATTCACCGTGCTGTTTTGGAGGTTGAAGGCATCGCTCAGGCGGAGGACGGCCGATGCGGATGTGACGGTGGTATTTCCACTGTGGGTGTTTTGCGCACCCAAGTTGAGGATGCCGGTTCCCGCGTGTTCAAGAGATCCTGTTCCCGTGACTAGGTTCGAGAAATAGGCATCATCTTCGAGCTTGATGGCAAGGCCGGCATTGTTGGTGATGATGCCCTCCACGATTCCGGTGCCACCTCCGTTGCCGAGTTGGAGCACACCGCCGGAGATGGTGGTGGAACCGGTAAATGTGGGATCGCTGGCAAGGGTCAGACGGCCCGCACCATTCTTGACGAGGCCACCCTCTCCTGCGGCCCCGATTGCGTTGGCGAGGACGACGTTGTTGCCGTTGGTGTCAAGGGTGACGGATGTTCCGCCAATGGAAACGCTGCGGCTGGAAATGTCTTCCGTATTTCCTGTAGCCCACACGAGCGAAGAATTCGCGAGTGTGAGGGCACCAGTGCCCAGGCTGCCGGAATCGAAGTTGAGTGAGCCGGCACTCAAATTGATCGGACCGCCGAAGGAGTTGGTTCCTGAAAGGACCACCAATCCGGGGGTGGCGCTGTTCAGTCCGCCGCTACCACTGATGTTTCCGGAAAGTGTCAGGGTGCTGGTTAGGCTGGCAAAAGTGATATCAACGGGATCCGCGAAGGAAATAGGTGCGGAAATCTCATGGCTGCCCACAAGGATGCCTAGCTGCGCATTGCCTGTCGAGGCATCGAGGGTGAGAACAGACGCACCTCCGAGAGTATAGGCATCGTCGTTATTGAACTGGATGGATCCTACGGCGTGAGCCGCATCGTTGGTGACCGTCACAGGGCCGGTGATCACCGTGCCGAAGTTGGCATTGACGCCGACTCCATTCGGGAGGCCATTGAGCCAATTGACAGCCGAGGACCAATTGCCATTGCCATCCACATTCCATTCCGAGGGTGGAGCACCCGCGATGGTGAGGGTGATGAATCCGCCACTCGCCGCAAAAGTATAACTCAATCCGGCTTGTTGGCTCGCTGGAGTGACTTCGAACAGTTCATTCGCATTTCCGCTGAATGTGCCGGAGTATTGAATGAGATTGTAAGTGCCGAGATTGGTCCATTTGGCAACGGAGTTTTCCAATCTTAGGTCCACCAGGACTGGAGTGCCAACAGAAGCACCGGTCGATGCAAGATCTCCGGTGACGACGATCTGGTCATACGATGAGGTGGAGGCAAACTCGGTGAAAATTGTGGATCCACCATTCAAATTGAGGCTGCCGGTGTTGAGTATGCCGACGGCGGAACTGGTGGGAGTCACCGGTCCGGGTTTGGCTCCTGCACCTGAAGCGATGGAGACGGATCCACCCATGGTGCCAACTCCGGCGAGATTGCCCCCGGTGACTGAGACGCTCCCCGCAGAGGTAGCGCTGCCGGTCGTGTTGGCGACAACGAGCGTGCCCGATGTCACGGTCGTATTGCCGAGATATGTGTTGCCTGCGGTGAGCGAAACCACACCGAGCCCGCCGATTTCCAAGGCTCCTCCTCCATCGACGGTGCCGTCAATCTGGATGGAGTCTGTGGCATCGATTGCGGCAAAGCCACCCGTGGCAGATGAGTCGATGGTGCAGGCACGAGCGGTGACAAGTCCTGCGATGTCCGACGCGAGTTTGCCGGATCCGAGTTCGAACAAGATGGGGTTGGCCGCATTGCCGAGGGCAGTGTTTGCATTGACCACCAACAAGCCGCCCTCGATCGTCGGGGTAGTGGTGATCGTATTCACTCCTGCGAGAGTGGTTCTTCCGGCTCCCTTCTTGGTGAGGTTGCCGGTCCCCGAGATGATGCCGTTGATCGATTGGCTTTGGCTGATGCCGGGATGCAAATCCAAGTTCGCACCGGAAGCCACTACGATGTTGGTAGTAGCAAGGGATCCTGTTGTGCCCCCATTGCCGATCTCCAGTGTGCCGGCGTCCACATTGGTTTGGGCGGTGTAGGTATTCGCGCCAGTAAGGGTGAGCTTCGCCGAGCCTACTTTGGTGAGCCGGGCCAAACGATCGGCGTTGGCATTTTGGATGATGCCACCGAACACGCAGTCTTCGTTGCGTGCGCCTACCGCAAAAATGGTAGTACCATTCGCGCCACCAGAACCCGTTAAAGTTCCATTTCCGACGAGAGAACCGAGGTTCACCGTACCGGAATTCCGGGTAGTGATGGTGCCAGAGGTATTGGTGTCCCAAATGGCAGCAGCACCTCCATTGTTGACGTTGCTGGTTGAGGAAAAACGAATGCTTGCTCCGTCAAAGATTTCGACACGCCCGAGAAATGATCCCAACTGCTGGGTATTGGAGCCCAGGCCGAACGAACATTGGGCAAGGAGTCCTGTAGCGCCAATGGTCAAGGTGCTGTTGGCATCTCCCGAAATGAGACCTGAGTAGCCGTTGGCAGCATTATCGGTCGTGATGGTGGCAGATGATGAGGCGGCCAGAGTGAAGGCGTTGCCGACAAATGTGCTTCCGTTGCCCGTGGTGCGCTCATAGCGATAGTGGGTCCCATTCCCGAGCGTGAGAGTGGAAGTGCCGAGGCCGGCACCATTTTTCGTGGTCAGTTGACCTGCTGTCAGATTGATCGAGCCTGAAACCGTGTTGGCATTTGTGAGAATCAAATTGCCCGCGCCAGACTTCGTGAAACCCGAAGTGCCGGCGAGAATTGGGCTGATCGTGGTGGTGACACCAATCGAAATCGCCGGGGAGCTCGCCAAAGTGAGGGTGTTCGCTCCTGAAAGTGCCCAAGTGCCTGCAGTGGTTCCATCGAGGTCGCCAAAAGAAAGAGAGCCAATGGTGCGAGCACTATCCAGATTCACGCTGAACGCACCGGCAGGCAGATCCAAGGTGGAGAAATCAGCAAGGCTTCCAGCGCCATCGGCTACCGTTCCGCCCGACCAATTGGCACCTGCACTCCAGTTTCCGCCGGATGCGACACCGGTCCAGATTCCCGAGGCCGCTTGGATATTCTGCACGGAGCAGGCGACAGTCAGGGCAAAGAGAGGCGCAAGACGCTTATTGAATAGAAATTTGGGTTTCATGAAATAATGGATTTTGGGGTTGGGTTTCGAGCAACTTGCCCGGACGAAGACGCGAGCCCTCGTATATCTTGAGGGATACAGCGAGGGTGCGAGAACCCGTCGATAACCCGTTAGGGTTAGGGCTTCGATTCTTCGGCGTTAAATCCCCTCCTCTCCCCATAAAAGGGGGGGCGTTCGAGGCTCAAATCGGCCCTTTGAAATCCTCGCGGGAGTCGCGGAATTTCATGGCGGCTTCCGTGCGGGAATGGACGTGGAGTTTTTCGTAAACCCGGCGGAGGTGGACGCGCACGGTCTCGACGCTGATGTCGAGGCGGTCGGCGATTTCCTTGTTAGCGAGGCCCTTGGTGAGGAGCTCGAGGATCTCGGTCTCGCGTTTGGAGAGTTTGACATCATCCCCCGCATTTGGAGAGGCGGTTTTCATCGGTTGGTGAAAGGCCTCGACGACGCGGCGGGCAATTTCCGCGCTCATGGGGGCACCGCCGGAGCGGACGTCGCGGATGGCCTGGCGGACTTCTTCGGGGGTGGATCGCTTGACGAGATAGCCGGAAGCTCCGGCCTTGAGAGCGGCGAAGATCTGATCGTGATCCCGATAAACCGTGACCATGATGACCTGCATGTCCGGCAGGTGGTGCTTGATGCGGGCAGTGGCCTCGATACCGGACATGCCCGGCAGGTTGATGTCCATGAGGACAACCTGGGGACGGAAGGCATCGATTTTCTTGAGCGCATCCTCGGCGGTGGTCCAGACGCCGACGCAGCGGAAGTCGGATGCGGACTCGACGATCTTGCGGAGCCCGTTGCCAAGCGCGGCGTTGTCTTCGACGATGGCAACATCGATGATCGGATCCTTGGCAATGGGCATGACCTCTAAGAAACGGGTTTGGCAGGGCTGTGCAAGGGAAGAGTCAGGAAAACTGAGGTGCCGACAGTCCGGCGGGTTTCGAAGCGGCAGTCGCCCCCCGCGTCCTGCATGCGGGCGCGCAGGTTGCCGAGGCCGTTGCCACCGGTGGCGTAGTCGGGCTCGAATCCACGGCCGTTGTCGCGGATCGTGATTTCCAAGTTATCCGGGGAAACGACCGCATGCAGCTGCACTTCAGTGGCACCGGAGTGCTTGACGATGTTGTTGAGCGCTTCCCTGGCGGCGAGGAAAATGCAGTGGCGCTGCGATGCCAGCAGCGGGTGATCGGGAATCTCCGGCGTCACATCGACCCGCAGCGGGATGCGGGCAATATCGAGAAACTCGCGCGCAAAAGCGGTGAGATACTCTACCAGCGAACGAAGCGTGTCTTCCCGTGGATTGACGGCCCAGACGATTTCATCCAACGAACTGACCACATGCTTGGCCTTGGCGGAGAGCTGGTCGAGCGATGGATAGAGCGGGGTTTTTTCCGCATCTTCGGCGGCGAGAGCGGCGAGGATGGAAATTTCCGTGAGGCTTGCGCCCAAATCATCGTGGAGATCCCGTGCAATCCGCGATCGTTCGGCTTCCCTGGCATTGCGGATCTTGAGATCCTGAATGCGGGCCTTCATGCGCAGCCTGGCACCGAACCAACCCACTCCGCCGGCCGCCAGCAGGACCAAGCCGCCGGTGCTCAGGTAAAACCAGGCCGTCTGCCAGAGATGCGGGTTCACGATGACCGGGATGCGGGCGGCATCGTGACTGCGAACTCCATCGCCATTCACCGCCATCACCTCGAAGGTGTATTTCCCCGGTGGCACGGCCTCGAAGGCGGCGACCCGCTGGTTTCCCAACTCACGCCACGAATCGTCGAGCCCTTTGAGCCGGGCGCGGTAGGTGGTTTTTTCAGGCGAGCTGAAGCTCAATCCCACAAAGCGGAACTCAAGGCGCGCCCGACCGGGATCAGTGGTGACTGGCCCCACGCTTGCGGTGTGCAGCACACCATTGGCACGGGCGGATTGAAGATAGATCGGGGGGGCCACCCGATTCCGCTCCACCAGATCCGGGCGCACGCGGACCACTCCGCCACCCGTGGGAAACCACACCATGCCATCCTTGGCACGCCAGCCCGCAGGTTGGAATCCACCGATGCATTCGCGGGATGGAAGTCCGTCGGTGTGATCCAAACGCAGCCAGTGCACCACGGACTCGGGAGACCTCAGGCAGGCCAGCAATTCCTTGCGCTCGGCGCGGATGATGCCTCCGAGCGAGCCCAGCCAGATGTGATTCGCATCATCCAACAAGACGCAGGTGAGCCGCATGTCCGGCAGGCCTTCATTGGTCCCGAAATTCATCCGCGACTCGCCATTCCAGTGATGCAGCCCGCTACCGAGGGTCGCCACCCAGACTTCTTTCGCCGATACCGCAAGTATGCCGGACACGGATTGATGGTTGGTGGTTTCTGGGGTGGCGATCAGCTTGAAGCCGGAAAAATCCCCCAGCAGCACATGACCATTGGAGCTACCTGCAAGAATACCACCTCCGGGAAACGCCTCGACGACAGTGATGTCGAGATTTTGCAAGTTCGCTTCCGTCTTGTGCTGCCGGACCTCGCCCTGGGTGAGGGAGGCCAGACCCTGAGTCCCGCCAAACCAAATGGTCCCGGCAACATCCTGGGTAATCGAACGCACTTTCGAAGGAATCTGTGTCTTGGTAAATTGTGGATGGAAAATGCCATCTTCCCGCAGGAAAACACTGCCATCCCGCGAGGCCACCCAGAGTCTCGAATCGCGATCTTCGAACAAGGCGGCGGCTGGACGGAATGCTCGCGCAGCCGGTGTCGTGAAATCAATCCGCTGGGTCTCCCCCGGTGTCCACCGGATCATGCCACCGCGACGGTTGGCGATCCACCACGCACCCGAACGATCCTCCAACAAGGCGGAAAACGAACGCTCGACGAGGTTTCCATCGATATCCGGCACCTCAACCCGTGCATGCCTCACCCGGGCCAGTCCATTCACCGGCGAGGCAATCCACACATTTCCTTCACGATCGAGCATCATTTCGTTTACCCCGAACGACTGTCCGCGTTGGGGAAACTCGACGGCGATCAGCGGTCGGCCATCTTCAGAAATCGTCAACCCGCCCGCAGAGCCCGCCGTCCAGAGGCGGCCAGCCTGATCCTTGAGAATGGGATTCAAGCCCGGATCCATGGCGCGCCCCCGCTCCTTCTGCCTGCGGAGATCATCTTCCATGAGCCGCTCCACTTCTTCTGTCGGCCCGGTTTCCACCATGCCGCCATCCTTGCCGATCTGTCCCGTCTCCGTCCCCCGACGGAACCAAACCGACCCCGACCGATCTTCCACCACCTGCGTCACGATCGGAGGATTCGGCTTCCTTTTGTCGTTGAGCACCGACACCAGCGCCCCCCCGCAAGTCCGCAACAAGCCTCCTTGGTAGGTGGCCACCCAGACCTGGCCACCCGACGTTGCAAAAAGCCGCGAATACGCCCGCCGATACCGCCGGAGCTGATCTTCAGGCTCGATCAGTTCAAATTCAAATCCATCAAACCTCGCCACCCCCTCCGCCGTGGCCACCCACAAATATCCGTCGGTGGATTGGATCACGGACCTTACCACATTGCTCGGCAGGCCATCCTGGGACTGCCAGACGCGCACCACAACCCCGGGAGATGCGGAGGCGGCGGACACCGCACCCATGGCAGCAAAGAGCCAGGTGAAAAGGATCCGAATCAAGAACACGCCCGCTATACACCGACAATCGCCCGGGTTTGTCGATGCGGTTTGTATGGGCTTGCGGGACAAGGTTCCTTGAAAACCTTGCATCGCTCAAAAAGAAACGCGCCGCGATCCAGAAGGACGCGGCGCGTTGTTAAAATAGAATGCGGATTGCGAAATGGATCAGGCCATTTGCGTTTCGCCATTCGGTCCCTGCGTCACTTGCACGATGCGGAGTGGCAGGCGAACGAGGATCTCACCATCGCATCCGATGTCGATGGAGTAGATGCCGGACTCGGGGAAACGCAGTCCTTGCAGGTTCATCACAATGTTGCGGGTCAGGAAAGGCACGTTCTTGGGAAGAGCCACTTCGAACTCAGGCTCGATGGGCATGTTGTTGGGATCGAGCGACTCACCATCCTCGTTGATGATGTTGATCGAAAGCTTGTGGCGACCGGCGTCTTCCGGGGTGAAGCAGAAACGCATGGCAAGCGCGCAGGCAGGATGGACGACCGGCACGGCGCGGGCCGCAAGCGTATCGAAGGTTCCGGAAATGACGAGCTTGCCGTTGTAGTCGGCTGCGAAGTCGCAGAGGGTGGCGATTTGGATGTCCATGTTGGATGTGTGAGGATGGATTTATGAAGGCTGCCCAAGCGTTTCTGCCCGGCGGCGGCCCTTGTCTGAAGCGATCCTCGCATTCCGTAAAGCGCAAAGAAGTTGAGCGCCCCACTCATTTCCACCCCTTGCAAATGCACCAGACGCTTTGGTCATCCACTCCCTCCTTGGATGATTAGGAACCCATCATTGAAAACCGTCCATTTTAAGCGGGTTTTCACGGTTTCCCACAAGTTATTCACAACGTGCCAAGTCACAAAATTTGCACAGTGATGGATCGAAAATGAACCAAGTTTCCTGCCCGTTTCGAGGGAAACGGCACCAAATCTCCATCGATTCCGGGATTGTGAATAACTTGGCAACAATCGCGAATTTCTCGTGAATGAGTTCACAATCCACTTATTTTCAACGCTTTAAAATTCAATCAAGAGTTTAAATGTTCACATTTTTGATTTGATCGCCAACTTGGCGCGCAAATTCTCCAAGGTTTCCCTAAGTGAGCGCCCCCGCTCTCTCGAAACCGTGCCATCCTGAACCAACTAACCTATTCCCTGCGAGTTGAAGACATTTCCCCAAGTTATTCACAATCCATTCCAACAAGCGTTCGATTGCCCGGATCCTCCCGAATTCCGGGCAATTTCCGCAGCTCCCCGGGTCACGGTTTTTCCATGAACTCAATCCCGCGACCACCCCGGGCCGTCATTTGAACAGCGCACATCAAACGTTTGTTTCCGGTTTGCGCACCAAGGTCATCACGCATTCCAAATGGCGGGTATGCGGAAAAAGATCGAAGGGTTGAACGTCGATCGGCTCATACCCTCCGGCATCCAACAACTTGAGGTCCCGCACCTGGGTTGCCGGATCACAGGAAACATAAACCACCCTCGCAGGGCGGAATTTCACCAACTGGTCGATGAATTCCGGAGTGCATCCCTTGCGCGGCGGATCGATGACGACAGCAGTTTCTCCGGCAGGAAAATTGATTTCCGCGAAGATGTCCTCGGCCGAAGCAGTGAGAAAGGTTGCATTCTCGATGCGATTGGCCACGGCATTTTTTCGGGCCCATTCGCAGGAGGTTTCGGAAACTTCCACCCCAGCCACCTTGTCGAAATGGCGCGCCAGCGTCAGAGCGAACAATCCGGAGCCGCAATAGGCATCCACCAGAAAACGCACGCCACCACAGGCAGCCTGTTTTGCCACATAGCCGGTGAAGGCAGGCAGGATGAAAGGATTGTTCTGGAAAAAATCACCCGCCAAAAACTGGAATACCAGATCCCCCACCCTTTCCGTCGCCGTGGCCTTGAAGTCGGTTTCCACGCGGCCATTCGTCGCCCGCATCAGAACCGTGGAACCCCGCTTGTAACTTCCCGCCCGGGCCCGGATCCCTGCCCTGATCTCCGGGAACGCCGCGTTGATCTCGTCCATGGCGATCGTGCACTGCGGCACATCCACTAGACGGAACCTCTGGCCGTTTGCGAGAAACCCGATCGACCCGATCACGCCATCGCGGGGACCATCGAAGTGAGGTGTGATTTTTGACCGATAATGCCACGTTTGATCTGTCGACAGGCATGGATTCACCGGAAAAACAAGCCCCGCCATGTGTTTCATCAACTCTCCCACCTGTCGCGTTTTCCACTCAAGTTGCTTCGGATAAGACAGATGTTGATACTGGCAACCGCCGCATTCACCAAACAAGGGACACGCGGGTGCCACCCGGTCGGGGGACGCCTCGATCACTTCGGTTAGATCCGCATGGGAACAATTTTTGTCATTTCGATAGACCCGCGCCTTCACCAACTCGCCGGGAAGTGCAAACGGAACAAACACTACCCACCCATCCACACGCCCCACGCCGGAACCGAGATTCGTGAGCGAATCGATCCTGAGCTCGATCTCCTGATGATACTCGAATGGAACGGGAACAAATTTTTTCGGCGGACGCTGATGCATGTCGGGGCAGCACCCTGCGACGAAGCCGCCGCGCGGGCAATCGATTTCCTCGCGGTTCCATTTCCCCTCATTCAAGCGCATGAAGGACCTTCACCGCCAGCCAGGCCGCTTCCACATCATGCACCCGGAAGATCTGTGCTCCCTGCGCCATCGAGGCGGCAATGCAGGCAAGGGTCCCAGCATCCCTATCCCGGGGTTCCGCCAGGCCCAAGACATCCCCAATCACGGTCTTCCTCGACACCGGCACCATCACCGGTTTTCCAAAACGCTGCAATCGCCCCAGTTCCCGGTAAACCGTTAGATTGTCGTCCCGCTGTTTCGCGAAATCGATCCCGGGATCCAAGACCACAGCGTCGGATGGCAGTCCCGCCGCCGCGCACCATTCGAGTTTTTCTTTGAAGAAACACTCCATCGCAGCCATCACATCCGGCCACTGCTGGTGCACGTGAGGGATCTTGGGTTCACCCACACTGTGCATGATCAACAGCGCCGCACCATGCGCCGCGCACAAGCGGGCATTCCTATCATCCGGCAAGGCACCCATGTCATTGACCAATTCTACCTTCCCCAAGAGCAATACCGCCTCCACCACTTCGGGACGCCAGGTGTTAGCAGACAAAACCGGTGGCCAAACCTGTGATGAATCCCGCGGCTTCAGATCCTGCCAAACCATCTCCCACCCCTCAAGAAACCCGGAAAAACGCCGAATCTCTTCTTCCATCACCACCGCACCACGGTTCGTCCGCGCACTTTCTGCGCCCACATCAATCACATCCGCCCCCGCCTCCACTTGCTTCCTCGCCAACTCCAATGCCGATCGAAAATCCAGCGTCCCGTCCCCGGAAAAGGAATCGTCATTCACATTCACGATCCCCATCAACAAAGGACGCCGCGGAAAAATGATTTCCCGCCCAATCAATCGCAGTTTCATGGACCACTCCTATGCCTCTCTGCCCTTTCCCGCAACCCCATCCCTTTGCAAAAGGCAAGCTTGGTGATTTCGAATTCACGCTGTGGAGGGATTCGCTGGCATTTGTCCCCACGATACGGTTGTCTGCGGCATGGCTGATGACTTGATTCCCGATTTGCTGGCTGCCGTCGAGCAGCAGTTGGTTTCTCCACAGACTCGATATGTCGCGAAGACCTTGGAACGACTCACTCAGGCAGGCCTGGTAGAACTCGAAGCAAAACACCAAATCGCGCTTTGTCTGGGAGAAGAAATGGATCAGGTGCTGAGAAAAAAACGTGGATTCGATGAGAAGGCCTATCGCGAAGCCTTGGATGGGCTACCATTGGAACCGTTAGAAGATGAAGGCTGAGTGCCAAAACTGTGGCCTATGAAGCGCCGGACTCCTGTTCTCAAGCGACAGCCACTAACAATGCCGGAGAAGACGGATTCAACTCAGATTTCACGCACTCTGATTGGTGCTCTCCGGGAAAGAGCCCTCAACGGATTGCCTCAGGAATTCATATTGGATTCCTCCAGCACCCCCTTGGCGCGGGGCCAGGCCTTGATGGCCTCGATGATGATCCACCCCTCGAGCACCAGAGTGACGACGGCCACCGCCGTAAGCAGATAGTTTGGCTGATCCCCGGTGATCCATGCGGTGGGTCCTTGGAAAAGCCCGCCTTTTCCGAGATTCGAAAACTCCCACGGCGCGCCCGGCGCAGGCATGGAGGCAATCACGGCGGCGAGAGTGATCGCCAGCAGGGTGGAGGCATGTTTTCCCATCAACATCCGCAGGCCAAGGGCTTCAGCGAGTTCCAGGGTGACATATCTCTGAAGCTGGCAAGCGGTATCCATCGTCGTAGCCGCAAATGAAGCCACGAACACCCCCATCAGCGCGACAGCGAAGGCTTCGGGCAAATGCAGCGCACGCAGGAAATTGCCACTGCCTTGCACAAACGCCGAAATCGCCCCGCAGGCGATGGTGATGAAGCGGAGCGGCCAACTGAGGGTGTTTTCCTTCATCAGAGCGAACGCCATGGAGACCCATTCACGATGGAATAAAATCCCCCCCCCCAATCGAGGGATTGGAATCTCCCCCATCAAGGAGGTGGCACTTTGGATGGCATCGTGTTGCAGTTGGGATCTGGCATTTGGTGGTGATGGCACTTCCGGATTCCCGACGAAGCGTGCCCTGGATACTACCGACGTCATTTGAAGGAATCCGCGCTTCTGAATGACGCTCTCCACATCGCCCATTTCCCACATGATTTCATGACCTGGATACCCCATTCCTTTATATGTTGTTTGACCATGATTCTTTGTGGAGTCATGCAATTGGTTTACGGACAGTCCTACACATGGCGGAATGTGGAGATCGGGGGTGGTGGTTTCGTCACGGGCACGGTTTTCCATCCGTCTGAGGCGGGGCTCGTCTATGCGCGTACCGATGTGGGTGGAGCTTATCGGTTGGATGTTCCTAGCCAACGCTGGATCGCGCTCAACGATGGGATCGGCGGAAACAACAACGAGTTTCAGCACCTTGGCGTGCAGAGCATCGGGCTGGATCCCTCGGATCCCAACCGCGTATACATTGCGACCGGCCAATATGCCGGGACGGAGACGTGGAAACTGACATCGAGGATCTATCGGTCCACGGATCGAGGAGCGACATGGACCTACACGACGCCCGGATTCAAGATGGCGGGAAATGGCGAGGGGCGCGGAACGGGAGAGCGCTTGGTGGTGGATCCGCTGAATGGGGCCAATCTTTTGGTCGGTTCCAACAACCTTGGGATTTGGCGGAGTCAGGATCATGGGGCCACTTGGGCGCGGCTAAGCAGTTTCCCGAGCTCCCTCACCAATTTGAATTTCCTGATTTACGCCCCCGCCAGCGCCCCGGGGCCGGGGCCGCAGCGCCGGGTTTATGCCGCCGCCAACACACTGACCGGGCAGAGTTTCTGGTATTCGGACGACAATGGCACCCAATGGTCAGAAGTGCCCAATCACCCGGGCAAGGCAATGGGTGCGGAAATGATGCCGCTGCAAGGATCCTTCGATGCCGGCGGGGTTTTCTATTCCACCTGGGGAGACGCCACGGGACCTGGGAACTATGCGAATGATTACGGTGTCTGGAAATGTTCGGCGGATGGCAACACGTGGACGTCCATCCTACCCCCGACTGGGCAGGGATTTTTTGGCGGAATCAGCGCGGATCCCCGCAATGCCGGGCATGTGGTGGTGTCCACCCTGCTGCGTTGGTGGCCGGGCGATGAGATTTATCGCTCGACCGACGGTGGCAGCACCTGGACCGCAGCCCTGCGGAGCGGGACCCGAGCGGCTGGAAACTCGCCGTGGGCCAGCTCCTTAAGCCCGCATTGGATCACCGATATCGACATCGATCCCTTTGATTCGAATCGGGCCATTTTCAACACCGGCGGCGGGCTTTTTCAAACCACCAATCTCACCACCAGCGGCACCGCGCGCACTTGGACGTTTTTCAATGACGGTCTTGAGGAACTTGTGCCGCTCGGCCTGCTCAGCCCCACGGGTGGGCCGCAGCTTGTCAGCGTTACGGGCGATTACACGGGTTGGCGTCACGACGACCTCGGGCGTTCCCCGCTTCGCGGTCGGCACCAACCGAGCAATGGCAGCAACAGCATCATCAGTGGAGCGGATCTGGCCCCGGCAAAAATGATCCGCCAAACCAGTGGTAGCACCCATGTTTCCCACGACGCGGCGGCCACTTGGTCGACTTTCCCGACGACTCCGCCTGCCGTGATCAACGGCCACCACCGGGTGATTTTTTCCACCGACGGCCAAACCCTCATCTGGTGTCCGCCGAATGCGGCAGCCCACCTTTCACGCGACAATGGAGCCACCTGGACGGCCTCCGAGAGCGGGCGATCTGCTGTCAGCAGCACCGGGATGCATGCCGTGAGCACTCTCGCCGGTTCCGCCGGCATTCCTGGCAGCACCAATGCGACCGGCGGCGACGCCCGTTTCCAATCGCCCGGCGCGATTGCGATCGATCGTGCCGGTATCCGTTACGTGGCGGATACCGCGAACCACATGATCCGTCGGATTGTGGCCAACGGAGGAGTGAACACCCTTGCGGGCAGTGCCGGGCTCTCCGGATCCACCGATGCCACCGGGGGCAACGCCCGCTTTCATTCGCCCGCCGGCATCGCGGTGGACGGTTCGCAGAACGTGTTCGTCGCCGATACCGGAAACCACACGATCCGGAAAATTTCTCCCAGCGGCGTGGTCAGCACCTATGCTGGAAGCGCGGGTGTTCTTGGGGCGACTGACGCCACCGGCACAGCCGCACGTTTTCATTTCCCTTCAGGACTGGCCGCAGATGCCTCCGGAAACCTCTACGTCTGCGATACAGGAAACCACAGCATCCGGAAAATCACGCCAACCGGCCAAGTCACCACCATTGCCGCAGGCTTCAATTCTCCCGCCGATCTCTGCCTCGACGCGGCTGGCAACCTGTTCGTTGCGGACAGTGGCAACCACGCGATCCGGAAATTTTCCCCCAGCGGCGAAGTGAGCACTTTCGCAGGACTGGCCGGCAGCTCCGGCAGCGCTGATGGAACCGGGACCAGCGCACGATTCTTGTTTCCCAAGGCCATCGACATCGATGCAGCAGGCACCTTGTTCGTGGCTGACAGCGGCAACCACAGCATTCGGAAAATCACCCCCAACGGCGTGGTGAGCAGCATCGCCGGACTGTCAGGTAGCTCCGGCAGTGCCGGGGGGACAGGCAACATCGCCCGGTTCAGCAACCCATCCGGGATCGCGCTCACCCCGGACGGGTTTAACCTCTACATCGCGGACACGGGCAACCACACCATCCGCCGCAGCAATCCCTTCAACACCCTCACCCCAATCGCGGACCGCGTCGATGGCCAGCGGCTCTACCTCTGGGACGGCACCGCCAAACGCCTGCTCACCAGCAGCGATGGAGGTGCTAATTTCACGGTCATCGCCAGCGGAGTGAATTCCGCATTCAATCAATTCCGCACCGTGCCCGGGAAGAATGGTCACATCTTGGCCAAAGCCGGAGCCAGTGGTTTGTATCAAAGCACCAACTTCGGTGCCAGTTTCACGAAGATTGCTGCAGTGGCAGAAGTTCATCAATTCGACTTCGGGAAAGCCGCTCCCGGTGCAAGCCACCCGGCGGTGTTTATCTGGGGAAAAATCGGCAGCATCACCGGATTTTTCCGCAGTGACGATGCCGGAGCCACTTGGGTGAGGATCAATGACAACTTGCATCAGTTCGGTTATCAAAATGACATAGCAGGAGATCCCCGTGTTTATGGTCGACTCTATCTCGGCACCAGCGGGCGCGGCGTCGTTTACGGAGACATCGCCAACTCCGTGGTCGCGCCATCCCAAGCGACCCAACTTGTATTCGACGATGCACTGCAAAGCGGGTGGGCGAATGCCAGTCCCGTTGATACCTCACTGACCAGCACGCAACCCGTGTATCGCGGCAGTCACGCGATTGCGGTGCCGGCAGGCACGGGAAAAGGCTTATCGCTCACTTGCAGCGCGCGCTCCTTGCAGGGATTTGCGGCGATTTCGTTCTGGCTGAATGCCGGGGCAAACAGTCCCCCGCTATTGCAAGTCGGCATATCGCGTGGCGGTATCGCGCTGGAAGCCATCCCGATCCCGACTGCCACAACCATTGGCTGGCAGCGGGTTGAGATCCCTTTCGCCAGCATCGGCATTTCCGGCATCGAGGATCTCAGCGGGCTGCGCATCGAGAGCCGCAGCGGTCCCTCCGGCCCGCCCGGTGTCTTCACCATCGATGACCTCGCACTGGTGGGTGCGGATGATTTCAATGGAGGACCGAGCCTGGCCACGGTGAGCTTGTCGAACCTCAATCAAACCTACAATGGCAGTCCAAGGCCCGTCACCGTGACCACCCAGCCTGCCAATCTGCCGGTGCTGGTCACATACAATGGCGCGGCCACCGTGCCCACGGCGGCTGGGAGTTATGCCGTGACGGCAGTTGTGAATGATCCCATTACCAGTGGTTCCGCCAGCGGCACGCTCGTCATTGAGAAGGCCGCGGCATCGATCAATCTGGGAAACCTGATTGTCACCGCAGACGGTTCACCCAAGTCAGTGAGTGCCACCACCCAACCCGCCGGTCTTGCGCTTGCCATCACCTACAACGGTTCGCCCACAGTTCTGACCTATGCGGGGAGTTATGTCATCTCCGCCGTGATCACCGATCCCAATTACCAGGGTTCCGCCTCCGGCACCTTCATCATCCGCCAGCCAGCGCTAGCCAGCACCGATCTCAACGGGTGGACTTCCAACATCGGCGGCAAAGTCACGGGTGGCACTTCGTCCAGTCCTTTGCTCAATCCTAACGACACCACGGACCCCTTCAGCACCAACACCCTGCAAGCCCCGTTCAGCCCCATCACCCTTGTCAATCCGGGCGATACGGTTTCTCTAACAGGAAGTTTCCAGCTCAGCACCGCAGGCATCGGCAATCAGAGCAACTGGTTCCGCTTCGGGCTTTTCGACAATCGCGGCCAGGCCCCGGCGATTGCCACCGGGTGGCTCGGCTACACGGGCATGGGCAACTCGTTGTATGAGCGTTCGGCGGACGGCATGTTCAGCACCGGCACGGGTGCCACCCAGCGCAGCCCGGATGCCAATCCCGCACCGGTGAGCAGCACCTCGCCGTCCGGCACGCCGACCATCGCCTTCGAGCAAAGCATCACCCGCACGTCGAATGGCATTGTTTCCGTCCACACATTGAGACGCACCGATACCCAGGCGGTGTTGATGAGATATAGTTATACCGATGCCTCACCCAACAACAACGGCGTCCTGACCGGAGCCAGCAACGCGGGCACCGGTTACAACCCGACTTATGCCATTGCCGGATTCGCCTTCGCCCGCAACTATATCTCCACCACTGGAGCCCAGGCACAGTTTTCAGACATCAGGATCAGCTTCAGCCCCGGGATCACGGCGGAGCCTCAGTTCATCACGTTTCCGGACTTGCCCGATGTCATTGCCACCGCTCCGCCGATCACCCTCGACGCCACATCCAGTTCCGGTCTCCCGGTAAGCTTCAGCCTGGTAAGCGGCCCGGCGAGTCTTGCTGGAAATATTCTAACAGTCAGTGGCATTGGCAGCGTCACAGTCCGGGCCTCGCAGGCTGGAAATCTCCATTTCCTTCCGGCAGCGGACGTCGAGCAAGCCTTCAACATCACCAAAGCTTCCGCGCTGATCACGCTCGGCGATCTATCGGCAGTCTATGATGGAGAGCAGAAGTCCGCGAGCGCCACCACCGACCCTGCCGGAAAAACCGTGTTGTTGACTTATGATGGGTCCTCCAATCCTCCGACCGCCGCTGGCAGTTATCAGGTCGTGGCCACCATCGATGATCCAACCTATCAAGGCAGCGTCGAAGGCACACTCGTCATTGCGCCCGCGCCGCAGACCATCCAGTTCGGCAGTCTTCCCGACCGCACGTTTGGAGACGCTCCCATTTCGCTGGCCGCCAGCGCCAGTTCCGGGCTGCCGGTGAGCTTCAACATTGTGAGCGGACCTGCTACCTTGGTTGGCAATCAGATGACACTCGAAGGCGCCGGGACCGTGCTGGTCCGCGCATCCCAGGCGGGCGACGCGAACCACCTCGCGGCTTCTCCGGTTGATCAAAGTTTCACCATTGCCAAGGCAGCGGCAGGCATCACCCTTGATGGCTTGAGCCACGCCTACGATGGGCGACCCAAGCCCGTGATCATCACGACCGATCCAGCAAATTTGCAGGTGCTTGTAACATACAATGGAACCCCCACAGCCCCATTCGCGCCCGGCAGTTATGCGGTGGTGGCCGTGGTGGAGGATGCAGATTATGCGGGCACTTCCAGTGGCACGCTGGTGATTGGAAATCGCGGTTATACATTGGACCTTACTGGTTGGACTTCCACCACCTCGACCCTGTCCGGAGCGGACACCTCGAGCCCGCTGTGGAATCCAGGAAATACAAACTCCGGCCTCAGCGGCTCTGCACATGCCTTTTTTCCGGATGTTTCACTCACCGGTGTCGGGGACTCACTGCAACTCACCGGCAGCGTCAGTGTGACGGTGAACAACAATTCGAGACCTACAGGAAACCAGTCCTTATGGTTCCGCTTCGGATTGTTTCGCAATCAGACGCCGGTGGTTCCGCCAGCCGCGCCGGTTACCAACAATTGGCTCGGCTACTGTGGCATGGCGAGCGGTGGTGCCGCGCTTTACGAGCGCACCGGGACGGGGGCCTATGCTTCATCATTCACCGGAGCCACGGCCCGCACTCCGCAGGTGAGTCAAACCGGTGCGACATCAAGCAACAGCAGCATCACTCTCCATCTCACCGAAACCATTACCCGCACCCTCAACGGCATCGATGTCTCCTTTGAAGCCATCAACGCCGCGACATCGGCCAAAGTGATGTCCTTCACCTACTCCGACAGCACCCCCAACAACAACGGCATCCTCGGAGGTGCCCAAAACACCGCGCTCAACCCGGTTCACAGCCCCACTTTTTCGGCAGCTGGATTCGGCTTCAGTGGGGAATATATCGGAACCTCCAATGCCGCAGCCCAATTCACCAACATGCGGGTGCGTTTCAGTTCGCCCTCTCCTGGTGCTACCCAAACGATCGCCTTCAGCCCCTTGGCGGACCGCCAATATGACAGCGCCCCCATTTCACTCAGTGCATCCGCCAGCTCGGGCCTGCCGGTTTCCTTCACGGTCGTCAGCGGCCCCGCCACCGTCAGCGGTTCCACCCTCGTCCTGAATGGCGTGGGTGAAGTCACCGTCCAGGCAGACCAAGCAGGTGATTTCACCTGGCGGCCCGCTGATCCTGTCCAGCAATCGTTCACCGTCAGCAAGGCTCCGGCGATCGTGACTCTCGGCAATCTGGTCCACACTTTCGATGGTCTGGTGAAGTCACCCGACATTACCACCAACCCCACTGGACTGGCGGTGGAAACGACTTATGGCGGCGAAACCAACGCTCCCTATCAAGTCGGTGAATACGAGGTGAGCGCTGTGATTTCCGACGATCTCTACGAAGGATCCGCCTCCGGCACCCTGATCATCGCCAATGCTTATTCCGCGTTGGAGTCCTGGCGGTTTGAACATTTCGGAACTTACGATGATGCGGGCAACGCGGCGAATGATGCTGACCCTGATCACGATGGACTTGAGAATCTCGTGGAGTTTGCCCTGGCGCTCAATCCCACCATCCCCTCCACCTTGCCTACCAGCATGGCCATTCAAGGAGGGCAGATGGAATACACTTATACCCGCAGCAAGGCCGCGCTTGGATTGGTAAACTTCAGCGTCGAATGGACCGATTCACTTGAGGACGGCACATGGACAAGTGCCGGTGTCACCGAGCTGGCTCCACCCATCTCAGACGATGGAACCAGACAAACCGTGAAAGTCGTGCTCGCCACAGCCAGCAGCCGGCGATTTTGCAGACTGAAACTGACACTGATTCCATGATTCCGGTTGGCAAATCATGAAACCATCACGATCAGGCGCTGAGTTCACCATCGCCAAACCCCGTCGCTCCGTTCAGCATCCGGCGATGAGATTCGGGGATGCCGTCACGAACTTGATTGCCACGATTCTTGCGGGGCTCCTGATTTGTGTTTTGGCCACAATCCCGACCTTGGCGGCAGAACCTAACGGAGAGCCAGCCCAACTCCCGCTCACCTCGATTCAGGAAATCCGGAACCTGACGCCGGAACAGGCGAAACACGGCTACCCGGTTAAGGTCCAGGCGGTGGTGACGTTTGCCAAAACATCCTATGCCACCTTGTTCATTCACGATGGCACTGCCGGGATTTTCGTTGAGCAAACCCCGGGAAAAGACGATGCGACAGGGCCAAAAATTGGCGATCGCCTGGAAGTCACCGGCATCACTGGGGAGGGCATGTTCGCCCCTGTCATCAAGGGTGCGAACGGGCAGGACCCGCTCATCGAAATGCTGGGCCCCGGCAGCCTGCCTGCGCCGCGTGCCATCACAGGTGCGGAAATGTGCCGCCCTGTCATCGATGCGGACTGGGTCAGCATCGATACCTGGGTCAGCGAAGTGCAAATGTCCGGCATCAACGTCATTCTCGTCTGCCATTCGGAATACTGTGATTTCTACATATTGCTCGAAGGGCCCCTGCCGCCGGAATCCGTCCCTTGGGATCTGGCGGAAACCCGGGTGCGGGTGCGTGGCGTGGTCGCCACCACGTTCAACCGCGGTCGCCAGATGACCGCCCGTTTTCTCCGTGCAGGTTCGATCGATGACATCAGGCCTCTTGATCCCTTGCGGAACATGGCAGCGGAGCCCAAGCTCGTGCGGCCTGGCGACCTCATGCAGGCCACCGGGCCGGGTCCCGGTGATCTGGTGAGGGTGCGAGGGGTGGCCACACTCGCCTTGCCCGGACGAGGATTGTTTCTCCAAGTGGATGGCGGTGGCCTCTGGGTGCAGACGGCACAACCGGTGGCTGCCACTCCCGGCACGGTTATCGAGGTTGTTGGTTGGCCGCGTCCCGGAGAGTTGAAACCCTTCATCCGGGCGCACCGAGCCTCCGTCATGGCCACCACCACGCCACCCGCGCCCATTCCTTTGAAGGCCAAGGACGCATTGCAGGCGAGTCATGACGGTGGATGGGTGAGTGTGGAAGCGGAGTTGCTCAATACATCCACGGGTCCGGATGGCACGACGCTCGAACTTCGCGATTCCCAATTGGTTTTCCGCGGCCTTGTCCCTGATCTTCCCCACAGTTCCCTGCCCGCGTTGCAACCCGGTTCGCTCATCCGGATTTCCGGCATCGCTCGCATCACCCCGGTGGGCAACATCATCCTGCGAGTGGAGGACAAACTGCTCATTCTGGCCCGCAGCGCCGCCGATGTGGAATTGTTGGCCCCACCTCCGTTCTGGACGGCGCGAAATGTTTCCCTGCTGGCCGCTGCCATCATCACCGCGCTCGTCGGTGGCTTCGCCCTCGCCCGGGCCCGCCGACGCCGGGAAAAACGCATCCAGCGACGGGAATTCGAGGCGGTGCTCGCCGAACGCGGCCGCTTCGCGCGCGAAATCCACGACTCGCTCGCCCAAGGACTCACTTCCATTTCACTGCAACTGGAATGTGTGCGAAATCAACTCGCGCTCGATCCGGTGAGCGCGGCAAACCACGTCGAAACCGCCCGTGGCCTTGTCCGCGACAGCCTCAAGGAGGCCCGCCGCACGGTCTGGAACCTCCGCCCGCTGGCCTTGGGGGAAACTGACTTGGTCACTGCTTTGCAGCGTTTCGCCGGCAATCTGGCAAGCGACGGAAACATTTCCTTCCGACAGCAAATCGAAGGCACGCCGCGGCCGCTGCCTCCTGCCCACGAGGACACCTTGCTACGCATCGGCCAAGAAGCGCTGACGAATGCCGCGCGGCATGCCTCCGCCAGCGAAATCCGCCAGACCTTGCGCTTCGGGCCGGAATGGGTCACGCTCATCGTCAGCGACAATGGTGACGGTTTCGACGTCGTCACCCGCGTCGGCAAGGGCTTCGGCCTCACGGGCATGCACGAACGGGTCGCCACCCTCGGTGGCAGCCTTTCGATCGACAGTCAACCCGGCCGGGGCACTGAAGTTTCCGCCACTTTACCCACCAAATCCCCATGAATACCCCCATCCGCATCATTCTCGCGGACGATCATCCGTCCCTGCGCGACGGACTCGCGAGCATCCTCAACTCCCAACCGGATCTGGCCGTCGTGGCGGAAGCAGGCACCGGGCACGAGGCTGTGGAGCAATTCAAACAGCACAAGCCGGACGTCCTGATTGTGGACCTGCGCATGCCGGAAGGTGACGGCATCCAGACGATCAAGGAACTCGTTGCCCACGACCCAACGGCCATCATTCTTGTCCTGACCACCTACGACAATGAAGAAGACATTTTCAGTGCGCTGGAATCCGGTGCCCGCGGCTACATTCTCAAAGACACCACGCGTGAGGAAATCATCGAGGCGGTGCGCCAGGTTCACGCCGGAAACCGCTACCTGCCATCCGCAGTGGCAGCCCGCCTGGCGGACCGGATGATTCGTCCTTCGCTTACTCCGCGCGAGCTCGACGTGCTCCGACTCGTCTCCCGTGGCCGCACTAACAAGGAAATGGCGGTGGCCATGTTCATCTCGGAGGAGACCGTCAAATCCCACATGAAAGGATTGTTCCAGAAACTCGGCGTCCATGACCGTGCCGAAGCGGTCGGCATTGCCCTCCAACGCGGCTTGTTGCGGCTGGAGTGAAGGACATGAAGATATAAAAAAACCCGCCCTGAATCAGAGCGGGGTTTTCCCAAACCGGAGTCAGCGGCTCACGGCTTGGTGATCTTGAGGCGGCCGAAGACCTTGCCGCCGGGCAGCCCGGTCGGAAGCAGATAACTGATATCATCGGCGGTTTGCGTCGCGGCGGCAGGAGTCCATGAGCCCGCCTCTAGGGTGGTGGAGGTTTCGATCTGATAACTCACATCGCCCGCAGCCTTGGCCTCTGCACCCTTGGTGAAGGCAAGGGTGTTTCCAACGAAGGTGCCTGGTGATGGATTCGAGGCCTTCGGATTGCTGCCCAAGGCGTATTCGACGAGATTGATGATGCCATCCTTGTCGTCATCACCGTTTTCGCCTTCTATCACGCCGTTGGTGGTTTCCCAAGTGTCGTAGCCACTCGGTGGAGCCACGCCCACCTGGATGCTGCCGCTGCCAGTGATCGCACCGCCTGTATTGCTCTGGTTGTATACGGCACCATTGCCCGGTTGTGCAACTCCGTCGATGATGAGTTCCGTCACGATGTCCGTGCCAGCGTTGGGCAAGTTGAGCACTGCGGTGGAAGCTTCCAAGGTGCCGATGGTCAAGGTGGAGGCATCTGCGAAGTTTGACTGGGTCACGCTGAGCGTGCCATCCTCAATGGTTGTGTTGCCAGTATAGGTATTCAGTCCGGTGAGCGTGATCGTTCCGGCACCGATTTTCCGCAAGGCATAGGTGCGTGCAGTCGATTGCTGGATGACTCCGTTGAAAGTGCTTGTAGCATCATTGGCCCCGACGCTCAGGGTATCGATACCCGCCACGGTGTAGGTGGAGTCAATGATTCCAGCACCTTCGAGTTTGCCCAAAGTCTGGCTGGAGCCATCGAGATAGAAGAAGGCTCCACTGGCGATGGATAGGTTGACTCCGCTGGCGAAGGTTCGGGTGAAGGACAATTTGATATTGCCGCCATTGATGATGACGTCTCCGGTGCCGGTTTGGTTTTCCTGAAGCTCCAAGCGACCGGCGTTGACGGTGGTCGTGCCGCTGTAGGAGTTGCTTCCAGCGAAAATCTGGGTGCCGGCCCCGTTTTTGACAAAGGAGATGGGATTGACTCCATCCGCAATCAGCGAGGGGAAGTAATCATTCACTTCCACCGGAGATTCCGCCGGGCTGTTGGTCGTGAGGATGGAGGGACCGGTGCCATTGTTGGTGATGGTGGCAGCTGCTCCGAAGGCATTGCCGGTGAGCCCTGCGAACCCTTGATCGGAACCGTTCAAGTCAAAGATGGTCGTTCCACCCGAACCAAAGAAGACACTCGATGTGGTCGGCAATTTGTTGTCTCCACCAAGAATGATCGTGCCTCCATTGGAGAAAATCTGGGTTTGTCCGGTATAAGTATAGGGACTCGTTCCACCCAATGTGATATTGTCACCAGCAAGCCCTGCGCGGAACAACAAGGGAGCTCCTGCCACGTTCTCGGAGATCACTCCGGTGAGGGTGAGTGACGCACCGTTCTGCACACCGATGCGGTTGATGGTGGAATTCGAGTTGGAAGCGAGGATAACATCACCTGCCCAAGTGTTGGCTCCGGAGATCGCTTGGAGTGCGCCCCGTTGCACGGCGGAGCCGGTGAAAAAGGTATCCACACTGGTAGAACCCCGACCACTCATCGTGAGAGTCTGGCCGACCCCGTCGGACACGCCACCATCGAGAGCGAAGGTGACATTGTCTGCGGCTACTGTGATATTGCCAGTCGTGGCATCGGCCGCCTGCTTGATGACTGATCCTGCATTGACCACCAAGTTACCGCTGTAATCGTGGGCCGCACCATTGAATCGGGCGATACCGGTTCCGCTCTTGGTGATACCGGTGCTGCCAGTGATTTTTCCGGTTCCGTCAAAAAGATAGTGGTTGGGACTGGTGTTGTTGATTTCGAAGGACAAAGGAGCCACATCCGCGGAGATCGTGACGGTGCCGCCTGCCGCGATGTTGGGGAAGTTGACGATTGCCGGTTGGGCGTATTTGGCGGCATTGGCATTCCAGTTGGAGCTGGCAAGATCCCATGTGCCGGTGCCGTCCGCATTTGCATCGCCGGACCATGTATAAGAAGTTGCGGAAGGTGAAGTGACTTCCAGATAATAGTAACCATCCACCAGGTTTTCCTTCAACTCCGCCACCATATTGACGGGCAGGGAGCTGATGTTCAGCTTGAGCGATCCGGTGCCGGACTTGGTGCCGTAATCCAGAATCTTGATTTCGGGCTCTACCGTGATGTTGGAACCGGAGATATTCACGGTGATGTCCGTGGTATTCAGGGTGAGTTCCTCCACATCGATCACAGCCGGATTCGCCTTACGGTAAACACCGAGATTGAAATTGAGGACCGATCCCGAGTGGGTCAACGAAGTGGGAAACCATGAGATTCCTCCGGCAGTCACACCGAGGCCACCCGCCTCAATCACCACGGCACCACTGATCGTAGACGGACTGCTCAAGGTGAGCACTCCCTCGCTTTTTTTCGTCAGGCCGCCACCGGGCGACAAGGGTTCTTCCACGAGGGGCTCGCCGATGGTTACATTGAAACCATTGGTGTCCATGATGAAGCCACCCGATTTGACAAACACATCCGCATCCACCGGAGCATTTAAAGGAAGGGTGAAAAGCGGGATGAAGCTGGTGCTGGACTGACGAGCACGGAGTGTGCCGCCGTTGAAGTTGATCCTCGCGATCCCCAAGGTGTAAGAGATGTTATTCACTTCCAAAACACCGCCATCGAGATTGATGTTTCCGGCGTAGGTATTGATATTAAGGGTCGCAAGCCTTGCCGTTCCGGCGGAGATGTTGAGATTGGAAGTTGGCCCCCCCCCAATGCCCAGGCTGGTGCCTAGGTTGGTTCCGATGAAGGTGCCACCGTTGATGTGGAGGGTTCCGGTGTTGCCTCCGGTGTTTCCGATGACATCCGGCGCCGTCGAGCCGAGCGTCGAGAAGGTTCCACCAGTGATTTCAAAGGTGCCGCTCCCCGCCGTTCCGCTGCCGATGACTAGGCCCCGAGTACCAGTCCCGTTATTGGCGTAAAGCGTACTGCCTTCCGCGCTCGTATAAACGAGTTTTTGGGCACCATTCACATTCAGTCGGTGCGCTTGTCCCGTAGGCGCATTGTTGAACACCGGGATGGTTCCCGAAGTATTCAAAGGTGGTGTCGCTACCGTGCTCCAATTGTTGGCCGTTTGCCAATTGGAAGTGGAACCGTTCCACTGGTAAGTGGCAGCAAAGGCACTCCCTGAGGAAAACGCGGTGATCGCGGAAACCAAGGCGATGGAAGTGAAGGGCTGGAAGCCTGAGATGCGGTGAAGGAATTTTGATTTCATGAGCGTGTGGTTTTTGGGGTGAGTGGAACGGTTGAAGAAAAATCGACGCTGGCTCATCGCGGTTGAACCATGAGGAGCTCCAACGGAGACCTCGCGATTGGAGAGACTACTTTTGAGTCAGGACTGGGTTTCGAGTGGGGTGAAGTAACGGTTTCCGGCGGGTTGGGTGGAAACGACTCTCCGAGTATTGACGCATGCCAGTCCATCCGTCCAGAACGCGAAAGGGTGCATTAAATACCCCCCAAACAAGTGAGTCAGTCATCCCCCATAAGAGAAATCGACACACTGGCGCTCGGAACGGCATCGTTTCCTCATCACGCCGCTATCAACCCGCAGCGGTCGATTTCATGCGATTCATGGGAGCCAATTGCGCCCGAGCGGACCCGTGAAATTGCTTCCTTTGTCGTTCAAATTTGCCTTCAGCCAATCGCCCGCCATGTCATTCCATGCCCGTTTCTTTCTTCGCCCAAGCATCGCCCTTCAACTCGCGGCATTGCTCATTCACAGCAGCGCCGGTGCCGCGTCTCCATCATGGATGAAGGCTCATGATGCTGAAATTGCCAAGGTGGTTGGAAAAATGACCCTTGCCGAAAAGGCAGGACAAATGACCCAACCGGACCTTGGCGCCATCAAGGACTTCACAGATATCCATCAACTTGCCCTTGGTTCGGTGCTCAGCGGTGGAAGCTCGGATCCGGCGACGGGAAACACCCTTGAAGACTGGGTGAAAGTTTACGAAACCTGCCAAAAGGAAGCGCTCAAGACGCGTCTTGCGATTCCGCTATTGTATGGAGTGGATGCCGTGCACGGGCACAACAACGTGCTTGGTGCTGTGATCTTCCCGCACAACATCGGGCTGGGGTGCACACGGAATCCGGAGTTGGTGGCGGATGCCGCACGCATCACGGCCAAGGAAGTGAGGGCCACCGGCATTCAATGGACTTTCGCCCCCTGCGTGGCGGTTCCTCGCGACATCCGTTGGGGCCGCACCTATGAGGGATACTCCGAGGATCCCGCACTCGTCGCATCCCTGGGCGTGGCGGCCTTGCGCGGATTGCAAGGCAAGGATCTGTCGGATCCACAAAACGTTCTCGGTTGTGCCAAACATTTCATCGGCGATGGTGGCACCCATTTCGGCACTGCCGCCAAGGAAGGATTGCTGGACCAAGGCGATACCCGCGTGAACGAAGAAACCCTGCGCGCCATTCACCTCGCTGGCTACCCGGATGCCATCGCTGCCGGTGTCGGCACGATTATGCCATCTTATAGCAGTTGGAATGGCGTGAAATGCTCGGGCAGTAAATATCTCCTCACGGATCTCCTGAAGAAGGAACTTGGCTTCGAGGGATTCATCATCTCTGACTACAATGCCATCGATCAATTGGTCGCCCCCAGCCAGGAGGATGCAGCGGTGCAAAGCAACAATGCCTCCGGACAGGTGAAGACATCCGATTATAAAAAGTGCATCGAGATTTCGATCAATGCTGGGATGGACATGGTTATGGTCACCGACAAATACCGCGATTTCATCACCTTGTTGCAGGAGCTTGTGAATGAAGGGAAGATTCCCATGGCCCGCATTGATGACGCCGTCACCCGGATTCTCCGCGTGAAGTTCGCGCAAGGGCTTATGAAGAAGGATGCCAAGCTGATGGCGGATGCTTCTTTGAAGAAGGACTTCGGCTCCGACGCCCACCGGGCCGTTGCCCGGGATGCCGTGCGCCAATCCCTGGTTCTGCT
This sequence comes from Luteolibacter sp., assembly GCA_040399845.1. GTDB lineage: Bacteria > Verrucomicrobiota > Verrucomicrobiia > Verrucomicrobiales > Akkermansiaceae > Luteolibacter. Next base: position 29,665 of record JBBARN010000019.1, on the reverse strand, counting down.
CAAAAACGACAACAAAACCCTGCCGCTCTCGCGCCAACAAAAACGCATCCACGTGAGTGGCAGCGGTGCGGATGACCTCGGTATCCAATGCGGCGGATGGACCATCGACTGGCAAGGTCGTCGCGGCGAGGTCACGCCCGGCGGCACCACCATCCTGAAAGCCATCGAACAAGTGGCTGGACCCGGTGTCTCCGTGCAATTTTCAAAAGACGAATCCGGTGCCAAGGGAGCTTCTGTTGCCGTCATTGTGATCAGCGAAGAACCTTATGCGGAAATGAAGGGCGACCGCGACAATCTCGCTGTTTCAAAGGAAGATGCCGCCGCTGTGGCCCAAGCCAAGGCCGCCGGAGTTCCGGTCATCACCATCGTGCTGTCAGGCCGCCCGCTGATCCTCGGATCGATCGCCGATCAATCGGACGCCATCCTCGCTGCATGGCTGCCGGGGACCGAGGGCCAGGGAGTGGCGGATGTGCTCTTCGGTGATGCCTCACCCACCGGCAAGTTGTCATTCGGTTGGCCACGCTCGATGGATCAAGTGCCGCTGGGCCACCGCGGCGACCCGGTTGCCAATCCACTCTATCCGCTCGGATTCGGTCTGGGTTACTGAGTTGGAAATCCGGTCATCCCAACAAGCCGCCGCAATCCCGACTACCAATCGAGTTGGGAAGCGGCGAGGCGGGTGGAGTTGTGGTGGGAGCGGATGATTTTGCCATCGGACAAGTGGAGCACGCGGTCGGCCATCGAGGCCATGGAGGCGTTGTGGGTGATGATGACGGTGAGCGTGCCAAGCTCGCGATTGATCCGCTCCACCGCTTCCAGCACGGTGATGCCGGTGGTGATGTCGAGCGCTCCGGTGGGTTCGTCGCAAAGCAAGACTTCGGGGCGCTTGGCGATGGCACGGGCGATGGCCACACGTTGCTGCTCACCGCCGGACAACTGTGATGGAAAGTGGTCCATGCGCGCCGTGAGCCCGACCATTTCCAAAGCCTCTTCCGGCGTCATGGGGTTGCGGGAAATCCCGGTGATTAGCGCGACGTTTTCGCGGGCCGTGAGGGATGGGATGAGATTGTAGAACTGGAACACAAATCCCACGCAATTCCGGCGGAACAGCGTGAGGGTTTTTTCCTCGGAGCCATCGAGCGCCCAGCCCTTGTAAATCAGCTCGCCGGAAGTCGGCACATCCAAACCACCGAGGATGTTGAGCAAGGTGGATTTGCCGCTGCCGGACGCCCCCAAGAGGCAAACCAACTCACCCGCACGGAGTTCCAGATCCACTCCATGCAAGGCCACCACATCGAGTTCCCCGGTGTGGTAGACTTTGCGCAGCTTGCGGGCTTCAAAGACGACCCCGGAGGAAATCGGTGGAGCTGGATTCATGGCGGAACTCATCTTCCCGGCCAACGTAGCAGAAGCCCGCCCAACCACAACCACCGCCCGCAAGAAAGGTAGGGTTCCACCGTCGGGGGAACCGGCGAAAGGGGGGCGAACGATTTTGCCCGAGAAGAGCCGTTCCGCCCCGCTTGGTCTACCCGTTCTCATCTCTTTCTCCTGCGGCCCCGGCGGTGCCGCCCTACCTGCCCGGGCTGTGCCGCCCTACCTGGTGGCACCAGATGGGACTTACTTGGATGATTTCCGCTTTGTTTGTGAGGGTCCATCAGCTAGGCATGGCCGATGGAAAATCGTTCGATTGTCATTCTAACAGGAGCCGGGATCTCGGCGGAGTCGGGATTGCCGACCTTTCGAGACAAGGACGGGTTGTGGGAAGGGCACCGGGTGGAAGACGTGGCCAGTCCGGAGGCCTTCCACCGGGATCCGGATCTGGTGCATGCGTTTTACAATCTGCGGCGGGCAGCCTTGTTTGCGGTGGAGCCGAATGCGGCTCATCTTGCGTTGGCACGGTTGCAGCGGGAATACAACGGCGCGGTGAGTTTGATCACCCAGAATGTGGACGATCTTCATGAGCGAGCTGGTTCTGTCGGGGTTATCCACATGCATGGCGAGTTGCGCAAAGCGCGTTGTCTGCGCTGCGGTGATATCCGTCCCTGGATGGCGGACTTGTCTGCCGACACGGCATGCCCGCACTGCATGCGGAGTGGAGGGATGCGTCCGGATATTGTTTGGTTCGGGGAAATTCCCTATCACATGGAGCGCATCGCGGACCTCCTGGATCATGCGGGAATATTTGTCGCCGTGGGCACTTCCGGCCATGTCTATCCGGCGGCGGGCTTTGTGAGTGCGGTGAAATCGGCAGGAGCGGAAACCATCGAGATCAACAATGCGGATACCTTGATTTCCTCAAGTTTTGCTTCGCGGCGCAGCGGGCCTGCCACCATCGAGGTGGTGCGATGGGTGGAGGAATTGCTCGGTGGCAGTGCCGGTGCTTGAATCGATCAAGGCACAGCCACGATGGTGATTTCGTGATTCACCGGCTTGAGTGAATCTCTAACAGCAGCGGCAAGTTTGCCGCGGGCCTTTTCCGTCACGGCGAAGGTTCCTTCCATATCCGCATCGCCTTCGGGACCATGGATGAGGGTTTTGATTTGCCGGGTTTCGTATGCTTGCTTGGCCTCCACCGCACTCCAGACATTCTTGAACGCAGGCAAGAGCGGATGGTCTTCGAACTCTTTGACCAGGGAAATCCCGGATACCAGTTGGGCGGCAGGAAAGGTTTTGGAAACGCTGCCCCATGTGACTTGATAGTTCGGGGCTGAAGCTTGGGTGATCTTGAGTGTGAATCGATTGAGATCCTCATCGAAAGGAACCAATGCAAGACCCGCGCGGATGGAGGCATCACTTTTCACATCACCCGGGCCGGGGCTGAAGGGCAGGCGTTTGCTGAGGATGGAAATTTTGCCTTGGCCACAGTTGGTGATTTCATGTCCGCCTTGGGCAGTTGCCTTGTCCGATGCGGCATCCCAAGTGATCGTACCGAGGTCGCCATCGATACCCATCGCCTTGAGAAACGCATGGGCCATGATGACCTGTCCCGCCCAACCCGGGTGCACCCCATCCTTGCCGGCCACCTTGAACTCCGGGCCATGGATTTTCTTCGCATGGAGATCCGCCAGCAACATCGGTTGATAGATATCCGCGAATCCGGTGTTCTCGCTGATGGAGGTCTCGACGGTGATGTTGCGGAATCGCGACAAGGCGAGATTGAGATCCTGCTGGGTGCCTTTTGCGGACTTCACCCAGTGGGGAACGGAGTCGATGATGCCGGACGAACCAAGGATGACGCGGCACTTGGTTTCCTTGAAGAGGCGCGCGATGGCGGTTTGGTTTTTCCGGTATTCGGCTGCGATGGCTTCATCGTAGGGCACGTATCGGAAATCGTTCATGCCATAACAGGTGGTGGCGAGGGTGGGTTTGAAACGGAGCACATCATTGGCGATGCGCTTGAGGAACCCGGCGGCCTGCTCGCCGCTCCATCCGTATTGGCGGCAGGTGATTTCCATTTCCGGCAGACAGGCTGTTAGATAACTCTCGATGATGACCGAGTATTGTTTTTGCTCGGTGATGGAGTCCCCGCAAATGGCCAGTCGATCACCCGCTTGGAGCCATTTTTGTTTTTGCGGCGGAGCTGGAACGAGTTGGTAGGCGGCAAGTTCGGCGGGCCATGCAGGAGCCGCAGCATCCTGCGCGGAGACAACTGAAAGCGGCAGCGCCAGAAAGAATGCCTGAAAGAGGGTCTTGAGCATGCACGCAGGCTGGGCTGCTCACAGCGGCTTGGCAAGCCGGTGGATCGTGCTATGAACCCACAACTTCAAGGTCCGGCTTTGCTGGGTGGGCATGGTGGTTTGGGCTGTGGGATCAGGGCGGGGCGCTTGCCCTGACGGGTTGTAGTCACACGTCCTGACGCATCGCGTTGGACAGAGGATGTGCCACCGGACTGCTTCGCTGTTGCCGTCGTGCGACCGTTCGCATCACGATGCCGGGTATGAACCGTGCTGCCCGACCGATTGGAAGTGGCATTGCCAAGGAGCCGCCCGTTCGCATCACGGTAGGCAGTGGTGCTGTTTTGGTGGGATGTCCGCTGCTCGGCCGTGCCAGCGGATTTTCCGGTGGCATCCCGGTATTGGGTGCGAGTCCCGCCACCGGATGTGTTCCTGCTCGTCGCCGTCCCGATCAACCTGCCAGCGGCATCCCGGCGGGTGGATTGCACATTGCCTTGGGAGTCGGCGCGGTGTTCGACCGTCTCAACGACCCGCCCGGCAGCATCGCGGATGACTTCCCGAGTGTTTTCTCCGGACACTTGCATGCATGAGGTGGCAAGGAGAATGACGGCGAACCATGGAACTTTCATCTCGGTTTGGACGATGGGATTGAGGGCCTATTCAATCGGCTCGCTGCTCTGGATCCCGTGAAAGCGTGATTGCACCGAAGCTTGGTGATGGTTGTGCTGTTGAACGATGACTTGGAAAACCGCTGGTGGAACTGCATGGATGCTGGCCACGGCAATGGGCGGACTTTCCGGACAGGCCGCGGCTGAGGATTTCGATCATTGGCTGGCAACCCGTCTTAACGAGCGTCTGCCCACGCTGGAGCGGCACCTTGCAGAGGTGACAGCAGAGTTGAAAAAACTACCCACTCTGCCGGACATGGATGCGTTGGGAAGTCATGGATTTCACTCCAACTTCACCGGGGACTCGGAAAGCAATTGGTTCTCCATCGCATGGCCCACAACAAGAAAAGTGGATGGGATCGCTTTGATCCCCACGCGCTTGAGCACCCAGAGTGGGGAAATGTCGAATTATGGTTTCCCGAAGCGACTGCGGGTGGAGGCCTTGCTTCCCGGCAGTGAGGAACGGGTGGTCATCGCGGAGTTGGAAGACAGTCACTTGGATTTCCGCAGGGGAGATCCGGTGTTCTTCGAACTGCGGCCGATGGAAGTGAGGCAATTGTTTTTCATCCCCGTGGATCTGCCGACCTTTCCAGGGAAATCCGTGCGGTTTTTCTCGGTTTCGGAAATGATGGTTTTCGATGGCGAGAGGAATATCGCACTGGAGGGAGAACTTGGCGCCCGCTTCAGCATCGATGCGGAAGTCGGTTGGAATATCCGCTATCTCGTCGATGGCCAATCACCTCTCGGCCCGCCGGAAGCACCGCCGCCCGGGGAAAGCCTTGGATGGCACGCCGACATCGCCGAGACCGGCAACGCCAGCACCTGGGCGGAAGTGGATCTTGGAAGCATCCAACGCATCGATGGCGTGCGCATCGTCGCCGCGCGGGGTGATTCGCCCGTCAAGGGGCCGGGCTTCGGGTTTCCGGAAGGATTCAAAATCGAGGTGTCGGAGAATCCCAATGATCCCGACCGGAAGAGCGTTTGGGATACAGGTGAATATGATTTCCCCAACCCAGGCTATAACCCGGTTCATGTGGCCTTCAGCCCGGTGATGGCTCGTTATGTGAGATTTTCGGTCACAGCCCAGCACCAACCGGATCGGCTCACTGCGCCGAGGGTGTTGATTTCCGAATTCGAGGTCCTTGACGGTACCCGCAACCTAGCGCTTGGAAAACGGGTCGAAACTCCCGATCTCACCCCTTCGAGGCCACACGATGCCAAGCGTGTCTGGAGTGCGGCGGGACTCACCGATGGGAGCAGTTCCACCGGCACGTTGATTCCCCTCAGGCGGTGGGTCTCCGAGCTTTCAAAACGATTCGATCTGGCACTCGAACGTCGCGCGCTCTTGGCCGAACGGGATACCATCCTGAAACATACACACTTGTGGGCACTGGCGACGGTTTTCACCCTTCTCTCGGCAGTGATCCTGGGCCTCTTGATTTGGTTGTTCAGGCTCCGCCATGCTTCGCGGCGTCACATGCGGGAATTGCGAAGACGGATATCCAGCGATCTCCATGACGAGGTGGGATCCAACATTGCCACCATTTCCCTGCTCGCCGATCTCCCGCCCGACACCAGTGACCCGGAGCGTCTGGGCGATATCAGTCGCTTGGCAAGGGAGTCTGCCTTGTCGCTGCGTGAGATCATCGATCTCACCATCGCCCCTGCCCGCGCTCGCAAACCCCTCGCGGAGCGCTTGCGTGAAATCACCGGCCTCATGCTCAAGGACCATTCATGGGAATTCCATGGAGATGCATCACCCGAACTGGATCCTGAACAGCGGCGGAACCTCATTTTCTTTTTCAAAGAGGCGCTGCACAACATTTCAAGGCATGCGGATGCCGATGGAGTGGCAATTCATTTCAACCAAGCAAACTCCAACCTGATCCTGAAAGTCATCGACAATGGAAGAGGGCTTCCAACTCCAGCGGAAACAGATTCACCCCGTTTGAGGACTTTGGAGCAACGTGCGGAGTCACTCCATGGTTCTTTGGATATCGAGTCCAGCTCAGGCCATGGAACCTCCCTCACACTGCGTTTCCCGATGGTAAAGCACCCGAATGCAAGACGATGGAAACATTCTCACGAACCATGAAAGCCCGTCTCGGTTTCAAAATGACCCTCCCGTAAATGCGGTGTTGCGGATCTCTGGAGGCACCCGGATAGATGAGGGAATGCTTGGATTTTCCATGATTCGAAGATATCGCAATCTCCTGCTCATGGCTGGTGGAATCCTCGCGGGGAGGCAGGTAGCGCATGCGGTGAACTACGAGGTTTATCCCGGTTCGGCATTTTACCTGAATCAGATGTTGGATCGAACCGCATGGTCTTATGTGGCGGAGCGCAGCAATGGTTTGTATCATCATCCGGTGGGTTTCAATGATTTGGATGCTGCACAGGAGGCCACCTACAGCGGTCATTTCACCAATCGCTTCGCCATGGTAGAGGGCGACATGGGCAGTGGTTCCACCACGGGCGATGTCGCCAATCTCCAACGGATGTCAGCCCTCGGACTCACGCCGGTGGCGGCCTTTGTCAACCGGCCTTCCACCAATCTCTCGGTGTGGAGGCAATTGGTCCGGAACAATGCCGCCCAAGGAGCGCCCTCATACGAAATGCTGGCTCCACACCGTCTGGATGACACGCCACTCGGTTGGAATGATCCGATCAGGGATTATGCGAGGGCAAACATGTTGATCCCGGGTTGTATTGGCTCAGGCGTGGACGCTCCCGTTTATCTTTATGTGCACGAGGCCAATGCTTATCGGCAAGCGATTCACGACATGAGGGATTGGACGGTTGCCAACGGAAAAAAGTTCAACTATCTGCTTTCACCCAACAATAGTTATAACGCCGCTTTGTTGGCGGATACCCAGTTCACGGTCAGAGATCTGGAGGACAAGGAACATGAACCCGATGTCTACGGAGTTGTATTGTATGGAGAGCGACCGGTGGATCTGGTGCCGGAGAAAATCAACGTCAACGGCGTTGATCAGGCGGCAACCACCATCACGGGTCTGGCCTATTGGCTTATCAAACATCGGGATGGCGAACCTGGCACCCTGGACCTAAGTGCTTTCCGTCAGGGAACCGAACACGCGGCGCAGGTGATGTCTCCCATTCTGAATAACCCCTCACAGCGCATCACCCTACCCGCCCAAGCGCCATCCACATGGACCCTGCGCATGGCCAATACCAGTCCATGGCTCGATTATGCTGGTGTGCTGCGCTGCCGCATCGCGGGTGCGGCAGCGGATTGGTCATTTGCCTTCAACTCCGGCAGCAATTCCATCACTTCAGCTGTTATATCTGACAACGGGCGAAAATTTTTGGGAACCGAGCGCTGGATGCCATCAACCACCCGCGAGGTAACGATGACAGCCATCCCCCTCGTTCCCAATCCCGGGGCGGTGAAGGTCGTCATCGAGGCCCTGCCTCACGCCCGCATCGACCATGCTTTGGATGTCATCGCTTTTGAATCCGGCAGTATCGCAAACAGCCCACCCACCCTCGCGCTCAACACGATGCCACAGGTCACGCGCGAAGCTCTGCCCTTCGGCCCCTTGTGGTTCACCTGCGGCGATGCGGAAACCTTGTCTTCCAACCTGACCATCACCGCCACTTCGTCAAATACAGCCCTCGTCCCGACAGCCAACATTACCCTCGGCCAGAATGCGCCACAACGATGGCTTCGCATCATGCCCGCGACCGGCAATTGGGGAACCACCACCATTTCCCTAACAGCAAGTGATGGAACCACATCGATCACCAAGTCCTTCACCCTCACCGTCGAGCGCACGACGATTCTGCCAGTGGTCAAGGCGAACAACACCCATGCCCTTGAACTGACGTCGAGTTGGCAGGGTGGTTTGATTCCCGGCATCAATGATCAGGCACTGTGGGATGCCACCGTCACAGGGACGAATTCTGTTTCTCTAACAAGTCCACTCAGCGTCGGAGGGATCCGCCTCACCAATCCGGGAGGTAACGTCTCCATCAATGGCAACGCGGCCTTATCGCTTGGCATTGCAGGCGTGGACCTTTCCAACTCCAGTCGGAATCTCGATCTCAGCACCCCGGTCACCCTCGACGAAGTGGCAAACTGGAACATTGCAAGTGGCCGTCAGGTCCTCGTCACGCAGGGAATGAACGGTTTCGGCGGCATCAACAAATCCGGCACGGGTAAACTGGAATTGTTGGGGCAGGATTCCTTCTTGGGTTCACTCTCCACAAGCGCTGGCGAATTGATCAAAACAGGCGGTGGAACCCAATCCTCGACCTCGGTTTCTAACAGTGCTATTCTCAAGATGTCACATAGCGGCAGCTTTGGCGCAGGCGGACTCACGATCAGTGCGGCAAACACATCTACTGGAAGAGTTGAGCTATCCGGCGGCATCAGTGTGCTTTCCGGAAAATCGGTTACAATCAATACACGGAGCAGCAATACGGACGCCATCATCAGCACTGGCGGAGATAACACGTTCGGAGGCAATATTTCCATCAGCACGGGTGGGAGTGTATTGGCCATCTCATCATCTCCCGAAGGATCGCTGGATCTCACCGGAACGATTACCTCGATTGCCTCCGGGAGCCGCAACCTGACACTCCGGGGAGCCGGCGACGGCCGGGTGATGGGAACGATCAGCAATGGCAGCGGCACGGTCGGCCTGATCAAGGCGGGAACCGGCACTTGGACTCTCCAAGGCCCGCAAACGTTTACAGGTCCGATCAACCTGCAAGAGGGAGTTCTTGAAATTCGCTCCGCGTTGCCGACCTCAGCCATTACCGTGCAAGCAAACGGCACACTCACCGGCGACGGCACACTTGGCGGCACCATCCAGATAACCGGCAGGCACGCTCCCGGAATTGGCGTCGGCACCCAGATCGTGGGTGGATCGCTCACCTATCAATCGATGTCCGTGATCCAATGGGAAATCGCCAGCCAGTCCATCAATGCCGATCGCATTGAGGCCAATACCGTGGTGGTGGAAAACGGTGCCCGCATCGACATCATGGCCAATAATCCGAGTTCAAGCGTGGATTTTTTCCATCCATTCTGGCGCGACTCCCGCGAGTGGGTGATCGTGAACGGGACAACCATCACCGGCTCATTCATCCTCGGAGAGAATCCCATGGACGCCTCTTCAAAGCCGTCGTTACCATTCGGAACCTTTGCTCTGGTCCAGACCCCGGATCAGATCCGCTTGCGCTGGAACCCGGCATCACCGTTTCAAGTTTGGTGCTACCAGCATTTTGGCAACTCGTGGAACGATCCGCTCATCGCCGGACCGGAACGCGACCCGGATGGCGACGGTTGGACCAACCATGGTGAGTGGACAGCCGGATCGGTCCCCACGGATGCCTCTTCATTCTTCGCGGTGACTTTTGCCAATCAGTCGCTCTCCTTCATGCGCCTGCCAGATCGAACCTATCGGGTGGAAACCACCACCGACCTGTCGGAGTCATGGATCCTCCATAGTGCCGTCCCAACAGGGTCAGGAACGATCCAAGTTCCCCTTTCCCAAGAAGGCCAGCGGCGGTTTTTCCGGGTTGCCATCAGCTATGCTCCGTGATGAATTGAAATCCCGTGTATTCGGGATGGAGTTGTCCTAGTGAAACTCCCGCAAACGAAATAGAATCTACGCCCCAATGAGCCATCTCATGATTTTCCGCACGGCCTTCTGTTTGATCTTTGCCGCCATCGCACCCAGCCTTCACGGACAGGGCGCTGCAGGGGCATGGCCCTTTTTCGCTTTTGACAACGGTGTGGGGCGCGGTGTCTGGCCACCGTCTGTCCAAGCGGAGACCGTCAAGTCCTTGGGCTATGATGGCATCCACTACAACTATACCAATCCAAAGGATTTCGCAGCGAAAATCAAGGCCTGCAAGACTGCAGCAGTGCCCATTCATGCGATGTATATCTATACTTTTGTTGGGAAACCCGGTTCCGCATATGATCCCGGCATCAAAGAGGCAATCCGGATGCTCAAGGGTTCCGAAACCATCATATGGATGACTCTGCGCGATGGCAAACGCGGGCAGCAGGACACCGAAGCGGCCGATGTCGTCAAGGAGATCGCCGGGCTTGCAGCCGAATCCGGACTGAAGGTTTCCTTGTATCCCCACGCGGGATTCTATGTCGCTACCGCAGAAGACGCCGTGCGTGTGGCAAAGGTCGTCAACCTTCCAAACGTGGGGGTATCCATCAACCTTTGCCATGAACTCTTCGCGGGCAATGGCGCACGGATGGAAGAAGTCGTCAAAACGGCAGCCCCATTTCTCAATCTCGCCTCCATCAACGGAGCTTCACCCATCCCAGGCAAGGGCCCGAAAGCCTGGGACACTCTCCCTCTCGGCGAAGGAACCTATGACACCGATGCATTTCTCCGCCTTCTGCGCGACCACGGTTACCGGGGTCCGGTCGGACACCAGTTCTTCAACGTGAAAGGGGACGACAAGGAGAAACTCCAACGCGCCATCAATTCTTGGAAAAATCTGAAGGAAGGCTCTCTGATTCCTGCCTGAGCATCAAACGTGTCGATTCTTTCCCGTATTCACGGGATGGCGCAGGCGCTTCTATTTCACTTACAGTATCAGCGGACGATGGGAAGGTGGTGCTTGCTTTGGAGAACCAACCACAAGTCCCTTCCTCATGGATGCATCGATTGCTCTTTCAGAGTTATTGGGTTTAACTCTGGAACCTAGGGGTCGCCGATTGGAGGTCGGCGACCCCATTTTCTTTCAGGATCGGATGCCTCGGACCAGCCTGTGGACAGCAAAAACCCCGCATACACGGGATTATATTCATTCCGTATTCATGCTACTGTGATGAAGGTTGATTGAATCTTCGTCACGCCCACGGTCATTCGTTCCCTCGGCAACACCCGATGATCTTCTTCTCAAACCCAACCATTCAGGCAAAATGAAACGTTCGACTCATCCATTTTCCCAATCGCGCCCGAGCATGGGATTCACACTTACGGAATTGTTGGTCACCATCACGATCATCGTCCTGCTTGCCTCCTTGAGCATGGTGGGAATCCGGCGCATCAAGGAAGCCGCACAGCGCAGCGCAAGCGCCAACAACATGCGGCAGTTTGGCGTCGGAATCACTTCCTTCGTGGCAGACAACGCCGGATACCTTCCGGCATCGAGAACCGGCTCCTACTACTGGCCACAGATCATCTGGCCCTACGTGGAGAAGCTTGATGTCTATGTGCGTCCTTCCACCCCCGACCGACCCATCGACGAGGCGGCCAAGAAGGATGGCTATTTCGCCATGGCGGACAACAGCGCCATGACCCCGCAAAAGCAGCCCATCCGATGGAATTACGTCATCAACGGTGGTCACCCGAAATCCCCCTTCGCCGAATTGGGAGGTGATGGCACTGCTCTTCCCGGAATCAAAAACGGCATCTCACAACCCATGATGAAACTGAACGATCCATCCAAAACCATCATGATGGCAGAAGGCAGCGCCGCCTGGTGGATCAACGGAAACGGCATCAAGAGAATCCGCACCTGGAGCAACCGCACCGCCAATGTGCTGTGGTGCGATGGAAGCCTCCAGAACCTCTACCCGAAAACGGATCTCAGACCGGAGCATTTCAATGCATTCTGATGCCCCGCCAGCAATCCCATGCTCGCCGCCCCATCCCGTGAACAAGGGATGGTTTTCTACTCCTCATCCACCTACAAACACAAGCCTCAGTATACGACCCGGCGCGCTACTCAATCACCAATGTGGGTTAACCTCCTCCGTTGGTGGCCGTGCCAGGCCGAAACCGTCCAAAAACCCAATCCAGTCGCAACCCAGTAATCCCTTATGAAACCCTCCCCGTATTGTATCACACTTCTAGCCCTTGCCTTCGGCCTTCAATTTCCTGCCAGCGCCACGAGCTTCTTCTGGGACGGCACCTCCACCAATGGCGATGCCAACGGCGGAAACGGAACTTGGAATACCGTCCTCAGCAACTGGGATTCGCTTGCAACTGTTGGAGCCGATATCACCTGGCCATCCACAGGAACCGACAACGACGCGGTATTCGGCGGCACCGCGGGCACTGTAACGATCAATACCGGCGGGGTGACTGCCAATGATGTGACATTCAGCACGACGAACTACACCATTGGCGGAGCAGGGTTGACGCTCAACGGAACGCTACCAGTGATCAACGTCACCGGGACGGCGTCCATCAACTCTTCCATCACGAGCGCGGTATCGGGAGGATTCAGCAAAACGGGAACTGGGACATTGATTCTTGGAGGTGCCAATTCTCTCGGAACTGCCGTGACCATGGTTTACGGTGGTTCGAGTACGAACCTTGGTGCAATTCGACTCGCTCACAACAACGCACTTGGCGGAGTATCGATTCTGAATGGAGGTTCCGGTACGGGATCAACTCAGGCCCGGATTGAGTTAAGCAACAATATCACGGTAACGGGTGTTGAGTTGCGCGGAGGAGGCCGCTCCTCTGCACAATCGACGGGCGCAACCCTTGTGAATATCTCCGGCAACAACACTTGGGCTGGGGCAGTCCGCGCGTTCAACACAGGTGGTGGTCACGGGATCCGCTCGGATGCCGGGACACTCACGATCAGTGGCGGAGTCAATAGCAACATCGGCGCGCGCACTTGGGAGATCGGCGGCGCGGGAAATGTGACCATCACGGGAGCTGTGACCACCGCCGTGGGCATCACCAAATTCGGTGCCGGCACACTCACCCTTTCAGGATCCGGAAACACCTATACCGGTGACACCAAGGCCGGTGCAGGGACTCTGGTGATCAATCACGCCAGCGCTCTCAGCGGTTCCGCTCTTGATATGGCCACTGCGGACACAGGCACCGTGAGTTTCGGCTCTACGATTACCGCCGCCACTCTAGGCAGTTTGAAAGGTTCGCGAAACCTGTCACTCAACAACACCGCAGCGGTTCCTGCGGCAGTCACCCTCACGGTGGGGGCGAACAATGCAACCAACAGTTATACAGGCCAGCTCTCCGGCCTGGGGCACATCTATAAATCCGGCACTGGCACCCAGACGCTTGATCCGGGCTCTGCGGCCTCGATGAGCATCGGCTCCCTCAGCGCCAATGGCGGAACTTTGATTCTCAAGTCTGGAACTTTCGCGACCACCGCCAAGGACCCATCCACCTCTCCGGCTCTTTCGGCATATAACATCGGAGCAGGTGCCCGTGGAGGCATCCTGACCATTGATGGGGCCACTCTCAATGTCGGAGGTGGCAGCAACCTCAAAATTGCCGCTACCACCAGCGGGACCCTCAACATTCTCAGTGGCACGGTCACGAGCAATGATGTCGTCATCGGGCACAACGGAGCCGGTGTGGCCACCCAAAGTGGTGGCACTGTCACCACCACCAATCTCTATCACCAGGACGGTGGAGCCGGAAACAGTTACACCCTCTCCGGCGGCAGCCTGACTGCCAGAAGAATTTACAACAACACGGCCTCGGCAGCAGATTTCACTCTCAACCTGAATGGTGGAACCCTCAACTCCGCTGCCAGCACCACCAACCTCATCGACAACAACAACACCGGTGCCCAGATCACCGTGCTATTGGGAGCGGGCAATACCTCGATCGATACCACGGCTTCGAGTGCAAGCATCGTCCGGCCGATGGGAAACATGGCTGCGGCAACAGGAACCTTCACCAAGACAGGAATCAATACTCTCACCCTCACGGCGGCCAACACCTATACGGGTGACACCCGGATCAACGGCGGAACACTTGCCCTCACTGGAACCGGGGCCATCGCCAATTCTTCGGCCATCATTGTCGGTGCATCCACCACCTTTGACGTGTCGGGTGTGACAGGCGGCTTTGCACTGGGCACGAATCAGACACTGTCCGGCCCCGGTTCGGTGAACGGTGCGATGGATGTTTCTGGCACTCTTTCACCAGGCAGCAGCCCGGGCACACTCACCACCGGAAGCCAGACATGGTTGAATGGCGGGGACTACAACTGGCAAATTCTCGATGCGAGTGGAACGGCGGGATCGCACTACGACACGGTCGCCATCACCGGGACACTCGACCTGACAGAACTCACTGCTGGCGGTTTCAATATCAACCTATGGAGCCTGGCTTCCACCGGACCTGATGTGAGTGGAAACGCCCTCAATTTCCTGACGACCAACAACTACAGTTGGACGCTCGCCTCGGCCGGCTCGGGGATTCTGGGTTTTGACGCGGCGAACTTCATTCTCAACATCGGGTCAAACAATGGCACCGCTGGATTCAGCAACAATCTCGGAGGTGGCATGTTCTCGGTCTCCCAGAGCGGCAACAATCTTTTGCTGAACTTCACCGCTGTTCCCGAACCCAGCTCTGCCTTGCTCGGCGGTCTTGGTCTTCTCGCCCTGCTTCGCCGCCGTCGGTGAATCTCTTCCTCTTTACCCAATCCATCCAATTCAAAAACAAACTCCATGAAAACCCGATTCAATCCGTTTCTCATCCTTGCCGTTGCCTTGGCAACCGGCACCTCACTTCCTGCGGCGATCCTCTATTGGGACGGCGCTGACACCAATGCCGATGCAAATGGCGGTGCAGGTAATTGGGATACCATAACCAATAACTGGGATGATGCCGCCACTGCCGGAAATCCCTTGACCTGGCCAACCACCTCTACGGGCGATGATGATGCAAGTTTCGGCACGCCGGGCGGAGCCGTGGTCATTCAGGCAGGCGGCATCACCGCCAACAGCCTGACCTTTACGGCCGCTTCGTATATCCTCAGCGGTGGCAAGCTCACCCTTGACGGAACCACGCCGACCATCACTGCGGGCCCCGGTTCGAATACCCAGTCGGCCACCATCAATTCAGCCATTGCATCACCCAGTGGCCTCACCAAAGGCGGTGGCAGCACGCTCGTTCTGGGAGGCGATCTCTCCGGGGTTGTCGGAACCCTTACGATTGATGGCGCCATCACCTCTCCGATCAACAACAACGCCGGCATCCAACTTCAAGCGGGAGTTTCCACCGCAGGACTGACCAACATTGATATCAAAAACAACAGCTTCCTCGCCCTCGCAGGGAGCTCCCTCGCTGCGACCACCAGCATCATCATCAACGGCGGTGGTGGCAACCAGGCACCACAAGGTGCCGTCCGGGGAACGAGTGGAAATAGCACGATCGCAGGCCCGGTATTGATCAATGATTCCGCCGTACGTATCGGCAACACCGGTACTTCCACAACGTTCAGCGGGGCAATCACGGCGGCCACCTCCACCCACGGAATCCTCATCCGCATTGGCAGCAATCAGGGTGTGATCCTTACCAACCCAGCGAACAGTTGGGGTGGCATCACCAATTTGGGAGAAGGCTCACTTTATTGTGCGCCTGGAGCACTTCCTGCGACTTCGAACCTGAGCGTAGGTAGCACAGGCGCGGCCGATTTCGGCACCAATGGAACTTTTGCCCGCCCGCTGGGAACCGCCGCCGGTGAAATCTCTTTTGGACGTGCCGCAGATGGCCTGAGGCCGATGGGCTTCACCGCGCGGGGAGGTGCCCTTACCGTGAATGTTGGGGGTGCAGCAGCTGATTTCACATTCCTTGCCACGACCCTGGCCGCCACAACGAACGCGACATTTGCAACCAACTCCTCAACTGTGGCAGTCGCAAGTGCGGCGGGTCTTGCCATAGGACATTATGTGAGCGGCACCGGCATCGCCCCCGATACGAGGATTACCGCCATCGCCGGCACAACCGTCACTCTGAGCCGGAACACAACCGCTGCATCCGCCGCATCCCCGGGCAACTCGCTCACGTTCACGACGCTTGCCGCAGCGGATAACACCAAGTTCGGCACTTATACCCTCGTTCTTAATGGAGGGAATGCCGATTCCGCGTTGACCTTCCAGAATCCAATCGACTTGAATGGATTCAACCGTTTCCTGCAAACAAATGCCAACACCGCCACGCTCACTGGCGGATTAAAAAACTCCTCCGCCTCGACCGCCAGCGCGAGAAAAACAGGTGCCGGAACCTTGATCCACGATCCGGGCGCCGCCCATGCCGTCAGCCTGCTCGGTCTCAACACCAACGCCGGAACTTTGGAACTCAAGAGCGGCACCGTCACTGTCACAGGCAGTGGGGGAACCGCCCAGTCCGAGGGAACCAGCGGATTCATTGTCTCTCGTGGTGGCACCTTCCGTCTTAGCGGAGCCAACGTCAATGTCACAGGTGGAGGTTCTGTGTTCACTGCGGGCAATACCAATGGTGGCACCAGCAATTTCATTCTGGACAGCGGAACTTTTGATGGCGGCACCAAAGAGGTCCTGAACGCCTACGGTGCGGCAGGCACGACTACCATCAACGGCGGTCTGTTCATATGCGGTCCGTTCCGTGTCGCACAGAGCACCGGAACTCTCAATCTCAACGGCGGCACCCTTCGCACCAACAACCTCTCTCACGGGGGCGGTACGTCCACTGTGAACTTTAACGGCGGTGTGCTCCAAGCACGGATCGCTAGTGCCAACTTCATCGCCACTGGAACCAATGCAATCACCAACGCCCGTGTCCAAGCAGGCGGAGCCATCATTGATTCCAACGGTTTTGCCATCACCATTCCCAAAATCCTGACTGAAGATAGCGGCTCCACTGGAGGCGGACTGACAAAGCGGGGCAACGGCATTCTCGACCTCACTGCAGACAACACCTACACAGGAACCAACCTCATTGAAGGCGGTGTTTTGCGTGTTTCCTCGACTACCCAACTGGGAGTTTCGACCGCACCTGTCACGGTGAATGGCGGTGAGTTTGGCGTGGCTGGAACGGGAATCCCGTCGATCTCATCGCTGGCCCGCACCTTCACCTATACAACGGGTGGATTCCATGTGGCGGATTCGTCTCACACCCTGAATGTGGACATCGCCTTGACCGGAGGCGCGGCTCTTTCCAAATCCGGCCCCGGCGTCCTTAGACTCTCCGGGGCGAATGACTTCACCGGTGGCATCACGATGGGTGCGGGCAACAATGGCTGGATCGAAGTGGATTCCGCTACCGACTTGGGTGCGGGCACCAAGATTGCCAATATGGCATCGTCCACAACTAGCTCCATTGGTGGCATTCGACTTTTGGGTGATGTAACCGTGGCTGGCGTCGCGCTGAATCTGGGGGGACGCAATGTGGATGCTGCTACCCAGCACGCTTTGCTGAACGTGTCCGGAAACAATGTCTGGACGGGAAATATCAATATCGTCAACTCCGGTGGAACCTATTATCTGCGTTCCGACGCCGGACGATTGGAACTCTCCGGAACCCTCAGCAACGCCCAACCTGAGAACCTCACCTCCGACACCAGGGCGTTCAATCTGGAAGGAGCCGGTGATTACCTTATCAGCGGCACGATTGCCGATGGTGTGAATGCCAATCGTTTCACCGGGCTCGTCATGGAAGGAACTGGCACTGCCACCCTCACCGGCACGAATACTTATACCGGATCCACTCAGGTGAAAACCGGGACGCTCGCCCTAGTCGGTGGGAGCCAGGCCTCGCCGATCACGGTTGAAAGCGACGCGACACTTGGTTTCACCGCAGGCTCGCCCACCACATCAACCAGCACTGTGACCTTCACGGGTGCGAATCCGAAGGTCAAGGTCACTGGTACACCGGTCGCAGGCACATTGATGACGGCGACGAGCATCACCGGTACCCCGGTTCTCGATCCTGCCATTCCCGGATTCAATCTGGCCATCACCGGTGGTGGAACCACACTCGCCCTGGTATCGACGTCCTCCGACAATTATGAAACCTGGGCCACCACCAATGGCGTCACCGGACAAGCGGCCAACCTGGATCACGACAACGACGGTGTTTCCAACGGAGTTGAGTATTTCATCGGCGGGCCGAACGGAAACACCACCGGTTTCACCGCGCTTCCAAGCGTGACGACTGTGGGCGGTGTCCGCTCGATCACCTGGACCAAAGCGGCGACCTATACCGGTGTTTACAATACCGATTTCGTCGTTGAAACATCCACCACCCTTGGTGCCGGAAGTTGGACCACAGAGCCCTCTCCCGGCACGGTAACCGTCAGCGGAAATGATGTGACCTATACCTTTCCGGCAGGTCCTGCCATCAAGTTCGCGCGCCTCAAAGTGACGGGTCCTTGATTCCACTCACCAGACTTCGCCGCCACGCGTCGGGGGATTCTCCATAAGCCTGCTTGAATGCGTTCGAGAGGTGGAACCCGGAGCTGAATCCGACGCGTGAGGCGATGTCGTCGAGCTTGGCATCTCCCGAGGCAAGCATCCGCCGTGCGCGGGTTAGTCTCAGGTGAATGACATATCTCCACGGTGCCATGCCGGTATGCGCACGGAAGGCCCGGCGGAAATGTGAATACGCCACCCCGAGATTCGCCGCCAGTTGTTCTACGTTGACGGGCTCTGCATGGTGATCGATCAAATAGCGCTCCGCTTCATGAACCGTCTGGCGGATGCGTGGTGCGGCCGATTTTCCGTTTCCCGCATCCGGCACGAGAGAGCATAAAGCAAGCACCCTCATCGCTGCTGCGGATAACACGGCATGAAACCCGGATGGCCCTTTTCTTGTCACCCGGTGGATGGACTCCAAGGCTTCTTCGATCCCCCCGTCGATGCCGCTACCATGAACCATCGAGCCCGTCCCAAAAACACCACCTGTTAGAAGCGCGTTCACAACGGGTCCCTGCACCTCGATCCAACTCTCCGTCCAACCGAACTCCGGATCGGGCCGGTAGCGGTGCCAAACACCCGGGAGGAGCAGAAACACCATGCCTGCATCAATCCTCCGCTTGCCGCTGGCTTTGGTTTCCAACCAGCCGCTGCCCGATGAAATCAGAACGATTTGCAAGGCATCCAACACCCGCCCGTGCTTCCAATCGAGCCGATGGTCGTCCGGATGCTTGTCCGGTGGATAAGCCGCCCCCGGTCGTACATGTGTCCAGCCCGCCGCAGTCACACCCAAGCCCCACCGCGTGAGCTCTTGGGTGGCCGGAAGATAGCGGAAATAGTTGTGACGTGCGGAGATCATTTTCTGTATGCGAATGATCAATAGTCCCATTCCCAAATCCGCCGCGAGCCGATAATTTCTTCCCATGAAAAACTCACCAGTGCGTGTCGGGCTTTTTGGAATCGGTTTGGATACCTATTGGCCGCAGTTTGCCGGACTTAAGGAACGGCTCGAAGGCTACCTTGAGATTGTCAGTGGCAAGCTCGCCCGCCCGGGGGTGGAAATCGTCAATCTGGGGCTCATCGATACTCCTGAAAAGGCCATGGAGGCCGGCCATCGTTTCCGGCGCGAGGATGTGGATGTCATTTTCCTCCATGTGACGACCTACGCGCTCTCCTCCACGGTGTTGCCTGTCGTCCGTCGTGCCAAACTCCCGGTCATCATCCTCAATCTCGCCCCGGAAGCCTCGATCGATTATGCCACCTTCAACCGCATGGGCGACCGCACCGCGATGACCGGCGAGTGGCTGGCCCATTGTTCTGCGTGCCCGGTTCCGGAAATCGCCAATGTCTTCAAGCGCGCCCGCATTCCTTTCGAACAAATCACCGGCATGCTCCACGATGATCCGGAATGCTGGGACGAAGTGGATGCATGGATGGACGCCGCCCGCGTGGCCCATGTGATGTCCCACAATCGCCTCGGCCTGATGGGCCATTATTACAATGGCATGCTCGATATCTATTCGGATACCACCCTGCAATGCGCCACTTTCGGTGGGCACTTGGAGATCGTGGAAGTGGATGAACTCGCCGCCTTGCGCCGCGAGGTAACTGCGGAGGAAATCGCCGAACGCGTGGCAATGTTCCGGGATCAGTTTGATGTCCAGGAAGATTGCTCCCAGGAGGAATTGGAAAGGGCCGCACGCACCTCCGTCGCCCTCGACCGGATGGTGGAACTGCATGATCTCGGCTCGATGGCCTATTATTATATGGGAACCGGGAATGTGGACAATGAAGACGCCATCAGCTCCATCATCCTCGGCAACTCGCTTCTCACCGCCCGCGGCATTCCCGTGGCGGGCGAGTATGAAGTGAAAAATGCCCAAGCCATGAAGATCATGGACTCCTTCGGCGCGGGTGGTTCTTTCACCGAGTATTATGCCATGGATTGGAACGAGGATATCGTCCTCATGGGGCACGACGGCCCGGGTCACATCGCCATTGCCCAGGGAAAAACCAAAGTCCGCCCGCTGCAAGTGTATCACGGCAAGGTCGGCCGCGGATTGTCAGTCGAAATGAGTGTAAAACACGGTCCCGTCACCCTTTTGTCGGTCGTGGAAACCGCCGATGGCCGCCTCAAACTGCTGGTCGCAGAAGGCGAATCGGTGCCAGGCCCCGTTCTCGAAATCGGTAATACCAACAGCCGCTACAAGTTTCCCATCGGCGCACGCAAGTTCACCAATGATTGGAATGCCCAAGGCCCCGCCCACCACTGCGCCGTCGGAGTGGGCAGACTGGCACACAAGATCGAAAAACTCGGACGCCTGATCGGGATCGAAACCGTCCGCGTCTGTTGATCACGCAGCACGCTTTTCACTCATCCAAGTGTAAAGCATGACCCACAGTGAAAGTGCCAAGCCGAAGAGCGGTACTTGTAGCAAGGACGGTAGTGAATACAGAATGGAAACCACGGGAATCCATACTCCCCAAGTTGCAAACAAGGTGGGAACCACTGCTTCCCGGTAATAGCTCACCGTGAGAAATCTGCCACTTCCACACAATCGATAACCTTGGTTTTTCCAATCATAGAGAATGGTGGTGAATGGTGCGGCAAAAAATGGATTATACAAAAACTGATCCACCAGCACCTTCCGGATCACCACACCAAAATCTGCTTCCACTCCGAACCAATCCGCCTGCATGCGATAGAATCCATCCACCACCACTCCCATGAAACACCAGAAGGGAATGGTGAAGAGCAGATTCGAGAAATTGGAAACAGACACCCGGCATCGTTGGAAAACCAGAATCCTCAGCAGCTCAGGAATGAAGGCTCCGGCGATGATTGCTGAGATTCCGGAATAGGCATAGCCCCAGTGCTGCTTCACCTCCGCAAGCTCATCCAAAACCAGCGTGGTCGGCGGATAGAAGTAGTAGGCAAACAAAATGCCAAGCATGACTCCCTGGACCAGCAAGCCAGGCACCACATTTGCCCGTGCCGCCCGCAAGCCTGCCGCCCAGGGAGCCTCGCGCGGCAAGGGCGGGGATGGAATATCGGCTGGCATGGGGGCGCAGTGATGGAGCATCCCACCCCGTCAGGCAAGCCCCGGCGGCAGGAATCAGAAGGCTCAAGGCTCGGAGATTTCGCGCCGCCTCCACCAGGCCGCCAGCAGACTGCCAATCAGGCAATGATACACTGCAGAGATGGCAGCCGGAACCGGTGCCAGTGCAAGACTCGGGAAATGTTTCGCCGCAAGCGCGGCACCCAAGCCGCTGTTTTGCATCCCGACTTCGATCGAAATGGTCCGCCTCAATGGCTCACTGCATCCAGCAGCCTTGGCGAAGAAATAGCCCAATAGGAACCCGAAGAAATGCAGCAGGAACACCGATATGAACAGCGGAGCAGCCGCCTTGGCGATCTCAGGTTTCTTGAGCGCCACAATACAACTTACAATCAGAACAATCACCACCACACTCAGCAAGGGGCCGATCGCATCGATCCACGACCGGATCCGTTGAGGATGCTTCGCTTTTTCCAACAACGAATTGAAAGTAATCCCACAAACCAAGGGCAAGAGCACCACTTTCAACATCGATTCAAACAAGGCCCACGCATCGACCGGCAACCATGCACCCGCAAGCCACTGCGTCAGAAGCGGTGTCGCGAAGATGGCGACGACCGTTGACGTCATGGTCAGCAAGACACTCAAGGGCACATTCGCCCGCGCCATATAACATATGACATTGGAAGCGGTGCCACCTGGACAACACCCCACCAGAATCAGACCGATTGCCAAGCCAGGCTCCAATCCAAAACCACGCGCAACTGCCCAAGCCGTGAATGGCATGATGAGAAACTGCGCCGCCACGCCGATGATGACATACCTCGGCACCCGCAACACCTCCACGAAGTCGGACACCCTCAAGGTCAGGCCCATGCCGAGCATGATCACCCCGAGACCGACCTCAATGTGCGGCCGAAACCAGGTCCACGCACCGGGTTGCAACCATGCCCACACGCAGCCGAGCACGATCCACAAAGGAAAGGCATTGGCGAGCAGAAGAAGGAAACGTTTCATTCCCGTCATGCTCGGATGAAGTAAGCTCCGCAGTCAATACTGCCCACGTTCCACCACGGAAATCCCGTCTTTCACCGTATCCGGCGGATGTTGCAGGAGTTTGTCGCCAGCCTTGAGCCCCGCAAGTATCTCGGTGTGCCGACCGTCCGTGCGACCCGCCTCGACCTCTGCCAACCGTGCCACTCCGTCTTGATAGATGAATGTTTTCCAAGCATTGCCCTCTCGGAACAGCGCTCCCGATGGCACCACCAGCACATCGTCGGAATGCCAAACCGCCACCTTCACCTCAACCCGATAACGGTCCCCCAGCGCTTTTGCCGCCGCTGGAGGATCCACCAAATCGGCGAGCACATAAACCCGTTGTTCCTCCACCCCGAGCGCGGAAATTTTGGTAAAGGCCGATGGTTCCACCCGCCGGACCCGGCCCTTGAGCGGTGCCTCTCCTCCCCATTGTTCGATCTCCACCGCATCTCCGGAATGAATGGTGACGGCATCGCGGGATAGAATTTCAGCTTCGATTTCAAGGTCGTCCGGATCACCCACTTCAAGAATCGGCATGCCCGGGGAAACGATGATTTCGCTTTCCTGCATCACACCCAAGACCACCCCGGAAACAGGCGACTTCACCTCCACCAGATTTCCCTGAGTATGGGAATCCGGCCGCAGCAAAACCGCTCGTGCCTGAGCCAGCTCGTGATCGATGACTTGCAATGAAAACTCCATCGCCCGGAGTTCGGCGCCTTTGATCGATGCCTCCGCTTCGATACGGTCCCGGTCAGATGCCGAGACGGTGCCCTCGGTTTGGACCGACCTCACGCGTTCACGTTCTGCTTCCGCCACCTTCAAGGCTGCGCGGGCAGCTTCCAAGGACGCCTCCGCACGCTTGCGGGATGCCTCCTGCATGGAAACCACCGCCTCTGCCTGCAATCGTGCCCGGGAATCCAGTAAAACCGGCGCGACTGCTTCGATGCTGGTGATCAAGGTTTCCCCGGCCACAACCGCATCCCCGGGCTTGAGCGCCACTCGGCGCATTTTGCCAGCAACGGGTGCCGCCACGCCATAACGATTCCGCACGCGGGTTTTCCCCTCCTCGGAAACATACACCGTCAATGGCGCGCGCATCGCCAGCCCCGTTTCCACCACCACCGGCTTCGGCCACAAGCCCCAACCAATCAGAGAAACCAACGCCAATCCGAAAAACCACGGCACCAAACGCCGGAGCAGGTGCGTTCCGCGCGGATCCCGCTTGGATGCCCATGGAGCATCGGCCGGGTTGTCTTGATTTGAGCTGGCCATCGAGTCGCCGCGACTCTGGACCAGCGCGCTCCTTCTTGCAAGCGGACACCAAAAACAAGCGAGAGAAGTAGAATGAGAATCAAGGCAGGGCTTCAGGAACCGGCAGCGGAGGATAAAATCCCGTTAGCGGATGTCAGGTCTCGAAACTCGGCATATGGAAAGAAACAGCCGCTTGGCGGGTGGAACCGCCTCACCCCTTGCGTTTTAGCATCCATGCCACAAAGCCTAACAGAACGATGACAGCGACGATGATCCACTTGGGAAATCCGGAAGGTTTCAAATCATCATAGACTTTCGAGGGTGCGGCAGGCGTTGTGGCGGAGCCGGGCATGACCATGCCCTCCGGGACTGTCAGGTCAGCGAGGGTCAGTTGGGGTTTTCCGACTTCGCTGCGCAGGGCCTTGACCTGATCCGCGCTGACGGCCGGGGCGGAGTTGCCAAAAGAATTCCGCACATAAGTGAGCACCGCAGCAATTTGTTCGTCTGTCTGATAGGCCAGAGCGGCCATGCCTCCTGCATACTCCCGCATTTCGCCCCTCACGGGAATCGGCCCGACAAGCCCTCGGAGCTGGATGCGGATGAGGTTTTCTACCGGACCATTCACCCACTCGGATCTTGCCAAGGGAGGACCCGCCGCAGTGCCATCCCCCGTTTGGCCGTGGCAGGCGGCGCAGATCATGAATTGCACTTTCCCGGTCTTCATGAGCGCTGCATCCGGCGGCGCGCCTGCATCTGCGGAGGCAGGCTCAATTCCTAACAGAATCAGGCTGAACAGGGCGGCGATGATCTTCATTTCGGAGCGACTATCCAAGCGGATGCGTCCGTTGCAAATGGGAAACTCCACTTCGTTTTCCAAATGAAGGAGCCCGGAATGGCGGACCACCCCGGGCTCGAAACAACCCAATACTCCAGAGAAAATCGGATTAGAACTTCCAGACCAGATCCAGCGTCACACGGGATTCCATGAGGCTGTCTTCTTCATTGGTCAGCGGAATTTCGTAGGCGGCCCCGACGTCAATCGAGTCGGTAAGCCGCGAACGGAAGCCCACGGCTGCGGTGACAAGGTCGCGGTTGAGGTGCGAGTTGGCGGCCCCCACGTTGAAGAAGTCGCCTCCTTCGAAGTCGATCACGGCAGGAACCAATCCGCCGACCTGATCGGGGAAGTTGCCAGTGCCATTTCCGGATTCGAGCACATGGAACCAATTGAATTCCACCAAGGGGATGAACCACTTGTTGACTTCATAACTGGCATGGGCGCTCAGGAAAGAAGTGGTGGATTGTTCGTCAGAGAACGGAAGCTGGAAGCCGCCGCCAGCGGCAAATTGCCATTGATCCAACATTTTCAGTCCGGAAACGATCAGGTTCACGGCTCCATCACCTTCACCTTGGAACACATCGCTGTTGCCAGTGGGGAGTTCAAAGGTGGCGGTTCCGCTGAGGGCAGTGCCGGAAGCGGGATCGAGGATGAATGCATACTTGAGGCCTGCGCCGAGATTGGCAAAGCCCGATTCATCGGAAAGGGTCACACCACCGGGGTTCATGTCCACGTAGCCGTCCTTCGTCGCAACGATCGAGAGTCGGTCGTTGATCGCGATTTCAAATTGCAAGGCATACACTTCCACATCGCCACCCACGGCGACCGGGCCAAGGCGGGTGTTGATTTGATCCGGAAGAGCATGATAGATGAAGATTGGGTGCACATTGGTCGTCGGCAGCGCGAGGTCGAACAGAGTCGGATTGCTGATCGGGCGACGGGCCTGAGCAAAGCCATCGCTGGAAGCGGTGGGTGCGGGGGCTGTCAGATCCGTGGCAACAGTGCCGGCGAGGACGAATGAGCTCAGAAGACCGAAGGCTCCGAAGGCGGTAATGGATTGTTTCATAGGATGTTAATGGATTTTTGCAGGGGTTCAGATTGCGCCCGCAGTGTTCTTGCATCCGCCTCATCAAGCTACTCATCGCATGCCATCTATTCCGCATTTCTTGCGGTCTTTGTCTCTGACGCTCCCCATCCAAGGGGCGCCTCCACCCGCCGCCTCTTCCCATGGCGGGGCGGACAAAAGGAATCGGGAGGAAATACAGGCACTCTCAATTCGGACTTCCGGCCCCGTTGAGGATTTCCATATAAAGATCCTCGAGTGAGCGGCGGACCGGAGCGAGGGCACGGACCCTTACACGTGCGGCTACAAGTTTCTCCACAAGGTCAGCGGGATCCGCTCCGTGAGGCAGGCGGATACGCCCGGGGACCTGCACCTCACCGCCCATGGCACGGATCACGGGCAAGGCGGCTTCCCAGGTTTCAAGCTCGGCATCAAACAGGAAATCATCCTCGTGGAGACCGCCGACAGCACCTTCGAACACCCGTTTCCCCTCACGGAGAATCGCGACGCGATCGCACATCAATTCCACTTCCGCGAGCAGGTGGGAGTTGAACAAAACCGTCATTCCCCGTTCATCGCGGAGTTGAAGAATGAAGTCGCGGAACCACTTGATCCCTTCCGGGTCAAGACCGTCGGTGGGTTCATCCAGCAGCAGGACTTCCGGTTCCGGGAGCAGGGACTGGGCAAGGGCAAGCCGCTGCCGCATGCCATGGCTGTAGGTGCGAACCTTGGAGTGGATGCGTTTGGTCAAGCCCACGCGTTCCACCGTATCCTTGGCAAGCTTGGCATCAAAGCCGCCGGAATAACTCATCAGGATCCTGAGGTTTTCCCAACCGCTCAAATAGTCATAGAACGCCGGAGCCTCGAAAATGGCCCCCACCTTCCGGAGCGCCTTCGAGCGATCGGTTAGAACGGAAATGCCATCGATGGTGACATCTCCCGAATCCGGCATGACCATGCCGAGAATGATGCCGAGCGTGGTGCTTTTGCCGGCACCATTGTGGCCGAGCAATCCATAGATTCCGCCACGGCGGACACTGAAGGAAAAATCAGCAAGTGCGGATTTTCCACCGAAGGATTTGCAGAGACCATGAGCTTCTAACATGATAAAAAGAGAGTTAATGATTGCCGGCAGCGAAGCGGACTTTGTTGGAACTGGTTTGATCCGCGTAGAGGAAATTCGTGCCAGCGGGATGCCAGGATTCCTTGTCGGTAATGAGCGGGATCTGATCCGGCCTGTCCTTGCCGATGTCATAGAAATAGAGATCGGTGATGCGTCGGCCGCTTTGGGTGAAATTCCAAAGATAGCTGGATCCTGATTTCGAAAACTCTTTGGAATCCTGCGGGCATTTGAAAGCATCCGGACTTTCCACATAAGGGAGCAGCACCACCTCGAGGACGGGAATATCCTCGGTCTTCGAGGATCGGCCTGCCTTGAGGCCGGGGAGGATCTGCTGGTGATCCTGAAGATATCCCTCCAAGGCCACACCGAGCGAACGCAGTTGGTTGAGGCAGGCCGCTTGGCGGGACTTGGCGACCATCGAGCGGCCGAGTGGAATACCGATCCCCGCCAAGGCTGCGACCACCACAAGGACGATGAGCAGTTCGACCATCGTGAATCCGCGGTGTTTCATCGGCGTCTGGAGATGATTCATTGTCTTGGAGGACCGAATTCATTGCCACGCAGTCCCTGCATGGTTTCGTTGATGGCTTCCATGAGTGGAGCGAGATCCAGTTTGGTATCGGTGCTGGATTTCTCGAAATACGCCCGCATGCCCTCCTTGCTGATCTTTTCGAGGAGATCGGCACCCAATTCCTCAGCGCGCGCCATTTCCTCCTTGGTGCGGCCCTGTTCGATCTCGCGCAGGCCCTGTTCCACAAATTTCCTCCGCTGCGCCGGTGGCATGGCGTCGATGGACTCCATGAACCGATTCATCGATTCCATCACGGTGAGATCGATGAACAACGACTTCTCGCCCGGGCTGAGTTTGCGGAAAAAGGCATCGCCCGCGCGGTTTTCCCGGTTTTTTTCCCGCTCTTGGAAATCGAGGCGGTTGACGACCTCGGCGATTTCGCGGAGTTCCTCCTCACGCCGTTCCGCCTCGGCAGCATCGGGCGGCGATTGCTGGCCGGACCAATCTGCGAAATTCGCCTGCTGCATGCGGGCATTGAGCCTCTCCGCCGTGATCTTGCGGGATGCGGCGAAGCTCCTGATTGCCCACACGCTGCCCCAGACGACTGCAAGCACGAGCGCCGCTCTCCATATCACCTTCCTCCGATTCATCGTGCGTGAGCTTACGCAGGGATCGGACCCGCGCAAGCCGACATGCGAGGGGCTGATAGACGGGTCAGTATTTCACGCCACAGCCGTAGGGCTTGTTCTTGGGATTCTGCACGGCTGTGCCAGCGAGCACGGCATCAAGCGCATTGGCGAACAACTTGTCGGCGGTGGCGGGATCCTTTGGATCGGAATCGATCGCGCCGTCGTAAACCAACACGCCGTCCTTGTTGATGATGAACATGTGGGGCGTGACCTTGGCATCGTAGGCCTTGCCCATGGTGCCGTCCGTATCCATGAGGGTATGGCTGGCCTTGTTTTTCTGCTCTTTGGCCACCTCCGCCATCTTCGCAGCATCGTAGTATCCCTGCTTTCCTTCAGCCGCGGAGCTGATGGTAAGCCAGACCACATCCTTGGCGGCATAGGTTTCCTGAAGCTTTGGTATATTGCCGGAGCTGTAATGTTTCTTCACGAAGGGGCATTGATAGTTGACCCACTCGAGAACCACGACCTTATCCTTGAGGCTGGCGAGGTCCACAGTTTCTCCGGCAGTGTTTTTCACGCTGAAATCCGGGGCTGGCTTGCCAATTTCCGCAGCGTGTGAGGCGACCAGTGCGAAGGCACCAGCGAGGATGGTGAATGCGAGTGATTTCATAACAGGATGGAGTTAGGAGTTGAGCTTACACGGTGAAGAGGAATGCAATGTTGTCTAATGACTTTTTTGCCATGACAGAGAAATCGGTGAAACGCTCTCCGGGCCTTCGAAAACGAGGGTAATTTCCTCAATCGGCTGCATCGCATACTCGGATTTTTCTACCCTTGCTGACCATGCGTCTCCATCCGCGGTGAAACGGATCTCTGCCCCGGCATCAATCACATCGGGAGTGGCGGGGAAGGCATGGGTGAAGGGAAATTCGGCGGTCTTGCCCGCTGATGCCTCAATCCGGATTTTCAGGAAATTTCCATCCTCTGCCACATGCAGCTTGTAGTTCGCATCAGCAGCAGCCGGCACCTTCGCCACTGCCGCCTCGATCAACCCCGCCTCCGCCGATGGCGCTGTGGGGCCAGCGCTGAGTTGCAGGGTCACCTCGCTATCGCCAGGCACACAAGCCCCATCGTGGCAGGCCAGCCATGAGACCGTTCCACCCAGCGTGGCAGTGCCGCTGAAGTCCGCTGGCGGGGTGAGGAACAATGGAAACAGCACCGTGCCCTCGTAGCCGAAACCCGGGAGTCCTCCGGTGAGAAAACGCCTGGGCAAAGGGCTGCCAATTTCCCCCGCCGTCCAACCAGGAGGAAGTTTCCACTCGAAGCTCATTTTCATTCCGCCTTCGCCGGGGTTGATCCAATAGGTATGCCAGCCGGGATCGATGACCATTCGCACCGCAGTCTGCACGGGCTTGCCGGGCGGGCAGGATTTCGACATCGCGATCCAATCCACACGGGCGTGCCCTTTGCCGGCGGCGATCGGTGAACCGAGTGCGAGAAGCGGGAGGATGAGCTGAAAAAAACGCATGATTCCGATAAACTAGACTGATTTACGGATCGATCAAGTTGGAGCTGACGGGTGTACAGGGCGATTGGCAGGCGTGGCCATAATCGCTGCCAGATCTAGATTATAGCTTT
>JBBARN010000018.1:14293-68271 GCA_040399845.1 Luteolibacter sp. | reverse complement strand
TTCCGCCATTACATCCTCCGCAAGGAGCCTTGGCGCGGGGTTTTCCTGCCGGTTTTCCTGGTCCTTCTGCCCTTGGCGGGGTTGCTCGGCGCAGGTGGCATGAAGCGGGTATTCCTGAGTTATCTGTGGAAAATGCCGCCGCAGGATCTAACAGACCACTCGCGCGAATTCGCCGCATCGCTGATGCCTGCGATCTATCCGGAACTGCGTGAGCGGCTTGAGGAACAACGCCGCCAAGGCCATTTCCTCATCCTGGCCTCGGCGAGTCCGGAGTTTTACGTGAAGGAAATCGGCAAGCAGCTCGGCTTCGATCTCGTGCTCGGCACTCCGGTGGAAAGCGGCGGATTTTTCCCGGATCTGGAAAATCACAAGGGCGCGGCCAAGGTCGAGCGCCTGCATGAATGCTTGCCCGCCGCATGGTTTGAAAACGGCCAACTGCGGCAATGCCATGGTTACACCGACAGCACGGCGGACCTCCCCATGCTCGCGCTTTGCCAATCCGCCACCGTGGTCAATCCCGGCGCGCGCCTGACGGAGATCGCGAAAAACAATGGCTGGGACATCGTCCGCCCTGCGCGGCCATGGAAGAACCGTCTCGGTTTTGCAATGCGCGTGCTCGCCCTACTCACCGGACTTGGCAGCGATCCGGCGGGCATTTCTGTTAGAGATGCGGCTTCAGATCGATCCCGAAAAAATCCCTCATAACCTCGATGTAAACGTCGCGCTTGAAGGCAGGCAGCCAGTCGAGATCGAACTCCTCCGGCAGGATCCAGCGGTAGGCGCGGAATTCGCGGGGTTTCTGGTTCACGTTGATCTGCGGGGCGCCGGGCTTGAGGTGGCAGAGGAAATAAGTTTGCTCCTGGCCGTGATTGCCATGCTTGCGGAGCTTCTTGCCGCGCACGTTCAGGGGATAAAGGTAGCGATAGCCCTCGCGCTGTTTGATCACCTCGTAATGCCGAGGTTCCAGTCCCACCTCTTCCCGCACCTCGCGGAACAAGGCCTGCTCCAGCGATTCGCCCGCATCCACCCCGCCTTGCGGAAATTGCCAGGCTCCGGGCACGGTCGAGCGTTCGCAAATGAGCAGGCTGCCGGATGGGTTGACCACCAGCGCTGCAACGTTCGGACGATAACGAACCATGGCAGAATGCTGCAATTTCAGGCTCGCTCTGACAATCCTTAACTTTTCCTAATCAATGAGAGACAGGCTCGCCAAATCCCGTTCGGTGTATCACACTTCACTCCATGAATAGGAAACCCACTCTCGCGCTCTCGCTTGCCCTGCTCGCCGCCCCTCTCGTGGCCAGCGCTCAAAACACCACCCCCACCAACCAGGCAACGGGCGATGTCGAGGTGCCCAACCGTTTCTGGGAAGCCAGCGTGGGCGGCGGCCAATACATGGTGGCGCTGGAGCGCATTTCCGCCATCAGCCGCCACAAGTATGTGCTCGATGGCGCGGTGATCGTGGATGAGGTGACCGTCGATGCGCTCGGCCAAGGCCTTGTTCGCTTCTATTATCTCAGCCCGATTTCAGATGCGATGAGCGGCGGTGAGGTGGCCCAAGCAGCAGCCAAGATCGCCGATCGCGGCCGCGAGTTGGTGGATCAGGCAGCCGGCCGGGCCGGGACCAGCGTGCAGAACATGGTGGTGAAAAAATTTCCTGAAACCACCCACGCCCGCTCGATCGAATACCGCGTGATGTCCGAGCAGGAACTTTCCGCCATTTACAAGAGCGTCCGCACTGCCTGGGAACGCGGCAAGGGGCGGAAATTTTCGCAGAAATAAACATCACGGCTCGATCTCCGTCTGAAGCCGCAGGTAGTTCGAACCAATGCCACGGGCATGTTGAGCGGCACCTCCTATCTCAACAGCGGATATCATCCAGCCACGCCCGCCGAACGGAGATTTTGTCCCACCACTTTATCCGGCCGACGATTCAGATACCATGGCGGGCCGTTGAAAATGTTGGGGTGATGGGTGGGTGCAACTTTCTTCGCAAGGCTGGCGTATGCCGCTGAGTCCATGATTTTCAAAACCTCCGCCATCGCCGCGCTCATCGGCACTTGCATGATGCAAGTCCATGCATCTGCCCACACTTTCAAGGACGCTGCCAACAAGGCGGAGATCACCATCGATACCACCGCCGCCCCCGAACTTGCGGAGTGGGCGGAAAAGGAACTCGCACCGGTCGTGGCCGAGTGGTATCCGCGGATCGTCGCGCTCCTACCAAGCGAGGGATTCACCGCGCCGGGAAAAGTGGAAATCGTTTTCCGCGACGACATGAAGGGAGCTCCCGCCTGGGCGCAGGGAGAGCGTGTGAGTTGCAACATCGATTGGTATCAGAAAAATCTCAACGGTGAGGCCAAAGGGGCCACCGTGCATGAACTCGTCCACGTGGTGCAGCAATATCATCGCGGACCTCACAAGCCACCCGGCTGGCTCACCGAAGGCATCGCCGACTATGTCCGCTGGTTTCTCTACGAACCGCAATCGCACGGAGCGGAATTGCCCCCCAGTCGTGCCGAGGAGGTGAACTACGATGGCAGCTACAGCATTTCCGCCAACTTCATCCACTGGGTGGCTGCGGAGCATCCGGGGGATTTGCTTGCCCGGTTGAACGCCACCTCACGCGAGGGGAGATATGAGGAATCGCTCTGGAAAACCCTTACCGGCAAGACGCTGGAGGAACTCGGAGCCGCATGGAAAACCCACCTCAAGTCCCAGCAGCCTGCCAACACCCTCACGGCGGAGGAGCAGAAGGATGGATGGAAATTGCTCTTCGATGGCAAATCTCTCGATGGCTGGAACAACTTCAAGAAAACCACCATCCAAGCCGGATGGCAGTTGAAACAAGGATACCTCGTCTGCGCGGATCCGCATCATGCTGGCGACCTCTGCACCCGCGAGGCGTTCGAGTGTTTTGACCTCCAACTCGAGTATAACATTTCCGAAGGCGGCAACAGCGGCATCATTTTCCACGTGACCGAACAGGGCGGTGCGGTGTGGGCCACGGGGCCGGAGTTTCAACTCGAAGACAACGCCAAGGCGGCCGATCCCCAACGCTGCGGTTGGCTTTACGGGCTCTACAAGCCGGAGATCGACCCCGCCACCGGCAAGCCCCTTGATGCCACCAAGCCCGCTGGCCAGTGGAACAAGGTTCGCCTGCTCGTCACCCGTGACAAGGTGGTGCATGAAATCAACGGCCGGAAATACTTCGAATACCAGCTCGGCAGCGAGGATTTCAACAAGCGCGTGGCGGCCAGCAAGTTCGGCTCCATGCCCGGCTTCGCCAAGTCCGGCAAAGGTTTCATCGCGCTCCAGGGCGACCACGGCCAGGTGAGTTTCCGCAACATCAAGATCAGGCCGCTGCCAGCCGACTCCTGATTGCGAGCCCCTTTTCCGCCTTCTCTCCGCGCTTGCAGTTCCCGGAAACTGCCGCGAGACTGCCGCCATGTTCACGCCGAAGTGGAAAAGCGAAGCCCTGCACCTCGTTAAGGGAGCGCGCAAGTTTGTGCATTACAAACGCGACCTGCTCAAAGAGGACCGCGTCGCGGAGATCGAGTCGCGCCGCAGCGATCTGCTTGCCGCCATCAAGTCGGGCGATCGTGGGCGCGTGGATGAGGCTTCCAAGCAAATCCGGGCCACCTGCGAAAATGCGCTGCCCTACGAAAAACCCGTCGGCTGGCTCGAGGAAAACGTGGAGGTGATGTTCGTGGCCATCGTGATCGCCCTAGGGCTGCGTGCCTACTATCTTCAACCGTTCCGCATCCCGACCGGGTCCATGCAGCCCACGCTCAATGGCATCATCGGCACTCCCACACCGGAGTCCAAATGGCCTTCATTTCCCCAGCGCATGGTGGAAAAGGTCCTGCGTGGCCGCACTTATGTGAAGCTCGTCAATGATCAGGACCGCCACCTCGCTGTCACCCGCGAGGGTCGGGTGGACGTGCGCGACGTGCAGAAATTCCACTTCTTCAGCCGTGGGGAAATGCATTTCACGGATTCCAAGCCCGTCGTGTTGCCAGCCCCGGCGGGCCCTTCGACCTTGATCGGTCTGAGCTCGGCGATCCAGTTGGCCAGCCGCAACAATGGCCTGCTGCCCAAGGGAACGGTGATCTGCGAGGGCACCATCGACTCCGGCGACCTCGTGTTGGTGGACAAGTTTTCCTACCATTTCCGCAAACCCAAGCGCGGAGAGGTTTTTGTGTTCGACACCCTCGGCATCCGCGGCATCCACGAGCGCAGCGGTGAGCAGGCCGCCGGCTCCCACTACATCAAACGCCTCTGCGGCGTGCCCGGTGACACCTTGTCCGTGCAATCGCCCAATCTCCTCGTCGATGGGAAAATCGCCCAGGAACCCGGCATCCAACGCGTGATCCGGGGCGAGGGCGCGTTTTCCATCAATTCCGGCGGATACGTCCTGGCCGATCCCCGCGAGGCGATGGGCCGCGGGAAGTTCATTTCCCAATATCTCGCCAAACCCGAGGATACCCTCACCCTCAAGGCCAAGGCCGTGCCTGGCATGCGCGAGTATGCCGCGCTCGGCGACAACACTGGAAATTCGCTCGATTCCCGTTATTGGGGCCCCGTGAAGGAATTCAACCTGGTCGGGCCGGCACTCTTCTCCCTCTGGCCCGTCACCACCGGCCACTGGGGCTTCATCCGCTGACACCGCCGTGCCGGACGCCTCGGAAATCACCCGCCGCGCGAAATCGAATCTGGCCTTCGCCCTGCGGATTCTCCCGCGCGATCGGCGTGACGACATGGTGGTCTTTTACGCCTTTTGCCGCGTGATGGATGATCTCGCGGATGATCCTGATTCCCCGCCAGATCAAAAACTCGCCTCTCTCCAGCAATGGCGGAAGGGCTTGGAGAGTGGCTTCGATCGTCCCGACCCGTTTCAATCCCAGCTCCTCGCTGTCCGCGAACGCCACCGCATCCCCAACGACCTGCTGCTTGCCATCATCGATGGCTGCCTGATGGACGTGCACCCGCAGGCTTTTGCCGATTGGGAGGCGCTGTCCGACTACATCTGGAAGGTCGCCTGCGCCGTGGGTTTGGTTTCCATCCGCATCTTCGGTTGCAGCGATCCCGCCTCGGAAACTTACGCCATTGCCCTGGGTCGGGCACTCCAACTTACCAACATCCTGCGCGATGTGGGCGAGGATCACGAAAATGGCGGGCGCATCTATCTGCCCGCAGACGACCTCGCCCGCTTCGGATTCACCCCTGCAGACATCGCCGCCAAGACTCACGACGCCCGATTTCTCAAGCTCATGCACTACGAGGCTGCGCGGGCCGAGGGATACTTCCGGGAGGCGGCGGAGGTCATGCCTGCGGCCGATCGCAAGGCGCTTACGCCCGCCCGCATCATGGCCGGGGTCTATCAGGATTTGTTGAAACAAATGCGCGCCGACGGCTTTAATGTCTTCGGGAAACGATACCGCGTCTCCCGTTTCCGCAAGCTGGCCATTCTCTCGAAGCATCTGATTGCCGGATGACTCCGGATCGAATACAGATTTCCCAATCACCGTCCCAAGCGCATGTCGAAAACCACCCTCACCGCCGCCGCTGCAGCTGCCATCATCCTTGCCGCCTGCTCTCCACCGCCGCCGGTGCCGCCTCCGCGCTTTACCCCGAATCCACCTTTCCCACCTGTGCCCGTGGACCCTTATGGGCAGTCGCTCAACCAAAGCACGGATGCATACGGCCAACCCACCGATGTGGCGCCGCCGCCCACGGCCCCCACGCCGCCAGCCGCCCTCACCCGCCCTGGAGAATACCCGGTGGCTCGATCCACGGCAAAACCGGGCGAAGTGATCAGCCCCTACGAGCCATTCAATATCATCGATGTGACCGGCTTCACCTCCGGCCAGCTCGCGCGCGATCCGTCGAACAAGAAAATCTTCCGCGTGCCCTGAGCACGAGTGGAGGGGGCCTGACCCGGCGTGCCAGCATGGCGCATTTCCCGCTTGCGATCCGCAGCGGCTTTGGATGATTTCATCAACGTGCGAACGTTTCGCGCGAGTTACCATTCATCACAAAAACCACGCCCAATCATGAAACACCTCCTGCTTAAGACCCTTGCCTGCTGTGCCCTCATCCTTCCCGTGCATCAGGCTGCCGCCCAGAAAACTTTCGGCGATCTCAAGCCGGGCACCAAGTTCAACATGGTGGTCACCAAGGTAACGGCTACCGTCAATACCGGCTCCGGCAACAAGCCCACCAAAGTCCCCAGCGGCATGCCCAACTTCAAGGTGAAGGATAAGATCGCTTTCACCATCGGTGCCAAGGGCCAGCTCAACGGAAAACTCAAGTCACAGTCCTTCAGTCTTCCTTTCATCGCCTCCACGGCTGCATCGAACACTTACGTTTCCAATCAGGTCGGAATGATCACCAAAACCTACACCGGCTCCCTCGCCAAGTCTCTCACCAAAAACCCCACGACCCTCGTCCTGGATCTCAATCGCATCACGCTTGATTTCGGTGGCGGCATCTTTACTGGCATCGGCGGCAGCACCGCGCACAAAGTGGTTTATCAACTCCGCCTCGCCAAATAATCCGGAAAGCGCCAGATATCCCGAGCGGGGCCGAGCGTGCAGGTTTCCGGTGATTCATGGATCATGCCATGTTTGAGCCAGCCATCATTCCATTCCAACCACATCGCCCGCCCTGGATTGAGAAATGAACCGGTATTGATCACCGTGCGTTTGCCGGAGCGCCAGCAACCGCGGTGATGGAAATGGCCGATGATCAGGATCTCGGCCTTCGGAAAATAAGTTTCACAAAACAAATCACCCATGCGCCCCTGGTGCAGCCATGCCTCGATCATCTTCATGGCGCGCACCGGTGGCATGGCGGCGTCCCATGCGCGTTGCACCAAGTGGCGACCCAGCGGATGCTCCACCGAACACAACTCCGCCGCAATCTTCCGGGCCAGCACCAAGCGTTGTTCCACATCGTGGTGGGCGAGTGGGTGCTCCCGCCACAACTCCAGCACGCGTTTCCCGGCATTTAGAATTTCGCGTTTCCACGGCGAGCCATCGAAATACAGGGCATCGCCATGCGTCACCACGATGCGGCCTTCCGCAAGTTCGACCCAGCCGGGACCTGCCCAACCGGGATCGTGATTTCCCGGCAGCAAGACCATTTCCGCGCCTTCTTCCGCGCAGAGGGCCTTGAGTTCCTGAAGCATGACCAGCGAGCGCTCCCGAAACGGCTTGGCCAACTCCTGCCAAGTGTCGCCATTGAGAATCACCGTTCCCGCCCCGCGGATCAATGGCCGCAAAGAGGAAATTTCAGCGATTCTCGATACCTTGTGCCCGAGGTGGAGATCCGATAGAATGCGGACCGGTTGCTTCATGGCACCACCCGACGTTGCCGCACGGCCTCGAACACACAGACACCCGTGGCGACTGATACGTTCAAGCACTCGACCTTGCCTGCCATCGGGATGGATGCCAGAAAATCGCAGTTTTCCTCGGTCAGCCGGCGCATGCCCTTCTCCTCTGCGCCCATCACCAGACCGAGCGGGCCTTTGAGATCGATGTCATAAATCGACTTGGCCGTGGCATGATCCGAGGTGCCCACAAGCCACAATCCAGCGGCTTTGAGTTTCTCCATGGTCCGCGCGAGATTGGTCACTTGGGCGAATGGCACATGGTCGGCCGCTCCCACCGAAACACGCCGCACTGTTTCCGTGATGCCCACCGCCTTGTCCTTGGGCGCCACCACCGCGTGCACCCCGGCAGCATCCGCCGTGCGCAGAATGGCCCCGAGATTGTGGGGGTCCTGCACGCAATCGAGGATCAACACAAAGGGAACCTCATGCCGCGCCACGATCGCCATCAAGTCGTCCTCATCGAGGGAAGGCACCGGTTTCTCCACCTCCTGAACATGGCGGTTCTCACGCGCCTGCTTGCCATGCTCGCGGGAAGGTCCGGAAAATCGGGGTTTCATGCGCGGGAATCTGCATCAGGGACCGCCCCGGAGTCGAGTGGTTTTCGCCCTCTAAGGAGCGGCGATCTTACTGTCGCCTTTTCCAATTGTTCCATCCTCAAGCGGGCGAACTACTCCTTGATCGATTCATTCCAGATCACCTCATCAGTCCACCGGACGACTTCGCCGCCGAGATCCTCGATCTCAAACGAAGCCCCGCATTGACGGGCTTGATGGGCCACGGTCTCTTCCAGAAGTTCCAGTGAGGCCTTGGGATGGATCATGCTTCCGTTACCCAGACGAAACGCCTTGCGATCCCCCTCCCATACCGAGTCCTCCGGCCAGCTGGTTTCCCGATAGCGAATCAGGCAAACGGCCCGCGCTAGATCCTTGGTGAATGTGATGCGCAGGGTTTTCATGGAGATAGACTTATGGCTTCGCTCGGCGAGGTGCAAGAAACGTCGCTTTTTCCCAATGCGTTCATAACGGAATCATCCAGCCCATGGTCACAGAGTGACAGCCGACGGTAGTCGTGGTTTTCAACCCCGATCCTTATACACAAATCGACAGGAACGCTGCGATGAAGGAGGCTATCCGGTCGCAGAGCGACCATTGATGGTAGCCGGGCGTTTCAACGCCCGGGACAAGTCACGCATTTTCTTCCGTCGCGGCGCGACGGTTGAACGTGTTGGATGGGGTGGGATTGCATCCGTTTTCAAGCGTCGCTCCGCGACGCATGAATTTGGTAAGCGAAGAAGGATGCCACCCACAAGAAACCAAGGCGCGCAGCAGCATCTGAGATTTTCCATTCCTCTACACGGGCCGGCTAAAGCCAGCGCTCCATCATTGCCATCTCCTTCAAAACCGGGTTTCATCCCACCCATGAAATCCTTCGCCATTCTCATCCTCACCTGCACCCTTTCCGCTGCTCAGGTCGATTCCCAAAAGCTCCTCATCCAATTCTCGACTCAGGCCGAAGGTCCCGGCCTAGTTGTTACGTCTACCGACGAAAAAGATCCTTCAGCTTTCCCTTGAAACCATACAGCAGAGCCACTCCACCCACGGCAATGACCAACCACCAGTAATTCATCCAATTGGGTTGATTGAAATCAGTCGATTTGCCTGAAATGGAAGAGGAGCCGCTTCTTGGCATTGATGGTGTATCGGTCGCGGTAGATTCGCCTTCGGTGGGCGTTTCTCCCGGCTTAGGATTTTTGGGATTCGTTATGGAGGATTCGCGAGTTATTGCGGCTTCCAGTTTATCCGCCAGTTCATGACGAGCCGTGACAGAAGCAAACATGGATGGTTCAGGATGAATCCCGGGGAGACGGCGTTCAATGATGTCAGAGAATAGTTTGCCAACCATGGGCACTCCGTGAGATCCCCATTCGGATTCACTCCATCCGAATTTCCCCCGAATAATCCGGATGATGATTTGATCCTTGAATTCACTGTCAGGCGCTAATTCCAACTGGTCAATCAAATCGTGTGTCATTCCCAGTTTATCCGCGAGGCATAAATCCACTAAATCAAGCCTCTTGGCCTTTACGGCCAAAGCAGCGATCTCGCGGGGTCTTGATGCACTGCCCTTATCGGAATTCATATATGTCACCGCTTCGGCAACTGAAATAGCTTCGGGCAAGGAATCACCTGAATCAGCGGCAAAAGCCTCCGTTTTTATCATAAAACCAAAAACAAAAAGGTGAGATACTTCTTTGAATTTTGTCATATTGTCTTAACTTGGTGCGGGAGAGGAACCGGTGTCCTTCCATTTAGAAGTGGCTGTATCAAATTCAACGTGAAGATGATGATGGCATGCATATTAATCGGAGATCCGATACCAGAATTGTCCCGGTTTGCGTTTGCCGTGATATTGATGCAAATCAACGCGATTAGTGTGGAAAGTTGGTGCTCATGGGAAACAATGCGACTCTCGCACACGAATCGAATAGCCCATCACTCGTGCCTTGCCGAGGAAATATTGGGTAATGAATCGGCTGAAAAAGGAGCACCGCCTCATGCCCGTTCAGAAAAAACCGATCCTCCCTTGCGATCCCCCCGCAATCAGGTTTCATCCCACTCATGAAATTCTTCGCCATTCTCATCCTCACCTGCACTCTCTCCGCTGCTCAGGTCGATTCCCAAAGACTTCTCAACCAAGTCGCGAAACAGGCCATGGCTTCATGGAAATCCATTCCTGAGGATGACCGAGCCGCCGTTTTCTCCATCACCTCGGAGCTGTTGAAGAAACATGTCACGTTTCGTCCGGATGGAACGGCGTCTGCCTATTGCATTTTCAATGAGAAGCAAAGAGTCGAGTGGAAGGATCTCCAAGTGGGCTCTATCCGCGCCCAAGCTCTCACCGAGGCCGACCGATTGAACGGGATCACCAAACGTTATTTCGTTTCCTTGGGTTCCGCCGCCCATCGTTCCTGGAACTCGAAAACCTCCGCCTGGGGTGAGTGGAAGCCCAGAGGCCATGTGCTCTTTCCATCCGGTGTCATGGTCGAGTTCAAAGGCGGCAGGTGGATCGCCATCGAGACCGATCCGATGAAGTACTTCACCCCCAGTTCCGGGACTCCCACCCCCACCGTGCAACGTGGGACCAAGGATCCTCACCTCCCGCCGGGGATGACGCGGGCGAAGTAGGTGGCAGTTTAAGACGATTTACGGATCCATCCAAGGAGCCCCTCGCCATTGTCACAGCGTGACAGCCGACGGTAGCCGTGGGTTTCAACCCACGGAAAGTCCATCCCCTCCACATGCTCACGGCGCTCATGACATCGCATGTAGCGGCCTCTATGAGCGTCGATGCCCATGAGATGCGCGAAGCTTCTTCAATTGCGCCCACCATCTCAACCCGCAGCCGGGCGGGCAGATGCCGGTGCCAGGGTTTCTCCTGCCACCAAGGTGGCGGGGAACAGAGCCTGATCATGACAAGTCCCCTCCCGGGCGATTCGTTCCACCCAGCGATGGATGTGGCGAATGATGAGCGCATGAGGCCAATTCAGGGTCTTGAGCCGCGGTCGACACCAATCCAAAGTGGGGTCCCCTATTCAAGGTCATCGACATCTTTGGCAACGACACCATGACCCTGGTTCCGGTGTCGGTGGGTTAAAGCCCCTCTGCCGGGTAAAGCTGCGCATACGCCTGCTCGACCGTCAGCGCCGATGCCGTGTAGCGAATACGGAACCAATAGGTTTTTTCCTGTGGGAAAAGCGAGTTGGGATCGAAGGGCTCGTGTCGGAGGGTCAATTTTACCCGCCACCAGGTAGCTTCGGAATCGCCGGCAATCGTGGCAAGTTGAGGCAGGGAGTTTGGCTTAAGATGTAAGGCAGAAGTTTTTTCGCCTGTTATGCCGCTAAGACGTGTCAGAGATCCTGTCCCCAATTGGGCGGCATACGCAGCTGGGGCGAAAATATCCCACTCGTAATGGAGGGCGCTCGAATCACCCGTCGCCGGATCGACACACGGGGATGCATCAAAACCAAAATCTCGGGCTCCGGCAAAACCGTTCCCGATTCTTGCACTGCGGCCAAGAATCGAAGACGCATCCACTTCCGCGAAAAGTTCACTTTCGCGTATGGCCCCAAATCCGAAGTTAAAATACTTAATCCGGCCTTTCCATTCGGAGGCGGGAGGGAGTCCGTTTAAACGGAAAAACCGGCGGGGACCTGCGACTGGCGCGGAGACCTGGTAGAAAGCGTTGGTCATCGGGGTGGTCTGGTCGGCGAGGGTTGTCCATTCACCCGCCTGTAGATCGGTCGTGGTCTCCAAAATGCGCTTAAATCGCGTTCCCGGCCAGCGAAGATCCAGGCCCTCGCTGCCGGAATTGGCGATTTCCAAGGGCGAAGCGGAAGGCATGGGATAGGAGAGATCCTCCTGCCGAAACTGGCCCGGCAAGAACGAGAAAATCCGTATTTCATCGATCAGTCCGTTGCCGCCTTGAATGATGAAGGGGTCGCTTGTGGGTAGCGGCGCTGCGCTTTTCGCCACTGGCGATACATAAACTCCGTCCACATACAGCCGGGCAAGCCCTTGATCACGAACCATTGCGATATGATGCCATTGCCCAAGTGTCATGGAATCACTGCGCAAGCTTATGGGATAGCCATCACCGTCGCTTCGGTCATCAAGATCGCCGATGACACCATCCGCGCACTCCAGGCTCCAGCCTTGCGCCGATGGGCTCCAACCTCCCACCGATGTTCCGTTCTTAATAATCAATGCTCCTCCGTTGGATAAAAACCAAGCTTCCACGCCGAAGTTATCCACCAACTCCGGCAGTCCCGTGGCGGTCAGGGAGCTCACACCATCGAACTCCACCCCGACGCCGACCTGAGGCTGCCCGTGCTGGCCGAAGCGGGGACGCTCAATGGAACGGTAGTAAAGCGGCGCACCCGCCGCGACGAGGTCCGCGCCGCCCGCGCTATCTTTCGAAGTGACGACGACGGCGTCCGCGACCATCGCGGGATCGGCGTCTCCCATCAGATATTCGCGCAAGACGGTGATTTCCGCCGAGGCCCAAACGGGCAGCAGGAGACCAAATACACAGGCGCGGGAAAGGTGTTTCATAAATTGTAGGAATTTGATTTTGGGGTGAAGGCCGTTGGAAGAACCGGCAGCCGACCGGAGGCGGGGGAAAAAGGGGGA
Source organism: Luteolibacter sp. (assembly GCA_040399845.1). Lineage (GTDB taxonomy): Bacteria > Verrucomicrobiota > Verrucomicrobiia > Verrucomicrobiales > Akkermansiaceae > Luteolibacter. The sequence continues at coordinate 55,683 of JBBARN010000018.1, read as the reverse complement.
TTGGGATAAAGCTGAAATGCTGAAAACTGAAACGCTGAAAGGAAGAATCCTCCGCTAGACGCCGGGATTTGGCGAGATGGGGAGAATTCAGGGCGCTTTTTATTTGTCGCGAACGTAGCTCTGCGGGCCGCTATGCCAAGATTTCTTTTGATAATTTCTGTCTCTCGTAATTTTGAAAAATGCCAGAGGGGCTCTGTTGACCGCTTACTCCTCTCCTGCACTCTATCCGCTGCTCAGGTCGATTCCCAAAGACTTCTCAACCAAGTCGCGAAACAGGCCATGGCTTCATGGAAATCCATTCCTGAGGATGACCGAGCCGCCGTTTTCTCCATCACCTCGGAGCTGTTGAAGAAACATGTCACGTTTCGTCCGGATGGAACGGCGTCTGCCTATTGCATTTTCAATGAGAAGCAAAGAGTCGAGTGGAAGACCTTGAGTGCGCACGGCATTAATGTCCATGCCATCGTAGAGGATAGAAAAAATACTTGCAGGTCAGCATGAAAGCCGCGGAAATCGGCCTTATGAAAGGAAACAGTCAAGACGCAAGAATATTTGCGGTTGTTCAATTCGGAGGATCCACAGGTGAACTCTATCTGCATTCATTTTCGAAGAGGAGACTTGCGGAATCATTTATCAAAAGCGCTGCTCGTGCGAGTTATGAGTGCAGCGAAGTGTTTGAGATCCCCCTTCCTGCTGAAGGGAATCTAACTCAAATTGCGGCGAAAACTGTAAAATGGCTCAAAAAGAAAGGCTACGGCGAAGATGAGCAAACGAAGAATTTGGAGAGGGCTATGCTAGAGGTGAAAAAGGATTTAATGGGTAGTTAAGATTGGATAATCCCATGAGATGCGACTGTTTGCGCAAAATGGTAGCCATCAATTAACACTATCGGCTGCCGACCTGGGGCATTGGCTTCTGTAAGTGCAGCTCTCGAAAAAAAGCTGGTTGTCACGACAGCGCCTTGGGCGAAAGGTTCGAGACTGCCGCGCAACTCCGCAATTTCCCGGCGACCAACCGTATGAAGCCATCGTTTGGCTTGCACTTGCACACGCATACCAGAGATAGGCCACTGAACGGGCGAAACCCGCGCGTTTACGTCGATTCCATTATCCGCAGTGTAACGTGTAACGCTCACATTCTCGAAGCCAGTCCGCTCCAAGGCATGTTTGACAAGGAGTTCAAAGCCGCGAGGATCAAGTGCGAAAATTTTAGAACGCACGCTTTCGATCGCTTCGGCAGTTGCTCGAATTTCGGAAGATAAATCTGTTATTGGTTCTGCTTCTGTTCGTTCCTCTCGCATTGGATCGAATCTAAATGCGGAAAATGCAGCGCCCATCAATGCTTTCTCTTCAGCTATCCTGACTTTAGAAATCTCAGCGCACACCCTAAGTTCGAATAGCCATGCTTTTCTAATACACCCTGCGCGGTCAATTTGATTATCGGGATAAAAGCGGAGAAACTGTAGAAGTCCCAAAAACTCCCAGCGCTTGGCCTCAGCTTTGCGCCGACTTTCATTCAAGCGGAAACCGTAGATCGGAAACTGAGTATCGGGTTGCGTTGGCAATCGCTTGTTCGGACCTCCCAATGTCTGATCCCCATTCAAACCGGCAGCCGAATAGACAAGCACGTCACCTTCGATTCGATCATGATATGGATTTTCACGCTCAATTTTTGCGGTAGGAGCGGCCGTAAGCAACACTACCCGCCGCACATGTCGGTTGCTGTCAAGCGACACACGAATACCACCTGCATTACCAACTTCCAATTGGTGTTGAATTTCCTCCGCCGAATAAAGCGCGCCCACATCAAATTGCATATCTTTAATAGTGCTAGGTATTTCGAAATTTTGGAGACGCAATTCTCCCTTCCGTTGAAGGGCTAAAGTTACAGCGCGCTGCCTTATGGACATTCGGTAGGAGAATTTACTCTCTTCTGCAAGGTTTGAATACTCTCGCACGGAGGCGAAATCGTCTGAGCCTTCGTGGCGAACGATGAGGACGTTCGCTTGAATGGTTTCCAATTTTGTGTGGGAGGCCAGGAGTATGCGTGCGAAGTTTCTCTACGGGTGGGTAGGCTGGTGATCATTCGTTGCAAGCGCTTTTGCTTTCAGGCGAACGATGAATGGCATTCGTGCGAGGGCTTTTCGGGTTCCGGCGAAGGATGGGGAGCATTCGGGGGAATGGTTTTTGCGTTCGCGGGAAGGTTGGAGAGCATTCGTGGGAAGGGTTTTTGCGTTCGTGCGAAGGGTGGGGAGAGGCAAGGTTTTGATTTTCTGGGGATTGGGTTGGGAGGTTGGGGATTTTGGAACAGGAGGTTGGGAGGGAGCGGAGGTTTTTTTGGGGGGATTGGAGAGGATGTGGGGGCGAGACGACCCCACTCCTTAAGCTTCCTTGGCGATACGCTCGCTTTCCTTGGCTTGTGGGGGCGAGACGACCCCACTCCTTAGTGAAAACGCCCCCGTCCGGGGTGGACGGGGGCGCGGTGGTTTTTTGGTTCTCGGGGTGGACGGGCTCAGCTGGCGGGTGGAGCGGGCTTGGCCGGCTTGCGGCGGCGCACGCTCTTGAGCGAGGTGAGCAGGGTATCGAGTCCCGGGTTAAGCTTGTTGAGGGCCTTGAGGAAGGTCACCCCGACAATGCTGCCGGTCATCAGGTCGCTGGCGAGGGCCTTGAGGGTATCGTCCAGCATTTCACCAACGGCTTCATACTCTAAAATCGATGAAGGTAGCGCATAATTCACAATCCACGGCGATTGCGAGCCATGGAGTTATCCCAAACAGGAAGATGGGGAACCACGGAAACCACAGAATACACGGAAAATGAAGAGGTTAGAGAATCCATGAGATTCATTCGTTGAGGGTGTTCAACCCGACCCACAACTCTATCACCTTCCGTATGTTCCGGGTTCTTTTTGACTCAGATCGGAGTTACGTGTTTGCCCATCTCCTCTGCGTTTCGATTTTGGTGCGCATCTCGGAATTCAGGGTTATGTTTTGGTATGACTGAGCAAGGAGTGCGGAGGGGGCTGGCGAGTGCAGCCCGTGGCGAACGCCGCGCCGTTTGTCGCGCCTTTTGTCTTGTCAGCGCGGCAGTCAGGGAGTTCGCTCATGAGCCTCCCGGAAGCGTCTTATTCCGCCTGTTCCAAACCACGCCACAGGCAACCTGCGCCCGAAGAAATTCGCATATGAAAAGGATCTTGTCGCATTCGGCTGCCATGCGGGTGGGGCTTGCCTATTTCCGTGCGGGGTTTCATACGAAGCTGAAAACCTTTTGCGTTTGGATCGCGCTGGGAGCACTTGGCGTGGCCAGCCCTCAAAAGCTTGTCTCGGACGAGGTCTTCGAAAGAATTTCCAATGGAATCCGAGACGCCGACGGGTGGGTAGACTCGCCTGCTAGAGAAGCCGTGCGGAGGCGGACACTGGATGGACTGAGTGACAAGGAAATCATTCGAGCAATCGCCGAATGGATGTTTCGCAATCCCAACAAAGGCCATGGAATGATTCCTAGCGTGGCCAAACAGATCCTCATATCCCCGAAAAGAGAACTCCAGGACGTGAGCGAACTCAGGAGATTGATGGATTCGGAAACAGACTCAAACCGCTTCTTCATGTTGTCAAAGTTTTGCACCTTTTTTGAAGCAAGGTATGACGAATCGTTTATGGTCGAAAGGGCAAGAGGTCTCACTATGACGGGGCAAGCTGCCAAGTTCGGACAGGGCCAAACCGAGTATCGTCTCTCCGATATTTCCTTATACACCTACGACACCATCATTTCCGAGCTTCGGAAGATCGATTCCACTTTCACGAAAGATATTCTGCCGACTCTCGAAGGAAAACCCGAAGCCGCGAAGGTTGCGGAACTTGCCCGCTGGATGAAGGCCAACTGGCCGGGCTGTGAGGGACTTGCGATTCGTGAAAAGGATGGTGAGCGCCCGGAGCGCAAGCCTTCCGCTGATGCTTCACAAGCGGGTGGCAAAGATACCAAGACAGGTAGGGATTCTGGCGATCAGTCTGCTGTGGCCTCCAGCGAGGATCGCCCTCCACTGATTGCCATTGTGGGAAGCTGTATCCTTGTTTCCGTTGCGTGTGTTTTCCTTTTCATGCACCGTGGGCGGACTGCTTGAAGTGGTGGTTAAGGAGTGGCGACCTTATTGTTGTTTCTTTCGTTTCCATCAAGAAGGGGGACAATAAGGTCTCCGCTCCTTGCTTCGCGGCTTGCCCGGCACCCTCCATTCCCTCCAGCATGGCCACACCGCCATGAGCCATCCTGCCAGTAACTCAACTCCTCCCGCGCCGACCTTCTTGGAGGCGCTCCGCTTCTGGTGGAAACTTGGCTGGATCAGCTTCGGCGGACCTGCCGGGCAGATCGCCATCATGCACAAGGAAATCATCGAGCGGCGGCGCTGGATGACGGAGGAACACTTCCTGCATGCACTGAACTTCTGCATGCTCCTGCCCGGTCCGGAAGCGCAGCAGCTTGCCACTTATCTCGGTTGGCGGCTGCATGGGGCTCGCGGCGGCATTGCGGCGGGTGTGCTGTTTGTCCTGCCATCCATGTTCATTCTGTTAGGCCTGAGCTGGCTCTACATGGCGGGCGGTGACATTGCTTGGGTGAACGGACTGTTTTACGGACTCACGGCAGCAGTCATTGCCATCGTGGTTTCCGCCGTGAAACGGATTGGTTCCAAGGCCTTGAAATCGCCCAGCCTGTGGGCGCTCGCCGCGCTGGCCTTTGTGATGATCTTCTTTTTCAAGGTCAACTTCGTGATCATCATCCTCAGCGCGGCACTCAGCGGCTATGCAGGAGGCAAGCTTTTCCCGAAACAATTCCCCGCCGGCAAAGGCCATGGAAAGTCCGGCCACGAGGAACTGCCCGCCGTAGTGCTGCCGCCTGCTCCCCAAGCCACCCTGCGGAGAACCTTGTTGATCTCCACGCTTTGCCTCGCCCTGTGGTGGCTGCCGGTGCTGGGCATCGGGTTGTGGCTGGGATGGCGGGGCATCCATTTCCAGGAAGGATTGTTTTTCAGCAAGGCCGCCTTGGTCACCATCGGCGGTGCCTACGCGGTGCTTCCCTACGTCGCGCAGATGACAGTGGAAAAATTCGGCTGGCTCAGCCAAACCCAGATGATGGCCGGGCTGGGTCTGGCGGAAACCACGCCGGGCCCCTTGATCATGGTGTTGCAGTTCGTGGGCTTCGTGGCGGCCTGGCAAAACCCTGGAGGCATGCCGCCTCTCGCGGCGGGATTGCTCGGCGCGCTGGTAACGACCTGGGTGACGTTTCTGCCCTGTTTTCTCTTCGTGTTTCTCGGCGCTCCCCACGTCGAAGGCCTGCGCGAGCGCCCCGGTCTCTCGACCGCACTCACCGGCATCACTGCGGCTGTTGTGGGTGTGATCCTCAACCTCGCCATCTGGTTTGCATGGCACGCCTTGAGACCCGTGGGAGGGAGTTTTGATTATTTCGTGGCCATCATCGCAATCGGCGCATGGCTCGCGATGGAACGCTTCAAGATCGGCGTGATTCCCACCCTCGCCGCCTGCGCCCTGCTCGGGATGGTGTGGAAACTCATCTAGCCTAACGCCGGACTGCCTTGGCAAATGATCGATTTGGGCAACTCAATCGCTCCGCAAAATGCATCCCGAACAGTTCTGGCGTCCGGGTTCAGCTCACTTCAGCTCCCGGCGCAATTCCGTAATCCCATCGCGGATGGTAAATGCAGAAAATCGCAGGTCGTCAAGGGCGGCGAGCCGGGCCGGGTCTTGTTCCTGGCTAATGAGTTCCTGACACTGGCCGACGGCGTCGTTGAGCCAGTTCAGGCACCGCTTGAGCACCGCCAGCACATAACCCGTCTCGGGTTCGTAGCCACTGCCGCGGCCGTTGAGGGCACCAGAAAGTTTTCCGCTCACTTGCAGCAGATTGGAAACCAACTCATAAGCGGGAGTGCCCGGGCTGGCATCGCGCTGCACCACATCCATCGCCCGCATCGCCAACTCCTGCGCCTGGATTTGCAGGGGATGGTCGTTTTCATCTTCCACGTAATCTTCGGGTGCCAGCAGGTTGATCTCATCCTCGTCGAGATCTCCTTCGTCGAAGAAATGTTCCTCTTCGCCAAATGAAGATGGATTTTCCGGATCCCGGGCTTCCGCTTCATCGCGTTCCGCCAGTGCATCCAGCAATCCATCCCAGCCCATCACAAATGCCTCCTTGCGCTCGCTGTCGGCGTCTTCGAGGTATTTTTCCAGGACTTCCTGATAGGCGTCGGTCAGGCGATCCGACTCCTTGAGGCGTTCTTCCCAGGCGAATTCGTCCAGCTCGCCATCGTCATCGCCGGGGTGTTCGTCCGGCTCGCGACGGCGGATCACCTGCGCCATGAAGTCACGCATGGAGTTGAGGTTTGCCAGCTTTTGGGCTTCTTCGGCGTCTTCATCCATTTCCCACTCGTGGTCGGAAATCTCCATGCGGAAAGAAGAAGTCTCCAATACCACGCGGCCGTTGATTTCGCTGAACCATTCGAGATAGAGGGTGTTCCGCCACTCGAAGGGGATCGGCTCGTTGTTGTCATAGAGCCGATGCGCCTCCTCCTCGCCGACCGTTGGCATTTTGACCTTCCGGGAAGCGGTCATATCCCCCATGATCCCCGTCTGGTCCACATCCAGTGCGGCGGCATCCGGATTCTCGACCGGGGAGGGGTTCTCAAACCTCAGCTGCGTCCCGGCCAGATCGCGCCAGCAATCGCCGTCGAGCTGGAGTTCCAAAGGTTCGTCGCGACCGATCAGCCAGATGCGGCCCGTCGTCTGGCCCTCGACCGTATTGTCGATGATGCCGCGGGTCACCGCTTCGTCGATCCGCCATGCCATGGCTGGAGTCTCTGCCCCCATCGGGCAGGTCGTCAAGCCAGTGTGGACCGCGTTTCCAGACTTCGACCCCAATCTCCGGTCAAGGCCTAAAAAATGCCGCAAATCCGGAAAAATCATCCACCTTTCGGATGATTGACAGGATCTAGCATGACAAATGCAGGATTGGCCATTTGACGAGGAGCGGATTCTTCGATGTAATCATTTTTGAGTAGTTTCACACCCATCCACGATCTGCCCATCGTTTTCATCGACACTTTCCTGACCATGGGAGGGAATCGCGAGGCTCATGACAGAATCCGCGATTCCACTCCCTGGCCGGAACTCAGGAAGGCGGTCCCTCCCAATCATCGGTGAGCGGCCGCCTTCCCCCCATTTTTCTCAAAGGAGAGACTGACAATGGGATTCAGCTCTGTATGTCCCATTTCCTCTGATCGGTTGGGGTAATTTTCCCGCCCACTGGGCCGCCGCCTCGTTGGTGTCGGGGGTGCTTTCCCGGGACAAGCCCACTGCAGGAGTGTGATTGCGAGCCGAATCGGCTTTGACGCGAGGGGGGCGAAGGCCCATGGTCCGCGCGCCATGGGTTTTGCGGATGTCTTTCCTGAACTTTTGAAACGCCCCACTCCCCTGATGCGGCGCTTCCAACGCATGCTCGCCGAAGACGGGGCGGGGGTCGGCGGTGTTTCGACAGGTCCCGGGCGTTCGCTGGAGTCGCTGGTGCGGGAAAGCCAGGCCGTGACCCGCAGGCATTTCGGGCGGACCATGCGCTTGTTTGCCCCTCTCTATGTCTCCAACGAGTGCGTCAACAACTGCAGCTACTGCGGATTTTCCCGCGATGCGGGGATCCTCCGGACCACCCTCACCGTGGACCAAGTCGTGCGCGAGGCACGCCACCTCCATGGCCAGGGATTCCGCAACATCCTGCTGGTCGCCGGCGAGCATCCGAAGTTTGTTTCGGACGGATATTTGCAGGACTGCCTGGACGCCCTGAAACCGTTTATTCCCACCCTCGCCATCGAGGTCGGCCCCATGGAGGACGAGCAATACGCGGAAATCGTCGCCCACGGCGCTGAGGGACTCGTGGTCTACCAGGAAACCTACGACAAACCGGTTTATCAAACGCTCCACACCGCCGGGCCCAAGAAAAACTTCGATTGGCGGCTCGACTGCCCGGAGCGCGCCTACGCAGGTGGATTCCGGAGAATTGGCATCGGTGCCTTGTTTGGCCTTGCCGACTGGCGGACCGAAGCACTCGCGCTCTGCGCCCACCTCGAATACCTCCAGAAGCATGCCTGGAAGGCCCAATTGACCGTGGCCTTCCCAAGGATGCGCCCCTATGCGGGGAATTACGAATATGAGCCCGATCCCCGCTTGTTCCTGCCTGACCGGGAGTTTGTGAAACTCATCGCCATCTTCCGACTCTTGTTTCCCCAGGTGGGCATCGTGGTTTCGACACGGGAACCCGCTTCCTTGCGCGATGCCATCGCCACGCTCGGCGTGACCCACATGTCGGCCGGAGTCCGCACCGAACCCGGCGGCTACACAGGTGCCGGCAGCGATGATCTCCACCTCACGGTCAAGGGCAGGCGGGTGGAACTCGAACGTAAGTCCGGTTGTGAAAAGGCGACCGAGCAATTTCAAATCAACGACACCCGCAGCGCTGCGGAAGTCGCAGCCATGTTGAGATCCCGCAATCTGGATCCCGTATGGAAAGATTGGGACGAAGCCTTGCTGGCTGCGGACACGACGGCGTGCTGAGGGCGCCGCTCCCGCATTGATATCAAAATGATATCATTTTCGGGAAAGGATCAACTCGGCTGCATATCATGCCCGAGCCCAAGCTGTGTTGATATCATATCGGGGCTGTTTCCCGCGAACTCGGGATAGATAACTCGGCAGAAATCTGCAAAGCTTCATCATCCTGCTGAATGATGGCTGGCTCATGATGAGTGACCATCATTGGGCAGATCAACCGAAAAACCCCAAACATGTATCGATCCATCATCGGACCCATCATCGTGGCCGCAGCATTCGTCTTGAACGCTCCCGCCGCCCAACTGGAACTCAACAACGGCACCCTCAAGATTCGAACGGACAACACCTATGGTGGTTCGATCGTCTGGTTGTCCACCGCCGCAGGCACCCTAAACCTGGTCAACATCCACGACCGGGGCCGGGAGATCCAGCAATCGTATTATTCCGGGTCAAACCTGACCCGTGCCGGGCAAATCGCCAACTACAGCCCATGGTCATGGAATCCCGTGCAGGCGGGAAGTTACAGTGGCACGCCTTCCATCGTGGATTCGTTTTCACTGGACAATGGCATCCTCTACTCGTGGACACGCCCGAAGCTCTGGGATGTGCCCAATGAAACGGCCCAGGCGGTCATCAAACAATGGACCCAATTCGAGCCAGGCATGTCCCAGGTCATCCGGGTCACCAACCAACTCGTCTCGTTGCGTCCCGCCGGAGACGCTTGGGGTGGACCCGTGAACCGCCATCAGGAGCTGCCTGCCTGTTATTTCATCCGCGCCTTGAACCGCGCGAAGATCTACAATGGGAACGGCTCTTGGACGGATTACAACTATCCTCTCCTTTCATCCAATGGCTGGGGCAGACCGAATCCACCCAAAAAGGCCATGGCTTTCTTTCTTTCGAATGATTTCGGCGTAGGCCTCTACAGTCCCACTTCCAACACCGCTTGGAACTGTGGGGCCACCGGAACTTCCGCTTCCACCGACCCCTATCATGCGGACACCATGCATGTCGCGCCACTTGCGACGAAGGCATTCGACCGCTCGACGCAGTTCACATTCCACTACTGGCTGGTGATGGGCAACCAGGCAACCATCCGCACCCGCCTCGATCAATTGATCGCACTCTATCCGAACGGTTGATATTGGTCGGAAATCTTGCTGTGGCGGCGACTCCGATGGGAACCGGAGCGCCGCTACAGGCATCTCCTGTTTGCACACGGCTTGATTGCCAGCCCCCCCCTGCGCGCCGGAACCGCTCCTCTTGCGCACTGATTTTAAGTGACTTATCCGATTGTGACAGGATCGTCACGGGACACCCCTTGAGAAGTGACGGGGCAGCCAGAATAAGTTCGGCCCGCCTCGGGCACTGGCATGGACCTCCTTTGCAATCACCGTCATTCGCCGATTTTCCAGTTATTCCTGGGGAATCCTTGCGTACGGACACTTGTTTCACTCTGTCTGCTCTGCTGCGTCCAAGTTGGAGCGAAGGCAGAGGATACAGGTCGCTTCTATGTGCGTGAATACCGGGTCGAAGGGTCCAAGCGCTTGGAAAAAATCCGGGTCGAGGAGGCTGTATATCCATTCATGGGGCCAGGCCGCACACCGGACGATGTGGAACAGGCAAGAGTCGCTCTGGAAAAGATTTATCACGAACAGGGTTTTCAAACGGTTTCCGTTTCCATCCCCGAACAGGATCCAAGGCGAGGAATCATCCGGCTCCAGGTCAGCGAGGGAAAGGTCGGTCGCCTTCGTGTGAAGGGTGCGCAATGGTTTCTTCCCAGCAGGATCCGAAGTGAGGTGCCGTCAATGGCAGAAGGGCAAGTCCCAAACCTGGACCAAGTGGGCAAGGAAATGATCGCCCTCAACCGCATGGCGGACCGCAGGGTGACCCCCGATCTGCGTCCCGGCGTGGAGCCGGGCTCGGTGGACATCGATCTCACGGTGGAAGATACGTTCCCCCTTCACGGCTCGCTCGAACTGAACAACCGCTACAGCGCGGACACCACGCCCCTCCGCCTGAATGGTGCGCTGAGTTATGGCAATCTTTTCCAGCTTGGCCATACGCTTGGAGCCAACTTCCAGGTGGCCCCGGAAAACAAGGAAGACGCCTTGGTTTACTCCGCATACTACCTTGCCCGGACGTCGGACACCATGAGTCTGATGCTTACCGGCACCAAACAGGACAGCGATATTTCCACCCTCGGCGGGGCCGCCGTAGCAGGCAAGGGAGAGATCGTCGGACTGCGGGCAATGGTGGATCTGCCGAATGCGGAGAAGTTTTTCCATAACTTCAATTTCGGCATCGATTACAAAAACTTCGCAGAAGACATCGTGATCGGCAAGGACACCATTTCCGCACCCATCGAGTATTACCCGCTGAGTGCCAACTACGCCGCTAGCTGGATCGCGGAGAAAAGTTTCACCGAACTCAATACCTCGCTCAATCTGCATTTGCGCGGCATGGGCAGTGATACGGCGGATTATGAGGAGAAGCGTTTCAATGCATCCGGCAACTTCATCTATCTCCGTGGCGACCTTGCCCACACCCGCGATCTGAAGGGCGGAGCCCAGGCGTTTGGGAAAATCCAAGGCCAAGTTGCAGGCCAGCCGCTCATCAACAGTGAGCAGATTTCCGGTGGCGGATTGGGCACCGTGCGCGGCTATCTCGAAGCCACGGCCTTGGGCGACAACGGCATTTTCGGCACGGTGGAATACCGCACGCCCACGCTGATCGGCCGCGGCGATACCTCCCCGAATCCTGCCGACGAGTGGCGCTTTCATGCGTTTGCCGACGTAGGGATGGTCGGGATTTACGATCCGCTTTCCGGCCAGAAAAATCGCACTGGTCTTTCCAGCGTCGGCCTTGGCTCACGCATCCAGTTCCGCAAGCACTACCATGGCTCCGTCGATGTGGCGGTGCCCCTTCTCGAACAACCCAATGCCGATGATGGTGATATCCGCATCACCTTCCGCGGCTGGGCGGATTTCTAACCATTTTCCAACAATCGCATGACACGACTCCCGCAAAGCATCGCCGCCCTGCTCCTCTCCGCATCGTTCCTCAGTGCCGAAGAAGCCAAAGACGCATGGTGGAACAAAGACTGGACCCTGCGCCAGAAGATCACTCTGGACGCCTCCGCCATCTCCGGCGCGGCAGGCGAATCCACTCTGTTGCTGCGCATCGCAGATGGCACGGTGTTCACTTCTGCCCGTGAGGACGGCGGCGATCTCCGTTTGGTGGCGGCCGATGGCAAGACGGTCCTGCCGCATCACATCGAGCGCTATGATCCGCTGCTGGGTGAGGCATTTGTCTGGGTGAAACTTCCGGATGTGAAGTCCGGAGCCGACTCGATGCATCTGTATTTCGGCAATGCCAATGCACCCGCTCCGGGATCATCGACCGAGGCTTACGGAGCTGACATGACAGCGGTCTTTCATTTCTCCGAGACCGGCAGTGCTCCCGCCGATGCCACTTCGAATGGCAATGCCGCCGCCGCACCGGCGACCATCGCGGAAGGCTCGATCATCGGTTCCGGCATCCGCTTGTTGGGAAACACCAGCCTCTCCATCAACAACTCGCCCAGCCTCACATGGACGGCTGGCTCGCCTGCAACCCTTTCCCTCTGGATCAAGCCCGCCGCCCTTCAACCGAATGCCGTCATCCTCTCGCGGGGTGAGGGCAATGGCGCATTCAAGCTTTTGCTCGATCAAGGCATGCCCATCATCGAAAGCGGCGGTGTGCGCAGTGCGAACGGCAGCCCCATCGCTGCCGGTGCATGGAACCATCTCGCCGTCACCTTCAGCGGTGCGAGCGCGCAGATCTTCGTCAACGGTGAGCCCTACGGCACGGCCGCCACAGGCCTCCCGGCATCCGATGCGCCGATCGTTTTGGGTGCCACGGCAAATGGACTTTCCGGCGATATCGACGAACTCCGCATCCACAACACCGCCCTGAGCACCGCTGCGGTGAAACTCGCCTTCATCAACCAAAGCGGCACCGATGCCGCGATGAAGATGCTCTCCGCCGCTGCCACTGAAGGCGGTGCCGTGGAGGGTGGAAGCCACATGTTGGAACACGTGATGTTGTTCGGCGATATCGCCAACAACATGATGTTCGACGGCTGGATCGCCATCGGTGTTTGCGTCATCATGATCATCGTCGGCTGGACGGTCGCCATCAAGAAATACGCCTATCTCAACAAGATCGAAAAAGGCAACAAGGAGTTCCTGCGCTTGTGGAAAAGCCTCTCCACCGATCTCACGGCTCTCGATCATGCCGATGAGAAAACCATCAAGAGCATGGGCGGATCCATCGATGAGGAGGATCAGGAACTGATGAAGGATTCCCCGCTTTATCATATCTATCACATTGGTTCGGATGAAATCCGCCACCGCCTTCACAAGATGAGCGACAAGATGGAAGGCCTGCCCGGACGCTCCATCCAGGCCATTCGCGCCAGCCTCGATGCGGGACTCGTGCACGAAAACCACCGCCTCACCGATGGCCTCGTGTTCCTCACCATCAGTATCGCCGGCGGACCCTATGTCGGCCTGCTCGGAACCGTGGTGGGCGTGATGATCACCTTTGCCATCATCGCCAAATCCGGCGAGGTGAATGTCAACTCCATCGCCCCCGGTATCGCCTCCGCCCTGCTCGCCACCGTGGTGGGTCTGGTCGTCGCGATTCCCGCGTTGTTCATTTACAGTTATCTCAACGGACGCATCAAGAATGTGATGAGCACCATGCAGGTCTTCATTGATGAATTCGTCGCCAAGATGGCCGAGTTCTACCGCCCCAAGAACGATGCCGAGCCAAACGGTGGTCAATAACTCCACACTCTAACCATTACCCCCATGGCCTCCGCCGACGAAAAGAGCTTCGATGACATCAATGTCACCCCGATGGTGGACCTCTATCTGGTTCTCCTCCTCATCTTCATTATCATGACCACGGCCGGTGTGCAGGGAGTGAAGGTCAATTTGCCATCCGCCAACAGCAAGCCGGCCACCCAGAAACTCGATGCGCCCAAGACCCAAGCCGTCACCATCGATGCGGCGGGCAACATCAAGCTCAACACCACTCCGGTGACCATCGCCGATCTTGAATCCCGCCTCGCCGCCGCCAAGGCCGCCGAGCCGGATGTGCCGGTCGTCGTGCGTGGCGACCGCACGAACCAATATCAACTCATCATGGACGTGCTCGACGTCCTCGGCCGCGTCGGCATCAACCAGATCGCGCTCGCGACCCAACCTGGGAAGTAAGTCATGTCCGCCCCTACACCCAAGAAGCGCAAGAAGAAGGAAGTGAACCCACTGCCATGGGTAATCCTTGTCATTGCCCTGTTGGTTGGCGGGATCTGGGCCGTTTCGCGGGGTGGTTCGGGTGCACCGAAGGCACCGGTGGCCGAGGAAACCATGACCATCACCCTGCCGCCACCACCCGCTCCGCCACCACCCCCACCTCCCCCGCCGCCGCCGACTGAACCGCCGCCGCCCGAGGAGGAGGAAATGATTGCCCAGGAACCGGTTGCCGAAGAGGAAGAGCAACCGGAAGAACCGTCCGCAGACCCCCCGCCCGATCTGGATCTGGGTCCTGGTTCCGCAGGTGGCACCGGTCCTGCCATCGGCGGAGGCGGAGGCGGCAAAGGCCGTCTCGGTGGAACCGGAAAAAGAGGCTCAAGCAGCAAATTCGGCTGGTACGCCGCCAAAGTCCAATCGACCATCCGCGAGGCCCTCGCCCGGAATTCCTCCACCCGCACGGCCACCTTTTCCTCCCTCACCGTCAAGGTCTGGGCGGATTCCAGCGGCCGGATCACCCGCGCCCAACTCGTCGGTTCATCAGGCAATCCCGCAGTCGATCAAGCCATCCGCAACAGCGTGCTCAACGGTCTCCAACTGCCGCAAGGCCCACCCGCGGACATGCCCATGCCCATCAACCTCCGCATCAGCGCACGCAAGCCCGTCAACTGATCAATGATTCCCCTTTCATCCATGCAATTGTCCCGCACCACCCAAGTCTCGTTGCTCGCCACAGCCGCGATTGCCACGTCGCTTCATGCACAGGAAAACGCCGCTCCCGAGGCCAGCGCTCCTGCTCCGGCGCTCGCCGAAACCCTCGATCCCACCGTGGGGCCAGCGCTTTCGACGGATCTGCCGGCCGAGCCGAAACCGGCAGCAGCAGCGCCGTCTGAAAACGTCACCATCAATCTGATCAACCGCCTCGTCGCCAAAGGCATCCTCTCGCAGGAAGAAGCCAAGGAAATGATCCAGCAGGCCGAAGCGGATGCCGCCACTGCTGCTGCGCAACAAGACATCGCCGCCTTGCCACCCGAGCCCGCGCCGGAAGACGAAGTGCGCATTGCCTACATTCCGGATGTGGTGCGCAATCAGATGCGCGATCAAATCCAGCAGGAGCTCATGGCCCAGGCCCGTGAGGAAAAGTGGAGCGAGAAACAATACCCCGAGTGGACCTCGCGCTTCAAACCTTTCGGCGACCTCCGCGTGCGTTCGGAAAACACCTTCTTCCCGGATGGAAATGATAACACGGGCGCATTCCCCAATTTCCAAGCCATCAACACCGGCGCGCCATTTGATACGTCCGGCACCCAGTTCTCGCCGCAATACAATGTGGACCAGGACCGCCACCGCGCCCGTCTCCGCGCGCGCTTCGGCACCGAGTTGATGCTGGGCGATGGCTTCAACGGCGGCATCCGGCTTGCCACCGGTTCTGACAGTTCGCCAACCACCACCAACCAATCGCTGGGCGGCTCGGGTGGCAATTTCTCCAAGTATGCCATCTGGCTCGACCGCGCCTTCGTTTCCTACGACGCCGGCCCCGGCGATGGCGAGGAACTGGTTTTCTCGATCGGCAGGTTCAACAACCCCTTCGTCTCATCCGAGATCATGTGGGATGATGACTTGGGATTCGATGGCCTCTCCGTGCGTGGCAAGGTCAAGCTCAACGACAAGACATCAACCTTCTTCACAGCGGGGTATTTTCCGGTTTATAACACCGATTTCAACTTCGCCTCCAACCAGCCCTCCAAGTTCGAAAGCACGGACAAATGGCTCATGGGTGCGCAAATCGGCGTGGAATGGAAACCGATGGACGATCTCACCGCCCGCTTCGGAGTCGCCTACTACGACTTCGACGGCGTTGAGGGCAAACTTTCCTCTTCCTTCATTCCTCTGACCTCCAGCGATGCCGGAGACACCGATACCACACGGCCTTCCTTCGCCCAACGGGGAAATACCTATCGCGAGCTGCGGAATATCGACAATTCCACCGCTGCCAACGATTTCGGAAACAAGTTCCAGTATCAATACTACGGCCTCGCCTCGCCCTACGAAAATCTTACACTCACCTCGAAGGTCGACTACGATGGTCTCGATCCCTTCCGTGTTTCCTTCATCGGTGAGTTCATCAAGAACGTCGCATTCGATGGTGCCGATATCGATGCGATTGCCGTCAACAACCGCGGTCCTTCCGCCGGTGCAGGAAAGCTCGGCAACTTCGAAGGCGGAGATACCGCATGGTTCACCAGCATTGTAATTGGCAACCCCGCACTCGAAAAGCTATGGGACTGGCAGGCCGGATTGGGTTATCGCTACGTCGAGTCCGATGCTGTGCTCGACGCATTCACCGACTCTGATTTCGGTGGCGGCGGCACCAACGTGCAGGGCTTCACCCTCGGTGCCAACATTGCCATCACCAAAGCCGCCCGTTGGGGCGTGCGTTGGATGAGTTCGGATGAAATTGCCGGTCCGCCGCTCAGCTCGGACATTCTCCAGATCGACTTCAACGCGAAGTTCTAACAATTTCCCATGCCTCTATTTGAAGCCATGAAACGCATCCTCATTTCCGCCCTTGTTTGTCTTACAGCCACCGCGCTGCCGTCGTTCGCCCAAGCCCCGGCGGATCCGTCCCTCAAGCTGCGCGAGCAACTCAAGTCCACCATGCTCCAGCTTCGCAGTGCCCAGACGGAAACTGCGAATGCCAAAGCCGCCCAGGCCGTTTCCGATGCCAAGGTGAAGGAACTCGAAGAGTCCCTCAAGAAACTCCAAGCCTCCAAAGAGTTGCTCGCCAAGCAGGCCAACGAGGACAAACTCAAAAACGAGGAAACCATCGCCAAACTCCACAACACCGTGGCAGACCGGGATAGCCGCATCGGCCAATACCAGAAAGGCCTCGCCGAGTGGAAGGATGGTTATGACAAGGCCGCCGCCGTCGCCCGCAAGAAGGAAGAGGAACGCGCCACGCTCGCCTCGGAAGCCATCGTGCTCCGCCGCACCATCGCGGATCGGGAAACCAAGAACATCGCTCTCTTCCGCACTTCCATGGAGATCCTCGACCGTTTCGAAAAGTATGCCCTCGGCAAGGCGCTCTCCGCCCGCGAGCCCTTCATCCAATCGAACCGCGTAAAGGTCGAAAGCCTGGTGGAAGGATACAAGGACAAGGTCATCGAGAACCGCATCAGTGCCCCCACGCCCAAACCTTGAGATGTGGATGAAATTGGACATCACATCGGTCGTCCTTGCTTCGCTCCTCATCGTTTCCGGTCTTACTGTCCGAGGCGAGGACGCTGCGGTGTTGGGCAAGATCGGCGGGATTGAAATGAGAACCTCCGAGGTTCTTTCCCGGCTCGATGAAAAACAAAAAGCCGCCGTCGCCAGCGATCCCGCGGCGGCCAGCCAGTATGTGCGCGCCTTGCTGGTGCAAAAGCTGGTGCTCGAACAAGCCATTGAGAAAGACTGGGACAAGCAACCCGCCGTGATTGCCAAACTCGTCCGCCTACGCGAGGAAGCGATTGCCGAGACTTATCTGGATTCCCTTTCCACGCCCGAGGATGGCTACCCATCGGAAACCGAACTCAAGGATGCCTATGAGTCTAACAAATCCAAACTCGTCATCCCCAAGGCCTACCGACTCGCCCAGATTTATATCAAATTCGATCCAGCCAACGAGGCCGCCGGAAAGAGACGCCTGGACGAGGTAAACCAACAACTCGCTGCCAAAGGCGCGGATTTTTCCGCCATCGCCGCCAAGACCAGCGATGATGTCGCAAGCGCCGGCAAGGGTGGTGAAATCGGCTGGCTCAGCGAATCCCAGATTCAGCCCGGCATCCTCAACGAAGTCAAAAGCCTCAAAACCGGCGTCCTTTCCAAACCGATCCGCCTGCCCGACGGTTGGCACATCCTCAAAGTGCTCGATGTCCGCGAACCCCGGACTCCCGCTTTGGAAGAAATTCGTGACGAACTTGTCACCAACCTGAGAGCGGAGAAACGACGGATCAATCGTCAGAAGGTCCTTGCCGACCTTCTCAAAGAACATCCTCCCGCCATCAATGAAATCGAACTCATGAAACTCCGCTGAAGCCGTGCGCGGATGAGTTCATTTCCTCCATTTTCCCATCTCCCATGAAGCCAAGACGCCTGATTTTCCATCCCACGCCATTGTTCGGTCACACGCTCCGTTGTGGAGTGCCGATGGTGCTTGGATTCATGGTTTTCGTTTCCGGCATCGATGCCCAGGCAGGCGATCTTCTGCGGGGTGGAGCCGGTGCGGCTGGAGGTGGAAAACCTCGGTCCGGTGCCCAAGGCGGTGCGCCCACCCCGGCCGCGACCGATGCCGCGCGGGCGAATGCGCGCGACACGCTGGCCAAAACGACGCGCACCTTGCAATCGATCCGCGACATGCAGGCAGCCGCCCGCCAGGCCGCGATCAAAGGTCAGGTCAAGCCCGGCCAAAGCCAAGGCATCACCCTGCCCAAAGTGCCCAACGGTCTCGGCACCGGCGGCCTCATGCCCACCGGCGGCAGCACCAAACCCTTCTCATGGGTCGGCGCCAAAAATCCCACCCAGGCATCCAAGAACGGCAAGGTCACCGTCACCATCGAGCAGACCCAACAACAGGCATTGCTCAAGTGGGACAGCTTCAACGTCGGCAAAAAAACCACGCTCAACTTCGATCAATCCGCCGGTGGTGCCGACGCGGGAAAATGGATCGCCTTCAACAAGGTCAGCGATCCCTCCGCCAACCCCACCCAGATTCTCGGCAATATCAAGGCGGACGGCCAGGTTTACATCATCAATCCGAATGGAGTCATCTTCGGCGGATCCTCCCAAGTCAGCGCTCGCAACCTCACCGTCTCCTCCCTGCCCATCAATGACAACCTCATCAATCAGGGCCTGCTCAACAATCGCGACTCCCAGTTTCTGTTTTCCGCCCTCTCCATGCCGGGCGGAAGCGACGGCACGCCGAGCTTCGATCCCGGTGCCGCACCTGCTGGCGGTTATGGCGATGTGATTGTGGAAAAAGGGGCCGTCCTCAAGAGCCCTTCCAACGGTGGCGGCAACGGGGGCCGTGTGATGTTGGTGGGGCCCAATGTTTACAACGCCGGCACCATTTCCACCGAGGCCGGCCAAACGATTCTCGCAGCCGGCCTGCAAGTGGCCGTCGCCGCCCACGACGCCTCGGACCCCTCTCTGCGCGGACTCGATGTGTGGGTCGGCGAGGTGGGAGAGGCCGGAAATATCATCAACTCCGGAGTGATCGATGCACAAGTCGGCAGCGTGTCGATGACAGGCAAAAACATCCGGCAGGAAGGTGCCATCGACAGCACGACCTCAGTAAGTTTGAACGGTCGGATCGACATCAAGGCCTCCTACGGTGCCGTATCGAATCCGAACTTCGACAACTCATCCGCCCAGGGTGCTGGCGGTCCCTCTTTTCTCAACCAATTCACCGGCACAGTCGTCATGGGCGAGGGCAGCGTGACACGCATCCTCCCGGATTACTCGAACGACAGCGTGGTCCCCGGCACCGAACTGCCGGAGCGCTCCGCAGTCAACATCGAGGGGCTTTCCGTTCATTTCGGTGAAGGCTCGGTCGTTCTCGCTCCCAATGGCGAGGTGGATGTCCGCGCCGGCAGATGGACCTACCGCGACGTCAACGGGGATCGCACGATTTTCGATGATGCCGGCAATGTGGAAGCATTCCTGGCCTCCAACTACACTGGCAGGAACCAGCGCTTCCTCCGGGATGCCGGGCAGATCTATGTGGACACCGGAGCCACCATCAGTGTGGCCGGCAGCGTGGATGTGTTCGTGCCGCTGGAACAAAGCCTGCTCGCCATCCGCCTGCTGGGAGCGGAACTCGCGGACTCGCCGCTACAGCGGGACACCAGCCTGCGCGGA
This sequence comes from Luteolibacter sp., assembly GCA_040399845.1. Lineage (GTDB taxonomy): Bacteria > Verrucomicrobiota > Verrucomicrobiia > Verrucomicrobiales > Akkermansiaceae > Luteolibacter. Next base: position 35,883 of record JBBARN010000018.1, on the reverse strand, counting down.
CAAACGCTCGTCGTAGACATCAATGACACCGGCGATTTCGGCGGAAAATTCTGGGTGGGCACTCCATTGGGAGATGTCACCGGCCTCGCGGGCTTGATTCAGCGCAATGTCGCACAACTGACGGTCACCGGAGGCAACATCACCCTCGGCGCGGGCGAATCGGTCGTGGTTCGCAACGGCTCTAAAATCGATGTCTCCGGCGGCTACGTCCGCCACGAAGGAGGCAAGGACAACACCACTTCCCTGATCAAGGATGGCCGCCTCGTCGCCATGGGAGAAGCCACACCCGACCAGGTTTACGACGGGGTCTTCGATGGCAGCACCACCTTCACCAGCGAGAAATGGGGCATTTCCCAGACCTTTGCCACGCCCTTGTTCACCGGCAAAACCCGCGAATCCCGCATCGAAGGCGCTGCCGGGGGACAGCTCTCCATTTCCGCCGCGTCGATGGCCATCGATGGCGACATGCGAGGTGCCACGGTCAATGGACCGGATCAACGCAACAGCCCGCCCGTCGCGAGCACGCTCAAGCTGAACTTCGAGGCAGAGCGCACGTTCATCTCACCGGGTGGCACCCCGAACTTCCTGACCCATTCGCCTACGCCACCGGCCATCCAATTCACCAATGAGCCGCCGGACATCAACACACCGGACTTCTTTTTGTGCGAGGAAGGCCCGATTCCCCTGCCGGATGACCGGATCCAGAATGTGTTCCTGACTCCGGAGATCCTGGGTGAAAATGGCTTCGGCTCCCTTGAAATCGTCAACCCCGATGGGACCATCACGGTTCCCGAAGGAGTCAGCCTTGCAACTGCGCCACGGGGTTCCCTCAAATTCAGTGCGGCCAATATCGATATCTCCGGCAGCCTGCAGGCCTCGGGCGGTTCCTTGGATTTCACGGTCTTCAATCTCTCCCCCTCCGCCATCTCGGAATACCTGATCCTGACGCCACCTCCCACGGAGGCCTATCCGCTGCCTGCCGCCGGGCGCGGGGTGTTCACTCTGGGCCGCGACGCCGTTCTCAGCACCGCCGGGACCTTTACGGACGAGAGCAGGAACCTGTCCGACACGCCGATCGTTACCGCCGGAGGACGGATCCAGATCCGTTCTTTCTCCGCCAACCTGGAGCAAGGATCGATGATCGATGCATCCGGCTCCGCCTACGTATCCCCTCGTGGAAGCGTGAGTTACGGCAACGCGGGTGAAATTTCCATCCTCACCGGCAATGACCCCGGCTTCAACGGAGTGACTGGCGGCACCTTGTCCCTCGGAGCCACTTTGCGCGGATTCTCTGGCGCGAAGGGTGGCAGCCTGTCCGTCCAGGCGGGGCTGGTGCGCATTGGCGGAGCAGTCACTTCCGGTGCACTCAATCTGACGCCGGAATTCTTCAGCACAGGCGGATTCAGCCGTTTCAACCTCACCGGCATCGGCGCGGCATCGGACGCGCCCCCCCCTCCCGGATTGCTGGAAAGTTACGAACCCGGCGTCCTCATCGCCGCCAACAGCCAGATCCGCCCCGTGATCACAAGCCTGGTCGCTCGCGACAGCGGAGAAGGTGGGTTCGTGCTGGAAAATACGGTGCTAGAGCAAGGCCTGCGGAACCCCGTCAGCCTCTCCTTCACCGCCCTCGGCAATGACGACCCCTTCACGCTCGAAAAGCTGGAAATCCGCGGAGACATTGTCATGGAAGCGGGCGCATCGATCCTCACCGACCCTGCCGCCAGCGTGTCCTTCAAGGCGGGCACCATTGCGCTGCTGGGCGACGTGACCGCGCCAGGAGGCTCGATCTCCGTGACGGGAGGATCCTCGTTCCCGCTCACCGCCCTGCAACGGAACGGAGTATCCCGGCCCTTCGCCACCGTCCATATCGGTGACGGCTCCACCCTCTCCACCGCCGGTGCCACGGTCCGCAAGTTGGACAACTTCGGGCGCGATTCCGGCCCCGTGCTCGCGGGCGGCATCATCAGCATCTCCGGCAACATCGTGGCGGAAAAAGGAGCAATCCTGGATGCCTCCGGCACGTCAGCGATTCTCAACCTCGATCCCGCCCTGCTGCCGTCAGAGGAAGGGCAAACTTCATTTTCCCAAAGCGGCCTGACCGCAGGGGTGCTCAAGACCGACGGGGTTCTGACCCGTGTGGACTCCAATGGCGGCCTGATTGACCTGACTGGCAGCCAATTCCTGCTTTCAGATGCCACCCTCCTCGCCCACGCAGGAGGGGACACTGCCCACGGCGGCAAACTCTCCATTTCCTCCGGACGCTACTACAATGTCGGTGAAGTCAGCACGGGCGCGGATATCAATCTCGTCGTTTTCCAGTGCGGAGATGCCATCCTCGATCCCGGAGCGAAGATTGGAATCGGCAGTTCCTTCAGCGATCCGGCCGATTCCACCTATGGGCTGATGGGTCACTTTTCCCTCTGCCGGTTTGAGAAAGGCGGGTTTGATTCCCTGGACCTCGGCGGCAAATACGTTGCCTCGGGTGGCTCAGTCCCTTATGGCGGCAACATCCGCTTTGAAGGCGAAATCGACCTCGCGGTTGCCAGCCATCTGAGACTGGCCGCTGGCGGTGTGATCTCCACCAGCGAGAGAGTCAGCATCACGTCATCCTACCTGCATGTCGGTCAGAATTTCCGTGATCCGGCCCATCCGCTGGATATCGATTTCCCATTCCAAATCTCCCCATCACCGACGACGCCCCTGCATCAGTTCGCGCCGACCTTCGGCACGGGCACCCTTTCGCTCCAAGCGGATCTTGTCGACCTCGGCACGCTTTCCACATTGGAGATTGGCCAAACCCAAATCACGGCGGAAGGCGGGGATATCCGCGGCAATGGCATCGTGAGTGTTGCGGGTGAAATCACCCTCACCGCCGCCCAGATCTATCCCACGACTCTTTCTTCGTTCTCGGTCTTCGCCTACGATCACGCCAATGGCCAAGGGAAGGTCGCCATCGAATCCTCCGGAAAACCTTCGGGCGTGCCCCTGTCCGCTGGCGGTTCCATCAATATCCAGGCCTCCAACATTCTCCAAAACGGAGTGCTGCGGGCCCCCCTCGGCTCCATCACCTTGGGCTGGGATGGAACGGATCTTGACCCGCTTGACGAGGACATCGACGCGCCAGCAAACATCGTCACCGGCAGCACCATCGCAGCACCGGTCACGAAGAGCCTGATTCTCGGCAGTGCCAGCCTCACCAGCGTCTCCGGAAAAGGCGATGGCAGTCAGGCGGATCTCCTCGCGCCCTTTGGCATCAATACGGATGGGCAGACCTGGATCGATCCCCGTGGCTTGAACATCACCTTGGCAGGGCTCCCCTCCAAGTCCGTCACGTTCACGGCCGAGAGCGTGCGCATGCAGCAAGGAGCAACGGTGGACATCCGCGGCGGCGGTGACCTTCTGGCATCACGCTGGGTCCCCGGTAGCGGCGGCAGCGTGGATTTGCTGGGAGCTCCCTCGGGCGCTTGGAGCCAGGGGACCGAGTATGATGCGGGGAGCCTGGTCACCTACAATGGTGAATCGTGGTCCGCCCGCGTCTCCCATAGCGGACAAACGCCTTCCATCGGTCTCTATTGGACCAAAGTAGCCCCTTCATTTGCCATTCTTCCTTCCGTGGCACTTGGATTCTCGCCAGCCAATCCTTTCAACACCGGAAGCAATGCGGCTTTTCTGGATGGCGATCCTGGATTTGTCAGGAACGGACTCACCATCGGGGATACCGTGACCTTGGAAGGAAGTGCCAGCCTCGCAGGAGGGACCTACGTGCTCCTTCCCAGCCGCTACGCACTGTTGCCAGGGGCCTTCCTTCTGACTCCCCGCAGCGGCGGGTTGCTCAACGGATCCGCCCTCACCAGCGAAGGCTCCCATATCGTCAAGGGATACTATGGCAACGAATTCAGCAGCGATGATTTCTCCGCCACCCGCTCTCTTTTCGAAATTGCGTCACCCAAGGTTTACCAGCAGCGGGCGGCCTACGAGATTTACACGGGCAACAAATTCCTCAGCGCCGCGGCGGACGGTCAGGAAGGAACCACTCCCCAGCGCCTGCCATGGGATGCAGGATCGGCGGTGTTCCATGGGAATTCCGACCTGAGATTGGCCGGCATCCTCAAAACCCAGTCCCCCGGGATTGGCGCGAACGTGGACATCAGCAGCTTCGCGAACATCCAACTCGTCGGTGGCGATGAGGCTCCTCCTGCCGGTGCTGTTTCGCTCAGCACCTCGCTGTTGAATTCATGGGCCCCCGAGTCACTCCTCGTCGGCGGAGTCCGCCGCAAAGACGCTGCCGGCCAAAGCACGCTTGAACTGCGGACCAGCAGTCTGATGTTTGAGACTTCCTGTGAGGCGCTGACGGCAAGCGATGTGATCCTGGGATCCAAAAATTCCCTCACCGTGAACGAGGGCTCATCACTGCAAGCGGTTTCCGAAGGGGCCTATTCGGCGGATTCCCTCCATCTCGCGGGTGAAGGCGTGCTGATCCGCGCCAGTGCGGACCGGGAGGCGGTCGTCACCCGCTCGGCCCTCGACGGATCCGGGACGGCTTCCATCCAAATTGGCTCACAAGTTGAACTCAGCGGGGCGTCATTGATGATTGATTCCTCGGCGAACAGCCGTTTTGCCTCCGACGTCAGATTGCAGTCGGACAATCTCACGATTTCCAGCGGCATCATCAGCGTGGTCCTGAGTGGCTCCGCTCCGGAATCCTCACCTGAGGGCACATCCTATCTCTCCCTGCAGGGAGGCACCCTCGCCAGTGCCCTGCAATCGGATCGGGTCACGCTGCGCAGTTACCAGACCATTGATCTCTACGGTTCCGGCACCTTGGGCACCTTCCAAACGAAGAGCCTCAACCTCGTCTCCAGCGGACTGCGCGGCCAGACGGAAGGGGGCTCCGTCCTGTTGAATGCGCGCAGCATCCTGCTGGACAATGCGTCCGGCTCCAGATCGCTCTCTCCGGCCACAGGCGGCTCCGGAACGCTCCAGGCCAATGCCGGCACCATCCGTCTGGGCAGCAATGCATTCGAGGTCTCCGGCTACGATCAAACCACCCTGTTCGCAAGTCAAAGCCTGCTCGTCGAAGGCACAGGTTCCTTCAGCACGACCGGCAACCTCGAGATCCAGGCTCCCCTCATTACCGGAGCCTCCGGTTCCTCATATTCGATTCTCGCCGCCAACGATGTCACGCTGGGCAACAATTCGGACCTTGCGCCCAAATTGCCGGATCAACTCGGAGCGCAACTTTCGATCACCGGAGCGAACATCTTCACCGATGCCAACATCCTGCTTCCCGCCGGCCGCCTCGCTCTGAACGCAATGGCAGGCGATGTCCAGATCAACGGCGGAACCCTCTCGGTCGCCGGAATCGCGAAGAATTTCAATGGTTTGGTCCGATATGCCGGGGCCGGCAACATTCTTCTGAGTTCGGAAAAAGGCGGCGTCATCGTCTCCGAGGGCTCCACCCTTTCCGTGGCCGGAACGAGTGGCGGAGGAAATGCCGGCACCCTCGAAGTGAGAGCACCCGAAGGCTTCTTCTCAGTGCTCGGAAAGCTTGAAGGCAGCGCGTCAACCCAGGCCAGCACCGGGAATTTCAAACTCGACACCGGCTTTTTCGATGTGCGTGGCTCCGCATCCTTCGCGGAAATCAGTGAGAAGCTCGCCAGCGGCGGGTTTACCAACTCCATCGATCTGCGGGCTCAATCCGGCAGCGTCACCATCGCCTCCAACATCCGCGCCAACCATTTCTCGCTGGCTGCGGACGACGGGGACATCCTCGTGGTTGGAAAGATCAATGCATCCGGCACCACCGGTGGATCCATCTCCCTCGCTGCGAGGGGCGACCTGACCATCGGCAACGGTGCCCTGCTCTCCGTGGCGGCTGAAAAGTTCAACAGTGCAGGCAAGGGCGGCTCCATCCTGCTCGAAGCGGGCACCCAGCAAAATGGCGTCGCCAACACCGCCTCCGTGCTCGAAATCCAAACCGGCTCCACCCTCGATCTCTCCGTCAAGGAATACGTCGCGGGCAGCTACCTGGAGCCAGGGTCGAGCGCCTTCGAAGGAAAATTCACCGGCACGCTCCACCTCCGGACTCCCCGCACCACGGCGGGGAACGACCTGGGCATTTCCTATCTCGGCGGAAACATCATCGGAGCTTCGTCCGTGGTGGCAGAAGGCTTCAGCGTTTATACTCCCGCCGGTGGCATCATGGACACGGCCCTGCGGGATCAGATCCATGCCGATGCGACCACCTTCCTCGGCGCGCCGGGAGTTTCCAGTTTCAACGAAACCTCGATCCGCAGCCGCCTGCTCGGAGGACTGCCGGATGCATCCGCCATCGATCCGTTGCTCGTGATCGTGCCGGGCGTGGAAATCGTCAATCCCGACGGGGATCTCACTCTGGGGCTCGCCAATGGCATCACTGGAAGCACGGATCCTCAGGCCCAAGCTGCGGCGGATTGGGACCTTTCCTCATTCCGCTACGGTTCAAGGTCTGCGCCGGGAGTGCTGACGCTGCGCGCCTCGGGTGACCTGGTATTCAACAATACCCTGAGCGATGGTTTCTCCCCCATCGAGGTCGGTAGCGCGCAAACCTTCGCAGGCAACGGCCACTCGCAGATGTGGCTCGCCACTCTGATGGGTATTTCCGACAGTCTGCCTGTCAACGCCCAGTCATGGTCTTACCGCCTCACGGCCGGAGCTGATACGGCAGCCAGCGGCTTCCGGTCGGTTCTCCCGGCCTCGCAATTGGACGCAGGCAAAGGCTCCGTGCTCATCGGCGAGTTCTATCCCGCAGTCCCCAACAGCACGAGTTCCGGCAGCAACGCCGGCATCGGCGTGGATGGTCAAACGGCGGACTCCATCCGCATCTCGAGCACCAACACCGACCTCGGCACCCGCTTCGAGGTGGTGCGCACCGGCACCGGCAACATCACCATCAGCGCCGGCCGAGACGTCCAGCTCCGCAACTCGTTCGCTTCGGTTTACACGGCGGGTGTTGCCCTGCCGGATCCGTCCTCAATCTTCACCGAGGGTGATTTCGTATTGCCCACCCTGCCAACCAGCAGCAACCGCCACCCCAGCCAGGCCACCAGTGGCGGCACCTTGGGCGCGGTCCAGCAGCTTTACCCGGCTGCATGGTCCATGGCAGGAGGAGACATCCAACTTGCCGCCGTGGAAAACATCGGCCGCTATACTCTTGTCGATGGCGTGCTGACCGTGGATTCCAGCCGGCAAATGCCCACCAACTGGCTCTACCGCCGCGGCTACGTGGATTCGGACACCGGCAACTTCGCCACTGACAGTGGATTCGGCGATGATCCCTCCACCGACAATCCCTTCAATCTCAACGACGCATCTCCCTCCACCACTTGGTGGATCGATTACAGCAATTTCTTCCAGAGCGTGGGCACTCTGGGCGGTGGAAACATCAGCCTCACCGCAGGCAAGGATGTCATCAATATGGATGCCGCCGCACCCACCAATGCCAGAATGGCGGGCAGGATGCTGAACCCCGAGTATGGCATCGTCTTCGATGCCCCCCAATACATCAACGTCGCACCCGATGCCGCCCGCATGCTGGAACTGGGCGGTGGAGATATCAGTATCAACGCGGGTCGCAACATCGACGGCGGAGTTTATTACGCAGAGAGGGGCACCGGAGACCTCAACGCCGGCGGGGCGATCCTCACCAATGCCGCCCGCTCTGCCTCGCTGGGCATTCTGGATGGGTCCGAGCCGCTGGATCCTTTGACGTGGCTGCCCACGACGCTCTTTGTCGGCAAAGCCAGCTTCAACGTCACCGCCCTCGGGGATGTCCTGCTAGGTCCGGTATCCAACCCCTTCCTGCTGCCACAGGGCGTCAACAACAAGTTCTGGTACAAAACCTACTTCAGCACTTACGCGCCCAACTCAGGCGTCAACGTGCTGTCCCTCGGTGGCGATGTCACCCACCGCACCAAGATCAACCCCGCGGGAAGCAGTTCGCCGATTTCCATCCTCAACCAATGGTTCTCCACCCAGAATTTCTTCAACGGTGTAGGCTCCGCGTTCAACGCCTCCAACTTCCAGCCTTGGCTACGCCTTGCCGAGCTCAATATCGGCACGTTCAACACGGTCTTCAATCTCTTCGCCCCCAACCTGAGCAGCACCTCCCTTGCCGGTGACATCAAGCTCGCGGGCGACATCACGCTCGCCCCGTCCGCTCGCGGAAATCTCGAACTGGTCGCCGCAGGTGGCATTGTCGGTCTCAACCCGGTAGGCGAGGGAGCGCTCAACGGCCAAACCATCCAGACCTGGACTGCCTCCACCATCAATCTCTCGGACGCCTCACCGCGGGCCATCCCCGGCATCCTCAACCCGCTGGCTTACCAGCAGGAAGCAGGTCGCAACCAAGCCGAGCAAACCCTCAGCGGGATCGACATCCTTGCCGAAGTATCCCGCGCCCTTACCGAGACCGGCTCCTTCACCGGCGACGCCGGCACCCAGCGGGTCAAGGCATCCCTCCACGACAGCCGCATCCTCCACGCGGGCGATCTGAATCCGGTGAACATCCTCGCCCAGAGCGGGGACATCAGCGGGGTGAAACTTTTCACCCCCAAACCCACCCGCATCATCGCCGGAAGGGACATTACGGATATCGCATTCTATCTGCAGAACCTCGGGGCGGATGACATCTCGCTGGTCTCCGCCGGACGCGACATCATCCCCTTCAACGAGAATTCCAGCCTCCGGGCCATCGCCGATAACCTCTCGACCGGCAACTACATCGGCGATACTCCATCCGCCACTGCCGTGGGAGGCACGATCAAGGCCCTCGCGGGAGACATCCGCATCAGCGGGCCGGGCGTGCTCGAAGTGCTCGCCGGGCGCAATCTGGACCTGGGAGTGGGCCCCAATCTCGCAGATGGCACCGGATCCGGCATTTCGACGATCGGCAACCAGCGGAATCCCTTCCTGCCCTTTGGCGGAGCGGACGTCATCGCTCTCGCAGGCATCACGGCCGAAGGCGGAGAAGGCCCGGCCCTCGGACTCAGCCAAAGCTCACTCCAGATGGAGTCCTTCATCGCGGAATACCTTGCCGATCCGGAAAAATTCGCTTCCGACTACTGGAACAAGGTCGATCGGGATACCGACTTCGATGATCTGAGCGCCGAACAGCAGGCCATCGTCGGCTTGGAAAAATTCTTCCGGGTCCTGCGGGATACCGGCCGCAAGGCGGCGACCACGGGTGAATACGATGCCGGCTATGATGCCATCGAGGCACTCTTCGGAAAAACCAAGCCCAGCGGCGAGGTGCTGACACGCTCGCGTGAAATCCGCACCATCAACGGCGGCTCCATCAGCCTCGCCGTGGCAGGAGGCGGCATCACCATGGACTCCGAAATCATCGGCAGCCCGCTCATCCCGCCAGGCATTGTCACGGAATTCGGTGGTGGCATTTCCACCTTTACCGACCAAAGCGTCGATATCGGCCAGGCACGGATCTTCAGTCTGCGTGGCGGTGACATCATCATGTGGTCGTCGAAAGGCAACATTGCCGCCGGCAGTGCTCCCCGCACCGTGGTGACCGCACCGCCCACCCGCGTCGTGTTCGACACCAGCAGTGCCAGCGTGCAAACCGACCTCGGTGGACTCGCCACCGGCGGCGGCATCGGGGTGCTCGCCGCGGTAGAGGGCGTCAAACCGGGCAATGTGGACCTCATCGCTCCAGAAGGCTTCGTCGATGCCGGAGACGCAGGCATCCGGGTCACTGGAAATCTCAACATCGCCGCCCAGGTGGTGATCAATGCCGGCAACATTTCCGCTGGCGGCACTACGACCGGCTCCGCGGTTTCCGCTCCGGCCGCACCCAGTGTGAGTGCTGTCTCCAACGCCTCCGCTGCCTCGGCAGCGACGACCACCTCCGTTGCCCAACCCCAGGCCGAGACCACCGAAGCTCCACCCGCACCTCCCGCGGAAGTGGCCTCGAATTTCACCGTGGAGGTCATTGGCTACGGTGGTGGTGCCGCTGATGAAGAGGAAGACGAAGAGGAAGCGGACGAGGCACAGGAACAACCGGCTGGCGGTGTTGATCCGCAGTGAATTCTTCATATACCCCATCCACACCCTCATGAAAACACGCTTCCTTCTTGTTCCCTTCTGCCTGCTTGCCTGTTCCATGTCCGCCCCTGCGGAAAACATCGACACGCCCGCGGCAGCCCCAAGCGATGCCGCTGCTGCGGGGGATGCGGAAGCCATGTTCCAGTCCGCCCGAAAGCTTCTCCGGGGCGAAGGCGTCGAGAAGGACGAGCGCAAGGGATTCGAGCTGGTTTCCAAAGCCGCCGCCCTCGGCCATGTGGAAGCCATGGCGAATCTTGGCTACCTGTATTCGGCAGGCGTTGGCATCCCCGCTGACCAGGTCGAGGCGGCGCGCTGGTTCCGCATGGCGGCCGAGAAGAACCATGCCATTTCGCAGTTGAACCTCGCACGCCTCCTTCTGGCCGTGGACAAACTGCCCCAACCTGCCAACAAGGAGGAGGAAAAGGCCCGCTGGGCAGAGGGAGCCAAATGGCTTCAACAGGCAGCGGACCAGAGCTTGAGCGATGCCCAATCGTCCTACGGTCTGCTCTTGCTGCGGGGCGATGCGGACGTGAAGGCGGATCCTGCCGCCGCCGCGCGATATCTCATGCCCGCCGCCAAAGCGGGCATTCCCGAGGCGATGAACGCCCTCGCGACCATGTATCAGATCGGCAATGGCGTCCCAACGGACACCGCAGAAACCGAGCGCCTGTTCCGCGAGGCGGCCATGGCTGGAAATGCCAAGGCCCAGGCCAATCTCGGTTTGTTTCTCGAAAACAAAGCCCCCGGAGATCCTGCCGTCCGCGCGGAAGGTCTCGCATGGTTATTGATCGCCGAAATCGGCAGGGATCCAGTGGCGATCAAGACGGTCGCCATTCGGCTGAATACGACGAACCCCGACGAAGTGGCTGCCGCCCGCAAGAAGTCAGCAGAACTGCGCCGCGCCATCTATCGTTACAAACAAGAGGCGCAGCGCAAATAAGTCTTGGCGCCTTCAGTCGCCGTCCGAGATGGGACCCTCATGGCCTGGGCTTGGAGTGTCGCCCACCGCAGCCTGATCCGCCATCCTCGACTCGATCAGGCTTTGCATGACCATGCGGTTGTATGCCGCGTCTCCAAACAAGGCCTTGAAGCGCCAGTCCGCTCTTTGGCGGGCGGATTCCACTTCGGGGCGGTTGGTGACCACCACCGTGGGTCCCTCTTCGCTTTCTTCGATCACCTCTCCTGATGGGAAACCCGACGCCGGATCCACGGCACTCGGGCTGCTTGAGGAGGCTTGATCCGTTGGCTGGACCGCCAGGTTGGGTGAAGAAGGTATGTTGGGAGAAGAAGGTATACCAGGAACCGCCAGGGTGGGGGTATCTGCGGTCCCACTGCCAGCAGGTTTCGCCACTGCGGTTGCCACCTCGCGGTAATAGTCCCGGATGATCTGTTGCCGGGCCTCCTCGGCCACTGGCGAGATGGTGAAATCAATGGGCATCGCTGCCACCGGTAAGCGCACATCCGGGGCCAAACGAACCCCAAACGCGGGAGCTTCTTCGGTTGCGGGCTCCAGCGAATCCCCGTATCCTGCGGGATCCCGCTCGGGTGCCGAATGCGATTTCGCGGGTTTGTCGCGCTTTGAGGATCGGGCCACGGAGGGTGCGGAAGCAGAGCCCTCAGGCGAGGAAGGGCGAGTTCCCGTCGCAGCCGCCTGCCCAGACGTTGGGAGCGCTGTTTCCGGCAGCGATTCAGATTCACCCGCATCCACATCAGCCGGGTTCTGGTTTGCAGCCAAGCCATGGTCAGCGTCCCCACCCAGGACGGGGGGCTTTGCAGAGATGGTTCGGGTCGATTCGGCCGGACCTCCTCCATTCCCGGATTGATGGGGTTTTTCGCAACTGGAGGAAACCATTGCGAGAATGGCGACAAGCGGGCCAGTTGCGCTTGGGAAAACCCATCTGGGAAAAATCGTGAGTTTCATCTGTATTCGGGTGAATGGACTAAAAAATGACCGGCACCACGAGCGGAAACGTCGCGGTGCCGGTCACGAATTCAAGCGACGAGCGGCATGGGATGGATTGTTACCCGATCCATGCCGCCGTCCACCGGGCACTTAGCGGATGAAGTCCGGGTTGATGATGCCACCGTCCGAGGAACGGGCGCACTGCATTGCCGTCTTCGTGAGACCGGCGGCACCAAGGTTGGTGGGAACCGCACCGGCGATGAGGTTATACAAGGCCACCGTGTTGGTATCGGCAGTGGTCTTGCGATAGAACTGCTGGAAGTTCCATGCGGTGTAGGTTCCTTCATAGACCTTCGACTTGTCGGCGGCGGTCATGGTGTTGTTGGTATCATTGACTGCGAGCGAAACACCGTTGTAGGCGCAAAGCGTGGCTCCAGCGGTACGGGCTGTCACCGCATCATTGAGCGAGATGTAGGACACCAGACCGATGTTGAGCTGCGGGGATGCGAAGAGCTCGAAGCCATCCGCATCAAACACGCGCACGGAGTCTCCATCCAGGCCAAGGTGAGTGCGAAGATCGCCGCCCGAGAAAGCACCGCCGTTGCCGGCCAGATCCTGACCCCACACTGTGGAGGCGCTGCTCGTCTTCTGGGTGATCGGCCCGAAGGAGGCCAAATCCGTTCCGGTGAGGTCGGCATTGACTCCGCCTGCTGGCACGGTTTGAAGTCCGGTGATTTGGTTACCCGAAGAAGCGATGACCAAATATTGTTGGACGGTGTTCGTCACGCCATAGCCCATTTCAGCCATGTAGGAAGTCCGGGTGCCGGAACCGTCGTTGCGGCCGGTGGCGAAGACGAGGCGGTTGACATCGGCAGCCACACCGGTGAAGTAACTCATCGGCATGTAGCCGTTGAACAGAAGCGAGCGATACTGGGCCGAGGTCACATTGGTGATGGCGGAAGCACCTTCACTGGCGACAAGGCCGAAGACCACGACACCCACGGTGTCACCTGTGATGGTCGTATTGGCGGCATAAGGTGAGAGGGCCTTGTCCACGTCCGAAAACGCCATCTCGGCTTGTGCGGTTTCCAAGTTGCCACTGGTAGCCGTGTTTTCCTGGTTGGCACCCGCCAGGGTGGCCGGGACAGTGAGAGCGCTGAGTTTGTAGAAGCTCGGATCCGAAGCAGGTGAATCGGCAAGTGCACGGATGCCTTCGACCGAGCCGTTGAAGGAGCAACGGATCACGGTGGTACCTGGGATGCCGGTGATCGTACCTTCGAAGGTCACATAGTTGGCGTTGATGTAATCACCTTCAGTAGACCTGTCATGGCAGAAGCGCCAAACGCTGCCGGAAGCTGCGTAGAGGGCACTGATCGACTCCAGAGTGGCACGGCGGAAGGCGGTGGCACCGGTGATTTCAAAAGTGAGGGCGGAGGCAGGGGAGACAAGTGCGGTACCTGCAAGCAGGCCGAGGACGTATTTGTTAAGTTTCATGGTATGGTTTTGTTGGGATGTGTGCTTGTTATTGGTGGGAGTGATGAGAGGGCGCTTCATGCGTTGCGGCGGCGGCGGAAGGCGAGGGCGATGCCGGCAATTCCCGCGAGGGTGACGGATGATGGTTCCGGAACCAAGTAAGAGACATTGCCGGTACTGCTTACGATGACGGTGCCTTCGAAGGACCCGATGTGTTGGGTGCCTGGGACTTCAATCCCAGCGGTCTCCGAATCCAGACGGGGAACAACGCGGTAGAGGTCAAGAGCGAATTCGGCTGTACCCAAACCGCCGTAGTCTCCATAGTTGCCTGCCGAACCAACCTGCTGGATGCCGCCAGCAATGCCGCCGAAAGCAGTGCCTTGAATGCCTGCTGCAAGGAAAGGGTTGTAGTTGTCGATGCTGGAGAGGTCGGTGGTCATTACCGACTGCATTGCATCTGGACCATTGTCGAAAGGTGAACCCATCGCGATGATCTGGCCAGAGCTACCCGTATATGGAAGGGACGAGGTCAAATTGTAAGTCGTCGAGTTGGCCACGAGCGGATCGCCCACGGAGTCACGGCCCCGGGAGAGGTAGAGAGTCCGGGTTTGATCACCATCAATGACGCCGGTTCCTGTGGAACTGCTTCTGGCGGCGGCGAGACCAGCGTAAACATTACCCTCGGACGCCCAGTTGCTGCCAAACGCACTGACGAGCGAGCTGTTGATGTTAATGATGTTCGACTTGGTGAGGCCGGAGTCACCAGAGGTGCCCGCTGACGAACCGCGGTAAAGGGTGGCTGCCTTACCGAGGTTGACATAGACCGTATTGGAGCCGCCTTGTTGCTGGAAGAAGAGAAGCAAATCTCCCGGCGCGTAAAGGGTGTTCGCAGCTTGAGCAGCCCCGGCACAAAGCGCCATGGCCCCCATGAGCGAAGCAAATCGGATAGTTGTGTGTAGTTTCATAGTTTTGGTTGATGCCGCCGCTTTCCGCCCCTCTTGCGAAGAACTATCGCTCTTGCATTCAAAGCCTCAGCGGCGCTCGCGAAAACATCGATTCATCAGCTCCTATGCGAACGATTTGGTGTGAAGATCCTGTCACGTTTGACAACATCATCGCATGACCGAAGTCATCACCAAACTGCTGTCTCTCCAAGAGCGGGGCACTCAAATCCATCGGGGTTGAGAAAGCGGATGGGGTCCGCATTCACGAATGCAATCGTGTGACAAATTTGTGACAAGCGGGCCGTTGCCGCTGCCTTCCTCACAATCAACCCTGCAACCCATTCCGGTTTCGAGGGGTCCGATCACTTGGTGATAACTGCCTCCCGGGAGGATCACCATCAACAAGACTTCTTGTTCCGTACTTCATCATGATTGCCTTTCCCAAGTTCCGCGGAATCAGCCGGACGATTCATGCCATCGCAGTTCTGTGTACCATCCTCACTGCCGCTCGGCTCCACGCTCAGAACCCCGATTTCAACACCGGAGATCTGGTCTTGTATTTCCAGAAGCTCGGCGACGAGGACACCATCTATGTGGGACTGGGCAGCGCGGCCTTGCTTTACCGTGGCAATGAGCCCGGACCAAGCATTGCCCAGCAGAAACTCAACATCGTCAACATCAACGCCCAACTCGCCGCCGCCTATGGTCCGGGTTGGGCGACGGACACCGGAATCTACTGTGGCCTTGCCGCCGCACGCAGCGCCTCCACCGGAACTGCCATTATCGATGGCGATCAGACCCGCACGCTCTACATCTCCGCTCCCCGCGTTTCGCTCGGGGCCACCGGGCTTCCCGGCTCGGAACCCTATGATTTGACTTCGTCGCTCCCATTCACAGGCAGCTCCGGCCAAATCATCGGAATGAACAATATTCTTGAAAGCCGCTACACCACTCAGGTTGCGATTTCCCCCACCAGTATTTCACAAATCGACGACCAGAACCCCTTCCTCGCTCCTGGCATTCAGGACACGGCATTCAAGGGCTTCGCCGGCGGAGTTCAACAGGTGGGAAAAACCGCGCCCTTCGGCAACTTCGGTCCTGCCGGTCAGGTGGAATTCGCCCTGGATCTCTATCGAATCGTGCCAAGGGATGAGTCGGAAACACCCGGCACCGAGGTTCCTGGCACCAAAAACATCGGCTCATTCGAGGGTACCGTAGTCATCGGCACAAACGGGGCCGTATCCTTCATCACCGAGCAAGGTGTTCTTGCCCCGGAGATCTCGGTGGAACAGTCCCTCTCGACGGAAACCGTCGAAATCAGCGACGGCCAGACCCTCGATATGGGAACTGCACTGCCTGGAACTCCCACTCCGTCCATCCGCTTGAGCATACGGAATTCCGGTGCCGCACCTCTCACAGGTCTCGCCCTGACGACGGATGGCCCCCATGCAGCGGATTTCAGCGTGACTCCCCTTCAAGTCACGACACTGGATCCGGATCGTGTGGCGGACTTCACCATCACATTCACTCCCGGTGCCTCGGGAAATCGCAGCGCTGCCATCCGCATCGCAAGCAATGACACGGACGAGAATCCTTACGACATTCTTCTGAGCGGAACAGGAATCGTCGTCGCACCGGAAATTTCCATCCGCAATGCCGCCGGATCCTCCCTCGTCGATGGTGAATTGGCATCCACACAGAATTTTGAGGACACGCTGCTGGGCGGTTCCAGCAGTCCGCGGCAATTCACGATCGTTAACGAGGGAAATGCCGTCCTCACCGGTCTCACAATCCGTCTCGCCGGGTCGCACCCCGGTGATTTCGAGGTTTCCCAGCCAGGTTTCAACACACTCCCGCCCGGCGGGACGACCACTTTCACCGTTTCCTTCTCCCCCAGCAGTGCCGGAAACCGCGCTGCCACTCTCCTGATTGCCAGCAATGACAGTGATGAGAATCCCTTCGAACTCTTCCTCGGTGGGTTTGGCGAGCCGGTAAAGCCGGAGATCACCGTGAAGCACCTCGGGGCCTCTCTGGTGAGCGGATCACCCGATTCAAAACAGGATTTCGGCAGCGTGGATGTCGGCTTCGCCGGAAATCCAAAATACTTCATCATCCGGAATTCCGGAACGGGTGGGCTCACCGACATCCGCCTCTCACTGGTCGGTGCCCACGCGAAGGATTTTATTGTCAGTCAGCCCTCCACCAACAATCTTGGTCCAAGGGCATCCACCATCTTTTCGGTGGTATTCCGCCCCCGGACGCCGGGCAGTCGCAAGGCCATCCTGCGGATCCACAGCAATGATCCCGAACAGGGTGCATTCGACATCCAAATTCAGGGTCTTGCCACCCGCCCGCAACCGGAGATCGATGTCCAGCAACCGCCTCGTAGCAGCCTGGCAAGCGGCAAGTCCAAACGCAGCTTCGGGACGGTAAAGCTCGGCACTTCCAGAACCAGAACCTTCACCATCCTCAATACGGGCAAGGCACGCCTGACTGGTATCGACACCTGCGGCTGTGGCGGTTCCGTGGGAGACTACAAGGTGGCGAAACCACGCAAGACCAGCCTCGACGCCGGTGAGTCCACCACCTTCAAGGTGACCTTCCACCCCTCAGGTTTAGGAAGCCGCTCTTCCACCATCCAAGTGTTCAGCAACGATGCGGATGAATACCCGTTTGAAATCAAAATCAGCGGATCTGGCAGCCGACGCTGAAGACTCTGCCGATTCCCTTGCTCCGTGCGCAGCCACCCATCGTTTCCAACCCATTCAAGTCCCAGTCCCATCATTCCCATGACTACCAAGAACATCCCGAGACTCTTGCTCTCCTGCCTTTTCGGTGGCGGGCTTTGCCTGTCCCAGCTCCAAGCGCAGAATCCCAATTACGCGGCTGGCGACTTGATGCTCTATTTCCAAAAAGACGGCGGCACCGAGACCGTTTATGTGGCCCTGGGCAGCGCCGCTCTCCTCTATCGCGGAGCGGCCTCCGGACCGAATGCAGAACTCGAGAAGCTCAACATCGTCAACATCAACACCGAGTTGACAACCGCCTTCGGTGCCGATTGGGCATCTCAAACCAACATTTATGCCGGTCTTGCCGCCGCTCGCAGCAGTTCCACTGGCACCGCGATTGTTGATGGCGATCAATCCCGCACACTCTACATCTCGCGCGCCCGCACCTCTGTGGGAACACTCGGTCAGGCGGATTCCGTCCCATGGGACCTCACCTCATCCCAGCCCTACACCGGCAGCGCCGGACAGATCATCGCGATGGGCAACACCTTGGAAACCACCTACACCACCGCAGTGGCGGTCTCGCCCACCAGTGTTTCCACCATCGACAATCAAAACCCGTTCCTTGCCCCGGGCATTCAAGGCACGGCCTTCGGCGGCTTTGCTGGCGGTGTGCAGCAAGTCGGATCCGCCAGCCCATTCGGCACCTTCGGCGCGGCCGGACAGGTGGAGTTTGCGCTGGATCTCAATCGCATCCTCCCCAGGCTCGAAACTGAGACTCCCAATGTGGAAGTGTCCGGCACCCAGCACATCGGCAGCTACGAGGGCACCATCGTGGTTTCCACCACCGGATCGGTCTCGTTCATCACTTCCGCCCCCGTCGTCACCAATCCGGAAATTGTCGTGGAGCAACCTTCCGGAACGGAACTCAGCTCCGGAACCACAACGATCAATTTTGGCGTTCAAAACACCGGCACGACCAGTGCCGCCAAGACTTTTGTGATCCGCAACACCGGCACAGCCACCCTTTCGGGAATCGCCGTTTCGGGGGCCACTGCCGAATTCATCGTCAACTCCCAGCCTGCCACGTCGATCGCCGCAGGAGGGGATGCTTCCTTCACCGTGACCTTCCAGCCCTCGGCCGCCGGGGTGCGTACTGCGACCTTGCAGATTTCCAGCAACGATGCGGATGAAAACCCGTTCAGCATTCCAGTGACCGGCACCGGAAATACCCCCCTGCCTCCCGAAGTCCCGGAAATCAGCGTGGAACACCCCACAGGAACCTCAATCGTAGGCGGCACCAACCTGATCGAGTTTGGCAATCAGGAGACGGGGACCACGAGCACGTCCAAAAGTTTCACCATTCGCAACACGGGCACGGCCACCCTGTCGGGCATCTCGATTTCTGGTGCCACCAGCGAGTTCCTTCTCACCTCCCCACCTGCAACAAGCATCGCCGCAGGTAGCAGCACCTCCTTCACAGTGGCCTTCAGCCCCGCCGCAGCGGGCGGCCGCATTGCCACACTCCAGATCGCCAGCAACGATGGGGATGAAAACCCCTTCGACATCCGCCTGTCCGGTACCGGCGTCACGCCACCACCGCTTGCCGTGCCAGAGATCGCGGTAGAACAACCAACCGGTACCTCTCTCGCTGACAATGGCCCGGCAACGGACTTCGGTAAGACGATCAGCGGTGGCGAAGGAGTGGTTCGTACCTTCACGATCAAAAATCTCGGAACTGGCGCACTGACAGACATCCTCGTGTCTGGCGACAGCTCCGAATTCGTTGTTGGCACCCAACCCGCGGCCAGCCTCGCCCCAGGAGCCCAGACCACGTTCACAGTTCGTTTCCAGCCTACCGCAGTCGGCGCAAGGAGCGGCACCCTCCGCATCGCCAGCAACGATGCCGATGAGAATCCCTTCGATCTCCCCGTCACAGGCACGGGACTCACCCCTCCAAGTCCCGAGATCAACGTCAATTACCCAGCATCAAAAAGTCTGGTGGACGGTGCCCGCCTCCGCCTTGGAAATATCGTGTTCGGTAAGGCCTCCGTCGCCAAGGTGTTCACCATCAAGAATACCGGCACCGGTACTCTCACCGGACTCAGAATCACCAAGCAGGGCAAACACACCCAGGATTTCATCGTCACCAATCCGCGCAAAAACTCACTGCCTCCCGGTCAAAGCTCCACCTTCACGGTCGTCTTCAAGCCCACCAAGGCAGACTACCGCGCCGCCGAGATCCGCATTGCCAGCAACGATGCGGATGAAAACCCGTTCAACATCACGGTGAGCGGCTGCGGAATGCCTCCAACTCCTGAAATCGTGGTCGAGGAACCCGTAAATTCCAGCCTCGCGGATGGGAAGTCCACCAAGAGCTTCGGCACCGCCAAGGTAGGTGCCGCCGGCAGGTCCAAGACCTTTACCATCCGCAACAGCGGGGCAGCCAAACTTACCGGGATCGCCGTATCGATGTCCGGCAGCCACGCGGGCGATTTCTCCGCCAGCAAACCCAAGCTGGCCACACTGAATCCGGGAGCTTCCACCACCTTCACGGTCTCCTTCAAACCCACCGCCGCAGGCCAGCGTTCCGCCACCCTCAGGATCGCCAGCAATGATCGGGATGAAAATCCGTTTGATATCAAACTCACCGGCGAGGGTGCCAACTGAGATTGCGGCCTGAAGCCCCATTCCTTGATCCCGCGCACACATCCCTATTGTGACAATTTGGTAAGAACTCATTTCTTTCCGATCACCTGGAATCTCCCACGATCCAATGATGCGACGAGGTGGTGGCCCTGATTCCATCCCATTGATGCAACCCGAATTCCTGAACCAACATTCCTGAACCATCCCACGCGACTCCAACCAAACATATCATGAAAACCTCATTCATTCAGAAAACACTGCTCACCGCCCTTTTCGGTAGCAGCCTCTCCATCTCCTCTCTCCAGGCACAGAATCCCAACTATGCCGTAGGGGATCTGGTCCTGTTTTTCCAACAACAGGGAGGCAGCAACACAGTCTATGTATCCCTTGGCAGTGCCGCCACCCTCTATCGCGGCACGAGCGCCGGACCAACTGCCGACCGGCAGAAGCTCAACATTATCAACATCAATGCCGAGCTGGTGTCCGCCTTTGGAGTGAACTGGGCCACACAAACCAACGTCTATGCCGGCCTCGCCGCAGCCCGGAGTTCTTCCACTGGAACCGGGGTGATCGACGGTGACCAGACCCGAACACTCTATGTTTCCCGTCCGAGAGCCACCGTCGGCACCCTCGGGCTGGCCGACTCCACACCTTGGGACGTCACCACCTCGTTGCCCTATGCCAGCTCCGGCCAAATCATTGCGATGGGGAATGTTCTGGAAACCACCTATACCACCGCAGCCGCGGTCTCGCCCACCAGCGTTTCCGCCATCGACAATCAGAACCCATTCCTCTCACAGGGCATTCAAGGCACGGCCTTCAGCGGTTTTGCAGGTGGCGTTCAGCAGCCAGGCTCCGCCAGCGCCTTCGGCAGTTTCGGACCGGCAGGACAAGTGGAATTTGCCCTCGACCTCAACCGCATCGTGCCGCGCCTTGATTCGGAGACCGCTGCCGTCGAAGTGAGCGGCGTCCAACACATCGGTACTTACGAAGGCACCGTGGTGGTCTCCACCAGCGGCATTGTTTCATTCATCACATTCCCACAATATGCCAGCTGGGTGAGTGCGTTCAATCCACCGCTCACCAACGAGGCGGACCGCAGCGAAGCGGCCGATCCGGACGGTGACGGAATCGAAAACCTGTTGGAGTTTGTGCTCAACGGCAATCCATCGGCACAGGATGCATCCATCCTCCCGGTGCTTGATGCAAGCGGCTCGAATTTCGTTTTCAGCTTCTCCCGCCGCGCGGACTCGGCAGGCCCGGTTTCGCAGGTCTTCGAATACAGCACGGACCTCGCGAATTGGACCGCCAAAACTCCCATCACCATTCCGGCTGTTCCCGGCACCGTCGGCATGGTGACCGTGGGACCCACCACCGGCAGCGCACCCAACGAAGTCCAAGCGGTCACCATCACCATCCCCAAGGGCTCGGACATCAAGCTCTTCGGCCGTTTGAAAACCTCGAAATAAGGATCTGCCTTCGCCGGATTCTTTTCCGGATCGAGAAGGTCCCTTCCTTGTATCAAGTCATTCCACAACCCTTCCTGCCAACTGCGGGAAGGGTTGTTCGTTTTTACCTCTCTGACCGGACAAATCTCGGAGATATCGCCATCTGAAATCATCCTTGCAATCCACCATCACCCCTCAGTCTCAGGGTAGGGCGCACGGCCTGCCGACAATTCGATCTTCCTTGTATTCATCAATGAAATCTCCAGCATTTCATTCAAGCAGCGTCGGGAATCTATCCGCGCCGCTGTTCCATTTCCCTCCCATTTCCCCACTTCCGCATGAGTTCCGA
>JBBARN010000018.1:9787-14193 GCA_040399845.1 Luteolibacter sp. | reverse complement strand
GATCCTTTCCTCGTTGTGGCCACCCAGAACCCAATCGAACACGAAGGCACCTATCCCTTGCCGGAAGCGCAGCTCGACCGTTTCATGTTTTCCCTCGATCTCGGCTACCCGGCCCGCGATGAGGAAATTGAAATCGTGCGCCGCACCACCATCGGCGATTTCGCGCAAACCTCTGCGGTGGTCACGGGAAATGACATCCTCGCCATCCAGCGCCTCGTCCGAGCGATGCCGGTGGCCAATCATGTGCTTGCCTACGCCATCGATCTGACCGCCTCCACCCGCCCCAAACATGCCGGTGGCGGAAAGACTGCGGAGACCTACATCGAGTGGGGTGCGGGTCCGCGGGCGTCGCAGTATCTTGTGCTCGGAGCCAAGGCCTTCGCCCTGATGGAAGGACGCGCCGCGCCGGAGGCGGCGGACATCCGGCGCGTGGCGCGGCAGGTGCTTTCACATCGCATCGTGCCGAACTACCGCGCCACGGGCGAGGGCTTGAAAGCACGCGACCTGGTGGATGCCTTGGTCAAGGAAGTGAAGGAACCCAACTATTGATTTCAGCATCGTTTCCCGCATTTCCATGGCTGCCGATCCTTCCGAGTCCAACGCGTCCGCCATGCAGCGGGCGATGGATCAGGCACGCCGCAATGCCGCGGCAAGCAGCCACCTCCCACCGCCCTTGCCGCGGCATGCCGTGCCGAGCCGCACTCCCGGCACACCGCCTCCCCTGCCCACCCGGACTTATGCCACCATCCGCGAATCAGTGGAAGAAGCTGCGGAAAAACTCCGCAATGCCCGCGCCACCCAACTTCTCGATGAAGCGGAGATGGAACGTTTCAAGAACCTCATCGTGTTTGCCAAAACCACGGTGGAAAGCCGTTATCAAGGCCGTCACAAATCGCCGGATCTGGGAGGCGGCGGCGAGTTTTCCGAATACATCTCTTATGACCCGAGCCAATCCGTGCAGGCCATCGATTGGCGGGTCTATGCCCGCAGCCGCAAACTGGTGGTGAGGCGCTATCGGCAGGAAACCGACATGGATGTGCACCTGCTCGTCGATGCCTCCGGCTCGATGGCCTACGCTGGCGGCAAACGCGAGGTCAAAGGCCTGCGCGCCGCCCGTATCGCCGCGGCGCTTGCTTATCTCATGTTGAAACAAGGTGACAAGGCATCCATCACCTTGCTGGGCGATCGCGTGCTCGACCATCTGCCGCCCGGCGGCACACGCCGTCACCTGATGTCGATGCTGCGCACGCTGGTGCGCCCAGCCCATGAATCGATCGGTGCCACGGACCTGCCCGCCGCCATTCGCGAGTGCGACCGACTGCTCAAACGTCGCGGTCGCCTGGTGATTCTATCCGATTTTCTCGGTCATCGTCCGGCGGAAGTTTTCGACGCACTCATGCCCTTCTGCCATCGGGGATTTGAAATCCTCCTGATGCAGCTCAACGATCCGGACGAACTCACCTTGCCGGATGCGCCGCTCGCCCGCTTTGTGGATATGGAAACCGGCGAATCCATCGAAGTGGAGCCTGCGGAAATCCGCGCGGACTATGAAAAACGCATGCGTGCCATCCGCGATGAGTTTGCATCCGGTGGAGCCGCGCACCGCATGGACTTCACTCCGCTGGATACGACCAGTCCTTATCGCGAGGCTATCGAAGCTTATCTCGGCTTCCGCCGCGGAAAGATCTAACCCATTTCACGTGTCATGCAATTCCTCAACGCCTCTCTGCTCTGGCCTTTGCTGCCATTGGTGGGATTGCCGTTGATCATTCACTGGCTGAGCCGGCGCTATCCCAAGAAATTTGCCTTTTCCTCGATTGTCGAACTCAAGCGCACCGTCGCAGGCCGATCGCGGATTTTCCGATGGCGGCATTGGTTGATGTTGTTGCTGAGGACGCTGGCCCTGCTGGCCCTGCTGCTTGCATTTCTCAAACCCATCATTGCGGATCGCAAGAAGACCGGCGACGGAGGGAGAAATCTCATCCTGCTCGTCGATCACTCGCTGAGCATGGGTTATGTGGAAAACGGAAGCAGTGCCCGCAGCCGCGCCCGGGGGGAAGTGAAACGTTTGCTCGATTCTCTGGAAGCGGATGATCGATTCAACATCGTCCGCGTCGATCATGCGCCGACGGCGGCATTCACTTCGTTTTCCACCCATGCCTCGGCCGCACTGGAATTTCTCGACGAGTCCCCCACCCCGCTGACGAGGGCGGACTTCCGCTCGGCGCATCATCTTGCCACCGAACTTTCGAAAGATGCCAAAGGCTCGCCGGATATCTATTACTTCTCGGACTTCCAACGCCGCGATTGGGCGGATGTGGATTTCAAAGGACTGCCAGCGGGTTCAAAACTTTTCTTTGTCAGCACCACCGATGATGCCCAACGCCCGAACCGCTCCATCGCCGGGCTCGAACTCGGCCAAGGCGCGGTGATCGCCGGGGGCGAGGTAGAGGCCAAGCTGCGCGTTGCCAATCACGCCGCGCAGCCATGGAGCGGCAAGGTGGAAGCGGGATTCGGTCCGGCGCATTTGAGGGAACAGGAAGTCACACTCGCGCCGTGGTCGGAAACGGATGTCAGCCTCATCCTCCCCGTGCCGGAAGGTGGCTTGTTGAAACTCAGCGCCAGCCTGCCACGCGACAATCTCCCGCCGGATGACCAGCGCCATCTGGTGGTGCAGGTCCGCGAGCGGGAAGAGGTGGTGGTTCTAACAGGAAACGAGGAGGAAGGCGCCACGCCCGCTCCTTCCTTGTTCCTCAGCACCGCCGTGGATCCTTATGGCGGGGAAAAGGGAGTTTACCGTCCGCGCCACTTGGAGCCCGGCACCCTCAACCCCGCCGCGCTCGCGGCTTCGACGCGGGTGATCGCTTCGCGCCTGCCATTGCTCAATGATGAACAGGCAGGGACGCTCATCACTTTCCTGCGCGGCGGAGGCGGCGTGATTCTTTTTCTGGATGGCCAGGCGGATGCGGCAAACATCGAAAAGCTCGGCAATCTCGCCGGTGAAGCCCTGCCGATCAAGCTCACGGAAAAACTCGACTCCACCCATCTTCCCGGCGGTGCCATGCGCGTGGCGAGCGGCGATTTCCATTCGCGTTTCCTCAAGTTGTTCGAAGGCGTGCGGCGGCAGAATCTGGCGCTGTTGGAGTTTTATGATCTCTATCACGCCGCAGCCACCGGCAGTGGCAAGGTGCTGCTCACTTATGCCGATGGCACTCCCGCTCTAACAGAAAGCACGATCGGTCTTGGCACCTTGCTGGTTTGTAATTTCTCCGTCGCGGAAGCCTCCAGCAACCTTGCACGCCAACGCCTCTTTCCGGCGTGGATTCATGAAATGCTGCTGCGCATGAGCAGCACCGGCAGCGCGGGCATGGAGCCCTTCCTCGTGGGCGATACCGTGGCCGGTGAAACCTGGGCCGCCGATGCCAGCGGGCGTGATCTCATCGCTCCGAACGGCAAGGCCGCGCCTGCCCGCGCGGAGGTGACGGGCGAGCGCATGCGTGTGACTTTCCAGGCGGATGCCACGGGTTTCTATCATCTTCCCGGCGCGGATGGCCGCGATCTGCTCGGCTTCGCGGTCAACCCGGATCCGGAGCAATCCGATCTGCGCGTGATGGATCCCTCGGTCCTGCCTGACCGCGCGGGCGGTGAAAACACCACCGCCTCATTCGTGGGCAACACCACCGACTATCAACTCCTGCTGCGCGGCAAGCCGGTGTTCCATTGGTTCCTGCTCGCAGCGCTGGCATTTCTCCTGATCGAAGGCTTGCTTTTCAAATCCTCACCCCGTCCTGCCGATCCGTGATCCTTGATCCCGTCATTCCCGTTCCATGGATCGTCCTCATCGCACTCGTGATGTTGGGCACGGCGCTTTACTATCAATTCCGATCCGCCGCACGTTTGGGAAAACTTCGCGCGCTTTGTTTGACGGGTTATCGCGTCGCGGCATTGGTTATCATTTTGTTGTTATTGCTCCAACCCTCGCGTGAGGAAAAGGTGCCGGTGCCGGCGGTGGAGAAATCCGTCATCTTCGCACTCGATGATTCCGCCAGCATGGGCGAGCCCCATCGCACGGGCAGCAGCCGCATCGATGCCGCTCGCGCGGATCTCGAATCGGCCGGCGTTCTGCACGATGGCGGCGGCAGGCATCGCTTTGCCACCATCGCCGAGTCCGCGAGACCCGCCACGGCGAATTCAGTGCGCATCACTCCGGCGAGCGGAACCACCACGAAGTTTGATTCTTCCATCGCCGCCCTGCTCCGCATGCATGGCCAGCCGCAACCGGCGGGATTGTTTCTATTCTCCGACGGACATGACTTCGAACTCATCCCACCCGGCGAAACCGCACGCCGCACGCGGGCCCGCGATCTGCCGGTTTTCACGATTCCCTATGGCACGGCGGAATCCGC
>JBBARN010000018.1:0-9687 GCA_040399845.1 Luteolibacter sp. | reverse complement strand
TTCTGGGACAGCACCTTCCTGCGGCGTTCGTTTGCGCGGAATGACAAGTTTGATATCGACTCGCTGGTGGCCTTCACCGGCGATCGCGTGCGGCCCATCCGCTCCAATCCGGAACGTGTGACCGATGAATTGGTGCCACCTGCCAAGGTGGATGACCTCAAACCTTATAACCTCGTCATCTTCGGCCGCGATGTGGAGCGCGTGATCGGTCTCGATGGCATCCGCGCGGTGGAAGAGTGGGTGAAAAACCATGGCGGCGTATTGATCTTCGCCCGTGGCCAAGCCTGGTCGCGCAGCGCCAAGGTGGCGGCGGAGTTGGAACCGATCGAGTGGGACACGCAGTCGGCCATAGGCGCACGCCTGGAAGTCACCCCGCAGGCGGGATCGGTTCCGGCATTCCGTTTGCTGCGCGAGGTCGCGGCGGTGGATGAGTTTCCGGAGGTGATCGCCTTTCCCGCGACGAGCAAGCCGAAGACATTGGCGGCGACGTTTTCTGTTTCCGAAGATCAGGCACCCGCCGTGATCTATCGGAGATATGGCAATGGCCAAACGCTCTCGCTCGGTGTGGGAAACCTGTGGCGCTGGGTCTTCAATCCCAAAGCGGAATATGATAACAATGCCTATGATCGTTTCTGGGATCAACTCACCCTCTGGCTGCTCGCCAATGGCGGCGTGACTCCGGTGGAAGGTTACAGTTTGCGCGCGGACACCTCCAATCTGCCTTTGGGGGAAACCATCCGTTTGCGCTTCGGCGCCCATGGCATCGAGCCACCGGCGGTAGCTCCGACGATTGCGATCACCAAGGACGACGTGCCGGTCACCACGCTCACCTTCACTCCAAGCGAGGACCCGGCTTTGTTTCTTGCCGAACTCACGCCACGCGCGACCGGCCGTTTCAGCGCGAAGATGGTGGCACCGGATGGCAAAACCATGACCACGCACTTCATGGTATTCCGCGAAGATATGGAATCCACGGAAACCGCGATGGATCGTGGTTATCTGGAACAACTCGCCAAGGCTTCCGGCGGTCGCATGCTGGATCCCTCGGAGATTTCCAAGGTCGTCGATGACCTGCTGCGCGGCACGGCCGAGCAGGCACCGCTGGTCCGCCGCGTGCCGCTTTGGGACCGGCCATGGATTTATGTTCTTCTTTGTTTCCTGCTGGGCGTGGAATGGTATATTCGACGCCGCTGGGGATTGACTTGATTCTCCGCATGATTTCATGAACTCCGAACCACCAACCCGCGAGCCTGTGCTTGAGACCCTGCGTCAGGCCGCAGCGGTGCATGCACGCCATCGCGCGATGGCATTCCTGCTTCGAGCGGCGCTGTGGCTCGTGGCAGCGGTGCCACTTCTGTTGGTGGCGGATGTGTTGTTTCATTTTTCCGAGACACTGCGTATCGCGGGTGTGGTCGCGGTCGTGATCGCCTTTCTAACAGTTTTCGCAGTGGCGATCGGTCTCGCTTGTTTTGCCAAGCCGCCGATGTTGCGGATTGCGAGGTTGTTGGAATCGAGAAATCCGGAGCTGGGTTCCAAATTGGTGAACATCCTTCAACTTGAGGCGGATTCCCAAAGCGAGTCCGCCGCGCCGCTCACGCGCGAGCTGGCAAAGCGCGCCGTGGCAGATGCGGGCAAGGCGCTCGATCTTTCGTCGCTGCCACCGCTTGCCCGCGAACCACGCTTGCCACGCCGGGCGCTGCATGCGGCGGTGGCCTTGGGGGTGTTGGCATTGTTGTCCATTTTTGGCGGGCAGCACGTGCACAATCAATGGCTGCGCTTCGTGGATCCTTATGGCGATCATCCGCCCTTTTCTCTCACCCATCTGGAAATCCTGCAACCCATCGCCGGAGCCAAAGTGCTCTTCGGCGGCGAGTGCACGGTGGAAGTGCGCGCAAGTGGGCATCAACCGCATGACTTGTTTCTAACAGCCACCCCGGTCGATGCCAGCAGCCAGCCCGTCACACTGCCGATGTCCGCGAGGGGCGATGGCACTTTTGTGGCGCGCTTGCAAAACATCCGACACTCCGTGGAACTCACCGCCCACACGGCCAATCAGGGAAGCCGGAGCCACAAGCGCTTGTTGGAGTTGATATTGATTCCGCAGATCGGTGCCACCACCGCGAAGGTCATTCCACCGGCCTACACGGGACAAAAAGAACGCGAGTCGCCCTACCGTTTCACCGCGCTGCAACTTCTCGAAGGGACGAAAGTGAAATTTGCCATCGGATCGAACCGCCCGCTGGGTGAAGGCAAATTGATGTTTGAAGGCGCGGATCAAACTCCTGTGACTTATCTTCTGCAACCCGCTCCCGAAGGCCCGGGCGATCTTGCGCATGCGGAGATCGAAGCCAAGCAATCCGGCAGGTTGACTTTTACGCTGGTGGATGTGGATGGAAATGCCGCCGAGGAATCCCCCACCGCCACGCTGACGGTGAGCCGCGATCAACCGCCGGCCATTGCCATCACCGTGCCGGAACAAGACGCGCTCGTGGTGGAAGGTCTCACCATTCCGATCGTGGTCGATGCCACGGATGATTATGGCCTGCGCTCGATGCGCTTGCATGTGGGAATCAATGATCAGTTTCAAAGCATCGATCCCGTCACCTTTGATGCGCCCGACACTCGCCGCCATCGGCTCACGCACAAGCTGGACCTTGCCAAGGTCGGCGCAAAGGCGGGCGACAAGGTGATCGTTTTCGCCGAAGCCGTGGACACCCGGCCGGAGCCGCAGATGACCCGCACGGCGACACGGCGGATGGAAATCATCACCGAGGCGGATTACAATGATCGCCTGCGCCAGGAAGCGGACGTCGCCAAGATCGCGGGAAAATACGAGCGCCTGCTTGATCGTTTCCAGGAGCAGATCAACGAGCAGAAACGCATCGAGGAAAAACTCGCGGAAATCCGCAAGAAGGCGGCGGCGGGTGAGGACAAGGAGAAGGTTCTAACAGAATTCGCCGAGGCCTTTGCCGATCAGGCGCACCTCAACGAACGCCTCGAACGCATGGCCGAGGAGATGCAGGAATTCGGCCGCGAGATTCCGGTTTATGATTTTGAAAAGGAGCTGGAAGAGAAACTCAAACAACAGGCCCAAGCGATCCGCGACTCCGTGAAGGAGAATCGCGAACAGGCCGAACAGGCTGCCGAAAAAGCTCCGCCACCACCGGCAGCTCCATCGCCCGAAATGATGGAGGAAATGGAAAAGGCCGCCACTGCCCAGCGCGAACGATTGCAAGGCGGCAGCGACAAGGCCGAGCAGGAAATCCGCGAGCCACTGCAGGAACTCGCCCAGCTTCACGAGCTGATGAAGGATTTCAACCGCTTCAAGGATCTCGCCGACGAGCAACGCGAACTCGCCGAGCAATCCAAAGCCTACGAAAACAAACCCCAACTCAATGCGGAGGACCGCCTCGCCCTGCGCGACATGGGGGCACGCCAGCGCGACCTTGCGCAGAAGCTCGATCAGCTTGAGGAAAAACTCCGCCACGATGCGGAAGCGGCGAAGGAGAAGTTTCCCGAAGCGGCCACTAGCGCCGGGCAACTCGCCGACCAAATGGACGCCGCCGGAATGTCTGGCCTCGCCCGCAAGGCGGCGCAAAGCATGCTCGACGCCAAGGGCGGCGACTCCCACGCGCAGGCAAAGAACCTCCAAGAAGAAATGGATCGGCTCTTCGAAGATGCCGGCCAGCAAGGCCAACAAGGACTAGCCCAGGGACTCGATCGCGCCCTGCGACTCCAGCGTGGCATGAACCCCGGCGACACGATGCGGCAAATGCAACTGTCGCGAAATTTCCGTCCGCTCCCCAGTGAGGGCCAAAGCGGTGCGGGCATGGGCGGCATGATGGCGTCCTCCGCCATGGATGCCAGCCCGATGATGATGGGCGGCGAGAGCCTGATGGATGGCGCCATCGCAGGTGCCATTTCCGGCCGTGGCGATGATGGCGGCTCTGGTCAGCCAGGGGCGCCCACCGCAAAAATCGATACGCCGGATGAGGCCAAGGTGGATGCGCAATCCGCCCGTCGCACCACCACGCCGGGATCGAGCACGCTTTTGATGGAGTATGAAAAAATCGCCGATGCCTACTTCCGCAGGCTCACCACCCAACCTTGATCCATGAAATCACTGCTTCTCTCCGTCTATCTAACAATTTCCACCGCAATGATCGGTTCTGCGGCGAGTCCATCGTTCGATTGGAACTCGGAAATCATCCATTGCGGGAATCTCGTCTATGGCAACAACCAGACTTCGGTGTGTTTCGCCGATACCTTTCTAACAGACGCGGCCAAGGAAACAGGCCTGAAGATTTCCCCGCGCTTTGCCCGCATCGAGTTGGCCAAGAATGATGTGTTCAATACTCCGCTCTGCATCTTCACCGGCGAAGGTGTCTTCACGCTGAAAGATGCGGAGCGCGCCAATCTTCGCCGCTATCTGGAAAACGGTGGCTTCGTGCTCGCGAGTCCGGGTTGCTCGAACTCGGATTGGAATGGCGCCTTCCGCCGCGAGATCGCGCTCGCTCTGCCGGGATATGAGTTGAAACAAATCGCCATGGACCACGCGATTTTCTCCACCGTCAAACGCATCCGCAGCCTCACCGTGAAAGGCCGCACGACTTATCTCCAGGGTATCTTCGTCAATGGCCGCCTGGCCTTGGTTTATTCACCGGAAGGCCTCAACAACGCCTCCAATGCCAAGGGCTGCTGCTGTTGCGGGGGCGCGGAAATCAGCGAGGCGCGCGAGGTGAATGTGAATGCCGTGGCTTATGCGCTTCTCCACTGAAAATTTTTGTTAGATATATCTTTTGAAAACCATCCTCCGCATCCTGCTTGTGTTCGTGCTGGTGGCCGCCGCCACCTTTGCGGTGATCCATTACAGCGGTGGCACGGGCAAGCCCGCCTTCTCTGGCAGGCTGACCGTGCATTTCACCTGCGATGCCTCCGGCCGGCTTGAACCTTGCGGATGTTTCACCGGCCAACATGGCGGCCTCACCCGCTTGCGCACCTGGCTGGAAGAACAGAAAACCGAAGGCCCGGTCCTCAAGCTGGATTCCGGCGGGGCCATCGCCGGAGTAGCGGATCATGATATCATTCAATACCGATACATGACCCGCGCCTATGCCACCATGGGCTTCGGTGCTCTCAACATGGGCGGCCGCGAGGCGATGATCCCTGCGGAAACGATTTCAACGCTCGCCAAATCCTCGCCCGTCCCGCTGCTCAGCGCGTCGCTGGTCCGCGCGGATGATCGCAAGCCTTTGCTCGATGCCTACCGGATCATCGATGTGGATGGCCTGCGCGTGGGAGTGCTGGGTTTGGTTTCCCCCAAGAGCGTGCCCACACCGGGCGAGGGCGTGGCCGTGTTGAGCCTGAATGAAGCGGTGGATCGCCACCTGCCGGAACTCGCGGCGAAAACCGATTGCATCATCCTGCTCGCCTTCGCGGATGAAAACGAGATGCGCCGCCTGGCCAAGGATTATTATGAATTCGCCCTCATCCTCGGCGGTGATGTGCCGGGTCCCACCCAGGAGGTGCTGCGTGAGAATGATTCGATGATTCTTTTCACCACCAATCAGGCACGCACCGTCGGCACGCTCGCGGCGACGGTTTCCGGCACAGATCGCAAACGCCTGATCGATCCTTCTTATGAGATTCAATTGTTATGGGATGAAATTCCGCAACACGAGGAACTCATGGCGATGGTGAGGGAATACCGCACCGAGATCCGCAAGACGCCGCTGGCCATCGATGATCCGAAAACTGTCGATCCCAATGCCATTCCCGGCGTAGCCACCACGGCGACTTATGTGGGCTCCGCGACCTGCAAGGCCTGCCATTTGAAGGACTATGAAATCTGGGAAAAATCCGGCCACGCCCATGCTTTCGAAACGCTGGTGAAAAACGGCTCGGACGCCGATCCGCATTGCATCTCGTGTCATACCATCGGCTTCGGCAAACCCTCCGGCTACCGCAGGCCCATGGGCAGCGGATCGATGGTGGATGTGGGCTGCGAGTCCTGCCATGGCCCGGCCAGCGAGCACATCGCCAAATACGTGCACGGCAAACCCACACAGTTCAAATTCCGTCCGCTGGGCCCCGGCGATTGCAAGACCTGCCACTACGGCGAATTCTCACGCCCCTTCGAGTGGGACAAGTTCTGGCCAGGCATCGCGCATGGCAAGAATGATGCGGCGCGTTGATGTCGATCAACGTTTCACCCGCATCACCGGGCCCTCTCGACCAAAGCGGAGGTAGATCTGCTGGAAGTTTCCAAATGCCTGGAGGTCGAAGGCCGTTCTCTGATCGGTGGACAAGGGGGTGAGCGAGAGAGGATCGGTTAGAGGATTGAACGTGCGTTTCACAATCCCATTCACATGTCCCGGGGGTGCCACCATGCGGAGTGCGGCGGCCACCCGGCCATCGGCCAGGGCAGTGGCATTGCCTAGAAATGATAACTCATCCCCCACCAGCCGCGCATCCACACAGGAAAGGACCCCACCCCTCAACACCACGATCCCGCTGCCCCGGTCGAAGTTGGCCTGATGATTTCCCACTTTCGCCGAGATCTCCTTCACTTGTCCCACCCAATCGCCCTGCCATGTCTGCGGAGCCAGCAAAAGACCACGGAAGCGCGAGTTCGCTGTCAACTTGCCAAACTTAGCACTCAGCTTATCCGATAACTGAAACTCCGTCGGCACTTGCTCGGGAACCCGCACTTCCACTTGCAAGGGCAAGCCGGATAGAAATCCGATCTTGGCGGCAAGTTGATAGTTCAAGTCACTCCAACCCGAGAGTTTTCCTTCCATCGGTTTCACTGCCAGGAACGGTGCCTGCCATTCGAGCACCGGCCGAAAATCGGTTAGAACGGGTTTTCCTGCCACTTCGATCGAGCGGATTTCCATGGCAGATTCCGCCTTGCCACCGGACACGGGGATGGAGCCGCTCAAGCCATCGATGTGGAACCATGCCTTCGCAGTTGGGCCGGCCACCAGGGTAAACGAAGCGTTTTTCACATGAATCCAACCCGTCGGCGAAAGCGGCAGCGACGGGGCCTCCACCGCCGCTGGTGCTGGCGGGGGTGGCGCAACAGGCGGCGGAGAAACAGGTGCTTGCGGCACGGCAGGCGGCGCCACCATCGGCGGTAGCGCGGCCACCGGTGGCGGGGGTGCGGCTGTTGCAGGTGGCGGCACCGGGTTTGCCTTTTGCACGGCGACACGCGACCGCAGAATATCCGCCACCAACTCAGCAGGCAGCACGCCGCGCGGGTGATCCAGCGTCATGGAATTCAATTCCATCTTCCCTTGCCACCAAGCCTCCCAAACGGGACGGAGCTGCAACGAATCCATGCGAAACAATGGCTCCTTCACCACGTCTCGCAGTGCGGGAGGTTGCAGTAATTTCATCTCATAAACCATCACCCCGCTCCACGGCAGGATCGTGGCCCGGCCGATGCTGGTCTCCAGCCCGGTGCGGGCTTGGATCTTGCGCGCGATCCATGCACATCCGGAATCGCTGGCGAGCCATCCATTGATGCAAACGAGACAAGCGGCACAGAAAACCGGCAGCGATGCCAACGGCCACCAGATCCAGCGTCGGATGCCCCGGCGTCGCACACGCATGGGGGATCCTTCATCCATAACTTACTTCTTGGGTGCCGGCTTGGTGGACTTGCCGGTGGCTGGCTTGGCTTGGTTGGATTTTCCAAGCGGGAAACGAATCACCAGCGACTTGTCAAGAAGACGCGTTCCCTCAGTCGAGAGTTCCTGCACCCGGTAAACAATGACTCCGTATTGGTTGCCCGCGAATCGACCGAATGCGACATTTTCCTTGGTCTTTCCGAGACCGGTTTCCTCCTCGAATTTCCACTCGGGACCACCCCACTCACCGAGGATGCTGTTCGCATCCGCCTTGATGTCCTCGATGCGTTTGAGTTCACCGTTGGGCGAGCGGAACGTGTCGCTTTTCTCCGAGTATCGGAGGGTGGAAATCGAGCTGGCACCTCCGGTGGAAGTGATCGACCAGGTATCTCCCGCGCTTTGGCGGAGATTGAGCATGACTTCCTCCATCGCCTTGAACTCGCGCTTTTCCCAGAGTTTCAAATAGTCGTTGTATTCTTCCTGGGTTAGGCCGAGCCGCTCGTCGTAAGGCAGTGGAATCCCGGGCTTGCTTTGTTTCGAAAACTCGCGGAACCACTTGGGATCCTTGCGCGCCGCCGTCTCGACTTTGGCGAGATATTTATCGATTTCCTTGGGAGGCATGACCATGCCGATCTGCCCCTTGACCGGCACATCTTTTTGGAACAAGCCGCTGAAAATCTTGGGCTCCTCCGCAGCAGCTAGGGATGTCACAAGCGAAAGGGCGATGAGCGAAGCGTGGAATTTCATGGGGCTGCGGGCAGGAAACTGACGCGACCCGCCAAGGAACTCAAGCGGCGATTGCTGTAAGGTGCAAAGGGGTCACGGCTTTTTCATTTGATGTCATGGTTGGCACAGACTGAGGCCGATGGCACGGGACGGGAGGGGTGTTGGGCATGCGGGTCTCGGCGATTACGACGAAGCGGCGGTTTTGCTCGATGAGGTCGAGGCACCCGGCGCGCTGCTGCTGGGTCCAGCCGATTCATTCGTCAGCGACGATGAGTTTCGATTGGCCATCCAGCCCTACAGACGCCAGGGCCAAAGCTCCTCCTCGCTCCTTGGGTTCTCCAGGCTATCTATTCAATGAATTCAAATCGGCGCTCACGGACGGGCCTGATTTTCTATTGAAAAGTGGCGCGGTAAAAGCGGGAACCAGAGACAACAGAGCTGTCAACATAAAGGAAAGGACTGGTGTTCAGTGTGCCGGACGTTAGTGGAGTCCAAATCACCGGAGAACCATTGAGATTCGTGGTATACTCAATCGTGTATTGAGATCCCACTGTTCCCGTCAGAGTCAACCCAGCGTAGAGCCCTATCGCCATGGTCCCCACAGACTGGGGCGTGACCACGATGCCGTGAGGAGAACTAAGTCCTGTGATCGTCGTAAAGCCAGCAAGGACGGCACCAGTGGTGGCATCAAATCCTTTGACGGTGCCGTCGCTGCCTGTGACATACAGGTTGTTTCCATAGACGGTGAGGCCTTGAGGTCCTGTCAGCCCAGTGACCAGCGTTGCCAATGGGGTGCCAGTGGTGGCATCAAATGTTTGAATCGTGCCACCACCCAAGGTTGGTGAGCTGTTTGCAACATACAAGGTATTTCCAGCAACTTCGAGCCCATGAGGAAGATTCAGCGAGGTGATCGTGATGATTGGTACGCTGCTGAATGTTGTGAGATTGTATCCCTTAATCGTGCCGGCTCCGATCCCGGTAGTCGCTTGCGAAACCCAAAGAATGTTGTCTTTTATCGCAACACCATATGGGTTGGGAATAGCGCCGCCGTTTGAGTTTGGCGTATAGATACTACCAACTTGCAAGTAACTACTCCTGTCATACTTGAATACGTGGCCACTGTTGAAATTCGCAATATACATATGGGTCGCCGTTAGGGCCAAGCCATAGGGGGAGTTCAATCCATTCATCACTCCCCCGCTCGTGAAGTAGCCTGTGGAGGCGACACCACCCGTTCCATTCAGTGTCGCAGTTCTGATGTGTGTGTCTCCCACAGAGTAAGCGTAGTCCGAAGCACCGTCGCTCGATGGTTGCTGCTTGTGTTTCATAG
>JBBARN010000017.1:0-71619 GCA_040399845.1 Luteolibacter sp. | reverse complement strand
TGTTCGGACCTGCGGCGGTCGTGATGTTGCCCGGCTTTGAGGCCATCCACCAAGAGATTGAGCGGCTCAAGGCCCAAGCCGCAACTACCGACGCAAGCGGCGGCGCCACCGGGGGAGTCAGCGGCTGCGGTGGAGGAGGCTGTGGCAGCAGTGAAAGCGGAGGAGGTAGTGGTTGCGGCAGCAGCGGTTGCGGTGGATGTGGCGGAGGTGATTGAAATCAAAGGCTGTCGCTCACTTCAATGACCCGTGAACCGTGCTTCCAGTGAGATGCAGCGCCCTTTTTGGACCTTGGAGCACGAGGGCATAGGTGGCATTGATGAGATCGTCCTCGCCCATGTAAGGTGCGCCCATGTGAGGTGTGGTGAAACGCAGCCCATAGCCCGGCTCCCATGCGAGGGCGAACCACCATCCATATTCAGCAATGATTTTCTGATAGGAATCCGGCGCGGCGAGATTGAGTCCTAGCAGACCGAGCGAACCGCCGGGTTCTCCATAGGCATGGCTGTTGCGGATCCACGGATGGTTGGCTGCCATGAATGAGGTCATCGCATCGCGCATGTCCGGGCGCTGATTGCGGAGATGTGCGGCCATTGCAAACAAACCGGAGCGTGACCAGAATTCCTCTTTGTCCTTATAAGAACGGTTGTATCCCAACGAGCCATGCCCGCCTTCCTTGGGATCGGACCACGACATTTCCATATAAGGCATGAGCAGTTCCCAGATGCCGGATTTCATCCCACAGCGCATGGCGAGCGCCTCGAAAACCAGCAGATGGCAAGCCGGAGCGACGAGTGCTTTTTCCTCATAAGGCAGTCCGCTCGGACCATGGCCAAGCGCGGGCACGCCCCACTTGCTCGGATGCTGGCCATTCACCGCCCAATCGCGCAGTTCATCGAGGTTTTTCAACACCGACTTGTCTCCGGTGGCGAGATGCCACTCGCTGTAAAGAATGCCTGCATAAGCGCCTGCCCAGAATCCGAGGTTTCCATAGTCATCCGGTTTCTTATACTTTTCCTTCGCCCATTCCACCGCTTTGCGAACACGCGATTTGTGTTTCGCCTCGCCAGTCGCCAGCAATGCCAAAGCGGAATAACAAGTGCGGATCATGTCGCCGGACCAACTTCCATCCTCCTTCTGCGTCCGGACGAGAAACTCCAAACAATCCTCCAACAAGCGCGCCGCCTCTGGATCATCCGCCGGATTCATGGTGGTGAAAGCACGTTTGCGGGCGAGGGGAAATTCGATGGTTTCGACGGCTCCTTTTCTTAGCAAGGTGACGGGCAACGTGGATTTTCCGGCCTTGAGTGCGAGTTCGGTTTCGCGGCCGATGATGGCTTCATGGCTGCGCTGAAACCATTCCCAGCCAGGGCTGAGATCGTTGACGGGCAGGGGCTTGCCTGCGATGGCAAGAATCACGTCGCCGGGCTTGAGATGATGTCTTGCCGCAGCGGAGCCGGATTGCACGGTCATCACAGCGAGTGAAGTTTGCTTGTGCTCGGTGAGCGCATCAAAACCTAACAGACCGGCTGCCAGCTTGTCCGGACCGAGACCCCCATTCGATCTTCCATATAACTTCGGGCTGGGTTCCAAGTGGAGTCGTTCCAGGCGCGGTGTGCCGATCACAACGCTGGCTTCCGGTCCATTCCTCACTCGCAGGCCAAAGGTTTTTCCTTCTAACAATTTCATCATCTCCGCAGGAATCTCCGCCCAGGCCCGCGAACCGGCGGTCATCGGTGTGAGCGGATTGAGTTTGACTCCCACTGCCTCCACTTCGGCTGCCGTGCCGAAGCCGCCGCCGCTCCAATCGCTCTCGATCACGAAACGGAATGCATCGGCATTCACCGGTTCCGGTAGCTTGATTTCAAGCACCTTGCGGTTGTCGGCTTCGATGGTTTCTCCGGAGTTCACGGTTTTCCATTCCTCGCCCGGCAGCCGGATTTCGAGGCGGTATTTCCTCGCCACGCCATTGGTGAATCCGCCTTGCCGTGGCGTGTAGCGGATGCTGCTGAGGCGGGTGGGCTTGCCGAATTCCAGCCCGAGCCAATGCGGTGGCTTGTCCTGTTGGCCGCTGTAGTTGCTATGCCAATCAGTTTTGATATCTCCATCGAAGGCCTTGTCAGCCTCGGAGCCCGAATGTCCTGACGAGGAAATCACCACCCACGCTGCCCGCGGTGCCGGGTTTGATACAGCTGTCGTCCCGGATGCGAAAACTTCGCCGCTTGCAGGATCGAGCGCCTCCAAGTGGATTTTTCCCGCTTGTTTTCCGGACGAACCATACAAATCCACCGAGAGCAGACCCCGCCACTCGCCGCCCGCTTCTTTTTCCTTATCGGTGAGCGTCGGCACCTGTATCGCCAAGCTCGCCGATGAACTCGGCGCGAGTTCGAAACCGCCATCGCCGACCAAGGGCCACGATTGCACGGATTTCCCATTCGTTACAAATCCACCCACCGGCACCGGGGCCGCGAACAAGGGTGAGCACGTCAACATTCCAACAAACAAACGATACATGACGCGGTGATAACGCCAGAAAGAGTCCGATCCTTCCAGCAAAACCACCATGCTGCCTCAGCCCCCCGCGTCCCACCACGCCGGTTGCTTGCCGGGCTTCCACTTGATGTTGCAGCCGCTGCTGGGATAGGGCCGTGCCAATGGTTCCTCACCGGCAAGCATCCGTCGCGCTGATTCGCGCAGATCCCCGCCGTGTGCGGCGAGTCCGCTGCGGGGGCGCGAGTCGTCGAATTGACCGGCATAAAACAAGCGCCCCTCCGCATCGAAGAGGAAAAAGTCTGGCGTGCAGGCAGCGCCGTATGCCATCGCTGTTTCCTGCGTGTCGTCGATGAGATAGGGGAAATCCCATTTCTTTTGCTGGGAAAATTCGATCATGTGCTCGGGCCCGTCTTGCGGATATTTCTCCGTGTCATTGGAATTGATGGCCACGGTGTGGACCCCTTGTTCCCAGAGCTCACGCGCCAAGCTTCCAAGCGCATCCGCGAGATGCACGACAAAGGGACAATGATTGCAGGCGAAAACCACCAACAAACCCTTGGGGCCCATCGCTTCCTTGAGAGTGACCACCGTGCCATGGGCATTCGGCAGCGAGAAATCCGGCGCAGCGTCTCCAGCATTAAGGCGGAAAGTGGAAAGAACTTCAGACATGCCAACATCATAACACAGGTCGCACCGAGTTGAAATCGTTTTCAAGCTCCCACCGGAAATGCGCGACAATTTTCCGCCAAGCGATTCCCACTTGGACAGCGGGCCGGATCTGCGTCATGGTGGCGGCGCGATGCCAGCCAGCCTGCTGCCGGAAGAAATCCTGCGATACTCGCGCCACCTGCTCATCCCCGCCGTTGGCGAGGCGGGGCAATTGTGCTTGAAACAAGCCTCCGTTCTGCTCATCGGCACCGGCGCGCTTGGTTCGCCTTCCGCCATGTATCTCGCCGCCGCAGGCGTCGGCCGTCTCGGCTTGGTGGATGCGGACGTGGTGGATGCCTCAAATCTCCAGCGCCAAATCCTTCACGGTGAGTCATGGGTGGGAAAACCCAAACTTGAAAGCGCCGCCGCGCGATTGCGCGAGGTGAATCCACATGTCGATTTGGTGCTCCACCCCGTGCGATTCACTCCTGCCAATGCCATGGAGATCGCTGCGGGTTATGACATCATCGTCGATGGTTCGGACAATTTCCCTACCCGCTTTCTCACCAACGACACCGCCTACTTCCTGCGCAAGCCGCTCGTTTACGGAGCGATCCATCGCTTTGATGGCCAAGCTTCAGTTTTTGCCCCGCACCTTGGCGGTCCCTGTTATCGCTGCCTGCTTCCCACCATGCCCGCGGCCGGCAGCGTGCCATCCTGCCAGGAGGCTGGTGTGCTCGGCGTGTTGCCGGGCATCATCGGCTCGATCCAGGCGATGGAAACCCTCAAGCTGATCCTTCAAATCGGCAGCGTCCCGCTCGGCAAGCTCACGGTTTATGATGCGTTGCAAAGCAGCTTTCGCACCCTAAAGCTCAACCGCGATCCCAAGTGCCGGCTTTGTGGCGATCAACCGGACATTCAATCGGTTTCCAATCCCGAAACACTCGCTTCCGCATCCTGCGAAATTTCCACCTCACACCCCATGGACAGCATCACCACCGCCGAACTCCGCGAATTGTTAGATAATGGTTTCGATGGCTTGCTCATCGATGTCCGCGAGCCCGCCGAACATGCGATCGCCCACATCGAAGGCTCCCGATTGATCCCGCTGGGCACGCTTGGCGATCACCTCGCGGAACTGCCA
Organism: Luteolibacter sp.; assembly: GCA_040399845.1. GTDB lineage: Bacteria > Verrucomicrobiota > Verrucomicrobiia > Verrucomicrobiales > Akkermansiaceae > Luteolibacter. Next base: position 67,337 of record JBBARN010000017.1, on the reverse strand, counting down.
AAGGACCAGGAAATCCTCATCCATTGCAAATCCGGAATGCGCTCGGCCAAAGCCGTGCAACTGCTTCTCGACCACGGCTACACGCAGGTGAAAAACGTCAGTGGCGGCATCGATGCCTGGTTGAAGGGGTGAATCAATCCCCGTCCGGCTTGGTGGGATCCTTCATCGGGCTTGCGGCCATGCGGAATGCCGATGGATCGTCCGGTTTGGAGGGATCGAAGGGTTTCACATCATCCGCGAGGTGTGTGGCCAATTCCGGGAAGCCGCTGCGGATTCCTTCGACGATGCACTTGGCGATTTCATAACTCCCGAAGTTGTTATGATGCGTGCCATCCTGGAATGCGGCATCGAGATTCGCTCCGAGGGCTTGGTATAACTTGCGACTCATCGGATGAAGATCGATGAGCGTGGCCTCGGTTGATTTCGCCACGCGCCGCACCGCATCGGGATATCCTCCAAGTGTGTCTTTGTTCACGCCGCCCTTGCGTTCCATGGAGGTGACTAGCACCGCAGTGGCTCCTTTGCCCTGGATGTCCTTCACCATGTCGGTGAGATCACTTTCATAGGTTTGCAATGCGTCCGGCTGCTTGCTTTTCATGTCGTTGTGGCCGAATTGGACAAAAACGTAATCGCCCTTCTTTGCCAGCGAGAGCACCTTCTTCACCCGGCGTGCGGAGAGCGAACTGCGGATCGACTCGCCGGACTCGGCGTAATTGGCCACGGCGATGCCCGGTTTGAAAAAACGCGGCAGCATTTGGCCCCAGGAATTCCATGGTTCGTAGGGTTGATCCGTCACGGTGGAGTCACCTAATAGAAACACGGTGGTCGCATCCGGTGCCGGCGTGATCACAACTCCCGCCACGCAGGGACGCGGACCGTTGAATTCGAGAGTGAGCTTTTGATCCCAGTGCAGATAATCCTTCTCACGAGCCTTGAGACCCACGCGTGAGTCATCGCTGATCTCCGGCGTGCGGATGTTGGCGGTGAATTTGCGGACAACTTGTTCGCCTTGGGCCGTACGGATGTTTTCCAACATGAGACGCCGCGACTCGGACTTGATGGTGGTGTCGGAAGTTCCCTTGGAATCACCCAGAGTCACTTCCACATCATAATTCCCTTCGGGCAGATCGACGGAAAAACAAAAACCACCTTCCGCTGTTAGAAAATCCCCACCCCAGGCATCGCCACCCCGATCAATGTCTGTGGGCGTATGCCCGATTTCAAACCCATAACCGCGCTCCTTGCTGTAGTTCCTGCTTGGATCGACGCCGATCGTTTCCGCCGCAACCCGTGAGCTGCCGAAGTCGAAGCGCATGGGCTTGGCTTGCGCCTGGCAAGGAAGCAGAAGCAGGAGGAAAAGCAGTGTGGGTTTCATGGGTGGCACTATCGATCAGGGAAACCCACCTGTCACCCACCATCCGGTCCTCCAATCGGGGGACCATCCGCCGATTCAAATCGGCGGCAGGCTTGCGACGATCGTTTCAAGCCGTTCGCGGGTCCCATGGGATCGCACCAGTTTTGAATGTATGCCATGTCGAGCGTCTCGGGTCCCTGCACCGCAAGCACATCCCGAGCATCGTCAAGATCCTTGGACCGCCCCCAGCGGATTTTTTGGACGATGACGTCTTCAGCTGTTGGGAGCCATACCTCGCGCTTCAATAAAGGAACGTAGGTTCTCGCCCGGCGTGAGAATTCTGTTCTCACGAATTCATCGTCGAACATTTCAAATAGTTCCACTTTGAATGGTGGGCCGGTTCGCGAGGTGCCTACGTAACGCTTACCCCGTGTGATCGTGTCGAACTGGGCTTGTGGCTCGAATTCAATGATCGGATCAAGCGCTGGAATCAGCTTTGAATACAATGGTTGATTTCCAAGGAAACAAGAAGATCGATATCCTTGGTGGCCCGGGGTATGCCGAATGTGCCAGCAGCAATTGCTCCCACGGCCATGTGTTCGATACCTTCGGACTCCGCCCGATCAAAGATTACCACAGCGAGTTCAATCAGTGTCATGAACGGGCGTGGTTCGAATAAAACTGGAAGTCACGGGCATAGGCGAGCCGTCGCAACCCCCGTTTGACCTCATCCCAGCCTATGGCTTCGTCGTCTGTTCCGAGTTTGTGCATCGCTCCGGCATGCATGAGACCGAATTGGAATTCGGATAGTTCGAAAACTGTTTCCAATCTCTCCTCCGGTGTCATCGACCTCGCGCGAAGGACCTTTTCCCGATAGATCGAGTCTTGGAGGTCCTTGAGCGCGGTCGGATGGTCGTGGGGATTGGCCATTGCAGGGAATGTGCGGGAGAATCGGTCCCCCCGCAATTGCAAAAACCCGCCCGATCAAGCCCCGCCGGTGGCGATGTGGGCGAATTTGTCGTCGATGAAGCGGAGGATGAGGGACTCGGTGGCTTCGTCGTTGAGGCGTTCGACACACTCGACGGAGAAGCCGCGGGCGATGAGTTGGCGGGCGCTGATGGGATCGATGCCGCGGGCGCGGAGATAGAAGATTTCCTCGTCGTGGATCTGCGATGAGGTGGATCCGTGCGAACATTTCACCTGGTCGGCATTGATCTCGAGGCCGGGCATGGAGTTGGCTTCGCAGGTGTCGCTCATGAGCAGGTTGCGGCAGGTCTGATAGGCATCGGTGTGATGCGCGGCCTTGTCCACAAAGATGAGTCCGGAGAAGATCGTCTTCGAGTTATCATAAAGCGAGTTCTTGAAGAGGAGATCCGAGTAAGCGCCTTCGGACACGTGGTGTTGGAAGGTGCGTTGGTCGTATTCCTGTTCGCGGGCGGGAACGGAAACCGAGAGCATGTCCGAACGCGAGCCCGCGCCTTCGAGGCGGGAGAGGCATTCGTTGCGTGCCCAGGATGCGCCGATGTTGAGGATGAATCCTTTGGCCGAGGCGTCTCGGGCAGTGGAGGTTTCGTTGATCTGGATGATGCGGGTGACTTCGTTGAGCGCCTGGATGGCCACGTAATCGAGTTGTGAGTTTTGGCCGGCGCAGAGATCGTTGAAAGCGATCGCAAGGCCGGGAGTGATATCATCGGCGGAACGGAAGATATCAATGACACGGACTTTGGAGGATTTTCCGGTGACAACCAAGGTGTGGGGGAAGATGACGGATTTCTCGCCATCGATCCAATGGTGGACCTCGATGGTGCCTTCGACTTCCACGTTGTCGCCAGTGTGAACGAAGAGGCCATTGGAAACGGAGGCCTCGTGCCATGCGGCAAACTTCGCGGAGCCCAGACGCGTTTCCTGTTTCATGAAATGCGCTGCCACCAGATCGCTGTGGGCAACGAGGGCCTCGGCGAGCGGAAGGCAGATGACACCGGAAGGGAGATGGGACTCGGAGTGGACGAGTTGATCGTTGACGAAGACGAACTTGGCAGCGGTTTTTTCAAGACCGGTGGAGCGGGCGATGAGATCGGCTGCTTGTGGGGACGAGACGTCCCCAACCCTTGCGAAACCACTGAAGTCGAGTTGTTTGATGTTGGAGAAACGCCAGGTTTCATCGCCGCGTTTGGGGGCGGGCGTCGCGAGGTAGCGTTCCCAGGCATCATGCTGGCGCGCGGCGAACCAAGCGGGAAAAACGGCGGGTGTTTGCGGGGCGGTGGTGGTCATGGACAGTCAGGAAAAATTTTTGATTGTTCAGCCCACAGACCCTTCCATCTCCAGGTCGATCAGGCGCTTCAGTTCCACGGAGTATTCCATGGGGAACTCGCGGACGAGATCGTTGATGAAGCCATTGACGGCGAGGGACATGGCTTGTCCTTCATCGAGGCCACGTTGTTGCATGTAGAAGAGCATTTCCTCGGAGACTTGCGAGACGGAGGCTTCGTGCTGGGTGGCGTGTTGGTTGCCTTTGACGGTGATGGCCGGGTAGGTGTCAGTGCGGGAGTTGCTGTTGATAAGCAGGGCATCGCACTCGGTGTTGTTCTTGCAGCCTTTGAGGTGCTTGGGAATGTGGACCTGACCGCGGTAGGTGGAGCGTCCTTCGCCAACGGAGATGGATTTGGAAACCACGTTGGAAGTGGTGTTGTTGGCGGCGTGGATCATCTTCGCGCCGGTGTCCTGGTGCTGGCCGGTGTTGGCGAGGGCGATGGAAATCACCTCGCCGCGGGCGCGTTCGCCTTTCATGATCACGCCAGGGTACTTCATGGTGAGGCGCGAGCCGATGTTGCAATCGATCCAACGCACTTCCGCATCCTCCATCGCAAGACCGCGCTTGGTGACGAGGTTGAAAACATTGCTGCTCCAGTTCTGCACGGTGACGTATTGGATCTTCGCGCCTTTGAGGGCGACGAGTTCGACGACGGCGGAGTGGAGAGTGGCGGTTTCGAATTTGGGGGCGGTGCAGCCTTCCATATACATCACTTCCGCTCCTTCATCGGCGATGATCAAAGTGCGCTCAAACTGGCCGAAGTTTTCCGAGTTGATTCGGAAATAGGCTTGCAGCGGTTGTTTCAGCTTCACGCCTTTCGGGATGTAGATGAAGGATCCGCCGGAGAAGACGGCGCTGTTGAGTGCGGAGAATTTGTTATCTCCGGTAGGAATGACTTTGCCAAACCAGGGGCGGAAGATTTCCTCGTGCTCCTTGAGTCCTTCGGTGGAGTTGCAGAAGATGACACCTTGTTTGGTGAGTTCTTCCTTCACGTTGGAGTAGGCGGCTTCCGAATCGAACTGTGCTTCCACCCCAGCGAGGAAGGCGCGCTCCTGTTGAGGAATGCCGAGGCGCTCGAAGGTTTCCAACACGTCGGCCGGAACATCATCCCAAGAACGCTTGGGCTTCTCGCCATCGGAGAGATAATAGCGAATGACATCGAAATCGATGTTTTCGAGATCCTTGGTCGCCCAGTTGGTGGGCATCGGTTTGTCACGGAACACCTTGAGTGCCTTGTGACGGAATTCACGCACCCAGTCGGGGTCGTTTTTCACGTCGCAGATATAATCGATGGTTTTCTCGGTCAGCCCGCGGCCGGCGTCGAACTTGTTGCGCTCGGGAAACGTGAAATCCCCCTTCGTGCGGTCGATGTCGATCGCCTCGCGGGTTTCCAGATCGAGGGTGGCGGTGGATTCTTCGTAGGACATGGCTGTGGGGAATTTGAAATTTGAAATTCGAGATTTGAAATCTCTCAGGCGAGGGCGGCTTCCTTGAGAAACTCGTAGCCGTCTTTTTCGAGTTCAAGCGCGAGCTCTGGACCGCCGGAGCGCACGATGCGGCCTTCGGCCATGACGTGCACGTGGTCGGGCTTGATGTAATCGAGCAGGCGCTGGTAGTGGGTGATGAGCAGCATGCCGCGGTCGGCGGAGCGCATGGCGTTCACGCCCTTGGCCACGATCTTGAGGGCATCGATATCGAGGCCGGAGTCAGTTTCATCGAGGATGCAATACTTGGGCTCGAGCATCATCATTTGCAGGATCTCGTTGCGCTTTTTCTCACCACCGGAGAAACCTTCGTTCACGGCGCGGGCGGTGAACTTGCGGTCCATTTCGAGATGATCCATCTTCGAGTAGAGATTCTTATAATAAGCGACGGCATCGATTTCCTGACCCTTGGGCAGGCGGGCTTGAAGAGCGGCGCGGATGAAGTTGGCATTTGAAACGCCGGGAACTTCGGATGGATATTGGAAGGCAAGGAAGATACCGGCGCGCGAACGCTCATCGATGGACATGTCGAAAATTTCCTCGCCATCGAGAGTCACGGTGCCACCGGTGACAACGTAGCCTTCGTGGCCGGCGATCACTTTGGAGAGGGTGGATTTGCCGGAACCATTGGGCCCCATGATGGCGTGGACTTCACCTTTTGGGATGTCGAGATTGACGCCCTTGAGGATTTCGGTGCCGTCTTCGAGGGTGGCGTGGAGGTCTTGGATGTGGAGGCTCATGGTATGGATAGGAGAGAGAATTTGAAATTTGAAATTTGAGATTTGAAATTCACTGGCTGACGAGTTTGCCGCGGAGGGTGATTTCGACGTCTTGGATGACGGCGCCCGGTGGGAGGTTGAGGACATCGGCGAGGCTGATGCCGGGTTTGAAATCGACATCGTGGATGATGCCGGTGGCGGCGTCATGGAAATGGCCGTGCTCGTGGAGGTTCGGGCAGTAGCGGGAGGACTCGCGTTCGAAATTCACCTGCCGGATGATGCCGTGCTGCACGAGGGCCTCGAGGCAGTTGTAAACCGTGGCGAGCGAGATATTCGGGAGCCGATCCTTGGCTCGCATGAAGACTTCATTGGCCGTGGGGTGGTTCCGCTGCTCGATGAGGATCCGGTAAATTTCCTGGCGCTGCCGGGTCATGCGCAGACCGGCAATTTCCTCGGGGATTTCCGGGACCGGGTTGGGTTCTGGGGCGTTGCTGACCATTGCGGCGGCAACTTAGGAGCAGTCCCGCCGATATCAAGAATTATTCTAATTACAGTTCCAAAAATTTTATCGTGAACTGATGATGAGTGGGTTATGGGATCAAATATCGCCCAAAATCATAATTTCACCTCATCCAGAGGTAAACCCAGCGCTCCGAAACCACCTTTCCGGAGGCATCCTGGAGTTCGCAGGTCATGTCGATCTGGTCCATGCCCTTGGGCGGTTCCAGCACGAAAAACGCGCGCAGCACCTGTGGCATGTGGAGCTTGTCGCTGCGGCCGAGGCCGGCGGGGAGGTCATCCACGTTGGCCATGCTCATGTCGTCCATGCCCACGTGGATGAGTTTCACCTCTTTTTGATTGAGGGTGACCACGGGTTTCCAGCCCTTGGTGTCGTCCCATTTCGGATCGCCGACTTTGGCGATTGGCTGAAGCGGCTTCGCGAAATCGATAGCCATGAGCACTTGGTCCGGCTGCTGGACGGGGGTGCCGGAGCGGGTGGCGCGGACGGTGAAGAGCCCGGATGGTTCCGGATCGCGCATCCAGCGGAGGCGGTAGTGGAAATGGAAGGGCTTGCCCACTTCAAGCGCGGGCTCGGGCTCCCAAACAAGCACAACGTTGTCACCGGTCTCGTCGATGGTGGGCATTTCGATGAGATGGAGCTTGCCGTAATCGAGCCCCTTCACGGGCTCCACGCGGACAGTGGGGCGGTCGTGGTATTTCGCCTCGATGTCCTGATAGGATGCAAACGAGCGGTCGCGTTGCACGAGCGACCAGGACCGCGGTTTCTCCAGTTTGAAAACACAATGGCGGAACTTGTTGTGGCTGTGTTCGAGCGGGCGGTAGTGGAGGTTGCCGCTTTCGAGTTCCATCAGGAGCCCGTCGCTATCGTGGATTTCCGGGCGGAAATCGTAGGGCTTCGGATGGGTGCCCTCGCCGAACCAATACATCGAGGAAAACGGTGCGAGGCCAAGCTGCTGGACGGGCTTGCGCAGGGTGATTTCCGCCTCCACATCCATCACCGTTTCCTTGCCGGGGGTGATGGTGAATTGATAGGCACCGGAGACGCTATCGCCATCAAGCAGGCCCCACACCTTGAGCGATTTGGAGTCCTTTTCCGGGCGCTCCAGGAAAAACTCCGTGAACACCGGAAACTCCTCGGGCACGCCCGGCAGGCCGCTGTTGATCGAGAGCCCGCGTGCCGAAAGTCCGTAGGGGGAATTCGCCGGGATCGCCCGGAAATAACTCGCGCCAAGAAACACGAGGAATTCATCCATGTAGTCCGCCGTGTTCAAGTGGCAGCGCGCACGCCAACCCGCATATCCCTGCGGCGATGGGGTGTCGGCGGGGATCTTCTGCTTTCCGTAGTCGAAGAGCGCTCGATCAAAAACCAGCGGTTTCTCATCGTCACCGACCACTTCATGGATCGTCACCATTTCTTTCGCTGTCCAACCGGGGTGGAAGAAATCGATGGAAAACGGCAATTTCTCCTTCGCCCACAAGCCCTCCTCCATCAGGAAACGGATGTCGCGATGCTGATCGTAGTTCAGGTTTTTCCAAAACTCATCGAGCTTCAGCGGCGACGGCTTGTGCGGCGTGGCAGCGATGGCGCGCGCCTTTTCGCGAAGCTTGTCGAAGGAGAATTCCTCCGCTCCCAGAGGCGTGGATGCCGTAGTGGCAATGAGGGTGACCAGGGTAAAAGGTGTGGAGAGCCTGCGCAACATCGGTCTCTTATGCGTGACCGCGGCGGCGGTGGCAATACCGGGCTTGAGCAGGATGCTTCAACGAATTTCCAAGGTGACGATGGCCTTGGCGGGGATTTCCAACGCCACTCCCTCTGCATCGAGTTGGTATCCGGTGAAATCAGCCGGTTTCACTTCGGTCGGAGCGCTGAAGGTGTTGTGTGCCTGCATGGTGCTTGCCGTCAGGATGCGCCCGTTCAGTTTTTTCCCGGCGATGCCCTTCAACGCTAGCTTGAGGGAGATCGCCTCGTTCGGATTGCTGTTCACCAATGACACGAGGAAATTTCCCTCCTGATCTCGAGTCGCCGAGGCGCTGATCGCCGGAACCTTCTTGCCAGCAGCGGCGTATTCCGGACCCGCCACTTCCACAGGAATCAGCGTGCCGCCTTGATGGCCCTTGAACATCTCAAACACCCAATAGGTAGGCGTGAGCAGCATCTTCTCCTTGTCCGTGAGGATCATCGCCTGAAGCACGTTCACGGTTTGGGCGATGTTGGCCATTGTGACCCGGTCCGCATGGCGCTGGAAGATATGAAAATGCAGCGCGGCCACCATCGCATCGCGCAGGGTATTTTGCTGATAGAGAAATCCAGGGTTCGTGCCGGGCTCCGGCGCGGACCAGATGCCCCATTCATCGACCACCAATCCCAGCTTCTTCGCGGGATCGTGTTTGTCCATGATCAGACTGTGATTGGAAATCAGCTCCTCCATGTAATGCGCGCCGCCGATGGCCTCGATCCATCCGCTTTCGTCGAACCGTGTGGCGAGTTGCTTTTTGTTCCAACCGCCAGGCAAGGTATAATAATGCAATGACAGACCATTCATGTGTTTGCCGGCGTTGGCCATGAGCACTTCGGTCCAGTTGTAATCATTCACATTCGCACCCCCGGCGACGCGATAGAGTGTGTTTCCCGCATAGTTCTTGGCGAAGGTGTTATATCTTCGGTAAAGATCCGCATAATATTCCGGCCGCATGTTGCCGCCGCAACCCCAGCTTTCGTTGCCGACGCCGAAGTATTTCAGCTTCCACGGCTTGTCGCGTCCGTTTTTGCGACGCAGGTTAGGCATCGGCGCGTCCGCATCGGATGTCATGTATTCCACCCATTCCATCATCTCCTCCACCGTGCCGCTTCCGACATTGCCACAGATATAAGGTTCGGTTCCGAGTTGTTCGCAGAGATCGAAAAACTCATGGGTTCCGAAGTGATTGTTTTCCACCACACCGCCCCAATGGGTGTTGATCATCGAGGGGCGTTTCTCGCGTGGGCCGATGCCGTTTTTCCAATGGTATTCATCGGCGAAACAACCGCCCGGCCAACGCAGCACCGGGATGTCCAGTTGCCGGAGTGCGGCCACGACGTCCTTGCGGATGCCCCGTACGTTGGGGATGGGTGAATCCTCGCCGACCCAGTATCCCTCATAAATGCAACGCCCCAGATGCTCGGAAAAATGCCCGTAAATGTTGGGATTCACCACCGGCCCGGGCGATTCCAGTTTGAATTGGATAACGGCGGATTGAGGAGCCCCAAGGGATGTGTCGGCAAACAGGAGCCCCATCGACAACAACATCGCAAGGCGGATGGGTTTCATGGGAATGAGCAAAATACGCGCAGCCCGGCACCCTCCTTTCAAAGGACTTTCTCAAACCGCCCGGATATCCAAAAGCACGAGCTCCACCGCGCCCGCCGCGTCGCAGGCATCGAGGTCCACGGCGAGATGCAATTGCCAATCATTGAACTCCTCCGGATCGACCAATGCCTGCTCCACAATCCAGCGGCGCGGCTCTTCTTCCGAGATGCGGGTGTGTTTCGCCGCCCGCGCCTCTGGATCCAGGCGGATGCGTTCGTGGCCGGCGAAATATCCATCTAACAAAACATCCAGCCGTTGCCGCGTCCACGGCAAGCCATCGGCATCGGCGGGTTCCACCAATTGGAGAATGCCCGCCACGTCGTCCCTCGCCATGACCTTCACCAGTTCGAAGACCGCATTCCTCAGTGCTCTCAGGAAGGACGTCCGGTTCCTGCTGAATGCTACCGCCCGGCGTTCTGCTACTGGCTTTTCCTCTTCCGGAACGTATTCGGGATCGCGGAGTTTTTTCCATTCATCAAGCAAACTCGAATCCACATTGCAGAGGATGTCCTCGAAAAACGCCTCCGCTTCGATCAAATCTTCGGTCTTCGCAGCGGGAGGCACGGTTTGCGAGAGCACCTTGTAAACTTCTGATAGATGCCGAAGTAACACCGCCTCGCTCCGCTCCAGCCCGTAGGTTTTCACATAGTCTTCAAAGGACTGCCAATGCTCAAACATTTCCCGCGCAATCGACTTCGGTCGCACATGCGCATCCTTCATCCAGGGGCGCTCGGCGACGTATTGATTATAAGTATCGTAAATGAATTCCTTGCCGGGCTTCGGCCATTCGACTTCCTCGACCTGAGCCATGCGGTCCTCGAATTCCACGCCTTCGCTCTTCAACTGATTGATGAGTTCGCCTTTCAGGAGATCCACCTGCCTGCGAAGAATCACCTCGGGGTTTTCAAGAATCGCCTCAATCAGGGAAAGCACGTTGAGAGCGTATTCAGGCGATTCCCGATCCAGTTGCGGAATGGCATCGAGCAACCAAAGTCCCAGCGCCTGGTTCATCGAGAAATCTTCCTGTAGATCGATGTTCAGCGCGACCTTGGCCGGTCCCGTGCGCTCGGACTTCGGGATGATGCGCAGGATGTTGCCTTCCACCAGCCCGCGAAACAATTGGAAGGCCCGCTTCTTGTGCGCCTTCTTCTTTGCGGGCGTTTCATGACAATCGCGGATCAACTTCCGCAAAGCCTCGCAGCCATCCTCGTCTTCGCGCCCCAGCATATTGAGCAACATCGAGTGCTGGATCTGGAAACTGGAAACGAGTTTTTCCGGCGGTGCATCAATCAGTCGCCGGTAGCTCTTTTCATCCCAATTCACATAGCCCTTCTCCGGCGGCTTGCGTTTCACGAAACTCTTCTTGCCGGATGAGGATGCTTTCTTTTCCAGTCGCAGATTCTCAATCACATGCTCTGGCGCCTGCGCCACCACCGTGCCTTGCGTATCATAGCCCCGGCGACCCGCTCGACCGGCGATTTGCTTGAAGTCACGCACGGCCAACGTCTTAATACTGCTTCCATCGTACTTGAATAGCTGCGTGAACAACACCGTGCGGATCGGCACATTCACTCCCACGCCGAGGGTGTCGGTTCCGCAGATTACCTTCAAGAGACCGCGCTGGGTAAGCTTTTCCACCAGCACACGGTACTTCGGCAAGAGCCCGGCGTGATGGATGCCGATGCCGTGGCGCAGCAGTTTTGAAATTTCCTTGCCATAAGGACTGCGGAAATTCGCATCCTGCAAGGCCTCTGCGATCGTTTGCTTTTCCTCCTTGGAACAAAAATTTGAGCTGAGCAGATTCTGCGCGGTGTTCGCACAGGCAAGCTGGGTGAAATGCACCAGATAGATCGGGGCTTTGCCATGAACCACCAACTCGGCGACCTTTTCCTCCAGCGAAGTTTCACTGTATTCAAACTCCAGTGGAACCGGTCGCTGCTCGGACTTCACCAACACTGTCGGCGTACCTGTTAGATCCGTGAGAGTCTTTTCAAAAAACGCGGTTTCTCCCAAGGTTGCAGACATCAACAGAAAGCGCGCCTGCGGAAGGGTGAGCAAGGGCACCTGCCAGGCAAAGCCCCGCGAGGCATCCGAGTAATAATGAAACTCGTCCATGATCACATCATCCACTCTCGCCCGCGAGCCTTCGCGAAGCGCCATGTTGGCAAGAATCTCCGCCGTGCAGCAAATCACCGGCGCGCCCGGATTGACCGTGGCATCCCCCGTGATCATGCCGACGTTTTCCGGTCCGAACACATGACAAAGCGACAGGAATTTCTCATTCGCCAGCGCCTTGATCGGCACGGTGTAATACGATCGCCGCCCCTGACAAATCGCCCGGAAATGCAAGGCCAGCGCCACCAGCGATTTTCCCGATCCAGTCGGTGTGTTGAGGATCACGTTGTTGCCGGAAAACAGCTCGAGAATGGCCTGCTCCTGATGATCGTAGGGCTCGGTGTTGGACTCGATCAGGTAGTCGAGAAACACGCTCAGGATCTCGTCGCTGGACGACGGATCTGTGAGCTTGGCGGGATCGAGTAAAGGCATCGGCGCGAACCTTGGACTGCTCGGGAGGCGATGGGAAGCGTTTCAGAATGAGCAATCGTTGCGTCCGCAAGTTTCTCCTTGGTCCAAAGAGGGGGATGGCTAGCGTCTCAGGTAGGAAATCATCGCCCATGAAAACTCCGCTTTCCCTCCTGCTGGTCCTTGTGGTCGCTTCGGATCTCCTTGCGGACGATGCGTCGAAATCCATCGCAGCCTTGTCTTCACCGGACATCGCAGTGCGGCGGGTGGCGGTGGATTTGATCCAGACACTCGGCGATCCCGCGATCCCGGCGGCGTGTTTGCCGCTGCTGAGGGACGAGGGTTTTTCCATCCGCAGACAGGCCGCGCGTGCGATCGGCAGCCGGTTTTCCGAAATCCCGAAGAACCAGCGGAAAATGTATGTGGATGCATTGAAAACCTGCGCCAAGCAGGGGCCGGAGGATGTGACCTTGATCTGCCAGCGGGCCATCGGCCTGCTCACCGAAAACTACAGCTATCCCTCATTCTCCGTGGGACCGAAAAACAAATGGGTGCTCTACGAACGCCGTAGATTACCAGTCATCGCCCCGGTGAAAGGGGGAGCTCATGCGCTGGTCACGCCGGTCGCCATCGACTTCAATGGCAAGCCGGATCTGCTCAAGATGAAGATCACCAACGAGTCAGCGGAGGAATTGTTTGATCCCCACTGGCACCCGGGAGGCGAGGCACTGGCCTTCACGATGAAATTGCAACGCCGCTTCTACACACCGGTCTGCATTTGGTCTGCCAAGAACAACCGGGTCATCATCCTCGAAGCCCGATCGCTCAAGGGAGTGCTGCCATCCCGCTATCCGGCATGGGGAACCACCACCGAGTTCGCACGCTGGGACGGCGACAAGGCGATTGTTAGAATCTATGACTGCGACGATGGGGTGAGCCCGGATCCGCCGTTAGATCCGGGTGTGTTCGTTTCCTATGACCTCCGGAACGGGAAGATCGAAAAGGTGAAATAGATCATTCCCGCTCCGCGACAAACAAAGTATGCGTGAAGCGTTTCGCCTTCGGATAGGCCTTGGCACCGATGCATTGCACGTTTTTGAAAACCCGCTCCAGCGAGCGCGCGAAGTCTTTGTCCGGATTGGCGGACCAAAACACCACGCGCCCCCCGGAGTGCAGCGCGGCCTTGGTGCGCTCCAATCCGCCGCGATTGTAGAGCCGCGCATTGCCCTTTTGCACGAGTGGATCCGGGCTGTTGTCCACGTCCAGAAGAATGGCGTGATAGCGATCCTTGCCAGCTTTCTCGATCAAATCATTCACATCCCGGCGGTGGATCCTCACCCGCGGATCATCCACCAGCAGGCCATTGATACTTGTTAGGAACTCGCGGTTCCAATCGATCACTTCCTGAAGCAATTCCGCTACTTCCACGATCGCATCCGGAGGACACAACTCCAGCACGCGTCGCAAGGTAAACCCAAAACCCAGCCCGCCAATCAGCACCCGCGGCTTCTTCGGCATTTCCGCACAGGCGAGCTCGGCCATCTGCTGCTCGGACGAGGACGCCGTGGTGCTCATCAACTGCACACCGCCCACCTTGAGGAAAAAATGACCGTCGTGCTCCTGGAGAACAAGCGAGGTTCCATCGGGCGTGCGGCAAGTGGCGTGGGTAATCGTCGGCTTCATCAGAAATCTCGCCACAGCTTCCCGCCCGAGATCCCCGATGTCCAAAACAATCCAATCCATCCCCAAACCCGGATCACCACCCGCGACAATTCTCCTGACGGCCGTCACTCCCAATGTCGCACCAACCAGTCGGTATTGAAATCGATGCGACAATTTTTGTGACGGCCGTCAGGAGAATTGTCGCGTTGCTGGGGGTGGAAAAGTGCTTGGAGTTTCCAAGTGCGGAGGGATAGAAGTGGGGGATAGTGAGGGGCTTCCAAACTCCAGACCCAGATAATGAATATCCCAGGCACCGAAACCACCAGCGCTCATGACTCCCTGCTTGCCGTTTGCCTTTTTGCGGCTTTTTGCGATGGGGACAAATCCGATGTGGAGCGCGAGCAAATTGGCAGGATGGCGGAGGAGTTGGGAACGGGAAACCTTGCTCCGATTTCCCGCCAGATTCTTATGGGGAAATTGCCCATCGATACCGCGATCGCCCAAATCAAGACCCGCGAGGACAAGATGCTCGCTTACGAGATGGCGCGCGGCATTTGTGAGGCGAATGGCAGCATTTCCTCGGATGAAGAGGCGTTTCTTGCCGAACTCAAGGTCAAGCTGAGCCTTGCGACAGTGGACACGACCCCGATTGATGAGGAAGTGGACGCCCTCACTCTGTCACCGATCCAAGCCATCCCGCCGCAGACGCTGGCTCCAGACAACAGTGGTATGATTTTGAAATACTCCATCCTCAACGGCGCGCTCGAACTGCTCCCGGAAACTCTTGCCACGATGGCGATCATTCCGATGCAGATGAAAATGGTCTATCGCATCGGAAAATCCCACGGGGTGGAAATGGACCGCTCCTCGATCAAAGAGTTCCTGGCAACGGCCGGGCTTGGATTCGGGTCGCAGGTCGTCGAGGGATTCGCCCGAAAACTGGTGCGTGGATTCGGAAAAAAACTCGTCGGCAAAACCACCGGCCGCATTGCCGAGCAGATCACTGGATCGGCATTTTCGTTTGCCTCCACCTATGCGATCGGCCACATCGCGGAGAAATATCATGGCAGTGGCCGGACCCTCACTTCGCCGGAAATCAAGAATCTCTATCAATCGCTCAGCACCCAGGCCAAGGAGCTGCACACCAAGCACCTGCCGGAGATCCAGCAACGCGCGAAAACACTCAACCCGGCAGCGATCCTGTCGATGGTCCGGGGGACGACTCCGGTCTGATGGTCGTGATGGAGTGTGGGTTTGTATTTATTCCGTGTCACGGCAGGGACTTGTCCCTAGGATCGGCGCATGCCGTTCAAGCAATTCGGATTCAGGAATGAAATCATCAAGGCCATTCAAAAAGCGGGCTACTCCCGGCCGACCCAGGTGCAAGTGGCGGCCATTCCGAAGGTGATGGCGGGGGATGACTTGATTGCGATTGCCCAAACGGGCACTGGCAAGACAGCGGCGTTTCTGCTTCCCATGCTTCACCGGATTGCCTCGACGCATCAACCGGGTCATCCGCGATTTGTGCGGGCGTTGATCCTGGCCCCGACACGCGAACTGGTCTTGCAGATCATGGAAAACGTCCGGGTCTATGGCAATGGCCTGCCGATCCGGGTGGCTGCGGTCTTCGGCGGGGTGGAGGAAGAGGCGCAGATTCGGGCGATTCACAAGGGCGTGCACATCCTCGTTGCCACGCCGGGAAGACTGCTCGATCTCACAGGCCGGGGGCTGGTGGATCTCCGCGGAGTGGATGGGCTGGTCCTCGATGAGGCAGATCGCATGCTGCACATGGGATTCCTTCCCGACATCGAGAAAATCATCGCGCTGCTTCCCAAACGCCGCCAGACCCTGATGTTTTCCGCGACGTTTCCCAAAGAAGTCGAGTCGCTGGCTCGGCGTTTCCAGCACCACCCCAAGATGGTGCAGATCGGCAATCGCGTGAATCCTGCGGAGACGGTGCAACAATGTGTCTATGAAGTGCCCGGGCACTTGAAGAATGCGCTGTTGTTGGAACTGCTGCGCAAACCGGAGTGCAAGCGCGTGCTGGTCTTCGTGCGGATGAAGGATGGGGCGAACCGCCTTACCGAGTTCCTTCAAGCGTCCCGGGTGATGGTTGCCCGCCTTCACTCCAGCCGCTCGCAAGAGCAACGCCTCAAGGCCTTGCAGGACTTCAAGGATGGAAAAGTGCAGGTCCTGGTGGCCACGGACATCGTTGCTCGCGGCATCGATATCGATGGCGTCACCCAGGTGGTGAACTTCGATTTCCCCGTAAACCCCGAGGACTACATCCACCGCATCGGCCGCACCGGGCGGGCGGAGGCGGAAGGCGAAGCAATCAGCTTCGTCCCCAAGGAGGATCTCAATCTGTTAGGGATTCTGGAAATGCACATTGCCAAGCGTCTCCAGCGGAAAAAACTTCGCGGTTTCGACTACCATGCGCCGGTTCCCCGACCGAAGCCCGGCGAGGCTCCGTTGCGGCGCGACTGGCGCAAGCGGACCCGGGAGCGGGAGGCCAATAAGGCGACGGCCCCTGACAAAAAACGGCTGGCACCCGGAAAGCCCCACGCCAAACCCCAAACCAAGCGTCCGTCTCCGCTGCGCGAGAAGCGCAAGGAAGCCTGAGCGTTCTTCAACGCTCCTGTCCGGAAATGAATTGACGGAAAGTCGAGAAGTCTTAGCTTCGTCAGCAGGTTGAATTGAGAACTGCTTGCACTCTTGAGTCACTGCGCACTTTCTCGATTCGCTCTGAACCCAACCCCCACTCCATCATGCAAATCTCATCGTCAGCGAGACTTTCCCGCATTTTTCCGGCCGCTTTGGCGGCAATCTCCTTGAGTATCGCCCCGGCGATGGCTGCACCTACTGCCGTCGCCAAGCTCAATCTCAAGTCCTTCGGCCATGGTGTGTCGCTCTCAGCCACCAGTCAGGGCTCGGTGACATTTTCCCCGCAATACAGCTACTCGCTGCAGGGTGTTTGTGAGGGCACAGAAGATCTCGCGAAGATTGCCAAGAAGGGCACTTCGTTTGCCACCCTGCTGAATTTCTTCTCGAAAGGTCTCAGCGCCCGCTTGGTTGGAGTGGTGCCCCCGCCGGTTGCTCCCTCCACGTCCTCCATCGTCGAAGTGCCTGTCAAGGGGTCACGCAAGGTGCAAGGCTTGGGGACGGTGACATTCAGTGCCTTGTTGCGTTGTGAAGTCCCGCGGAGCGGAAGGGTTCTTTTTGAAGTGAAGAATGTGGAAATCAAAAGTGCCGCTGGCCCGCTGAAGGGGGTCCTCAAGATGGGACCTGGCTCGATTGTCACGGTGACCGCTCCACCACGCGTGGTATGCAAATTATCGGGAATGACCGTCGAGGAGGATGCATCCGTGGTGAATGTGGTGATTTCCCGCAATATCAACCCCGCCGGAACCGTGACCGTGAGTTATGGGATGGAAGATGGTAAAGCCAAGGCGGGCGTGGATTATGTGGCGGCCTCTGGAACCGTCGTCTTCGCTCCCAACGAAACCGAAAAAATCGTCCCGGTCACCATCATCAACAATCCCTTGCTCAGCTCCGATCGTTGGTTCCGTCTCAAGCTGACCAATGTCTCCAGCAGCCCAAGCGGTGCGTATCTGGGCGACAAGCTGCAAACCAACATCAATATCCTCAACAAAAACTGAGCCATTCTGCGGCACGCGGTTTTCCCCGCATCGTCAACCGGCACCTTCCACAAAGGGGTGCCGGTTTCTTTTGTCATGCAAGAGTCGCCGGAGGGGCATGGCCTGAATTCTAAAAACAATTGCTTCACCAAGCCCGATCATCCGCCTTGAACTACTAAATCTACCATAGTTTTCCCGTTGACGCTACCAGTGGTATGATTAAGGTGCCGCAGCAGGGTTGCCCCTTCCGAATTCATGCGTTGCGTCCAATGCGGTTCCCAGAAAGACAAAGTCCTCGACTCCAGGTCCTCCAAAGACGGGACTACGATTCGTCGTCGCCGGGAATGCTTGCAATGCGGCTACCGCTACACGACCTACGAGCAGATCGAGCGCACCGAGTTGCGGGTAGTGAAACGCGACGGCACGCGGGAGGCCCTCAACCGCGAGAAGCTGATGAGCGGGCTCGTCAAAGCCTGCGAAAAACGACCGGTGCCCATGGACCGGCTCGACCGTGCAGTGGAGGAAATTCTCACCGAGCTTCACAAGGACCATCTCAGCGAGGTGCCCTCCAACATCATCGGCACGAAGGTGATGGACAAACTCCATCAGATCGATCCGGTTGCCTACGTCCGCTATGTATCGGTTTATCGGCAGTTCGACGATGTGAACGAATTCATCCAGGAGATTCAATCTCTCTCCCGCCGAGCCACGCGCGACCCCTTCCAGCGCAAGCTGTTCAAAGATTGATTTTTTCCGCTGCATCCTCCATCCCACACCAGATTTTTCCTCCGCGCCGCCCCATTTCATTTCTGTGATCTCTCTCATTGGCAACCGCCCCGCCCTTCAGATCGGACGCTATCAAGTGATCGATTACGACACCGCGTGGCTCGGAGATGCCTTGCGGCGTGCGGCTAGGGCGGCCGATCATGAGGATTTCCCCTTCATCGAAGACATCCGCAATGGGATCGAGACCTATTTGGAAACGAAGTGCCCGCTCAAGTTGCTGAATCTGGAGGATCTTTATGACCGGATGCGCAAGATGCTGGTAAAGATCGGATGTGATCGGATCGCGGAGAACTTGCAGGCGCTGGCACCACCGGTGACGGTTTCGCTTCTGCGTTCCGCGATGGAAGCCGGGAATGGTTTCGAGCTGGCTTTTTTCGAATCACTGCGCTGCGAATTGAGTGATCTGCGGGCGGCTGGAGCGGAGGAAATCCGTTTCACCGGCCTGAGGGAAAGCACCATGATCCTGCGCGGCACTTCGACATGGAACAAGCAATGCACGGCCCTGCTCTCCGAGATCGAGTCCTTCCTACTTGCTTGGGACCGAGATCAACCAGCAAATGAACGCCCGCTGCGGCTGTGGTTGGAGAGCAAGAGCTGATTTTTTGACGGCGGATGGTTTTGCTGACATCCCTCGGGTTTGTTTGGCTTTGTTGATTGTTGGATTTTGCGAGGTTTTTTGCGCTTGCGGCGGCGTTGCCGGGGCAGTGGACTAAAGGGGATGGCCCATCATCCGCGAGTCAGCCTGTTTCGAGAAATCCTGCTTTCGCTCCTGTTCGTCTGCATTCTCGCCTCAGGAGCTGTGTACGGCCAGCAGGCACGCGTCAATGTGGCGGATGGTTTCGATTATCCCGTCGGCAAACCCAATGCGGATGGTTATTACAAGGCGCGCGGTCTTCGTTTGCGCGCGCCGCAACATTTTGGTGAAGACTGGAATGGCCGCAGCGGCGGGGACTCGGATCTCGGCGACCCCGTTTACGCGATCGCCGATGGCATTGTTACCTTTGCCTACAATGTCCGCACCGGCTGGGGCAATGTGGTTCTCACCCGCCATGCTTATCGCGATCCCGCATCGGGCCAGATCAAATATATCGATACCCTCAACGGCCACCTCGACAAGATCATGGTAAAGACCGGCCAACAGATCAAACGCGGCCAGCAGATCGGAACCATCGGCAGCAACTTCGGCATGTATCCCGCCCACCTGCATTTCGAAATGCGCCACAACATCACCATCGGCATGGCCCGCAATGGAGTGCCTTCCGATATGGTCAACTGGGCAGATCCCACCCAATTCATCAACAAACACCGCAAGCTCAACCGCGAATGGCGGCCGGTCGCGGTCCCCACCGGCACCTATCAGGACTATCAGGGGTTCAAGGGACTTTGATATAACTCTTCAGGTGATCGATCCATGATCCACCATCCGGCCGCAGGGGATGACCTGGCGGCCGTTTTCGATAAGTAGTCGCAGTCCAGAACCCCCCAAAGGGGCGAGCTCGATCAGCCCTCTTTCCATTTCAATTCATTCCTGGAACACTCAACCCAGCTTGATTGAATCCCCTTCAAGCCTTCGCCACTGCCCCGGGCCCAGATCATCGGGCAAGGCGATGTCGCCGATGCTTTCACGGTGCAGCGCCACCACCCGGTTGCCGATGCGATGGAACATCCGCTTCACTTGGTGATAGCGGCCTTCGTGAAGGGTGAGCCGCGCGCTGCGGGGGCCGATGAGTTCCAGCAATGCGGGCAAGGTGGTGAGGTCCTCGGTGTGGAAATAAAAACCCTCGGCAAACCGCGCCACCGCCTCCTCCGGGATCGGGTCGAGGGCTTCTACCCGATAGACTTTGGGCACCTTCGCTGCCGGGTCCATCATGCGCTTGGACCATTGGCCGTCGTTGGTGAGCAGAACGAGACCGGAGGTATTGCGATCCAGTCGGCCGACCAGATGAAGCGAATCCTTTGCGGGATGATCGATCAAATCCAGCACCGTCGGGTGCTCCGCATCCACCGTGGCGCTCACCACGCCCACAGGCTTGTGCAGCATGATGCGCAGCCGTTGTTCCGGCGCGCCCAGCAACAGCCCGTCCAATTTCACCCGCGAAAACCGATCCACCTCCGCATCCACCCGCAGCGCCAACTCGCCATCCACAGTCACCCGTCGCTCCACCACCCACTGCCGCGCCTGCCGCCGACCCGCAGATTCGTGTTTACCGAGAAAACGATCCAATTTCATCCCTCCCCATCCAATCCCCAAACCCACAGAACTCAATCCCTCATTGCCGACCAGGTTCAACTCAGGCCGACGCGCAAGCAACATTCTGATTATTTTTGTCTCTAATAGTTAGGCCCTTGCATCCTGAGATTTCCGTGGGCTGCGGCCTCAAACTGCGCAATATTCGCATTTCCCCTGTTTCGACTCTTGCGGGACTCCCCTCCGCCGCCTAAGCCATCCGCGCCATGTCCGACGCCGCCACCCCGCCGCCAGCCCAATCCACGGAAGCAGAACTCATCGCCGTCCGCCGCGAGAAACTCGCCAAGCTCCGCGATCTGGGGGTCGATCCCTATGGTTCGCGCTTCGATGTATCGACGACGCCTGCCACGCTCCGCGCGAATTTCGAGGAAGGCAAGCAGGTGAAAATCGCCGGTCGCATCACCGCCCTGCGCGACATGGGCAAGTCCGTGTTTTTCCAACTCGGCGATGTGCTCGGATCCATCCAAGGCTACGTCAACATGAAGGCCCTCAGCGAGGAGCAGGTGGCCGCATGGAAGTGCCTCGACCGCGGCGATTGGCTCGGCATCGAGGGCGAAACCTTCCTCACCAAGACCGGCGAGCCGACCGTGAAAACCGAAAATTTCACCGTACTTTCCAAGGCCCTGCGCCCGATGCCCGACAAGTTCCACGGTCTGGCCGACCGCGAGACGAAATACCGCAAGCGCCACCTCGACCTGATGGGCAATCCGGACAGCGCCACGCTGTTTGTCACCCGCTCGCTGATGCTTGCGGAAATCCGCCGTTTTCTCCAGGACCGCGGTTTCCTCGAAGTGGAAACGCCGATGCTCCAGGACATCCCCGGCGGTGCGGCGGCGCGGCCATTCGAGACGCATCACAACGCGCTCGGCATGCCACTCACCCTGCGCATCGCGCCGGAGCTTTTCCTCAAGCGCCTGCTCGTCGGTGGCTTTACGAAAATTTTCGAACTCAACCGCAATTTCCGCAACGAAGGCATATCACGCCGTCACAATCCGGAGTTCACCATGTTGGAAGCCTACTGGGCCTTCTCCGACTTCGAGGAAATGGCCAATCTCGTCGAGGAACTCACCTGCCACCTCGCGGAAAAATTCTGCGGCGGTCTGAAAATTGAGCACAAGGACGACGAAGGCAACATCACCCGCACCATCGATCTAACAAGACCGTGGCGGCGTGCGAGTTATCATGATCTTATCAAAGGCGTGGCAGGCGATGATTTCTTCGACATCACTCCGGCCCAGCGCCGTGCGAAGTGCGACGAACTTGGCGTGCAACTTTCCGAAGCCATGGAAGATCACGAGGTCATCCAACAGGTCTTCGAAAAGAAAGTGGAGGAACACACCTTCGATCCCTGCTTCGTCACCCGCGTCGCCAGCGAACTCGTGCCACTCGCCAAAGTCACTCCCGGCGGCAAAACCGTGGAGGTTTACGAACTCATTATCAACGGCCAGGAAATTTCCCCCGGCTACTCCGAACTCAACGACCCCGACGTCCAACGCCAACGCCTCGAACACCAGGCCGGCGGCGAGGAAGAGCAAAAAGTGGACTATGATTTCATCGAGACCCTCGAACACGGCATGCCCCCCGCCGGCGGCATCGGCATCGGCATCGACCGACTCGTCATGATGCTTACCGGTGCCCCGACGATCCGCGATGTGGTGCTGTTCCCGTTGTTGAAGCGGAAGGAGTGATTGGTGCCGATTTAAAACAAGAATGCCAATCTACATTGAGGGCTTGGCAGGAGAACCGATTGCTGAAAGATTCAAGGAGTTAAAGCGCAGTGGTGTTGAATCCAATGAAGCCAATGAATCCATTTCTCTACCGCGTGCGCTTGCGCAACTACAAAAGCATCGCCGCGTGCGATGTGGGTCTTCGGAGGCTCACAATTTTGATCGGTGCCAACGGTTCCGGGAAATCCAATTTTGTTGATGCTCTGAATTTTGTGGCCGATGCGCTGATGACTTCGCTTGATCACGCATTGCGTAGCCGTGGAGGTATCAAGGATGTGCGTAGGAGGTCTCACGGTCGCCCAAACCATTTTACCATCCGCCTTGATTTTTCATTGGCACCTGATGTCCGAGGACATTACGCGTTCACGGTAGGCGCGAAGAAAGGAGCTGGGTTTGAAGTCATCGATGAGGAATGTCGAATCAGTTCAGATGGTGTTCTGGACAAGGCGTATTATCGGATCAGGAAGGGAAAACTCGAAAACAGTTCCCTCTCTACCCAGCCGGCCTACACAAATGACCGCCTCTATTTGGTCCGGCTGTCTGGGGAACCGGCATTCAGACCTTTATTTGATGCCTTGTCTCGTATGTGTTTCTATAGACTTGCTCCAGACGTCATTCGCCAGATTCAACCGGCAGATGAAGGCAATCTTCTTGTCAAGAATGGAGCAAATGTAGCCAGTGTCTTTTCTAGGTTTGACTCGAAAACCAAGAACCGTGTAATCGAATACCTTTCGGCAATTGTCCCAGGGATCTCCAGCGTTTCTCCTAAGACACTTGCAGGAAATGAGACGATTGAGTTCACCCAGGAAGTTGAAGAGGGTCAACCTCATCAAACATTCCTGGCCAACTGCATGTCGGATGGGACGCTACGAGCCTTGGGAATTCTTGTTGCTTTGCTGCAAGGGGGAGATGGTAAAATGGGACAAGTCCCAGTGGTATCTGTAGAAGAACCCGAAGTTGCATTGCATCCTGCGGCAGCTGGAATTTTGTTCGATATTTTGAGGGAATCCTCCGATTTCCGACAGGTCATCGTTACGAGCCATAGTCCTGAACTCCTGGACCATGTTGACATTGAGCCAGATGACTTGCTGTCTGTTGAGATGAAAAACGGAGCGACGGTTCTAGCCCCTATCGACAAGACAAGCAGAGAGGCGCTTCGCCAAAAGCTTTATACTCCGGGGGAACTTCTTCGCCTTAACCAACTCGGGACGGATGAGGAACAAATCCCATCTGCTGCTACTTACCAGCAGATGAAACTTTTTGAATTGTGACAACAGACCTTTTGATTCCGACGATAGTGGAAGGTCATGGTGAGGTAAAAGCTCTTCCCGTGATTATCAGACGTCTGCTTTCATCTTATGCTCCTCAGTTGGTTTATAAGATTCCTGAGCCTATTCGAGTACCTAAAGGTAGCTTCCTCAATAGACCTGACGAACTATCAAGGGCACTCAATCTCGCAGCAATCAAGGGATGTGGAGCAGCTAATTTTTTTGTTCTTGTTGTCTTGGATAGTGATGGGGCCTGTCCTGCTCAATCCGGCCCTGCTCTTCTATCGAAATGTCAAGAGGCTCGCAGTGATTGCCAAATTGCGTTAACACTTGCCCACAGGGAGTTTGAGGCTTGGTTTATTGCGGCTGCGGAGTCGCTCCGAGGTTACAGGGGGCTGCCAATCGGATTGACTAGGCCGGCTGATCCGGAATCCATTCAGGATGCCAAGGGATGGATCAAGCACCATCGCCTTGAGAAAACCTACAGCCCAACGATAGATCAATCGGCTTTCGCTTCGAATTTTGACATCGATGAGGCGAGAAATTTTTCCCCATCATTCGACAAATTCTGTCGAGACTTCGTGGTGTTGCTAAGCAAATCCGGTTTGGCATCATGATGCTCGTGGTGCTTGGGATATCTCCGAAGGCGGCATCGACCGCCTCGTCATGATGCTGACCGGTGCCCCGACGATCCGCGACGTGGTGCTGTTCCCGTTGTTGAAGCGGAAGGATTCCTGATTCCGCCGCGACGTTCGGTGATTGGAATAGTTTGTGGGTGTTGATAGTTGACTCCCAAGTTGGTGCATTCGCGCTTGATTCGGTGCTCGGACCAGCAAGAGTCTATCTATGTGTTATCCACAGAGGGCGATTGACCGGGTTCTGCGTTGTGCATTTGCAGCGATATTGGCTCCGGGCTTCTCGCAACTTTTGTTCTCGAATCCGATCCAGATTGATCCCGGATTTGTCATCGGAACCGGAGCCAGCAGCACCGTCAGTGATTTGGTGGTCCAGCCTGATGGATCGATCTGGATCTCGGGAAGTTTCAGCTCGGTGAACGGTGTCAGCCGCAACGGCGTGGCGAAACTGGCGGCCAATGGAACGGTGGACACCGGTTTCGTTCCACCCACCTCGCTGAGCGGTGCAACACGCGTGGTGCCGCTGTCCGGCGGAAAGTTGCTGGTCGGCCTGTCTTCCGTGGGTTCCGGTTCGACCCTCCGTCAAGGCATCGCGAGACTCCATGTGGACGGCACGGTGGACACTTCATTCAATGCAGGCACTGCCGTCACCTCGAGCGTGAATGCCATAGAAACCATGTCCGACGGCCGGATTCTCGTCGGCGGGACATTCAGCAAAGGTCTCGTCAGGCTCTCGGTCGACGGTGTGTTGGATCCGTCGTTCGTCATCAACACCGGTGGCTCGGTCAACGCTCTCCATCTCCGCCCGGATGGCAAGATCATGGTAGGTGGCTCCTTCACGACTTTCGATGGCATCCCTCGTGCCGGTCTGTGCCGACTGCATGAAAACGGCGGTGTGGACACCACATTCGGCTCCGATGGGAGCGGGCCTGGCAGCTCTGTCTTTGACATCAAGAGCGACACGAACGGCAATATCATCGCCGTTGGTTCGTTTTCCGTTTCCGGCAATCCTGCCCTCCAATACGTCGCAAGATTTTCAGAGACCGGAGTGCCGGATCGTTATTTCACATCGGGCATCACGTCCACCGTTCACAGCGTCCAAACGCTTGCTGACGGACGGATCCTCATCGGTGGTGATTTTACATCGGTTTCCTCCATCACCCGCCAGCGGATCGCCCTGCTCCATGCCGATGGCAAACCGGATGCGACTTTTGATGCAGCATCTGGTGCATCATCGACGGTGCGTCGCGTCGCGATCGCTCCGGATGGCAAAGTGTTGATGGGCGGCTCGTTCAGCACGGTGGCGGGCGCCTCCTCGAGGAGTCTCGCGAAAGTGACGGCACCAGTCTCCGCGACCCGACCGGCGGCGGGTGCGGCAGGCAGCCGGGTTGTGGCTGTTGGGGATGTGCTCACGATCCAAGGATCGAACCTGGCGAATGTCACCGGTGTTCGTTTCAGCGGCGGAGTCTCTGCCACCTACAGCGTCATTTCCAATGCTCTGATATCCGTCACGGTTCCCACGGGTGCGGGTGGTGGCCCGATCACATTGAAGAGCGCCTTCACGGATGGCATCTCGCCGTTTCCCATCTATCCAATGCCTCTTGCACCGGGGACGATTGATCCACAGTTCGACCCCGGCAGTGGGGCCGGTTCGACGGTGTATGCCCTTGCCCGGGATGCGAGCGGCCGCATCCTGGCAGCGGGCGATTTCTCTACGGTCAATGGGATCGGCCGGAACGGGCTGGCAAGGTTTCTATCCAATGGGTCGGTGGACCCCAGCTTCAATCCGCCCTCGGGCAGTTCCTCGCCGCGGGTCCTTGCGTTGCAGGCTGACGGTAAGATTCTGGCCGGCGGTTTCAATATCGGCGGGAAACCCGGCATTGCCCGGCTGAATGCGGATGGATCGCTCGACAACACCTTCAACGCCTCGGCGGCTGTTACTTCAGGTTATGTGTATGCCATCGCATTGCAGGCAGACGGAAAGATCCTCATCGGTGGCAGCTTCACCCGGAGACTGGCAAGGCTCAACCAGGACGGGACTCCGGACACCACCTTTGATGTCGGAAGTGGGGCGTCCAGCGATGTGAATGTATTGAAAATCCTGGCTGACGGCAAAATCGTGATCGGCGGATCATTCACGACTTACAACGGTATCAGTGCCAAGTACCTCGCCCGCACCCAATCAAACGGCGTGCTGGATCCGACCTTCCAAGTGACCGGCACCGGTATTTCGAGCACCATCGAGGCGTTGGCCGTTCTCCCGGGCGACGACTTGATCGTCGGAGGGAGCTTTTACAGCATCAATGGCAAGAGCGCCTATCGCTACCTATCCCGGCTCAGGGCGAATGGCGCGCTTGATGAAGGGTTCCTGCCGGAAGCGAATGACGAGGTGCTTGTTATCGAGCCCTTGCCTGACGGCCGGATCGCCATCGGTGGTGGATTCACGTCCATCAAGGGATCGGCACGAAATTACTGCGCCATCCTCCATGCGGACGGCCAAGTGGATGCTGGTTTCAACACGCTTGGAGGCCCGTCGAGCGATGTGAATGCGGTGCTACCGGGTGCCGACGCAGGTTTGGTCATCGGTGGAAGCTTTACCACCGTCGCCGGCATCAGTCCTTCACGCATTGCGCGGCTTGCCGGCGATGGCGGCAGGACCCGGCCCGCCGTTTCACGCATCACGCCGGATAGTGGCACCATCGGCAGCCGCATCGTCGTGCGTGGTTCACGTTTGGCCGGTTTGACGTCCGCCGAGTTTGGCGGAGGTGTGAGCGCGGTGGTGATCCCGGTTTCGGAAACCGAGGTGCAACTCGATGTTTCCGCAGGGGCAATGAGCGGGCGGATCACGCTGCGCAACCTTCACGGCCAAGGTTCTTCCGGGACAGTGTTCCGGATCGCACCAGGGCTTCCGCACACGGTCACCACCATTCCATCCGTGCCGGTTGCCATCGGGGAAACCTTCACGATCACCGGCACCCATCTGCATGAAGTAAGCCTGGTGAGAATCGGTGTTCTCAACGCCGCATTCACCGTGGTTTCGGCCACTGAAATGTCCGTCACGGTTCCACCGAATGCGGTCACGTCCCGGGTGACCCTCACCGGTCCTTCCGGGCCGGTTCAGAGCGCCACCGAGCTCATGGTGATCAAGGCTCCACCAGTGATTACCAGCGCAGCCACGGCCACCGGCATGGTCGGTCAGGCGTTCAACTTCACGGTCAACGCGACGAACTCCCCGGTGTCCTTCACCGCGAGCCCTCTTCCTGCAGGACTCGTGTTTGATCCGGCCACCCGTGTGATCAGCGGTGTGCCCACTGCCGAGGGTGTTACGATCTGCGCTCTGACAGCGACCAACGGGGGCGGCACTACGACTGGCGGTCTCACGATCACGATCGCGCCCCAACCCGCACCGGTGATTTCGATCACGCAACCGGCGCTGGTTCCCGCCGGTGGACGCATCCTGGTGAGCGGCGATTTCCTGCTGCAAACCACGGCGGTCTCGGTAGGTGGAGTGAATGCGCTGTTCGAAATTCTCAATGATGACCGGATCTCGATCATCATGCCGCCGGGGATCACCGGAGGTTTGGTTTCCATCACCACGCCCAAGGGGCAAGTGACAGGGACTGTGGAGATTGGCGTTTGGGATTTTCAGGCGGGCTCTCAAACAGTCACGGGATTCGGTGAGAACAGCAGCGGCCAGCAGGCATCCCCATCCGGGCTGGATGATGTGATCGCCATCGCCGCCGGGCAGTTCCACAGCCTTGCCTTGCGTGCGGACGGCCGCGTCACCGGGTGGGGTGCGGATTGGGCGGGCCAACTCACGCCGCCGGGTGCCATCGCACCCGCATCGGCGATTGCCGCCGGCGGGCATCACAGTCTTGCGCTTCTGGCGGATGGAACCATCGCCGCCTGGGGCCGCAACGATGAGGGCCAGTGCACGGGTGCCGCGGGTCTGACAGATGTGGCGGCGGTGGCGGCGGGTTCCTATCACAGCCTTGCGCTGCTCCGGAACGGCACCGTCAGGGCATGGGGATCTAACAGCAACGGCCAGACCAGCGTCCCCTCTTCCCTTGGAGGTGTCGTGGCCATCGCCGCCGGTGGCGATTTCAGCTTGGCGTTGAAAGCCGACGGCACTTTGGCCGCATGGGGCTCTAACAGCCATGGCCAAATCCGGGTGCCCGCTTCCGCCACCGGAATCGTGGCGGTGACGGCGGGTTTGTCGCATACCGCTGCGTTGAAATCCGACGGCACCGTGGTCTGCTGGGGAGCGAACTGGAGCAATCAATCCCAAGTGCCCGCCGGGCTTGGCAATGTGACCGCCCTTGCCGCCGGCAGTCACCATACGGTTGCTCTGCGCGGTGACGGAACGCTTGTCGCTTGGGGCGCAAACTGGAGTGGACAGGGCACTCCGCCTGCCGGAATCACCAATGCCATCGCCATCGCAGCCAACGGCGACCACTCTCTCGTGCTTCGTGCCGCGTCCCCCGCACCGATGGATTCGACGCCGTTTCAGAAAACGGGGAAACCCGGAGTCGCGTTCTCCCTGACACCGACCCTTGGAAACAACCCGACGCATTTCAGTGCCGAGGGACTGCCTCCCGGGCTCAGCATCTCATCGAGCACCGGAGCAGTCACCGGCACGCCTACAAGAGGTGCAGACCGCCTTGTCACTGTGGTGTCTCGCAATGCACACGGGTTGTCCCGCCGAAATGTCCGCTTGCTCATCGGACCTTTCGTTTTCCGCTGGGGTAGCTCCGTTACTGCGAGCCCCATTCCGGCAAGCCTCGACAATGTGGTGCAGGTGGCTGCGGGCTACGATCACTCACTCGCCTTGCTCAACAATGGCACCGTCGTCGCCTGGGGCTCCAATGGCAGGGGCCAGACCAACATTCCTGCCGGACTTGCCGACGTGGTCGCCGTCGCTGCCGGAGACTCCTACAGCCTCGCCCTCAAGTCCGACGGCAGCGTCCATGGCTGGGGCTACGATCCTAATACGAACAGCGTCTTCTGGAAAAATCCGATCGCCACCAATGTCGTGGCGATCGATGCGGTCGGGTCCAACGCCACTGCGGTGACGAAGAGCGGGACTTCATTGACACTCGTCTCCAGGTCCAGTTCGGGGTTTTCCACCGGTTCCGAGTTGATTGCCTCGCGTGCAATGCCATCGACCTCCTTCAGTTCCTTCAACAATTCCATCAACCTCAGCCGCAATGGTTTCCTCTCTTCCAGCGGTTTCTTCACGTCGAACTCCATCCCATTCGATCAATTCGCCATAGGCGGCGGTTCCGCCACTTATCCGAGTTCGCAGTATTCAATTTGGGGCATCACTGGCGAAGGGAAGTTGGTTGAGATGATGGATTCCTATTACTACAGTAGCAGTTTCATCGAAAATCTCCGCCCGGAAATCACAAGCGCCTTAAAAGTGACGACGGGCAATGGCTTTGCCTGTGTGCTCAACACGGACGCCACAGCGATCATGCTCGGCACCACGCCTGATCCCAGTTATCCAGGCTCCAGCCCGGCGAGCGTGCCGCCACAATCCACATCGGAGAGCCTCGTGGGCCTTGCCGACGTTGCGGCGGTCGAGGGTTACATCCTCGCAATAAAGGATCCGGTGGCGCGTGAAAGATTCGTGTCACCGCGTGTGCTTGAAGGCCGGGCCGGTCAATCATTCTATCATCAAACCGCCACCAGCGGCGGATCGCCCGTGTTCAGTGCGACGCTGCTCCCGACGG
Source organism: Luteolibacter sp. (assembly GCA_040399845.1). Taxonomy (GTDB): domain Bacteria; phylum Verrucomicrobiota; class Verrucomicrobiia; order Verrucomicrobiales; family Akkermansiaceae; genus Luteolibacter. The sequence goes on along the minus strand of JBBARN010000017.1, from coordinate 37,381 downwards.
GTCTGTCCATCAATTCCAGCACCGGATTGATCACAGGAGTGCCAACCGCCACGACGACCAGCAACTTCCTCGTCATCGCCCGTTATCCCACCTACTTCATCACCCAGGTCGTGAGCCTCAGAACGACCCAGGGCCTCGCGCCATTGAACCTGACACTTGGCGGAACCACCATCCCAGAGAACCTTCCGGCCAATTCACTGGTGGGAAATCTTTCCACACTCGATTATACCCCTTCGGAAACATTTACCTACTCACTGGTTTCCGGATCGGGATCCACCGATAACTCGAATTTCAAGATTACCGGCAGCCAGTTGTTGACCGGCAAGGTGCTCGATTTCGAAACCAAGCCGCTCCAGTTCGTCCGCATCCGTGTCACCGATTCCGGCAGGAACACTTTTGAAAGGGTCTTCCAAATCACGGTGACGGGCGTGAGTACCGATGATGATGACAAGGATGGTCTCACCGAGGCGGAGGAGATCCTGTTAGGGACGGATGCCAAGGTTGTGGACAGCGATCAGGACGGTGCGCATGACGGCATTGAAGTGGCTGCGGGCACACTTCCGATGTCCGCCACAAGCAAGCCCGGCACCTACGTCGCCGCCTGGGGTCTGAATGCAGACGGCCAGTGTGGTGTGCCTGTGAATCTCGGGCCGGTGATCGCGGTCGCGGCTGGCGGCTATCACAGCCTGGCGCTCAGGGAGGACGGCACGGTCGCCGCGTGGGGATCCAACACCTCGGGCCAGTGTGATGTTCCGCCCGGACTCATGGATGTGGTTGCCATCGCTGCGAAAGGCAGTCACAGCATCGCACTCAAGGCAGATGGCAGCGTGGTCGCTTGGGGAAATGAAAGTTACAGCCTCAACACTCTGCCCACAGGACTTGCCGACGTGGTATCGATCTCGGCTGGGGAGTATCTCAATACGGCCCTCAAATCGAATGGCGATGTGGTCGTATGGGGAAGCTCTTCCTACGACTTGGATAATATTCCCACGGGCGCAGCGGGCAGCGTCTGGCTTGCCGCGGGCAATTACGCCGTTGGAACCTTGAACCGGGGCGGGGCCTTCGTTGGCTGGGGCTCGGATTGGTCCAATCAGTTGAGTGGGCCGCGCGCAGCGTCGAGCCTCACCTGCCTGGCCGCTGGCAGCGATCATTTCATCGCCTTGAATTCTGACGGGCTCGTCCAGGCCTGGGGCTCGGATACGTATGACTCCGCCACGGTGCCTGCCGGCCTGGAACCGGCGATCCGCGTCGGTGCAGGATCCTATCTGAGCCTGGCAATCCACCCGGATGGCCGCCTCTCTGTATGGGGCAAGAATACGAACCAGCAGGCGATCATCCCGGCAGGCATTGGGAACGTCCATCATGGGGATGCCGGATATGAACACGTCGTGGCTCTCGTCCGCGATGGTATCCCCGATCATTTCACCACGCGCTCGATCCGGGTGGTGTTGGGGATTCCGCTTTCGCGCCAACTCAGCTACGCTGGCATGGCGGATCGTTTTGAGGCAATGTTTGTGCCCCCCGGCCTCGCCTTTAACACGACGACGGGCGCCTTGACCGGCACCCCGTCCGCCGCGGGCTCGTTCAACATGCGGGTCACCGCTGTGAAGGGCTACTCTCGAGTGAGCCAGGTGATTCCTGTTGTGTGCGATCCGCCACGGAGTTTCCACGAATGGAAATCAGCGAGTTTTGCCGCCTCCGGAGTGCCAAGTGCCTTGACTGGCGATCTCGCCGATGCCGATGGCGACGACCTCTGCAACCTGCTGGAATATGCACTGCAGCGAGATCCCCTTGTCCCGGAGCAGTCTCCGCCCGTCGAAACAAAAACCGTCCATCACAATGGCATATCCTACCTCGCATTGAGTTACGAGCGCATGAAAGGCGCGACCGACCTCCGCGAAATCGTCGAGGTTTCCGGAAACCTCGCGACCTGGCAATCCGGGCCGGCCGCAACCGTCTTGGCGGGCATCGTCGATCATGGTGACACCGAAACCGTCACCGTCCGCGATGCCACGCCCATCACCGGAAATTCAACCAGGTTCATCCGTCTGATGGTCGAGCGGATCTCAGCTTATTGAATCGGTAGGAATGATCCCATCTTCCTCTTGAAAAATCAGAGAAACACCGCCCAAATCTGTTAGAAGACCACCTCAAATCCTGATCTTCCGAATTGCAGTGTGAGAAATGCGGGCTAAGGTCCGCACCATGTCCAAATACATACCCCTTATCAGTTCCGGCACCGCCGGCCCGCTTGGCGTCCTCCACCTTCCGCGCCTTTGGCAGAAAACCTCGCTCGCTGCGGCTGGCAAGGACCATCCGGACTATCCGGCCTGCGCTCCGGGTTACGATACGATGGTGCTCGGCGCGCTCGGCATCGAGGTGGATGCCTTCAAGGCCTACATCACAGCGGAAAAGCCCACCTATCCCCAATGCGAGGCCTGGGTGCTCGCCCAGTGCGGCGGATCGCTCGATGCCGCCAAGGTCGCAGAACTCAACTCCTCGATCGTTGGTTATCACCACAAGGACGAAGTCCGGAAGTCCATCCTCGATGCCAATGGCATCACCGATGACGGCACCATCCTCGATGCGATCAATCTGAACAATCTCGATGACTGGTTGAGCTTCCACTCGGAAGTCATCAAGGGCTGATCGCCCATGCATTTGAAATCCGTCATCCGGAAACTCGCGCTGCCGCTCATCCCGGTCGCGCTGTTTTCCGGATGCACGGATGCTTTCAGGCGGTTCAAGGTAGCCTGGATGGATGAAGAGGGAGAGTGGAAGGAAGTTTATCGGGAGCGCTGAGTTGACCTTTCAGCATCCCCGCTTTCAGAGTTTGCCTCCGGCGACGAGGTCCGTGTGAAGGGTGAGGATCTGCTCATTGAGATAAGATATTAGTTTTTCGCGGGAAAGTTGCAATTATTACCATGATCCCGTTGAAATCCTGCATCTCAGTCGCTTCTGGACGTCCCGACTATTATCTAGCGGTGGGTTCTGCGGCGGCGCAGAAGCGGCACCAGAGCAAAGGGGCAGAGGGAGAGAGTGGACCACTCCGGCACGGCGGTGCCGCTGAAGGTGATGTTGTCGAAAAACAGGCCAGTATTCACTTCAGGAGTATAAAGATACAACCGGAAAACGGCTGAAGCGAGTGCGGAACTACTATTCAGGTTGATGATGATATTTTGAAATGTTGGTTGCACCGCAGAGACGTCCGAGCTGGCAATGACGGTCGCGAAGTTGTTGAGACTGCTGGTAAGAGCCCAGCCCCGCGTGCTGCTGGCGCTGCCGCGGGCGACATCGAAACTGAGTGTTTCAGGAATGAACCAGAAACCGGGACTGGCAGTGACGACGAACTGCATGAACTGCGCATTGAGGACCGCTTGTGCGGGCGATGTGGCAGATTCCGAGGCCATGAGGAAAATCGACTCAGGCACGGGCACGCCTGGTTCGATGCCGGCAAGGGACGAACCGAGTCCGATGGAACTCGCATTGATGAGGTTCGTGAAAACCATTGGCGCGAACTCGTTTCCGACTGGGGCGGTATAGCGTAGCAGCATGACCGAGGCAGCATGAGTGGCGCAGGGAGCGAGGCACAACAGCCCGGCGAGCATGGGAAAGAGACGGGTTTTCATGGGAGTTTCGAACAAGTGGGGTAATGAAAGGTCGCTGCAGGATCAGTTTGGAGCGGCAATTCGCAGGACACGGTAGAAGCAGCTGGGGGTGTCGGTGTTGATCGGCACCGTCATTTGGAAGGTGGTGATACCATCTTCCTCGCTTGAGGGAAGGACTTGGCCCGCCGTCAAGGGAGTCCAGGTTTTCAGGTCGGTGGAGCACTCGACTTGAGGTTGGCCGTCGTCGTTGGAAGCGCGGAGGAATTCGAGTTGGAACATCCCGCTTTCGTTGATGCAGTGGGAAATGACGGGCAGGTAGGTGCCACTGACATCGGGTGTCGGTGCGGCCAGCGTGGGAGCATCCAGCGCCGCGATCAATGGAGCCGCGAGGGAAGTGAATGTGGCCGAATATAACTGCCCCCCGCTGAGGTAATACCACTTGTCGGCTGTGGCATTGTGGGCCCCATCGCTTGCCGCGTGGCCGACAGGAAATGCCGTTGGTTTGTTCCTGGCAACCGTATCGAGAATGCCATTGGAGACGAGCGCTTGGGAACCGGTGGCGTTGGACGCCAAAACATGCTGGGCTTGAAACCAAAGGGAGTTCCCGGTTTCATCAAACATGTTGCCATTCCAGAAAATCCGACTGCCATTGAGCGAGACGGCGATGATCCGGCTGCCATAACTGTCGATCATCGTGGCAGGACGGAAGCCCGGGGCATTGCTATCGATGATGTTGGAGGAAACATCGTATTTGCGGAGTTCGGCACCGCTGGAATTGGACTCGGAGTGCCAGTAAACCGAACCATTCCCTCCAAAATCGCCGTCTCCTTGCCGAATGAGGAAATTTTGCATGGCGTCAACAAGGCCGGTTTCAGTGTTAAGGAGGGTTAGAGTAATCCATTGGTCGAGACCCTCAACCATCACCTGGCCTCTCTTGCCTGCGGCGACTTTGAAGGCATCGCCCTGGAAATTGCTGTTGCTTGGAACGGTGAAATCGTAGCTGCGGGTGGTGGCGAGCGTCGTGCGATTCAGAGCAAGGAGTTTCCCAGCCTTCCAAAGGGTAATGTAGATGCGGTCATCCAGCGGGTGGACGGCGATATCCGTGGCGTAGGTTCCAACTTCGCGGCTTGCCGTGGCGAGACCGGTGGCGGCATCGATTCGAACCAGGAAGGCGGGCGAGGTAGTGATCGTCGAAGGATCCGTATCGGTGAGATTCGCTTGATTGAGGGCGTAAAGGTTGCCGGAGAGTGGATCCGTGACGATGCGAGTGTAGTTGGTGGCAAACATTTCGGCCCTGACGGGAAGTTGGAAGGATTTCCCGCCGGAGGTGATGGTGATCGAGCCGTTGTAGGTGGTTCCTGCTGCCATCGAGGCCTTGTTGATCGCGAACGACAGCGTGCCGGGCGTGCTGCCGGAGGTGCTGAGCAACTGGATCCAAGGGGTGGTGGTGCTGGCCGTCCACGAGGTGGTGCTGGCGGCCGTCATGGCGAGATTCACCGTGGGGATTTGGACTTGGAGCGGCTGACGAATCGAGAATTGTTGAGCCTCCACTTTGACGGGCAGGGTCAGGAACGAGCGGACGGTGCCGGTGCGACTGCCGTAGTGTCCGATGCGGTCGATGCGCCAGTAATAGGTGGTGTTTGGCGCAAGTGGGTTGGGGAGGTTGAACGATGTTCCGCTAGTGCTCCCGAGGTGAAGCGGTCCGCCGACGCTGGCGTTGGCGACGGCAGTGGCGTTGGTTCCGAAGAAAATGTTATAGGACCGTGCAAGGGGATCGGCAGTCCATGTCAGTGTCGTCAAGGTAGCGTTGAAGACCGCACCATTGGTGAATGGCGAGGCCGGATCCTCAACACCCAGAGGAATGAGCGGGGCAAGGTCGATGAGCTGAATGGCCGATTGGTTGGCATCGGCCGGGGTGCGGAAGAGCAGCAATTTCCCGGAAACCGGAGAAACGGCCGCATAAGTCGCCGTGAAGGGCAGCGTGTAAAGGTTGCTGAGTGGCGCTAGCGAGCGAACCTTGGTGGGCGTGACGACAAACGATCCGTATGGGGAACACGCGAGCACAGGTTCATCGAGCCGGGCGATTTCCTTCAGGGAATCGTCATAGGCGATGCCGCCGTAACATAGGACTTTGCCGTCAAGGGAGGTTTGGAATGCGTCTGGAGTGGTGTAAGCCTTGTAGGCCGTCGGCTGGGCAATCGAAGCCACTTGTTGGACGGTGCTACCGTTCGGGCGATACTTATACAATTGGGTATCGGCATAACTCAGATATCTGGCGAGGAAGAAGTCCGCACCGGAATCGGAGAAGACCATGGCACCGGGGAGCTGGCTGACCGTGGCCAAGTGGGCGGTGGCAAGACCTTGGTAGAGATGGACGCGGTTGGTGTTGATGCCGGCGACGTTGTATCGGCCATTCGGGCCGACAGCGACGCGGGAAACGTCGGTGCTGGTGTTGGGGATGGAGTTGTTGATGGGAAGCGAAAGGCTGACGACGCGGGTCGTGGTGAGGGTATCGCGATTGAGTTCGAGGACTTTCCCGCTGCGGCGATTGGCGACCATCATCAAGCGGGAGTTGCGGTGGAGTGCGAGGTCCGTCGCGTTGCGGCCGATGGGGACTTGGTGGGAAACCGAGCCATTTTCCGCGTTGATGACGAGTAGACGGGCACCGAAGGTGTGATCAGCGGCGTCTTCATGGATGGCGTAGATGCGTGGAAGATCGGGGTCGGGTTGAACCGCGGTGATGATCGGTTTCAAGACGCGGAGGGAGATGCGGGTGCGGGCGGTGCTGCCATTCGCGGTAAGGCTGACGGTGGCGGAATGAAGGCCGATGGGAAGGGATGCGGCGGAAACCGAGAGTTGGAGGGATTCCGCCGGGGAATGCACGGGGCTGGCGGTGAGCCAGGTGGCGTCGGATGCCGCGGACCACCCGGTGATCCCGGCAGCAAGGGTGACGGGCAGTGTGGCGGACTCGGAGGCGAGGCCCTGGACTACGGTGATTTCGAGTTCGTCCGTGGATGGCAGGACACTCGGGACGCGGAATGAGCGGACGGTGCCAGCTTGAAGGCCGGAGTCAGTGAGGGCATCGGCACGCCAGAACCAAGTGGAGCCGGGAGGCAGGGCGCTGGCGAGGCGGTGTTGGGCGATGCGCGGCGTGGCGATTCTGAATGAATCCGCGGGCAGCATGGGATTTCCCATCGAGTCGGTCGTGGCCAGTGCAGCTGCGGAGTTTGCCAGGTAGAGGTTGTAATTCTGTGCCCATGAAACCGTGGGCCATGCGAGCGTGAAGCCCGAGAAATCAGCAGTATTTGCGGGAATCGCGGCGCTGGTCGTGGTGAGGGGAAGTTCCGCGCTGAGATCGAGAGAGGTGAGGGATGTGGTGGCGGAATTGAAAACGACCAGGCGGCGTTGGTTTGCCGAAAGGGTGGCAACCGGGATGGTTCCGGTGAGGGCGCGGACCAAGGAGGCATCGTCGGTGCGAAAGAGCCCCGTGGGCGTCACGATCAACTTTCCGTTGGCGGAGAGGTCCAGGACTTCCGAGGAAAAGGCCGGGGATTTGCTGGTGAGCGATTCGCCATCGATGCGGGACTTCATCGTGAAGGCGTCACCTCCCGGTGAGACAAACAGGCGACGGTTGTTTGCACCGGCGGGGATGGCGTTGATTTCAGCAAGACCATTGGAACTGGTGACGCTCGGTGTGGGCGATGGAGCTCCGAGGGTGCCATCGGGAAGGATGGGGTAAGAGTAAAGTCCGTTGATGGCCGAGTTCGAGCTGGCGATGCAAGTGATCATCAAGCGCGAAGCGCCGTGGGTGAGGGCAATTCCGCGCACGCTCATCGAATCCGCCGGGCGGACGGTTTGGCGAACGCTGCCAGTGGGGTAGTGAAAAGCGATCAACTGCTGGGAAAGCAGATTATTGGCGAAGTAGAGGATACCATCCGCAGCCGCGACCATCTGCGGGAGCGAGTTCTCGTTGGTGCGGGGTGTCCAGCCGAGCAAATCGCGTGAATCCACCTCGCGCAGGGTATCGAGGTCGATGCGGCGGATTTTGCCATCGCCATCCGAGAGCACGTAGAGCGACTTCGAATCCGGAGAAATGGCAATGTCGGAAGCTTTGCGACCGATCGGCAGGGAGCGGATGACCTTGGCGGTGTCCGGGTTGATCACGAGGAGATTGTCGTTTTCCGACTGGGTGTAATCGATGGCGTAGCAGCGGTGGCGCGACGGGTCGGCGAGGAGGCGGACGACGTTGAGGGTGCGCTGCGAGAAAGTGACGGGGATGCGGAGAGTGGTTTGGCCGAGCGTGATGGTGACGATGGCACTTTGGTTCGTGGCGATGCCGTCGTGAAAGAAACGCAGCAGGACTTTGCCAGGTTGGTTCTCCGACATCACGGCCTTGAGCCAGGGTTGGTCCGAGGTAGCGATGGCCCCGGCAAGCGAAATGCTGGTGAGCGCTTGGATGGAAATTTCCGTGGAAGTTCCGGACGTGCCGGAAGGAGCCGAGATGGCGAGGCTTTCGCGATTGGCGGCGAATTCAGGCGGGGCGACTTCGATGGTGTGGGTGGCAAAGGCCGAGTTCGGGAGGGTCCATGGGTCGGTGCTGGCGAATCCCGGTGCCCAGCGCAGGACGTGACTGCCAGCAGGTTTCCCAGTCATGTCTGCCTCAAACGAAATGGGAGTCGTGCCATTGACTGGAATTTGCCAGGATTTTGAAGAAAGACCGGCCCACTCGCCGGGAAAGGCGGCGGCTTCGAGGTATTTCTTTGCAAAGGCAACGCTGAACTCTTGGTTGCGGTCGATTCTGTCGGTGAACCAAAGGTAGTGGACGCGGGCAGAAGCAGGCAGGCCATCGAGCGTTTGGGAGGTGGTGAGATTGCCAAAGGAAAACGATGCAGGAGTGATGATCGATGAACGGGTGATTGCGGGGTCGTTCGGAACGATGAGAATTTGGTAATAGGGGAACATCCAGATTGGAGTGACCTTGCGGGTAAGCACCCGCCAAGAGGAGGGGCCGAGCGTGAGGACCGTTTCCGAGAGCGACTCTGTTGCCACTTTGGTGCTGGGGCTTGGCGTGCCGTAGCCAGAGTGGGAATCATTGATTGATAGCGAGGTCACGCCGGTGAGGTCGGCGGTGACGGCCCAGGCGCGGGCATTGAGTTTACGTGCGAAGTAGTTGGCCTTGACGGTGGCGAATCCGGTTGGAGACCACGAAATCTGCTCGCCATCGGTCCCGTGGCGGAGCGTAGAAGTTTGGTTGCTGCCGTATCGCACGCTGAGGGAGTTTCCGGAGCCCTGATACGAGAGGCTCGTGGAAAGCGGCATGGAAGTATTGGACGCCGTGCTGGTGAACGATGGCAAAGCAGCGGTGAGTGCGCTGGTGATTGGGACTTGCCGTGAGGAGACCGTCGAGTTGATGGTCGGGACCGGAGTGGAGTCTGCCATCCCCGGGTGGAAAACCGGCGAAACGATGGCCTGGGCAGTGGTATTGGTGTTTGTGATGGTGCCCGTGACGGTGGTCTTGCCCCCGAATCCGACGTTGGCGGTGCTGGAGGTCGGGGTGAGGGCAAGCTCGGAGGCGTTTTGATGGAGCGGCATCATCTGGATGCCCACTCCGGTGCCAGTCACGAGCGTGGCGTTCCCCGCAGCAATAGTGCCGGTAGTGGTACCAACGGTTCCAGAAAGCCCGGACACCTTTTTCCAGGCGGTCCCGTCGATGAAGGCCTGAGTATCTACAGCCGCGTTGGCAAGCGTGCGATAATCTGGAAGCAGCGTGAGTTTGCTCGCCTTGAACCGGCCCATGCCGTGAATCAATGCCGCATCCAGGGCAGTGAGCGTTTCACTGTAGATTCCGAAGTCATCAAGCGATCCGTCCCAGTCGCGATCATTGGGAGAAGTGGTGGGCCCGCGGAATTTCCCACTGCCGATGATGACAGGGTTAGCGGATGTAAGATTTGCGCCGTTGTAAGTGCCTGTAGCCGTCGATGTGCTGACCAACTTGCCATCATAGTAAAGTTGGAATCCTCCAATCCCCCCGCTGGAATACGTAAGCAAGGCATGGTGCCAGGCTCCATCACTGGGGGAAACAGGCAAGGTCCAGTTTTTGGAGACTGAACTTCCAATTTGGATATGAAGCCTGCGTACGCCGCTGACGGTATTGAGGCGGAAATCAAAGCGATTCGTGCTCTCCGTGGCGCTGGTGCCATATCCCCACAGGACATCAGTATCGCCCACATCGGTATCCGTCTTGAACCAGATCGAGAAACTGCGCGCAGCCGTGCCAGTGGGGGGCTGCAAGGTAGTTTGAATGTATCCATTGGCCAGATTGCTATTATTGGTGGCGTCCTGGGTGCAGGTGTAAGCTCCAGCACCGATGAATTTCACATTGTAGTCCGGGCAAATGAGATTGGAGCCGATAAAACTGCCTTGGGCCGTGCCGACTTCCGCAACGAGGGGGTAGGTTTTCGTGCGATCTGCGGCGTCAAAACTCCAATAGGAGACAAGGTCTGCGGAAACAGGGGAAGCCGGAGAGAGAGAAAGGGCGGCGAGCAAGCCGATATTACGGCTCTTGAAGTAGAGTTTCATGACGCAACGAGGATGCGGTAACGCGTTGGGGAGGTTCTTCAGAATCGCGGCGGAATAGTCCGGGCGAAAATCGATCGTCTTGCTAAGTGGCTTGGCAAATCTTGTCAATGTCGATACCGACTCAGCGAATAACTCTAGCCCCCGACACGCTTACAATTAGAGCGGTTTTATTCTATTTTGACGACTGAAGTTGTGTCGTTTATAGACATACAAGCCCCGATTGCAAACGGATCAGAATTCTGATCCATCGACGAATAGGAATGGCGGTAGGTGACGCAATGCCAGCAACTCCGGCCTTCCGTCCGCATTTTCTCAATCCGCAGAACGAAAAACGGATTTTTCCCCTAACCCCTTGTATTTTAGTGCTATTCATCCCGTATTGCGTGAATTCCCACAGTTTCCAAAACCCACGACCAACATGAAACCGATTGTATTGATGATGATCCTCGCCGCCCTGATCGTTCCCGCCGAAGCGAAGAAGAAAAAAGGAGGCGGTGGCAAAGGCGACCCGAAGCAGGCTGAAAAAGCCAAGAAGGACGCCGAAAAGGACCGCAAACGCAAGGGAGTCGATGATTTTCTGGCTCAGAAAGACAAGAACAGCGACCGGATCGTCACCAAACCCGAATACATCGATGGAGAGGCTGATGCCGAAGCCGCCGGGAAAAAGTTCGATCAGTTCAACAAGAACAAGGATCGCGCGCTATCGAAAAGCGAAATCGAGGCCCTGCTCGGCCTTTGATTTGTGAAGGGACAGCTTCCACTCGGAAGCCATTCGTGGGCTGATCTTCATTTTACCAAGCGCTCGTAAGCCGTCCAGAAATGGGCAGTTTGCTCGGCGTCGGGTGTGATTTCCAGGAGGGTTGGCTTGGTGCCGGGTTCGAAATCATCGAGGTCGTCCGGGCGGGCGATGCGGATGTGTTTCATGTCCCACAAGGCGGCCAGTCCGGACAGATCGGCGGTGTGGGGATTGGTCATGCATTCGGCGGCACGCGGGCTCATCGATTGCAGGCGTGGAAGGCGTTCGAAGATTTTTCCGCCGCTGTTGTTGATGACTGCAAGCACGCGGCCTTCGGTGTTGATTTGATTCAATACAAAGGGCGCGGCGAGATCGTAGAGAGCGGTGAGATCGCCAACCAGTGCCCAGGTATCACTTACTTCCGCGCTCCAACCGAGCCAGGTGCTCACCTGGCCATCGATGCCATTGGCACCGCGGTTTGCCCTTACGGATGGCACGGGCCTTGTCCATTGGGCGAAGAGGTTCCACTCGCGGATGGGCAGGCTATTGCCAAGAAACAAGCCCGCGCTGATGGAGGCATAGTGGGAGAGGCTGCGCACAAGGGCGGGTTCGCTGTCGGGATAACATTCCAACAACTCCTCGATCGCCGCCGCGCGGCTGGATGCGCCAACGAGCAGGTCCAGCGCATCCTCCGCCGGATCGACATCGCCGAGTGCGGGGATCACGCGGTTCAGTGGACCGCGCGTCACCTTGCTTTCCCGTGCGAGACCGGGCAGGCCATTGCGGCAGATCGACCAAACTGAAATTTCTGTTAGATCCTCCAGATCGCGCCAGAACCTCCCGCTCGGAACCTCGCCGATGCGCAGGATTTTTCCCGGCGGGTGGGACTTGAGCACGCGGTCGGCATGATGGATGGCAAGCCCTTGCAATGCCTCGCGCAGGCCACTGCCCGCTTCCACCACGAGGGGCGCACCGAAGTCCTTGCAGAAATGAAACACATCCTCGCGGTCCTCCGGTTCCAATCCGCCGACCATGATGACGATGCCTTTGTATAAATCCTCACGCAGCCAGCGCGCGAGGCCTGCCAGATCGAGGCGATCCTTGGCGGGCGTGAAGGCTCCGGGTTTCGCGTGTTGGAAATTTTCGGGTCCCGGCTCGAATTCCTCGTCGAACTCCGGATTGAGATGCAAAGGAAGATTTCCCTGCCAATCGGCGGGTTCGCCGTTGAACGCATGGGGGCCGAAGATGCCCGGTTGATCGATCGACTGCGGAGCCCCCGTTCCGCGGAACGATGCGGGTCGGTCCGCGGTGATCGCGACCAGCGGCCGCGCCTGATAGAAGGCCTCGATCATCGCAGGCAACAACTCCGCCGCCGCCGTGCCACTGGTGGTGACCACTGCGCAGGGCAGACCGGTTTCCATGGTTCTGCCGAGTGCGAAAAACCCTGCGCTGCGTTCTTCGAAATGACGCCAAAGCTTGATGATGCCTGCCGATTCCGCGCGGGCCAACGCCTCGATCAGGGCCGCATTGCGGGCACCGGCGCAGACCACGTATTCGCAGATGCCGGCTGCGAGGCAGCGTTCCACAAGTTCAATCGAAGGTTTCCATGCGTTCACCGCGCCAGTGCTAGCGAAGGACGCGGCAATGTCCAAGCGCGGGATTGGGAAAGTGGAAATCGGATGCCGGCCCTTGTTCCGCGACGGGGAGATGTTACATGGACGCATGCAGAGCCCCAGCCCCGCCCAGCGTCTCGCCGCCCGCGATGTGCCGCCGGGTTTTCCCGTGATGCGGCAGCGCTGGTCCGGCTTGTTGTTCCTGCATTGGCCGGTGGATGCGGACCTTATTGAGGAACGCCTGCCACCGGGCTTGCATGTCGATCGTTTCCAGGGTCAGGCATGGATCGGCGTGGTGCCCTTTTTCATGGAGCGCATCCGCCCCACCGGTCTGCCGCCCGTGCCCTGGCTCTCATGGTTCATGGAACTCAATGTCCGCACCTATGTGCACGACGATGCGGGCAATCCCGGGGTCTGGTTCTTTTCACTCGATTGCAACCAACCCATTGCTGTGGAAATCGCCCGACGAGCCTTTCATCTTCCCTATCAACACGCCCGGATGAAAAGCCAGCGTTTGATGGACCGAGTCCACTACACCAGCCAGCGGAAAACGGCCAATTCATTGGAGGCAAGTTATATCTATCAACTCCCGCACCATGTGGAGCCGGCGGAGGAGGGAACGCTCGAATGGTTTCTCGTCGAGCGTTATCTGTTGTTTTCTTCGAATCTCAAAGAAGAAATTTTCTGCGGCCGCGTGCATCATGAGCCCTATCGGATTGCAAATGCCGAATGCGAATCTTGGTCCACGGAACCGCTCCGTGAAAATGGATTTTCCATTCCCGAAGGGCCTCCGCCATCGATGATGGTGGCAGCACCGGTGGATGTGAGGATTTTCCCGCTAAAGCGATTGGCTTGATGTAGTTATGATGGCGAAGGCATTTGGATCGGATAACCCTCTTCGTCGCAGCGCGACGGAACGATGGTAGCCGTGGGTTTCAACCCACGGGCGGGATCCCAACCATTTTCCGCGTCGCAGAGCGACGCTTGAAAACGTGTGCAATCCCACCTCATCCAACACGCTCAACCGTCGCGCCGCGACGGAGGATCATGATTGACTGGTTCCGGGCGTTAAAACGCCCGGCTACCATCAATGGTCGCTCTGCGACCGGATAGCCCTCTTTGTCGCAGCGTTTCGGTCGATTCGAGTATAAGGGCCATAACCTTCCCATGAGCTGGTATGCTTTAGGCCTTTGGCCTTGAAAAGAAGTGGTTCAGCTCCGACCAATTAAGTCGTCTGAATGGCTACACTCAATACGATTTGCCTGATTTGCTAACCCATACAGCAAGCCGGTCGGACGTTCACTCCGGGATATTTCGAGAAATCGAGTATTCCGGAAGTCTGGCGGAGTGGGCAATGGCCAGAACCCAGATCACATCCTCATAAATGAAGTAAGCAACATAGTAGGGAAATACCTTAAGGTTCACCCGGCGATATCCTTTGGAACGAATACGGTGCAACTTGGGCTGATCGGCGATCCAGGTGAGAACAGATTTCACCTCCTCCTTCAAACGAATCCCCAAGCCGGATTCGATAGACTCGTAGCGCCCAATGGCCTCAGCAAGCTCAGCCGTTGCCTCATCGAGGATCTGAAGCGTCATGACGGATATTTAGCATCAAGCTGAGCAAAAACTTCCGCAAGTGGTCGGGAGCGCGCGGTGCCGTTTTTCACTGCCTCGACACGCGCGCCAATCTCGTCTTCCCAAGCGGTTTGCACTTCAGGGGAGAAATCCTGACCAGGTTCTGAAACATCGATGAGGATTCGGGCAAGCTTGAGCCGCTGGGCCGCCGGAAGATCGAGGCAATCCTTGGTAATTTCCGACATCAATTTCATAGGCCGGACTCTACATGACTGAATTTGGAATGGCAAGCAGCGAGCTGAGCCCAAACGGAGTTTGGTGGGTGCCGCGCATTGATTCCGCCCTGCTCACCTCCACAACTCACAAGCATGAGCGGCGAAGCCTGCGCCGAAGGCGGTGAGCCAGAGGCGTTGGTCGGTTTCCTTTGCCGCATCGAGCCGGCGTTCCAGTGCAAACAGGACGGCCGGGCTGCTCATGTTGCCATGATCGCGGAGCACCTCGCGGGTTTCGGTGAGGGAAAAGGGCAAAACGCCCTCGATCGCCTCGATCACATCCCGGCCGCCTGAGTGGGCGATGATTTGATCCGCATCGGCTTTCCGCTTTTCATATAACTCCGCCACTGCTTCCGCTGCCAGGCTAGGCACAGCGCGGTGGAGTTGGTTTTTGAGTTTTCCATCGGAGTTGACGAAACGAATTTTCTCCCGTTCTTCCGGTCGATGCGTGGTGGTGAAATGACCTGCTTGCCAGTCGCCGGGCTTGCCGTCGCTTTTCCAGATGGCGGCGGCGGCTCCATCCCCGAAGAGACAGAGGCTGATCAACACGCCGGGATCATCATTGATATAAAATGCCGCCGAGCAAACTTCCACCGCCACGGTGGCCACCACGGCACCGGGATTCGCGGCGAGGAATCCCTGCGCGGCCCGTAGCATAGGAATGGCCGCGCCACAGCCAAGGCCTACCAAATCTGCTAGATAAACATCATGACGCAGTCCGGCGAGCTCCGCGAGATGACTGCTCACTCCGGGACAAAGATAACCGGTGCAGGTGCAGACAAACAAGGCATCGATCTGGTCGGGAAGCAGGCCGCTTTTTGCCAAGGCCTTTACCAAGGCATCCGCTGCGATGACCTGCGAGGCGCGCTCGAATCCTTCATTCAACTCCTGCGCACCTCGCGAAAAGATGGTTTCGATTTCATCAAGAGCGAAGTTCCGTCTTTCAATGCCTGCCGTGCCACCAGTGAGCACCTTTTCCACCAGGGCGGCGGAGCGCGGTTTGAGCGCTTGGAGGATGTCATTGGTTTGAAAACTCTTCCAACAATCCTGTTGGGAAAACGAATTCGGCGGGACGGCGGTGGCGAGGGAGCGGAGATACATGAAAGAGAATCTAACGGACGAGGGAAAGCATGGGCCGGAATGGCAGGAGATCTGTCGAGGAGAGCGCTTGCAGTACAGATCTGCCCGCATCATTGAACAAGACTTTGTGGAAGATCAACGACGCGGCAAGACGTTTTTGGAAACGCTTCGCAAGCGCGGTCCTGACCTCGTTCGCTGCCTGTGGCCATGACATATCTCCGGCGGACCATGATAGCAATGGCATGCATGCGGTTTCCGCTGCCTGAAATGCCATCGACATGCCGTTGCCGGTGAAGGGAGGAATCATGCTTTCCGCATCGCCGATGCCAAGAATGCCAGGCATCGCTTGTTGGCGTCCCAACTCGAATCCCGCCACGGCGGAAAACGAACCATCGCGCCACTCGCATTCCCGCAAACGAGCGGCGAGATGACGGTTTCCTCCCGCTTCGAGATAGGTGGGCAGGAGTTCGCTGCCTTTTGCTTCCAGTGAACGGTCGATTTTAAACAAACCACAAACATTCACCCAGCCATCCTCCACACCGGCGAGACCGGCATAACCATTCGAGCCGGAATGCATTTCCAAATCCGCAGATAGATCGAGTCCACGCACATGCGCCTTAAGCCCGATCCATCGGCCTTGCCTCGCCTTGCGACCCGCCGCCCAGACATGGCCTTCGGCAGGAGAGGGACGTGCACGATGACGGGTGACGAGGGTGCCACCTAGGTCCAACAAGCGCTGTTGGAGGCGATCGTCGAGTTGATATCTTGAAATTCCCAATGCCGCTTCAGTCAGCTTGTCTTGGTGAATGACATGACCGCCTTCGCTCCAACAAAGTGTGCGATGCCGTTTCGCATCATCGAACAAATCTGCGATGCCTAAAAACTCCAAGGTTTCCATCGATACACCGGAGATGAACTCACCACAAACCCGGTGCCGTGGATAGAATCCTACCTCCAGCACCGTCACCGGCACTCCGCGCGAGCGCAAAGCAACCGCCAGCGACAAACCCGCGAGACCTCCTCCAGCGATGGTTATGGATGATTTCAAATGCGACATCCTAGCACGCGCCTCGCCCCGCGCCATGTGGAAGTTTCCGCAATCGCCCATGTCGCGGCATCCAGACCCATCATGGATTGCATTTCTCCCCGGGCGAAGCCGCCGCGGATGCTCACGTGCATATCGTGCCGCGTCACGCGGTTGACCATCGGCCACATCGTGAAACCCAGCAGATGTGGAAAGAAAGCGCGGTCCGGTTCATTGAAAACCAGAACCTCGAAATCCTCGCACAGCCGCCCGAGCCGCCGCAGCGCCGCCCCTTCGAAGTGGTGGAGGAACAAATTCGCCACCAGCACACCGCCGCCGAGTTCGCATTCACTGGATAGCAGGTCGCCGCGTTTCCAAACCACATGCGGTGGCAATCCATCGGGTCGCGGCGCGAGATCGCAGGCTGTGATGGGCGCGTGGGGAAATGCGCTGGCGAGTTTTGCGGCGAGTCCACCATCGCCCGCCCCCAGTTCCACCACGCCGCGGGCCGCCACTTCGGGGAAATTTTTCACCATCCGGCAAAGCCAGCGCTCGTTGCCCATCAGGAAGTTGATGCGTTGCAAGTCGCGCCGCGAGCGCAGCGCTTCCGGATCATCCGCAGGAAGATGATCGAGGATTTCGGAAACCACCTGACGCACGCCCATGACCCACTGTGCCCCGCTGCGGAGCGATTGCAAGGACGGGGAAATTTCCTCGGCTAGTTCGAAATTCATCCCGTAAACAAGGGATTCTCCCCGAAAAGCCCAATCCATAGCATGGCATGGCGGTTCGGACAGGGTTTTGTCGTGTCAACAAGCTGAGCTTGGCGTAGCTGTTTCCCAAGCGTCGCATTCTCCCATCGTGAAAGGGCTCCTCCATGTCATCCTCATCTCCTTGCTCGCGGCCCGCTTCGCCGCGGCCGGGACCTTGCATGAATGGCCGGAGCGCCTGTCGCCGCGCCTGAATCAAATCGAGAAGCGCCTCGCGGAAATCGAAACCGAGCTCAAAACCCTGCCCGCCATGTCCGATATCGACGCGCGCGGCACCCATGGATTCCACTCGAATTTCAGCCTGAAGTCCGAGGAGCACTGGTTCGAGATGTCATGGCCGCAAGCGATGGCCATCGATGGCATCGCCATGATTCCTACTCGCATCACTACCCAAAGTGGACTGAGATCGAATTATGGCCTACCAGTCCGGATGCGCATCGAGGCAACGCGCAAAGGCAAAAAAGAACGCTTCGTTCTCGCAGAAGTCGCCGACACCCGCCTCAAGCTCCGACGGGGCGAACCTTTGTATCTCGATATCAAGGCGGAAGATATCACATCCATCCGCGTGATCCCCATCGATCTGCCGACCTTGCCCGGCAAGAATGTGAGGTTCTTTTCACTCGCGGAAATCCTCGTCTATCAGGGCGAAGTCAACGTCGCACGCGGGGCGAAGTTCAGGGCGAGTTATAGCATCGATGGCGAAGTCGGTTGGAACATCCATTATCTAACAGACGAACAGTCGCCTTTGGGTCCTCCCGAACTGCCACAACCGGGCCGGAGCCTTGGCTGGCATGGAGATCTTGCCCGCGGCGCGGAGACGCCATCTTGGGCGATCATCGATTTGGGATTGTCCCGTTCTTTTGATGCCATCCGCCTCGTCGCCGCGCGGGGCGATGCGCCGCTCAAGGGGCCGGGTTTCGGTTTCCCCGAGCAATTCAGTTTTGAAACCACCGACGATCCTGCGCTCGGATGGAAGGAAATCTGGAATTCCGGAGAAAAATCCATCCCCAATCCCGGCTACAACACGCGGACCTTCCGCTTCCCTCCGACCAAAGGAAGATATGTGCGCATTTCCATTTCCAAACCGCACACGCCCGATGGATTCACGATTCCTCGCATGCTTCTATCCGAATTCGAAGTGCTCGACGGAACCCAAAACCTGGCCCTGCACCAACCGGTTTCCACGCCGGATTCCTATGAAAGCATTCCCCATGACTCCCTGCGGGTCTGGAGCCGGGCGGGTCTAACAGACGGCCATTCATCCACGGGACTTCTGATTCCGGAGAAACAATGGGTCGCCAGCCTGTCGCGGCGCTTCGACTTGATCTGCGAACGCAGCCAACTCGTCGCGGAGAGCGGCAAACTCATCACTTATTGGAGGAATGCCTCCATCGTTGTGGTTTTTGTTCTATTGGCCGCCACCGTGATCGGGCTTTTGTTTCGGCAAGTGCGGATGCGTTTGGAAAACCGCCGGGCGGTGACTGCATTGCGCCGCCGCATCTCCAGCGATCTCCATGATGAAGTCGGCAGCAATCTGGCGACCATCGCGCTCTTGTCCGAACTCACCCCGAGCCCGGCCAACCTTGATGATATCAACCGCTTGTCCCGCGAGTCGTCGATGTCCTTGCGCGAGATTGTCGATATCACATTGGCTTCCAAGCGTGCCCGCAAGCCACTGCTGGACCGTCTTCGCGAGATTGCCTCGCTGATGTTGCGGCATCATGAATGGTCCTTCGAGGGCAATGATTCACCGAGTCTCGATCTGGAAGAGCGGAAAAACCTCGTCTTCTTTTTCAAGGAAACCCTGCACAACATCATCCGCCACGCCGGTGCGAAGAAAGTCCAAATCGTCGTGGAAAAAGCGCCTCCGGATTTCCGCGTGCTCATCGAGGATGATGGCAAGGGCATGGAAAACTCATCGCCTGAAATGCTCGGCAATCTCAACACACTGCAACAGCGCGCCAAGAGCCTCGGCGGCAGTCTCGATGTGGACAGCAAGCCCGGCAAAGGCACCCGCATCACACTTGTATTTCCCATCCAATCACGCAAATGACTACCAAAACCACCACTCCGCTTCATCATGTCTGCCTCATCGAGGATCACCAAGACTACCGGCGTGTCTTACAACAAGCCATCAACTCCAGCGGCCACTTGAAATGCGATTGCGCCTTTTCATCCATTGAGGCCTTCGTCACTGGCACCGACCCAAGCAGCAAAGTGGATGTGGTGCTTTTGGATCTTGGCCTTCCCGGCATGCATGGAGTGGAAGGGATTTCCGTGATCCAGAATCGCTTTCCGAATGCCAAGATCCTCGTGCTCACGGTTTACGATCACAAACCCGTCGTGCTGCAAGCCCTCGCTGCCGGTGCGGGTGGCTATCTGCTCAAGGCGGATCGTTTGGAAACCATCCTGCGCGGCATCGATGAAGCCCTCGCCGGCGGTGCACCGCTTAACAGCCACATCGCGCGGATGATTCTATCGACGTTTAACACGGTGCGCCCGGAACGCCCCGAAACGGATCTCACCGAACGCGAACGCGAAACCTTGTCGCTGCTTGCCAAGGGATTCATCAAAAAGGAAATCGCAGATCAACTCGGTGTTTCCTACCACACGGTGGATACTCACGTGAGGAATATTTATGTGAAACTCAAGGTTCACAACCTCTCCGGCGCGGTGGCCAAGGCCATTCAGCTTGGGTTGACTTGAGAGATATCACTTCTCCACCAAGGTGCCCTCGGTGACTCCGAGTTTCTCCAAAGCCTGCACCTCGTTGAGGAGGGTGAAGGCATCGGTATTTCCTGCGAGCAGTTGCTGATAGGAGGAAATCGTCTTCGCGGCGGTGGCTGCATCTTCATCGAGCAACTCGACGCGGAAGCGCGACAAGCCAGCCGCGCGGAGCGGATCAAAGAAGCGTGCGCCAGTTTGCGCCTTGCCATTGAAGAGCGTGTTGCGACAACCCACATCCGCCTGGAGCCGGTGGAGCTGGCCCACGCGGTCGCGCAGATGCACGACATGTTTTTCACAAGGCCTGCCACAATCCTTATAACTCGTGCCCTTGCTGAGAAACACGCAGAACACACAATGCTCCATGTGAAACATCGGCATGTGCTGGTGCAAGGTCAGCTCGAACCACTCGGGCGGCGCACCGCGCAGGAGATCCATGACTTGGCCGATATTGAGGTCGTAGGACACCGTGAGATGATCGAGGCCCGCATTCTCCATCAAAAGGCGTGCGGTGATGGGGTTGGCGACGTTGAGAGAGAAATCGGCGGTTCTCACCAGATCCGTGCGGCCCTTGTAATGTTGGAGTGAGGCAAGATTGCGCAGCAGCAAACCATCCGGCGCGGCTTTCTCGATGAGCTTGAGATATCCGATCTCACCCGGCTTGAGAATCCGTGGTGTGGCCAGATGGATTCCGGCTCCGTCACGCGTGTTGTCATTTCGGAAAGTTGCAACCGCATCCTTGTATCGGCGCGGGTCTTCGAAGTCGCAGTAAATGGTTTCCACTCCGCATCCGATGGCGGCATGGAGTTGATCGAAATTCCGGCATAGCACGGACAACTGCGCACGAGTTGATGCAATCGGCGAAGGCGCGGGCATCAGGTCCGCATAGCCCGTGGTGATCACCGGCCGGATCGGCTTGATGCCGCTCTCGCGCTCTAACAACGAAATCAAATCACGCCGCAGTTGATTGAGCGCGGAGAGAGGAAAATGGCAATTGCCTTCCAAGCGGTTGTCGAGCGATGCCAGCTCGAAGGATGTTTCCCCCAAGCGGCCGAGTTGTGCCACGAGGGTCTCGGTATCCAGCGGACGCTTCGCTGCTTCCTGCAAGGGGATTTCACTGAGAACCTTGTGATCGCCGCTGCGCAGTTCCATCAGCTCTCCGGGCTTGCCGCTGACGCTGATATCAATCTGCGTTTTCTTTTCCGCCGGACGGGTGTTTTGCCAGAAGCGGCGGAGTTCGGATTCGAGTTTGGGATCCGAGGTTTTATAAACCGTGTGGCCCGGCTGGATGCGGTCGAAGTTAATACCGCTGAAGGTCTTGTGAAAGATGATGCGGCCATTCTCGATTTTCCAAATGCGTGCGCCTTGTTCGAGATCGCGATTCTCACCGGCATCGAACACCACGCCATCGCCGGCAGCGATCGGCACGCCGGTGCTGTCACCGAGTTTGATCCATCCCACGCCGCAATCAGTGATGGTTCCCAACAAAGGCCCGCGCTTTTTGCCGAAGCGGCCGTGAGTGAGATAAGGATGATCCGTTCCCGCCAACCAACCCGATGAAAGCCCGCGTGAAAATGTCATCTCCAGCGCATAACGATCCTCTGCCGTTACGGGCGATTCCTGTTGAGCGATGGCGGCATCAAGCGCCTTGCGATAGACTCGCGTGACAGCGGTGACATATTCCGGCGATTTCAGGCGGCCTTCGATCTTGAATGACTTCACTCCCGCCTTCACGAGATCCGGAATCAGATCCACCGCTGCGAGATCCTGCGGGCTGAGCAGATAGCGGACTTCGCCGAGATCGCGCGTTTCGCCATCGACCACGATTTCATAGGGCATGCGGCAGGCTTGGGCGCACTCGCCGCGGTTTGCACTGCGTTGGCCGAGCGACTCGCTGGTGAGGCATTGGCCCGAGTAGGCGACGCAGAGCGCACCGTGCACGAAGATTTCCAGCGGCGTGTTGACCGGTTGAAAACGCTCGATTTCCCTCACGGAAAGTTCCCGCGCCAGCACCGCCCGCTCCATCGGAAAAAGCGATTCCACAAAAGCAAGTCCCTCCGGCGAGGTGATGGTCATCTGCGTGGACCCGTGAAGTTCTACCTGTGGAGCCACCTCGCGAGCGAGTTTAGCAAGGCCGAGGTCTTGAATAATCAAGGCATCCACCCCGGCGGCGGCGATTTTGCGAAGTTGCGCCTCGGCCGCCTCCAACTCGCGGGTGAAGATGAGCGTGTTCATGGTCACGAAGCCCTTCACACCGTGCCGGTGGAGGAATTCCATGAGTTCTTCCAGATCCGCCTCGATGAAATTGTCCGCCCGCAGCCGCGCATTGAACTTGGGCAGGCCGAAATAAATCGCATCCGCCCCGGCCGCCACTGCCGCGCGGGCGCAATCCCAGTTTCCCGCAGGGGACAGCAGTTCGGGTCGAGGGTCGGAGGCGTTCACGGGCGGAATGAACCACGGGCTGGCAGGAAAGGACAGGAGGGAATTGCCGGAAATCCGTGGCTTTCCCAAGTTCTGCAACTTTTTTCCCGGACAGGCGTTTCATTCCCATGCTCCCGCAAGCCGAACCCACTTGGACCCTGAACGAAGCCGCCCACCTGCTCAACCGTGCGGGATTCGGCGGCAACCCGGAGGAAATCAAGGCATTCCACGCTCTCGGCCGCGTCAAGGCGGTGGACTCGCTGCTCGCCACGGACGAACCCGCCGATGCGTTTCCGCTCCCCACCTGGGCCAATCGCGAACAAGCGCTGGCGGATGCGCGCAAGCGCTTCGAAGAACGCCGCGAACTGCAAAGATCCACCCGCGGAATGGACCCGGAAAAGGCCGAAAAAATCCGCCGCGAGGCAAGGAAGGACGAGCAGCAGGAAAGCCGCCGTCATGCTCTCGAAGGCCAAGGCTGGTGGTTCCGCCGCATGGCGACAACCAAGTATCCGCTTCGCGAAAAGATGACGCTTTTCTGGCATGACCACTTCGCCACATCGGTGCAGAAGGTCAAGCTGCCGGTCCTGCTCATCATGCAGAACGAATTGTTCCGCGAACATGCATTCGGCAGTTTCCGGGATTTGACGCAGGGCGTGCTCTTGGACCCGGCGATGATGTTATATCTCGACACGCAGAATTCGAGAAAAGGCAAACCAAACGAAAACTTCGCCCGTGAGGTCATGGAATTATTCACGCTGGGCGAGGGCAACTATACCGAACAGGACATTCGTGAAGCCGCCCGCGCCTTTACCGGTTATAGTCTCAACCGCTTCACTGGCAAAGTCGCTCACTCCAAACGCCAATGGGACGAATCACCGAAGACCATCTTTGGAAAAACCGGTCCCTTCGATGGCGAGCAGGTGATCAATATGATTTTCGAGAAACCCGAAGCCTCCAATTTCATCGCCCGCAAGATCTGGGAGTTCTTCGTTTATGAAAATCCGAGCGAGACGGCCGTCGATGCGCTGGCAGAAGTTCTGCGCAAGTCCGAATACCGCACCGCACCGCTCTTGCGTGAGATTTTCCTCTCGAAGGAATTCTATGCCGAGGCGTCGATCCGCTCGCAGATCAAATCGCCCGTGCAATATATCATTCAACTGTTGAAGCAGTTGGAAATCGAGAATCCGCCCATCGGATTTCCCATCACCGCCCAGCAACAGCTCGGCCAAGTTCTCTTCATGCCTCCCAATGTGGCTGGCTGGGACTGGGGCCAAGCATGGATCAATACCAACACCCTGCTCACCCGCTATAACTTGGCCGGCTTCCTCACCAAGGGCGCGGAAATGGGCGGCAAATCGATGGGAGAGGACCAGATGAAAACTCCCGGCATGGGCCCCGCACCCAAACGCATGGGTCGCGGGTGGCAGGGGCCGGACTACGAAAGCATCGTGCCGCGCGAGCTGCGCCAGGATCCGGAAAAACTCGTGGATTCACTCATCTTCCGCTTTTTCCAAGGCCCCATCCCCGCCAAGGCCCGCGGCTCGTTCATCGAATACGCCGCCGCCAAAAAAGGTGTCATTTTCACCGACAAGGAAACCGCTGAGTTATGCCATCTCATCCTCAGCACGCCTTATTATCAACTTTGCTGAGAAGATACAAGACTTCAAGACGCAAGACCCAAGTGAAGAGCCTGCGGGCTGAACATCTTCCATCCACGATCCACTATCTCCAATCCACTATCTCCCATGAAAACTCGCCGTGAATTTCTCCGCTCTACTGTGCTGGGCGCATCCGCTGCCTGGACGGTGCCGATGTTTGTCGAGCGCACTTTTGGCCAGTTGCACGATGCCTCCAAGGATCTGGCGATCCAGGGCGTGACGGGCAAGGACGATACCATCCTCGTCGTGCTTCAGCTCGCCGGTGGCAATGACGGACTCAACACGCTCGCTCCTTATGCCGATGATACCTATCAGAAACTGCGCCCTCGTTTGGCGAAGAAGGAAAAAGATCTCATCAAGTTGAGCGATTACGTGGGACTGAACTCTTCCATGCCTTTCCTCGGCTCAATGTTCAAGGAAGGCAATCTCGGCATCGTGCAGGGCGTGGGTTATCCCAACCCGAACCGCTCTCACTTTGTTTCCACTTCCATCTGGGAAACCGGCGATACCAACAACCGCTCGGCTACCGGCTGGTTGGGACGTTATTTTGATAACTCCTGCCCCGGCTCCGATCCTACCGTGGGCATCAGCTTCAACAAAACGCAGCCAGAAGCCTTCGGCGCGGCGAAGAACCCCGGCGTTTGCCTCAACTCGCCCGAACTCTATCGCTGGATCCACGGCGGCGGCGAGAAAGCCCAGGCGGAAGAGTTCTTCGCGGAACTCAATCAACCGCACCCGACGGAGATGGAGGCCGATGACGAACCCGTGGACGGCGCATCCATCGCCATGCCCGCCGGTGGCAAAACCGGTGGCATCACCGGCGAGGGTAACTTGGCTTTCCTCGAACGTGTGGCCCTCGATGCCCGCGTTTCATCGAAGAAGATTCTCGAGATCGCCGCCAAACACAAAACCACCGTGCGCTACGACGGTTCGCCGATTTCCCGGAATCTCAACCTCGTTTCCCGCATGATCGCCGGCGGCATGCCGACGCGGGTTTATTATGTCAGCCATGGCGGATTCGATACCCATAACCAACAGGTCAATTCGCATGATCGTTTGTTAGGCCAGCTCGACACTGCCTTGAAATCCTTCTTTGAAGATCTCAAGCAGCAGGGCAACGATAAGCGCGTCGTGCTCATGACCTTCTCCGAATTCGGCCGCCGCGTTGCGGAAAACGCCAGCGCAGGCACCGACCACGGCAAAGCCTCCTGCCTCTTCGTCGCCGGATCCGCCGTCAAAGGCGGCCTACACGGCAAATACCCCAGCCTTACCGACCTGCACGAAGGGGACATCAAACACACCGTCGATTTCCGCAGCATCTATGGCAGCCTGCTCGGCGACTGGCTCAAAGCCCCCGACCTCAAACCCATCCTCGGCGCAAACTATCCCAAACTCGGGCTGATTGGGTAGACCTGAAACGGAGCGCTGGCTTTAGCCGGCGCGGGATTTGCGAAGCAATTGTTAGATGCCTCGCCGGCTAAAGCCAGCGCTCCATTGGAGTCCATCACTCAAGCGGACTTGTGACAACGGCTTTGGCGCGGAGGGGTGCGTGGTTTTTGGCATCTGCGGGATTGCCGGAAAGGAGTTCCAGCCAGGTGTCATTTTGGAGTGTGGCGGAGCTTTGGATGGATTGGGTGGGAGCAGGCTTGATGCCGTTTTGGAAATCGATGCGCAGGTCGACGATATCCTCGTTTTCTCCGATGGTGGGTTCGATTCGGTGACCGTTGTTTTCTTGGTAGGAAGGGATTCCTTTCAAATCCCATAACTCATCTCCCGGGTTGAAGAAGGGAGATGCTTCTGGCGCGGATGCGAGGCGGGCGATGCCGTTGGATTGCAAGCCGCGATGGGCGAAGCGGTTGAGCGGGATTTTCCAGGCGACGATTTCGGCAGCGTGGCATAGCGATGCCATCATGAGGAAGGAAATCGCCGCACAAAGATATGCCATAGATGAAGTGAATCATTGGATGGGGTGAGGCTACAAGGGGAATGGGTGGACGTAGGAGAATGAAGCGTCCCGTTGGGACTGGCGGAATGAATTCCGCGCTCCAATGATGAAGGCAGGGACCGTCTCTCCGAGCGGTCCTGTGAAAGTGGGGTGCATGGGAAAGCCGATGGGCGACGTTCCGGCTTCCATCGGCACTAGCCCGACTTCGCGGATTGGAGGGGGTGATGGGGGGCTGGAACCCTTGATTTTTCGACATCGATGTCAAAAGGTCGGCACTACAGGCGATTTCGGAGCCCGCCCCACCTAAAATCAAGGGTTCCAGCGACTTTCGGGGCCGAAAAATGCCGACAATGGGTTTGATTCCGCGAAGTCGGGCTAAGAAAATCCATGCGGGAAACAATTTGTGGGTAGAAAGGCTTCTTCGAAGGAAAGGCTCTACCAGAGCAATGCGAGGGCAAAAGGGGCGTGTGGTGCAGGGCCTACCGTTCATCGACATTTTCATGCAATCACCTGATTTCTAACGATTCAAAACAGTTGCTTCCTCCCAATCCCTGGCCTTGCAAGGCAAGGGATTGGGGCCCCCTGTGTCATTTTGGTCCTCAATGAAGGCGAAAAGCGGATCAGTTCTACTGAAATCCGGGACTTCAACGCGCTTTGTCGCTTGTGCGAGTTTCCCCGAAGTTTTCCGCCCAAATAGTTCCGGCCCGAGTTCCAGCCTTGCCATCGGGTGGAAAGCCTCTAGCGTTCCGGGCGAGCAGGTTGTTCCAACCTCCGAAGCCCCATTCCGGTCGAACGCTAGTTTGTTCCACGCCTTCCTGAACTGCGGTGGAACCGATCGGCGGCCTAGGAAACCGGATCCTCCTGTCTCACGGGCGGCGGCGCGAACCGGATCCGTCCCGACAGGTTGGAGTTCCTTTCCGCAAGCCGTTGCGGAGCTTCACCCCGGCACCTAACGCCGGTTTTGTCGGGACTCCTCCGGCCAGCACGAGGTCCTACCAGCATCAGCGGGCTCACCCAAACCCGCCGCGCCGGGCCACCCGAAACCATACCCATGTGACACCATGTCAAACGCAACACCACCATCCCAGTCATCGGGAGACAGCCGGCGCCGCCGTTCACGCGGCGGTAAGAATCGCAATAACACCAACGAAAACCGCCGTGGCGGAGATCGAGACAACCGTGACAACCGTGAAAAACGCAACGATCGCCATGATCGGGGCGAACGCGGTCCACGCGACCAGAATCGTAACAACAACACCAACCGCGCCGAGGAATTCCGCCCCCAAGCCCCACGCCGCACCTATGCTCCGCCAAAGCTGACTTTCTGGCAGAAATTGCTCAGCATGGTCGGTCTTTACAAAGCTCCCACCCCGCCTGCCCGTGGCTCCACCAAACCGGAGGCCGCAAGCCCCCGCGAGGAAGCCGCTCCGCGTCCGGCCAAGTCCAATACCCGCAACGCCCGCACTTCCGATGCGCCGTCGAGCGAGAAGACCGAGCGCTCCGGTGAACGTCCACCCAAGCGCGAACGCAGCGAAAAAGGCGAGCGCGGCAACCGCCAAGGCGACCGTCCCCGCGGTGGCGATGGTTCCACTGTGGAGTCGCCTCGCGTTTACGTGGGAAATCTGTCCTACGAAGTCACCGAGCAGGATCTCCAAGAGCTCTTCAAGGGCATTGGTGCCGTCCGCAACGTGGAAATCGTTTACAACCGCAGCACCCACCGCTCCAAGGGCTACGGGTTCGTCGAAATGCTCCGCATGGACGAAGCCGTCCGTTCCGTGGAAGTCCTTCACGATCAACCGTTCATGGGCCGGAAACTGATTGTTTCCGGAGCCAAGTCCAAAGGCCAGGATGAGCGCGAGGACAAGGAAGAGCGTCCCGAGCGCGAAGCCCGCCCGATCGTGGTCGCTCCCATGCCAACCGCCGCCGCAGCGACTGCTGTGACCGCTGTGGCGACTGCCGCAGTTGTTGAGGAAACCACCGCTGCCCTGGCCGAAGTGGAAGCCGCCGATCCGGTCATCCAGACCATCATCGAAACCGTCACGCCCGCAGAAGCGGCCGCCGAGGTGGAAATTACCACCGAAGCCGCCCCGGAAGCGATTGCCGAGTCCGCCGCGCCGAGCGCCGACGATCTCGTCTCGAAATACGGTTTCGACGCACCGGCCGAAAAGCCCGAGTAAGCCCTGCCACTCCAGGCATCCATCCATCCCGCCCCCGCCCCGGTCCGTCCGGAGCGGGGGCCTTTTTGTTGGGGCAAGTAAGGGGAGGGGATGGTCCAGCCCCAGAGCCCTCCCGTCCGGATCGTGCCAATCCATGTTCATGGAAAAGCCCGGCTTTGTTTCAGGAAATGCTTCAGTAACTTACCCTCTGGAAAGCCTAACCATCATGGCAATGGGTTGCATTACCCATAAATTACCTTCCTTGCAGTATTGTTATACGCGGGACTTTCTGATACTCATATTTCGCTTCCCAACGAAGGCAGAATGTGATTGTCGATTGGCCCTTATTTGCCTGTGATCAAACTCCCAACACCGCTATCAGCAACGACCCTTATGAATGAACAGAACATGATTGCATTGTTTGGCCTGATCGGAGCCCTCCTCTACTTTGTTGTAGGTAGAGCTATCATTAACATTTTGGAAGAAAAGCGATCTGAAGTGGACGGATGGCGAGTTGTGGAGGGTCACTGGAGATTTTTCAAGATCTTGTTCTTTCCGCTTATTATTGTTTGGGAAGTGGTCGTCATGATGTCCGACTACCTCACCGGTGCCGTCATTGGTTTCTTTGACAATAACAATCGGATGAGGGCGAGAAAGGGGCGCAAGTTGGAAGATTGATCGTTCCTCCTTTTGATGCGGAACTCGGACGATGGTCCGTTTCTATTCACTCCAACCACGGTGGGCTCAAGCGGACAAAGGCAGGTCCGGGCACTTCGTTTGAATAGTAACGATGGAACACCGGGCAGGCCGATCCGGACATCGGGGGAACCAGCCATGACCAATCGCCGGCAACATCCCTGCCGAGCGATTCCTCATTTTTCACGTGCCGCATGAACTGCTCGGATGCGGTGTGATGGTCCACCAGGGTTACCCCGGATTTCCGGAACGAGTGGATCACCGCCACATTCAACTCCAGAAGCGCCCGGTCCTTCCACAGGCTGTGCGAGCACGAGAGATCCAAACCCATGCGCCGTGCCACTTCGGGAACCATGTGATAGCGTCCGACATCGCCGAGATTGCGGCTCGCGATCTCGGTGCCCATGTAGAACCCGCTGAACGGTGCAGCCGTGTAGCGGAAATCATCAATCACCAGCGCCATGTCCGACACAGCAGGCAGGGCATGCCATTTCAATCCGAGATCTTCAAACCATCGGAATTCCGGATGGGTCAGCGGCACCTCCAACACCGCGTCGGCAGGCAGTGGGTAGATTCTGGGTGAACTCCCTGGCATGCTGATCACGAGGGGCAAGATGTCGAAATGGCCTGGATTCGCCGGAGGTTCCCATCCCATGGCGATGACTCGTTTGGTGAACTCCACCTGTTCGGGGTCACCGATGCGCTCACCCGCCGCCGTCCGGTAGCCGGCATAACGAATCAACTGCCGGTTCCAGATCCGGATGCCTTGTCCGTTTCCCTCCACTCCAGGAAAAACCGTGATTGCAGGCCGAATCCGGCCCCCGTCCGTCGAATAGCGAAGGTGGTGAACGCAGGCTTCGTAAACATCGTCGGCCGAAACCGCGCTTCTTGCATCCTGCAACTCCAAGGTTTTCCAGAACAAGCGCCCGATGCAGCGTGAGGTGTTCCTCCATGCGATTCGAGCCGCCCGCTCCAGTTCCACGGCGGACATGCAACAGGAATTCATGCCTAGCGATCCTCGATGCCGTGATAGGATGCCACGGATGATGCACTTGCCACAAATGAATCACTTTCTTCCTCCGAATGAACGGCGAGGGTGCTAGCGTGGGATGTCAACCGATTCGAGTGGCGGTTGACCATTCCTCCTTCGGCGCTGAGAAATGGCATGGTTTGAGGGCGGGGAGGTAGTCCGAAAAGCCGGGTGAATGAAGAAAGGCGCATTCTCAAATCCAGCCAGCGACCACTCGGCATTGACGCAAGTTCAAGCAACCATATTCGCCGTTGTTTCGACTCCGTGTTGGTCTGGATTTTCGAAAGTGCGAAGAGTTCGAAACGATAGAGTTCACACCATTTGGCAAGACGTCTCAGATCCTCATCCTGTGGTATTCCCGATCCGTCTGAAGTCACGAGGGCACGACGGGCAAGAGTCATGAAAACGGATGACACATCCGGCCGGGTATAGTTCGCCCAGGCACTTCCAGTTTCGATTGTTTGTTGATCCTCGGTTTCGTATTCCATATCGGTCATCCATTCATGTTAGGAAAATCCGGTTTCGTTGCCGGATGAAATTCGAACTTTGTCCAGGCTGATTCACTCATCCGGAACACCACAAACCAGCAAGATGAGGAAATCACACAGTCACCGAGAACAGGAATCCCGGAAAGGATTCCATGGAACTTCGGACCACTTGAAAGTCATTTCCATCACCCGCAGGCTTAACTTCTTTTGATATCAGAAATCGCAGGCACTCACAATACTGCAAGGCTGGTATTTTATGTGGTCTTCAAAACACACACCAAGCGTCCGCGACCACTGGATTCCGCCCGCAGATGTGCCAAGGCTTCGAGATCCCTCAGCCGCGCTTGCCGGGAGCGGATGCAGCCCCTAACCTTTTTCGTAATGAATCTCCGCCCCTTCCTTTTTGCTCTCCTCCTACTCCCGCATGCATTTGTTTGCGGTGCCGCGGCCGAGGAACCTGACATTGTGCTGCCTGCGGAGTATGCCGCGCGCGATCCCGACATCGCAAACTGGCAGGCCCGGCTCGAACGGGAAAACCCGGATCGCTTCGAAAGCCGCACTTTTCGAAATGGGGACCGTAACGTCCGCTATCGCTGGTTTGCTCCAGAGCCCGACGACCGGCGCGTCCCCCTCGTCATCGTGCTGCACGGCAGCTCGGGCAAAGGCAGCGACAACCTGGCCCATCTCGTCACCGGAAACAGCGTCGTTGGCGCCGGCTACTGGGCCACGACGGAGCAACAGCGCGAGAATCCCTGCTTTGTCCTCGCGCCTCAATGTCCGCCCGGCGAGATGTGGACCCTGACCGCCTCGTGGACTTCGCCCGTGCATCCCCTTTCTCCAAAACCGGCCCCAGCCCTTGCCGACCTCATGGCCCTGCTGGATGAAGCGCTCGCCTCCCATCCCATCGATCCCGGGCGCATCTATCTTCTCGGCGCCTCCATGGGCGGATACGGCGTTTGGGACTGGATCATACGCGACCCTCGGCGCTTCGCCGCCGCAGTGGCTATCTGCGGAGGCATGCCCGAGGGCCAGGCTGCGGCACTCCGCGATCTGCCCCTGTGGATTTTCCATGGAGAAAACGACGGCATTGTACCCGTGGAGAAGTCCCGACTCGCGTTTAAGGAGATTCTCGCTGCGGGCGGTCGGCCCCGCTACCGAGAATACAAGGACGGGCCGCACGGCATTTCTTCATATGCTTACCTCGATCCCGGACTCACCAAGTGGCTTTTTGCGCAGAAGCGCAAGCCCGTGGAGTGACCAGCGAGAGGGAGCCATCAGGAGTCGGCAATCCGGCAAGCGCGACTGGATTCTTGTTTTGAGCTTCGCTTCAATCGTATTCGAGGTCCCTGGCGGAGAGAGCGGCCGACGCACATGTCGAGTGCGCCGCCAGCCTCGATGGTGAAATACGAACTCTGGCGGACCTGCTGCCGCGGCATTGGAAGAAAAAATTTGAAGAAAAAGTCTGAAGTTGTGTGTTACCTCAGCCGGGCAAACGGCGAAGTAGGGGATGTCAGGCCGTCCCATGCGGCGCGAGCGGCCCGGGATCCGGTGCCAAACGCCAAACAATCACCAAAACACAGAAAACCAACACAACCATGAAAACGATCCTCCACGCCTCCCTCACCCTTAGCGCGATCACTCTGGCGCTCTGCCCGTCGATCGGACTGGCGCAGGGAGTCTTCAATGGCGACAACTCAAACAATTTGTTCCAACAAGCCAGCGGCGACCCCTCCGTCCGGGGTGGCACCTTCAATTTTTTCGGTGGCAATGACCGTCTGATTCTGCAGCGCAATGACGACCTGGCCGGTCTGAACGATGGTGTGGCCAACATGGGCGAAGGGCGGGACGTCGTCATCACTTCATTCGAGATGTCCGGCACCTTCAATCTCGGCGGTGGCGACGATTTCTTTGCTTCTGCTGGATCCATATTCGGCCCGAGTTTCAACAGAATCACCGTCTTTGGCGGCGCGGGCAACGACCTGATCGTCGTCACCACCGAAAACTGCGTCTATCAAGGCGGACGGGGCAATGACATCTTCGTCAGCGACGGTGCGAACAACACCTTTGATGGCGGCGGTGGAAACGATACCTACAGCGCCGAGGCCGCCGAAAGGCCGGCCAGCATTGATCTTGCCGCAGGGACGGCATTCGCACGCTTCAACTTGGAGAGTGATATTTTCACCAATATTGAGAATGTGCGAGGATCGCAGTCTGACGACCGGATCTTCGGTGATTCCGGCAACAACCGCATCGACGGTCTCGAGGGTAATGATGCCATCGACGGGGATTCAGGGAATGATACCATCTCCGGCGGCGCTGGCGTGAACGAGCTCTTTGGTAATGCCGGTATCGACACCTTGGTGGTGGTGGGCAACATTTCCTCGAAAACCCCAGTTTCCCCGGACACCATCCGGGTGATCGGAACGCTTGACGGCGTCGCCTTTGATCACATCGCCTCGGGGTTTGAGCAGGTGCTGGATAATGACAATCTGACATCCGTTGCCTCCTTCATGGGGGAAACGGACACCATTGGCGTCCAACAACCCCATATCGCGGAATCGCCCGTTTTGGCGGCGATCAATGGCTTCGCGGCGGGCCTGACACTCAACGGCACCAATTCCGCGAACACCCTCAACGGCAGTGCGGGCCATGATGACATCGCCGGCCTGGGAGGCAATGACACGCTCAATGGCAACGATGGGGACGATGAGATTTTTGGTGGCGAAGGTGCTGATACGATCAACGGCGGCCCGGGCGTGGATAAACTGACGGGAGGTGCGAACAACGACACGTTCGTCTTCTCAACAGCTCTTGCCGGAGGCGCGGACCTCATTCCCGATTACAATGTCGCCCAAGACACCATCCACATCAAATCCAACCTCGTGGGAAACCTGCCAGCCGGCAGCCTTGGTGCCAGGAGGTTCAAGAACACAGCGCAGGGAGCCATCGACGCGAATGACCGCATCATCTATAACAAGGCCAATGGCCAGCTCATCTTTGACAGCAATGGTTCCAGGGCATTAGGCGGTGTGCTGATCGCCAGGCTGCCCGCAAACCTCGCCATGGTCGCCTCCGAAATCGTGATCGTTCCGTGATTCTCCACCTGCCGCCCCCTTGCCTCTGACACTCCGGCTGTTTGATGTTGTCGCTTTGGATTACTCCCCATGAAGGACTGCTGGTCGCACTGGAGTCTGAGGCTGGCGGACCACTCCGAAGGATTTTCCTGCCGATTGCCGACATGGAAGTCCCCAAAAGCTCTTATGAAACTTCTTTTGGAACGTCGTTCCAGGATGCCAGGAAACAAACAGACCGCTCACACTTTGCGCTTCACGCGGCGGCGGAGGAGCAGGCCACTTGAGAGGAGCGCGAGCAGCGCGAGATGGTTGGAGGGCTCGGGGACAGCGCTGGTTTGTTGGTAAACGAGGTTGAGTTGGTTGCCATCCACCACTACCAGCGAGAAAGAGCCGCTTAGGTCGTTGGTGAATCCGTTGGTGCCGTTCATGGCTTCGCTGTAAATGATGTAGTCGTCCGGATCGAAGCCCGTGATCCCGCCCAAGGCGGTGGCGATGGTCCAGGAGAAATTCCCGCCGCTGTCGAAGTTCTGCGCGTCACCAGTGGTGGCCTCGGCGGACGAGAGCGACCAAAGATTCAGGTTGAAGGGATTCGCGGACGAGAGCGCGGTGAGGTCCAGCGCCCCGCTGATGGCGAGGGTGTCCCAGCCGGTGCCCGCGGTGCCGAGGGCGTCCACAATCTGCCAGTTGTAGTTGCCGCCGGCCTGCCAAGTCACATTGCCATCCACCGTGAGGGTGCCCGGGCTGTTGCCAGGGGCGATGGTGGCGCCGCTTTCCACGACGAGCGCGCCGACGGTGCCGGATCCACCGAGGGTGCCACCGGCTCCGACAGTGGTGAGAGAGGAACTGGAATTATCACCATTCACCGTGAGAAGCCCGGCCGTGACCGTGGTGGCTCCGGTGTAGGTGTTGACCCCCGAGAGCGTCAGCGTGCCTGCGCCATCCTTGGTCAGGGTTCCGCTGGTCGTGCCGATGATGCTGGAGATCGTGGTATTCCCCGTGCCGCCCACCGTTAAGCCAAGGGTTGCCCCCGTGATCGTGCCTGTGTGGCTCAAGGTCAGAGTTCCGGCATCCGAGTTGATCCGGGTCGCCGCGCCCAGCCTGACAAGGCCCGCGTAGGTATTATCGCCGCTGATGTTGCGCAGGGCTCCAGTCGCGGTCACGCCCGTGCCGTTCAAGGTCAGCGCCTCCGCTGCCGTCGTGATGCCGCCTTGGATCTGCAGCTCCGCCCCGGCGGTCACACTGGTCCCTGCCGCGGTCGTTCCCAGCGCGGCCGCGTTTTGAATGTTCAGTGCTCCCACGCTCACCGTCGAGGCTCCAGCGTAAGTGTTGGCTCCAGTGAGGGTCAGCGTGCCCGCGCCGGATTTGGTCACCGCTCCCGTGCCGCTGACGATACCGGCATAGGTCAACGCATCCGAGCGGTTGAAGGCGAGAGTGGCGTTGTTGGTCACGTCGCCAGCGATCGAGCCGATGGTTCCACCGCTTCCCACGGAAAGCGTGCCTCCGGAAATGGTGGTGCCGCCGCTGTAGGTGTTGGCCCCGGTGAGCCTGAGCGTGCCTGAGCCCTGTTTAACGAGGCTGCCACTGCCACTAAAAACACCAGAGTGGCTGGTGTTGCCAGAACCACGGTTGAGGATCAAGGTGCCGTTGTTCGTCAGAGCGCCACTGTTGGAGAGGAAAGAGGTGCTGCTCGTGCCGTTGATCTGGAGCGTGCCGCCGGTGTTGAGGTTGATCGTGCAGTTAGGGTTCCTGGAAACACCCCCGGTCACGATTACGGTGCCGCCGTCGCCAATGGTAAGCGTTCCGATGGCGCTATTGAAGCCGACAGAGAGGGGCAAACTCGAGGTCCAGGTGCTGCCACCGGAGACCGTCGCGGTGCCATTGCTTCCGTTGGTATAGCCGATATAGCTCTGCCCGGTGTTGAGATTGCCGCCGGTCAGGTTGAGCGTGCCAGTGCCATTGAGGCCGACAAAGAAACTGCTGGTATTGGTCAACGTGCCGGAAGTCACCTCGAGCGTGGCGCTTTGCCCGGCGGTGTTAGCAATTTTAGTGATGCCGTAGGTCGTATCCGAATTGATCGTGGTCGTGCCGCTATCGATGGTGAGATCCACCGCGTGGGCCTGCGGGCTGATCAAGTGGATCGTTGTCATAAACACCAGCACCATCATCGTGTTGGCTTCGCGGGTTCCTTTTAGAAGTCTCTTTTTCATAATAAAATTCGGTTGGGTTGTTGGATCGGTAAGGTCCCGTCACCGCACGGCCTTGGCGGGAAGGATGGTTTGGAATGAGTCGATGTTTGTTGAAATGAATCCAAGAGCGGCCTGCGGACCGGGTAGCAACCGCCACGAGCCAGCAGCGCAGTGGGTGGGAGAAAACCCCGTTTGATCGAGAATGACCTGCCGAACTTTTCTAACAGGTGGACGATGTACAAGGAAATAGCCAACGCCCTGACCCCTCTAGATATCAGAAATCGACGGCACTCGCAATACTGCAAGGCTGGTATTTTATGGGATATGCCCGAGCAAGGAGATTGGTATATCAATCATCCTTCTTCGCATCTTTGCCCTTGCGGCAAAGGAACCACCAGAACAGCACCCCGTGCGCCACGATCACCAGCGCGGCAGCAGCCAGCGCGATCCAGAGGGCGGGGTTCTGCAAGAGGTCGCTCACGAAAGTTCGAGTTCCAGGTAGGCTTCCACCTCCCGTGACGGGTCGTGCGCGCGCATGAGCGCCTCACCGATGAGCACGGCATTCGCCCCCGCCTCCAGCACGCGCATGGCGTCCGCCGGGGTCTTGATGCCGCTTTCGGAAACGAGCAGCACGTCGTCCGGCACTTCCTCGGCAAGACGTTCGGTGGTTTCGAGATCGACCTCGAAGGTTTTGAGGTTGCGGTTGTTCACGCCGATGAGGTCCGCACCGAGTTCCAGCGCGCGCTCCATTTCCCGCAGGTCGTGGACTTCGACGAGCACATCGAGCATGAAGGACTTGGCCTCGTCGTAGAGGCGGCGCAGCGTTTCGTCGTTCAAAGCGGCCACAATCAGCAAAATGGCATCCGCTCCGGACACGGCCGCCTCGTGGATCTGCACCTCGTGGATCGTGAAATCCTTGCGCAAGAGCGGAGCGCTGGAGAATTTGGAAATCTGCGTGAGGTAACTTAGCGAACCCTGGAAGTATTTTTCGTCCGTGAGGATGGAAAGGCAGGACGCGCCGCCGTCGATGTAGCGCTTGGCCTGGCGGACAGGGTCGAAATCCGGATCGATCAAGCCCACGGAGGGCGAGGCCTTCTTGACCTCGGCGATCACTCCGAGCCGGCCCGGCCCACGGTCGATGGCGGCGCGGAATCCTCCGAAGTCGTTGCGTTGCAAGGCGGCAGCGCGCAGCATCGCCGCGCGTGGCATGAGGGCTTCGACTTCCAAATGCTTGGTGGCGATGATTTCTGCGAGCTTGTCGGACATGGCGTGCGGCAAAAGAAAAGCACAGCCCGGCGAATGAACATCGAAAATTTGTAAAATTTGGCTTGCCGATCATCCCCGCCGATGTAGAAAGCGCCCACGCGTTTCGCAGCGCGGGCGTAGCTCAGTGGTAGAGCGCCACCTTGCCAAGGTGGATGTCGTGAGTTCGAATCTCATCGCCCGCTCCATTCTTTTTCGCATCTAACCCGCTGATATTCAGCGGGTTTTTTGTTGGTTGGTGAGTGGTGGTAGGTTCCGAAATGGGGGTTTTTCTGGGTTTTTGGTGGCTTTTTGGGGTGTAAAGTGGTGTAAGTTTCCCCATGGCTGCGAAGGCAAAGGCGGATTGGCCTCGGACGATCAAATACGGATCGGGACGGGTGCGGATTGTGAAGCGAGCAAACGGGATGTTTGCGCTTTCGTGGCGCGAGATGGGATCGACGAAAAAGACGACGAAGGCGACGGCCGCGAAGGCTTTGGAGT
>JBBARN010000016.1:0-71972 GCA_040399845.1 Luteolibacter sp. | reverse complement strand
CTAGCTCAGAGCGGCGCGGATCGAGCGCTTGGGAGAAACTTCTCTGGTCGCACCCCACCGCCTCCAGTCGGCCAATAAAATCGATGCCGCGATGCATCATGAGAGAGTGGTGGTCGATTGCGTGTTTCTCACCCTTCGCCAAGGTTTGCAGGAAACGGTGCTGCAATGCCGCAGAGGGAACAATTACTTCGAAGCCTGGCTGCCAGCAATTTCGCCTTCGAATCTCTCGCTCCGCCCGGGTGACCGATTGCGGCTCACCGGCATCTATGAGGTGACTACCACCCGACCGATGCCGCGCATCGAATGGGCCGATGGCTTTCGTATCAATTTGCCGGACGAGAGTGTGATCGAAATCCTGGCCAGGGCTTCGTGGTGGACAACTGAAAGGGTTCTTATGGCCTTTGGCCTCGCTTTGGCCGCATTGTGTGTCGTCTTCATTTGGGGTTGGCAGTTGCGCAGGCGGGTCGCAGCCCAGTCAGTCATCATTGCAAGGCAGATCGAGCAAGGAGTCATCAAAGACGAGCGTGAGCGGATCGCGAGAGAACTTCACGACACCCTCGAACAAGACCTCGCAGGTCTCTCGATGCAACTCGGCAATCTTGCTCCCGCGCTCGGCGGAAACCCGGATCTGGCACACCAGCGATTGTCTCTTGCGCGCCGCATGCTTCAACATTGCCGCAGCGAGGCCCGCGCATCCGTGAGCGATCTTCGCAACCTCCACCTACTGAATCGAAGCCTGCCCGAAGCCATGCGCGAGGCATTACCCAAAGCCGCAGCCGACTCCGAGGCGGTTTTCCATTTCGAGTTGAATGGCACCCCACAACCGCTCCGCGCCAACACTCAGAATCACCTGCTGCGGATCGCCCGTGAGGCGGTATTCAATGCGGCCCGTCACGCAAATCCGGATCGAATCGGGGTTCGCCTGACGTATGATACCGAGGCCGTGACACTCGAAGTCAAAGACGACGGCAACGGTTTCGATTCCACCCGCAAACCACCCGCCGGGCATTTCGGGCTGGTGGGAATGCGCGAGCGGGCCAACAAGATTCATGCGGATTTTTCGATTGAAAGCTCCACTGGCTCTGGCACGAAACTCCGCGTGCGACTGCCCTGGACTTCCCCGGTTGCTCACCCTCGCTCCCGCTCATGACAAGCACACCTGCAACCCGGATTCTCATTGTGGATGATCATGCCATGGTCCGCCTCGCCCTTGCCGAAGCGATCGAGCGCCACGAGGATCTTCAACTCGTCGGCGAAGCCGAAAATGGAGCCAAGGCCATCGAACTCCACCGTGCCCTTCGTCCGGATGTGGTCACCATGGACTA
The DNA here is from genome assembly GCA_040399845.1 of Luteolibacter sp. Lineage (GTDB taxonomy): Bacteria > Verrucomicrobiota > Verrucomicrobiia > Verrucomicrobiales > Akkermansiaceae > Luteolibacter. The sequence goes on along the minus strand of JBBARN010000016.1, from coordinate 70,647 downwards.
TCAACTTCCGGATCGTGATGGCGAAGAAATCATCACTGTGATCAGGTCGGAGTTTCCTGACGCCCGCATTTTGCTGCTTTCGATTTTCGAATCCGAGGAATGTGTTTACCGTGCCACCCAAGCAGGTGCGCTTGGCTATGTTTCGAAAGCTGCCGAAATCGACGAAATGATCGCGGCGATCCGCTCTGTGGCTAGCGGTAAAGCGTATTTCTCCGCTGGCCTTGCAGCAAAGCTCGACGAGCGCCAAGCGCGGGACGGGCTTTCCCCGCGCGAACTTGAGGTTCTCAAGCACCTCGCCGCCGGCCTGAGCAACAAGGAAATCGGAGTCGCTCTCGATATGGCCGCCTCGACCGTCAAACACCACCTTGAACGCATATTTGCCAAGCTCGACGCAAAAGACCGCACCCAGGCCGTCACCATTGCCGTTCAGCGCGGCGTTTTGCGGATCGCAGACCGTTGAACCATCGCTATACGGCCATTTGGCCGGGTTGACCGGGTGACTCTCCTGTGGCTCATTGGCTACCATTGAACCCGCTCTTAGATCAAAACCCCTGGCGCTCTTCCCGCTTCCTCCCCTCGCTGCATGCCTTGGGCGGGATCGTCGTTGCTTTGGCGTCGGCCACCACCTCCCCGGCCCAGACGGTCACCAATTTCAGCAATTTCAGCGAAAGCGGGAATCTGCTGACGGGGACGAACACCCGCGAACAAAGCTTCTCGCCAAACATCAGCCCCGCCGGGAGCGTCACGGTAGCCAATGTATCCGGAAACAATGTCGGCCAGGAAACCTACCTGTCCAACGAGTTCCCAGCGCTGACGACGGGTGACCGAATCTCGGTGAATCTTACCTCCGCCACTTTCAGCCATTCCGCCGATTCGATCGGCCTTGCGATTGCCAACACGGAAACGCCGACCAGTCGCACCAGTATCCTCGTTTGGGGATGGCGAACCGGCACCATGTATCTAACCAATTTTGATGCGGGCGGGGCAAATACTTCCGCGATGCCCGCTAACCCGGCTTCCGGCAGACCGGACTCGGTGTTCATCGAGCGCAGTGCGACAGGATGGACCTTTGGATCGATCAAGGGCACAACCGAAACGATCTATTACACCAGTATTGTCTCCGTGGGATCGACGGCCATCACCACCAACGGCAGCGCCATCGGCTTTTGGTCCGACATGCGGACCACCACCTCAACATGGAGGGTGGGCAACCTGACCCGATCCAACACGCCCCCTCCGCCACCACCACCCCCTCCGCCACCACCACCAGATTACCTGCCGCTCGTTTCGTTCAGCCCGGTGAGCGACGGTAATGAAGCCACCGACGAAAACGGCTATGCCGGATCCGCCATCAACTCGATCGCCTTCGCGCAAAACAACGTCATCACCATCGGTGGCAAGCAGTTCATCACCTACTATCGCCGCCACGCCACCGATCCGAATCATCCATCTAACAACACCGTGGTCGTTGCCCGACGAAACGTTGGCGAGTCGCTGTGGGAAGTCTTCCCGACCAATTTCACATCCTTCAACATCAACGACACCCACAACGTCATCAGCATGGCCATCGATGGCGACGGCGTGATGCACATGAGCTGGGGAATGCACGTCAACACGCTGCTCTACGCCCGCAGCACCGGCTCGGTGCTCGGCGACGATCCAATCGTGATGACCAGCCTGGGCACCGCCGGCATGACAGGCCAGGAAAGCGGCGTCACCTATCCGAAATTCCAGACCTTGCCCGACGGCGATCTCATCTTCCTTTTCCGCGAGGTCGGCTCTGGCAACGGTGACTGGTATCTCAATCGCTATGACACAGTCACCGACACCTGGTCGCCTGTTCATACCACCGGCGGCGGTTTGCCCCAGCCACTGATGCTCGGTCTCGGGGACACACCAAACAACTGCTTCTACCCGGACCGCATCACCCTCGGTCCGGACGGAATGTTGCACCTCGCCGGTGTTTTCCGCTACGGTAACGATTCCCCAGCCCGCGAGACCGGATATCAGACCAACCACCGCTACGTCTATCTGCGCTCACCTGATGGTGGCACCTCATGGCAGCGCTCCGATGGCAGTGCGATCGCCTTGCCCGTGGTTGAGGCAGAGTGGTTCCAGGACCTGGGTGCCACCCATGTCCCCGAGATCGTCAAGGATCTCGCCGAGGGCCACAGCATCATGAACGAATCCGGCATGACCACTGACAGCGCCGGTCGCCCGATTATCGCCAACTGGTGGGCCGACAACGCATCCACCGGCAACCACATCCGCCAATACCATATCTTTTTCCACAACGGCAGCCAATGGCAGCAGCGCACCGTTTCCGCACGCAACCTCGACAACCCCGCCACCAAATACTCCGAAAGCCAGCTCGGCTCCAGCCAAATGGGCCGCCCCGTTGTGCTCACCGATGCCGATGACCGGATCATCGTGCTCTACAACGACAACCGCTTCCTCGGCGTCACTGCGGTCTTCTCCGAACCACTAGCGCAGGACCCGAACCGAATCAAATGGACCCGCATGAACCTGACCCACGAAAACCTCGGGTCATGGGAAGGCACCTACGATGAGACTCGTTGGAAGCAGGATGGCGTCTTGCACATGCTCTATCAGAAATTGCCGGGCATGGGCATGAGCTACAGCTCGCAGAACAACTCGACACCTGTCTCTGTGCTCGAATGGGACGCCTATGGCTATTTCAATGGGACGCCCCAATTGACCTTGGATACTACGACGACCCCCAACCAAGCAACGGTCTGGGCTCCGGCCTATGCTGGATTCCGTTACGATCTCCGAACCAGCCCCAACCTCGACTTCAGTGCCCCACCCGTCGAGACAATCGTCGGCGACGGCACCATGCAGAACTTCGGCACTTGGCCAATGAACGAAACACGCCGCTTCTGGCGCCTAGAACGCACTGAGGAAGCCACGAACGGTCTTTAGTTGGGTGAAACACCAAAGCCCAAATGATCCATTCTCCATAACTGAAGGAAACGCCTCCCGTTTGGAATCCACAATCCCAACAAACCCTCACCAGTGACAGCCTACTTCATCGGAGCTTCCCTCCTCATTGTGGTTACCGCCAACCTCAATGCCCAAATCACATTCGTCGATGCGGTCCATGGCTCTTCTGGCAACACCTTCAAAACCGGCAGCACTCTCAGTGATACGTCTTGGCTGAGCACGGCGAACAACTCCACGGCAAACAACACCCAATGGGTAACTCGCTCTACTTGGGGCAACGGCGGCACCATTTATCAATCCAACATCAGCAGCACGGCAAGTTTCCCCGAAATCACCACCCAAATTACCGGCCTGGCAAATGGCACCTACGACATCTGGGGATTTTTCTGGGATAACATCACTGCCGCGGGAGAAAAGTGGATCTTCTCCGCCGGACTCAATAGCGGAGCCCTGACAACTTATAGCAATGATGCCGTAACTGACGCCATCACGACAGGCGTGGTCAACGCATCGACTTTGAGTTTCTCCAATACCCCCACGATCACCCAAACCGTGTCCAGCGTCACCTACAACATGTTTGGGGTAAAACTGGGCCAGGTCGTCGTCACCGGAGGAACGGTGAATGCATATGTGGACCGCAATGTTCTCGGCAACTCCACCCAGAACCGCGTCTGGTATGACGGCCTCGGCTACGAACTCATCCCTCAGGTCGGAACACAGATCACCTACATCGATGCCGACAACACACCGGGAACCGGCAACACGGTGCTCGATGGCAGCGCTTCGTTTGGTCCAGACAGTTCCACCACGGCGGATGCCGACGGTCAGTGGAGCGTGCGGACACGCCCCGCCGTCAATGGCGGTGGAATACTGCATACGAGCGAAACTGAAAACGCCAACCCTCGGCTCGCGACCACATTCACTCTCCCCGGCCCGGGACTTTACACGATCTATGGTTACTTCTGGAACAACTTGAATGGAACCGGCGTCTGGGATGCGAATTTCAAGCTCGGCCCGGTCCGCCCGGCCGTCGTTCACACCAAGGCCAATGCAGCCAACCTTTCGGCCACCAGCGGGCACTTCACCAGTCCCACAGTCGCCGTGAACGATGGCACTGGCCAGGTCCTTTCGCAGGCCGTGCTTGGAACCTGGAACACCGCCACGGAAGGTCTCACCGTCACACTTTATATTGATGACCCTGAAACCGGCGGTGAACCCGGCAACGCCGAGGACCGCACCTGGTATGACGGTGTCGGTTACATCGCGTCCGCCCTTCCACTCACCCCAGGCTTGGACAGCGACAATGATGGCCTCTCCAACCTCGACGAAGTCAATATCCACGGCACTGATCCCACCATCGCCGATACCGATGGCGACTCCTATAACGACGGCACCGAAATCACCAACGCCACCAACCCGCTCCTTCCCGACACCCCACCCTTGCCCCCCGGCGTGCCGGCCGACACGGTTCTGATTCAAACCGACGGCGCATGGACTTGGTTCAATGACCACACCGCCCGCTTCGTCAATGGCGATCTCTACATCGGATATGTCAAAGGCCAGGCCCAGAAAATGGCGCTTACCCGATACGATTTCGATACCACCACATCGCACGAGTTCCTCTTCAGCACTGCGTCCTATCCCAGCAACGATGACCACGACGTGCCCAATGTCACCGTGCTTCCAGACGGAAAAATCCTCTCGGTGTATTCACGCCACAACCTCGACACGAGGTTCTTCTACCGCCGGAGCCTGAACGGAAATCCAACCACCCTTTCTGACTGGGGGGTGGAACAAACCAAGACACTTGGAACCAGCAAAAACACTTATTCGAACACGATGCGCCTAACAGCCGAGTCGAACAAGATCTACAACTTCTCGCGCAATATCAATTTCAACCCAACCCTTCATATCTCCACCGACGATGGCCAAACATGGGGCAACCCGGTCCATTTCATTAGAACCGGCACCGGTGGCACCCGGCCTTATCCGAGATACGCAACGAATCATTTTGATCGCATCGACCTCATCTACACCGACGGCCACCCGCGGGACGTCAACAACTCCATCTACCACCTTTTCTATCAGGGAGGAAATTTCCTCAAATCCGATGGCACCGTCGTCAAGAACATCACCAATCTCCCGCTCGAACACTCCACTGGTGAGCGCGGCACCGTCGTTTATCCATATACCACCACCGCTTGGGGACCCGGTCAGGGTCCGGACAACTGGATTCCAAATGGACGGGCGTGGACATGGGACATCCAATATCAGGCCGATGGCAAACCAGTCTGCGTCTTCCAGGTCCAAGTGGATGGTGCCGCCGGCCCAGCAACCGACTTCAAAAACGACCGCATCTATTATTACTATGCCCGTTGGGATGGCAGTCAGTGGCGCAGGAAAGTCATCGCCCAGGCCGGACACGGCTTATTTTCCACCGAGGATGACTACGGCGGTGGCATCACCATCGATCCCGAAAACCCGAATATCATCTATCTATCAAGCAACGCCGCCAACCCATTCGACCTGAGCACCCTTGCTCCCGGGTTAAATCCCAACAACGGGATCTACGAAATCTATCGTGGCGTCACATCTGATGGCGGAAACAATTGGAGCTGGGAAGCTGTCACTTCCAACTCGAATGCAAGCAACATGCGCCCCTTCGTGCCGGAAGATCATGGACGCAGCGAGGCCGTGGTTTGGTTCCGCGGGAGATACACCACCTTCCTCAACTACAATTGCAACATCTATGGTCTTTTCTCGGAACCGTCCACCACTGGCCTGCAAATGCGCCATGTGGAATGGTCACCGGGCGGCGCTGCACTGAAATGGGCATCGAACCCTGGCAAATCTTACCGGATCAAAGCCTCGACCGATCTCCAGAGCTTCCCCATCGATGTCGCCACCGGACTCTCCGCCCAAGGTGACTCCACCTATCATTCTTTCAACTTTCCCCCAGCAATATCAAGCTCTCCCAAGGGCTTCTTCCGCGTGGAGGAGGAATGAGCGAGATCGCCCGTACACTTCACACTGAATGGCCGTCTCTCATCAATATTCACCATGACTCAAGCTTCCACAAAACCGATAACGCTTCTGTTCGTCGCCCTGCTCACGCTGACATCAGCCGTGTCCGGCGCATCCTTCCAGAAAGCCATGGCTTACTGGCCGGACACCGGAGGTGATGATTTGAACCGCCGCGTTGGATTCCGCCTCGCGCTCGATCCACCACCTTCCGATGCGGTGCTGCGCATCGCCACTTCCGGTCTCTACCGTGCTACCATCGATGGGAAGTTTCTCGGTCACGGTCCGGCGCGAGCGGGTCATGGACATTTTCGCATCGATGAATGGCCAATCAAAGACTTGCTGAATGACAAAGTTTCGGTGATTGGCATCGAAGTGGCGGCGAGTGAAGCCCGCAGTTACTACATGGTGAAACAAGCGGCATTCCTGCAGGCGGAGATTGTTTCCGGAGACAAGGTGCTGGCCACGACCCAGGATTTCAAAGCCATCGATCTGCATCCGGCAATCCTGCGCAAAGTGCCGCGCTACAGCTATCAACGAACCTTCAGCGAAGTATTCCGCCCACAGCCAGGTTGGCTGGCATGGCGCACGGATGTGAAATGGGACGGACCAACCATGCCGCTCACAGAGCGTCCAGCGGTTTCATTGGCCGATCGCGGTGTGCCATATCCGCAGTTCGCAATCATTGAATCCAAATCCATCGCGACCGGCAGCTTCGAAGTTCTGAACCCGATACCCACGCGAAAGTATTACGGCTTCCAGCCAAAGGACTTCGGTGATTTTCCGGACAACGAACTTGAGGCACGTCCTGACCGGCTGATGACTTCGTTGAAGACTACCAATCTCAAAGAACAATCACCCGGCAAGGCAATCAAGCCCGGAGTCTTTGACCTTCACGACTTCGGTGTGAACCTCAGCGGCTTCGTCGGATTCAGGCTGCGAGCCGAAAAGCCCACCCGCCTGCTGGCCACCTTCGACGAAGTTCGCTTAGGCCCGCATCACAGCGTGGACCCGCACCGATTGGAGTGTGTCAACGCAATCCAGATCGATCTTCCGGAGGGCGTGCATGAAATCGAAACCTTCGAGCCTTACACCCTGCGCTACCTTCAACTGCACGCGCTCGATGATGCGATCACCATCGAAAAGGTATATCTTCGCGAATTGGCCCACCCTCACGCCGAGCGCTCTTCATTCACATCCTCCGATCCGCGCCTCGATGCCATCTTCGAGGCTGCCCGCCAGACCTTTCGCCAGAACGCCACCGACATCTTCATGGACTGCCCGAGCCGCGAACGGGCTGGTTGGTTGTGCGATTCGTTCTTCACTGGTCGCGTCGAAGCCGACTTCACAGGCGAGTTGAAAGTCGAACGCAACTTCCTCGAAAACTTCGCGCAACCAGAAGCCTTCCCTGGCCTCGTCCAAGGCATGCTGCCGATGTGTTACCCAATGGATCCCTATCAGGGCGACCACATCCCGAACTGGGCAATGTGGTTCGTTCACGAGCTGGAGGAATACCTCGCCCGAACCGGCGATCGCGCATTGACCGAAAGACTCCAGCCCCGCGTCGAAGCCCTGCTGAAATATTTCACCCGCTTCGAGAACTCCGACGGATTGTTGGAAAAACTCGATGGTTGGATCTTTGTCGAATGGTCCAAGGCCAATGAATTCGTGCGGGATGTGAACTACCCGACCAACATGCTCTACGCCGCTGCACTTGATGCCGCCGGCCGGATCTATCAGAATGAATCGTGGAAAAGCAAAGCATCCGGGATGCGCGAAACCATCAACCGCCAATCGTTCGACGGCACCTATTATCGTGACCATGCGATTCGCCGGCCTGACGGCACGCTCGACATCCGCCCAGATCGCACTGAAGTATGCCAATACTATGCGTTTTTCTGTAGCACCACCACACCCGAGCAAAGTCCGGAGTTATGGAAGACCCTCGTCGAAGAGTTTGGCCCATCCCGTCGCGAAACAAAACTGCACCCGGATATATTCCCCTGCAATCAACTCCCGGGCAACATGCTGCGCATTGAGATCCTTTCGCGCTACGGCAAAACCGCACGAATCCACGACGAGGCACTCGGCTACTGGCAAATGATGTCGGAAACCACCGGCACCCTTTGGGAACACGACAAGCCCCAAGCATCCTGCAACCACGGATTCGCCTCCCACGCCGCCGTCGTTCTGCGCCGCGACGTCCTCGGCTTGAGGGAGATCAATCATCAGGCGAAAACCATCGCCTTTTCCCTTCCGGACAATCCGCTCAGTCACTGCCGCGGTTCCTTTCCTACCCAAGACGGCGACATCGTCATTGAGTGGAAACGGGGCAATTCACCCGAGATCAAGCTGCCAGATGGATGGAAGTCCGTTCCCGCAGCGACTACCGGACAGGCATCGCGTTGAGGAAAACGGTTCGTAATGATCTGGCGACGAAACGAGTATTGGAATTCAGACGCAAATTCCCTCGAATGACTCTTACTCACCTTGCCGCCATCGTCGCCATTCTTGTTCCTCTGGGCGGATTCGCTCAGGATGTTCCTGTCACAGCCGTCCGTCCCGTCGACAATGGTGCAGCCCTGGTGAACCCCGGCATGGGGTGGACGATGCATTTCTATTCGAATATTCCGCGCAACTACGGTTCGGAACTCCTCCCATCCGACACGCTCGATGATTTTCCCGGACTTTCGACCGTTTACCTGCGACTGCCATGGGCCTATCTCGAACCGAAGGAAGGCATCTACAACTGGGCAATCCTCGACACCCCGGCCCAACGCTGGATTGCCAAAGGCAAACGCATCGCATTGCGGATCACCTGCTCTGAGAACTGGATGACTTACGCCACACCTCAATGGGTCAAGGACGCTGGTGCCAAGGGAACTTACTATCAATATGGAAAGGGTAGGGTGGAGAAAGGAGGCGCATGGGATCCGTTTTTCGATGATCCCGTATTCCTTCAAAAACTCGAGCGCTTCATGGCAGCCTATGCCGCTCGCTACGATGGCAATCCGAATGTCGAGTTCGTCGACGTCGGAACCTACGGCCTGTGGGGTGAAGGTCATACCCATGCCAGCAGCCTGCAGGATGATATCGCTAAACAGAAACTGCACATCGATCTCCACCTCAAACACTTCAAAAAGACACAGCTATGCATCTCGGACGACTTTGCCGGCCACGACAAGCCGGGCAAAAGTTTTCCCATCACCGACTATGCATTTTCCAAAGGCGTGACGATTCGTGACGACAGCATTCTGGTCCAGCCCCCTCCCAGGTCATGGTATCATGCCGAAATGGCTCAACTGTTCTGGCCCCAAATGCCAGTCATCCTCGAACATGAACATTACGACGGGTCCGTGAAGCGGGGGGCATGGAACGGCGAACTCCTGCTCAAGGCGGTGGAGGACTACCACGCCAGTTTCATGTCGATTCATGGGTTTCCCAAGAAATTCCTCGAAGAGAACCGTGAGACGATCAACGCCATCAACCAACGACTCGGCTACCGCATCATGCCGGTGGAAGTCGCTTGGCCCGCGAACGTGCCCATCGCCTCAGCGCAGCAGGCTTACGCTTCGGGTGGAGATGTGACCAAGCACTCTGATTCCGGAAAATCCTTCACGGTCCGATGGTCATGGACGAACAAGGGAGTTGCTCCCTGTTATCCCGGTGGCTACCCGGCTCTGACAATCAAAGATCACCAAGGTGGCATCGTATCTGTCTTGGTGGATGAAAAACTCAACGTGCGTGACTTGAAAGTCGGAGAACCATCCAAAGCTCCGGTCAATGCTCACGAAAGCGAATTCATTATAGGATTGGTAGCACCCACCACCCGGCCCGGCAAATACGACCTCTATCTATCCATCGGTGCACGTGACGGCACGCCGAAGATCGCAATGCCATTGGATGGCGATGACGGACAAAGACGCTACCGCATCGGAAGCATTCAAGTGGGAGATGCTGGCCTAGCAAATGAAACCTCTGCCACCACCACCGCTCCTCAGAATCGTGATGAGATTCTCAAACACATGAAGGCTGCGGCCGACTATCAGATATCGGCCATCGTTCCGGAAGCTGAATTGAAAAAACAGAGCCGCCCCGGATACGAATGGCTTTGTCACAATATCGGCGGCTGGCGTTCGGGCACCTTTCATCTCGGTTTGTTCAAGCTCTGGGAACTCACCCGGGATCCAGCCTACATGGAGCAGATGATGAAAGTCGGAAAGCTGCGCAATTTCACCCCCAATCCACGAATGACAGGTGAGGACGACTTGTGCATCGGCCAGATGTATCTGCGGCTTCATGAGATTCACAAAGACCCGCAGATGCTGGCCCCCATGAAAGATGCGGCTCGCTTGACCGCGGAAAAACTCGCGAAACAAACGCTGACCCGCGATCCGTCAGTGCTCAAGCACGGCGGTGAAGGAGGCGGCGATTTGTGGTCATTTGCGGATGCCTTGTTCATGGCCCCACCGAATTGGGCACACTTGATCCGCATCACCGGCGACCCTGGCGGCCAATACGCGGCCACCCTTGAAGAGTTATACAAAAGGAACTGGGATTTCCTGTTTGATTCCACCCATCACCTCTACTATCGGGACACCCACTTCATCGGTAAGCAACGGAACGGACGTCCCATCTTCTGGGGACGTGGCAACGGCTGGGTCATGGGATCGCTGGCGCTGATGCTCGAACAGCTTCCAAAGGATCATCCGTTATGGCCGGTCTATGCCGAACGCATGAAACTTCTTGCGAAAGGCATTGCCGCTTGCGCACTGCCTGTAGGTGGCTTCGGCATCAGTCTGATGAATCATGGAGAGTTTCCGGAAGTTGAATTGAGCTCCACCGCACTCAGCGCCTATGGAATGGCTGCTGGCCTGAATCGCGGCATCTTGCCGAAGGACAAGTATCAACCCATCGTCGAGCGGGCATGGAAACTCGTTTCCGCGATGCAAACACCGGATGGCGTCATGCGCAGATGCCAACAGGGCGGGACCTATCCGGAGCGATTCAAGCCTGAAAACAACGAAAACTTCGGGACGGGAGCCTATCTGTTATTCGCGTCCGAGTATTTGAAATTCCCGAAATCCTAATATGGTCTTGGCTGGGGCGGGGTCTGGGAATTGGTAAATGAAGACAATTCACAAGGATGTCGCTGGACAGGGTATCACGGTTTCCACCAAGTATCCAGTGCGCGGCTCATGAGTTCCACACGGGAAGTTTCCTTGGGGGCGAGGTTGTTCATTTCCTTCGGGTCCTTGGCGAGATGGTAGAGTTCTGGAAACGGATTTTCGGTCTCGGTGCGATGGGGCAGGATGAGTTTCCAGTCGCCTTGGATCATCCAGCGCCAGCGCAGGTTGGCGGATGGATCGTGGAGGTCGGCTAGATCGTGGTGGAAGCACTCACCAAAGATTTCGCGGCGTCCTGAGACTGCGGATGAATCGGTGAGATCAATGCCGGGAAGTCCTTGGGCAGGAGTGATGCCTGCGGCGTGGAGAATGGTGGGAAACAGATCGATCGAGATGACCGGATGTTCATCGCGCCGGGCGGGAATGACGCCCGGTTGGCGGAGGATGATGGGGGTCCGCAAGCCGCCATCGTAAGGGGATTGTTTGGAGCGGGCAGCGTGTTTTGGGGAGTCCGGGCTTTGAATCCATCCATTGTCCGCCACATAAGCAATCATGGTGCTTTCCGTGAGGCCCCGGTCGTCGAGCATCTTGATCAGTTCGCCCACGGTTTCATCGAACCATTCGACCATGGCGAGGTATCGGGCGATGTGGATGGAGGGAACCTGATCGCGGTATTTGGCCAGCAGGCGTTCTGGCGGAGTGTGGGGATCATGGGGGAGCAGCGGTGCATACCAGACAAAGAACGGTTGTTTTTTGCTGCGGGATTCATCGATGAAATCCGCGATCGGCTGCATGGTTTTGCGGCCGATGTCGAGGCCTTCATCGCCGTGTCGCCCACCATGGGTCATGCCGTGGGTGAAGCCTCCATTGCGGAAGTTGCCCTGCCACCACTTGCCGGTCTGGAGCGAGTTGTAGCCTTGTTTGGCAAGCAGGGAGGGGAGAAGTGGGTGTTTGGCGAGATTGGCATTCATGACCTCGCGGCCGTCCTTGAAGATCTTGCTTTGATAGAATTTCTTCCGCTCCATGCCGGCCGGTTGTCGCGGATCGTTGCCGGTGATTTTATGTTCGTGCGGGTAACGTCCTGTGATGATGGAGGCGAGGCTGGGACAGCAAAGGCTGGATGGCACATAACCGCGCGGGAAAACCAGGCCTTCTTTGGCGAGGCGATCGATGTTGGGAGTTTTCACCAGCGGATGATTCATGAATCCGTAATCGGTCCATGCGTGATCGTCCGAAATGATCAGGATGACGTTGCTCGGGGCCGTCTTGTCCGCGGCGGGGGAAGTGGCAAGGCAGGAAAAAAGCGCGACCACGAGGGTGTGTAGCAGCGTGAGGGTGAAGGATGTTTTTTTGGGTTTTGGGTGCATGAGATGAAGGGGCGCATCAAGGCGGCGCCGGATTGGAGGCGAGCTGGTAGGCTTGCCGCAGCGATTTGAGTTCGGAGGTTTTTGCGGCGGACGCTCTGGCCAGCGGATCGATGGCTTTGCCGAGGCGGTCCAGTTCCGCTTCGGCAGATTTGAGGGCCGCAAGTTCGCGTCCGATGACTGTGTCGAGAGCGGACAAAGTGGCATCGATCTCGGCGTGCAGGGCGGCTTGGGTTTCGGGCGGGGTGGCGGGGTCGATGGATTCCTGGCGCTTGACCAGTTCGCTGCGCTCAGCCCGTTTGCGATTGAGGACGTCTGCCTGTTTACTGATATTGTGGGACGCCTGTGTAAAGGCGATTACAGCCTCTTCAGTGTTGGCAGTGGCCAGAGCTGCGTCATCCGTGGTCTTGAGGACACGGGTATTGATGGCGGCAGCGGTCCATTTCCTGTGTGCTGCCTGCAAGGGCGGCAGTGGCGACTGGGCTGCATCCCGCGCGGCGGTGGCCTCGGCGAGGGATTTTTCCGCAGTATCCAGTTCGGTTCGCTTGGCAGTGAGTGCTTGCTCGGTCGCTTGGAATTTTGCCAGCGCCTCGGCAGCGCGTTGGCGACAGGGATCATCCGGGGTGGCGACGGCAGCGGCTTCGGCTGCCTTGTGGGCCTCCGCGGCTTGATTGCGTGAAGCCTCAGATTCTTCCACTGCCTTGCGAGCCTGATCGCGGGCGCTCAAGCGGGTGGCAAGTGTTTGGTGAGCCGCCTGGAGGGGCGCTTCCAAGCGGGCAATTTCCGCGTTGATGGTTTGCAGGCGGGTTTCGATGGTAGGCGGGTTGCCGGGGATTTCGCCTACTTTCTTGCCGTCGGCGGTATTGAAAACGAGCACCGTGCCACTCGCATCGCCGATGAAGGCAAACTTTGCCTCAGCATCGAGGGCGGCGGCAGTTGGGAGGCTGGGGAGGTTTTGGACAATGTCCCGGATGTGATTGAAATCGGCTTTCCAGAACTTCGCTTTCATGTCCCGCCCGACGCTCAGGGACGAGCCATCCCGGGCGAACGAAAAGGCAGTGACACCTCCCGGATGGGCATCGATTTTTTTCACTTCGCTGCCCCCGTTCATTTCCCAAAAGCGCAGGGTGCCGTCTTCGGAGGCGGTGCCGAGGATGTTCGAGTCTCCCCGGAACACGGCGGCGGTGATGCCTGCCTGATGGGCGCGGAGTGTGTGGAATTCATTTCCGGTATCGCTTTCCCACACGTAGACACCGCCATTGCGGTCTCCGCTGGCGAGCAGGACGCCATCGGGCGAAAGATCGAGGCCGGTGATCCAATCGGTGTGTTTTTTGATCGACTTGATGAGATCTCCGGTGCCGGTATTCCAAAGCTTGAGCAGGCGCGATGGACCGCCTGTGGCGACCACATCGAAGCCGGGGCGGATGTCTGCGGCGAGCACGGCATCGAACTCCTTGCCCGCGCTCAGGAGGCGGCTTCCGTTGGTGATGTCGTAGGTCACGGTGATGCCTGACTTCCCGGGAACCCCGCCGCCGACCAGGAGGTAACGCGCGTCGGGGGTGAACGTGAGCGAGATCGGATCGCCCTCCGGAAATGGCAAAATTCCCACCAACTCCAGGGTTTCGGTGTGGTGGAGGAGAATTTGGCGCTGACCTGTGACGGCGAGCAGGGGAGCCCACGGGGAAGTGGCGAGCGCGTGGATTGCGGAGGCTTTCGCGGTGACCACCGGTGGCTCAAGCAAAAGGTGCATCGGCATCGGTGGCGGTCCATCCGGCCTGGATGCGGGATCCGTTTGCAAGGTGGCTGCGAACTTCGGCTTGCCCGGTTTTTTTGCCGATGAACTGGAGTTTTCCAGCAGTCCGCCCTCGATCCATCGCTTGAGGATGGCGATCTGGTCTTTGGAAAGCGCTTCGCCCTCGGGCGGCATTTTGGGTTCGGCCGTTTGCTCGACGACGGCGATGAGCGTGGAGGCCAGGTCTCCGGGTTCGACGATTTTTCCGCCGGAACTTCCTTTCATCGTGGCCGGATACGAGGAGAGATCCAGTCCACCTTTGGCCTTGTCGGGATTGTGGCAATTGAGGCAAGCCTGCTGGAAAACCGGGGAAACATGATCGTCGTAGGTGATCTTGTCCTGGGCCCACAAGAGGGGGGCGCTGAGGGAGAAGATGAATGGACGAGTGAGCATGGCGGAGCAGCGGATGGAATGAATGGCAACAATGCGTTCCAACTCAATACGCCCTCCGGGCGGGCGGGTATTTCGACAAAAAACGAAGTGCCCGCAGATCCACTTATTTCCTCGCCCCATTGGCTGCCATCAAGCTTCCGTTACGGTGCCTGAGCGAATGGCTGCGCTGAAAATCGGGTGTGGGATTCCGGCGTGGACCAGTTCCATGGATCAACTCCCTTCTGGGTGAAAACCGCGAGTCCGATCACTCCCACGTTGCGGGTATCGCCGTGGCGGAGATTGGCGTAAGAGTTCCCAACGCTGGAAAATTGGAACGCTGCGACCTTTTGCTCACTGGTGCGGAAACCATCGATTTCCAGAGTCTTGCCGGGATCGATCAGGTAGCCGCGCTTTGAAAATGAAGCTGACTTTCCATCCATCACGTCCAGTCCATCGACGCTGGCCACCACTTCCAGGATGCTTTTGGAGCGATTCCGAATCACGATGGAATAGCTGCTGTTTTTCCGTCCCGCCACCAGTCGGTCGTCGTAGCCTCCGCCGCTTTTGTAGGTGGGAAGAAATCCGACGCCGCCCTTGATTCCCCATTCCACGAGCGAGCCAGCGGCGCTTTGCAGGGGCTCCACTTTGACGGTGGAACTGGACATCGCGGCGATGCCTTGAGGGTCATTGTAATAGATGACGTCCGTGCCCGCGGGCTTTGAGGACGATCGCACAAAAGAAGTTCCGTAAATTGGAGAGTCCTTTTCATTTCCCCAACCCGTCGCCAGCCCGGGGCGCTCGGCCGGGGTGGCGAGAATCGAATCGATCGTGTTGCGGTTCACCGCAGAATCCCCGGAGCGGAGTCCTTCCGCCGACGGCGTGAAGTTCGGCGAGCAGGAAAACAATGTGAAAACGGCGAGCATGCCCGTCAGGATAAAGAACGTTTGGCGTTTCATGGTGCTGGAAAAACAGCATTTCGAGGGATGGGTGTCAATATTGAAATGCTGGAAAAACTGCATTTGTGTTTGCCAGAGGGTCGAGGATGTGGGATGGATGCTGCATGAAACGTTTGGAAGAAGATCGGGTGTCGGCGCGAGAGCGGCAAGTGATGGACATCCTTTTCCGGAAGGGGAGTGCGACGGCGGAGGAAGTGATGGGGGAGTTGCCGAATCCGCCGAGTTATTCGGCGGTGAGGGCGCTGATGGCGACGCTTGAAGCCAAAGGATTGGCGAGGCATCGCAAGGAATCGCGGCGTTATGTTTATGAACCGGCGGTGCCCGAAAAGAAGGCGAAGCGGACCGCGCTTCAACGCTTGCTAGCGACCTTCTTCGAGGGCAGTCCGGAAAAACTGGTGGCGTCATTGCTGGATCCGGATGACCAGAAACTCAGCCGCGAGGAAATCCAGCGAATCCGCAAACTGATTGAAGACAAGAAGGGCTGATGGCGTCCTAACCGCGTGCAAATTATCTAACCGATGAGTGTGTTGATCATCACTTTCTTGTTTTCCGCCATTGCCGCCGCCGTGGTCTATCTGGCCGGGTATCGGGATTCCGCCAGGGATCCAAGGCTCACGGGGTGGGCGTTGTTATTGATGCTGATTCATCCAATCGCAGCGCTGGCTCTGCCGAAATGGATTCATCTATCCGAGGCCAGCGGGAGTCCGGGATCGTTTTCAGTCATGGTGGGTGATACAGGTTGGTATGGCTTGTGGCTTTTCGGGAGCTTGATGCTTGCGGGCCGCTTGGGAATTGCGGGGGTGGTGATTCATTCGTGGAGGCGGCACTCGCTGTTGCTCGGACAGCGCGGTCGGGTGGAAATCCGGATGTCGCCGCGCGTCCATGGTCCGGTGGCTGCTGGGGTTTTCCGCCCGGTAATTTATGTGCCGATGGCGTGGCGAGTGTGGTCGGATGAAACCCGGCGGATTGTCGTCGATCACGAGTTGGCCCATCACGCGCGGCACGATCCCATGCTGCGATGGATGGCGGAGCTGGCCTGTGCGGTGAATTGGTTCAATCCCGCGGTGTGGTGGATGGCCCGGCGATTGGTGATGCAATGTGAATTTGCCTGCGATGCCGAGGTTATCGCAAGCGGCGTGGGGAAAAATCGGTATGTCGGGGTGCTTTGCGATCTTGCCGTAGGCGATGCCGATGCGGGGCCCATCGCTGCGATGGCGATGCGATCCACCCTTGAAAAAAGGGTGATCCGTCTGGCAACAATCCGGGATCGCGGGGGAAACCCTTGTTTTCCAAGTTCCCGCTGCTGGATTCTGGGTGGAATGCTCGCCATCGTCGGAACCGCTTTCGCCATGGTGGGACCAAGCCGCGTCCAGTCATCGCCCGTTCCAGCGTCCGAAGTGCAAACCCGTTGGTCTGCCAACCCGTTTCCGGGGGAATCCCGCTGACATTTCTTTCTTCAAAGCGGGACTGGACGGGCCGTCGGGAATCCGCCTTACTCCCCGCTGTCCGGGTGATTTCTAGCAACCGGGCCACATGCCGTCGTGGCGGAATGGTAGACGCCACGGACTTAAAATCCGTTGTTGGGCAACCAGCGTGGGGGTTCGAGTCCCCCCGGCGGCACCTGTTCCCACAAGGGTTTCAGCGGATGGAGTCAGATTTTTACTGCCAGCGCATGTCTAACAGATAACAATATGCAATCGATCAATGCCTCCGGATAGATCAAGCGGAGCGCGGAGCGATAGGCCTCCATCTGCCCGGCATAGCGGGGTGGGAGTTCTTCAGGATCGCGGACACCGTCGGTTTTGAAATCGATGATTTCCACGTGATCTATCTTGCCGGAGTCGTCGCGATGCAGGTGGAGGCGGTCAATGATGCCAGTGAGGAATTTTCCGTCAATGATGGCATCCGTGGGCTGCTCGCGGAGCAGTTCCACCGCGCGGCCATCCTTGGCGAAGATGGAGCGCAGGGATGGATTCTGCAGCAACCCGGCTACCGCCGCTCCCGCATCGCCGCGCGGGATGGTGGGCGGAGTTTCATCGATCCACCCGATGTTTTCAAAGATCGCATGCACCTCGCTGCCGAACTGCATGCCGCTCGCCGAATGAGCGGGTGCGAATTCCTTCGACTTGGCGCTGCTGGGCACCAGGCGTTCGCGCAGTGGAACCGCCGCCGACAGCACGCCGTGCACGGTGGGTGCGGGCGAATCTTCGAGCGGGGCGATGGTTTCACTCCAGGCATCGCTGCCCGATTGGAACACCACGCCCTCGCCGCCCTCCGCGCCGGATGAGCGGCTGAGCCAGTTGGAAAGAGCCGGCTTGTCGGGATCGGCGTTTTTCGAGGGCGGATCAAGCAGCACATAGAGCCCGCGTTTGGCGCGGGTGAGGGCGACGTAGAGCATGCAGAACGCCTCGTAGCGTTGATTCGCGGCCCAGCGTTCCTCCGCCTCGCGCATCTCGGGGCTGAGCGCGCGCGCCCACTTGGGCGGCGTCTGCGAGAGCCAGCCGGGACCTTCCGCGATGTCGAAATACTGCGCCTGCGGGATGCCATCGGCCGGGATTTCCGGCAGCAGGACAACATCGAAACCAAGGCCTTTGGATTTGTGGATCGTCATCACCTGCACCGCCGCCACGCCGGGGCTTTGGGAAACTTCGAGCCGCGCCACCCAGTCCGCCGCCTCTCGCGGAGAAATTCCGCCCTGCGCATCGAAGTCCGCCAAGGCCGCCACGAGATCCCCCGCGCGACGCTTGCCGAAGTCCGACCATCCTTCCGAGCAAATCCCGATCACGCTGCCGATGCTCTCCGCAAATCCCACTTGCGAGATCTTCTCCGTGAGGCCTTCCCAGATCGTGCTCCGGTTCTCGCCATAACTTATCTTCAGCGCTGCGGCCAAAGGTGACATGTCCACCACTTCCCATGAAAACGGATCTGCGGGATCTGCGAGCCAGTTAAGCAAATGGGAAATGGCGATGCCCACCGGATTGTCCTTCGCGGGCTCGCGGCGGCCTTCCTCGATGACATCAAAATCATGACTGCGGAGGAAATCCGTCACCTCGCGCACCTGCTTGTTTCCCCGCACCAGAATGCCGCAGGTCATCGCCCGCTTGCCGACTCCGATTTCATTCAGAATCTTCACCATCCGATCAAGCCGCTCCTCCCAATCGCCCACCATTTCCACCCTCGCCGTGCCCGCTTTGGATGGCTTGAGAGGCGGCGCGGCGGGGAAATGATTTTCCCACTTCCAACGATCCGCCACCCCGCCGAAAAGTTCGTGGAGTGTTGTGACATCTCCGCAGACGCGGTTGACCAATTCCAATACCTCCGGGCAGGATCGCCAGGACTCGGCCATCGATTCGATGCTGAGGCCGGAATCATAGCGGGTCATGATTTCATCAAACAAACCCACATCGCCACCGCGCCAAGCATAGATCGCCTGCTTGCGGTCGCCGACGATGAACATCGATCCATCCTCGCCTGTTGCCGCTTCATCGATGAGCGGTTGGAGTCCCGTCCAATCGGCGCGACTGGTATCCTGGAATTCATCTAACAGCCAGTGATCGATGCGCGAATCGAGGCGAAAGTCCACACTCTCACGGCGGAGTCGCGCGTCTTCATTGCGCGCCCACTCGCCCATCAGCAATTTCACATCATTGAAACCTAACAGCCCGCGACGGCGGAGTCGATCCGCGCACAAGGCATCGAAAACCGAAACCACATCCCGCACCGCGCGGGTCCGTTGCAAGGCGGCGGCGAGTTCGCAACGGGCGGCGAGTTCCACCATCTCGCGGATGCCGGCGGCGGCGGGATCGCGGATAACAAACTCGGTATAGGACTTCACCCGCAAAGGTCCGCTCTGTGTGGCGACTGCTTCGAGAATGTTTGTTAGAAGCGAGGAGATGCGGCTGCCGAGACTGCCGCTGCCGATGACATGGTTTTCCAAGTGATCGATTTCCTTTTCCAGCGATTCACGTTGTCCCTTGCGCGTGTATTCGATGTCATCGAGGTGCGGGCGTATGCTTGCGGCGAGGACGGATTTGTGTTTTTCCCATTCGGCCGGATCGGTTCCCGCGAGTTCCTGCGGTCCCCATGTGAGATTGCCGGCTTCCTGATAGATTGCCTGCCACCTGCGCACAAACTGCCTCAGCGGTTCCAAGACCCCATGATCCTCGCGGCCAATGGTGGCCCGGCGGAAGGCATGATAAAACTGCTCATCTTGATCGCGCGCCAGAGTGTCGCCGAGGATGTTGGAAAGCAGTTCATCCGCCATCGCCGTCGCCCGCGGACCTTCGAGGAGATCGAATTTTCCGCCTGTAAGTCCGAGTTCATATTGGAATCCGCGGACGATCTTTGCGAAGAAACCATCCATCGTTCCCAAGGTGAAACTCGGCAATGCCCGCACCACCTTTTCGAGAGCCTCACCAAAATCCGCTTCCGGTAAATTCAGATCACCCCGAAGTGCCTGCGCCTTGTCGGCATCCGCCGCCGCCTCTGCCAGCTTGGTGAGCACCGAATCCGCAAACTCGCCCGCGGCCTTCCTTGTGAATGTGAGCGCCACAATCCGCTCCGGCGCCGCCCCACCCGCCACCAGGCCGATTACCCGGTTGCCCAGTTGGAAGGTCTTTCCCGAACCCGCCGATGCGAGAATGAGCAGGTTCTTTGCTAGGATGTTCATCGCTGCCCGAAGGCTGAAGGAAATCGCGCATCTCGGGAATCCTGAAAATCAGTGAGGGGACGCTTTGTTTTCATTCATTCGAAGTAGCAGCCTCGATGATGAGCAAATCCGATTTGTTCTGTTAAAAGACCTGCTTTTTATCCACATCGAGCAGCACCCCATGATCAGCTCGCTGCTTGCCAATTCCCCACGCATCCTTGCGGAGTGCGCGGTCGCCGAGAGAATGCGCCGCATGCCCGGCGTGGAGCTTCACCCCACGTTGTTCAATACTCCGCTGATTTACGGCCCGAGCCATGCACGCGAGGCCATGGAGTCCATTTATCTCGAATACCTTGCGACTGCCCGCAATGCTGGATTGCCCATCATCCTGACTGCTCCCACCTGGCGGCTTGATGCTGCACGCGTCGCTGCCGCCGGGGTGCCGACGTCCATCAACCGTGATGCCGTCCATTTCCTCATCGCACTTCGCGATCGCGCAGGGGCCGATGGCTCGCAGGTCGCTGTTGGAGCGCTGGTCGGACCAAAAAACGACTGCTACCGTCCTGATCTCGCTCCGGATGCAGAGGATGCGGCGGTGTTCCACGAACCACAGATCCGTGAATTGGCCTCAACGGATGCCGACTTCCTTCTCGCCCAGACTTTGCCGGCCACCGGCGAGGCGCTCGGCATCGCGCGTGCCATGGCGGCGTCGGGAAAACCTTATTTCATCAGCTTTTGCACGGGAACCGACGGACGGGTGCTCGATGGCACCTCACTTCCTGAGGCGATCGCCCGCCTCGACTCCGCGCTTGCCACTCCGCCGCTCGGCTATTTTGTCAACTGCACCCATCCCCGCTTTTTGCTCGATGCCTACCAGCCCGGCGATCTGGAACGGCTCGTCGGCATCCAAGCCAACGGTTCGTCCCGGGATGTTACCCGGCTCGACGGCTCGACGACAACCATCGCTGATCCCATCGAAGCCTGGGCCGAGGCTATGATGATGCTCCATCACACTCACAAAGTCCCCATCCTCGGCGGATGCTGCGGCACCACGCTCGCCCATCTCCAAGCCCTGGCCGGTGTCAGCAAAGGAAAGGAATCGGCGTGAGCCCGTTGCCAACTGCGAGAGACAGAAATCATCAGAACGCTGCTTGCGGCGTGGGCTGCGAGAGGGCTTCGGCTACGGGTTGGCTTCGAGGATCTTGGTGACGAGATCGGGGGTGGCGAAATCGAGAATGACGATTCCGATATGGGATTTGGGATGAGCCTGGAGATGCACGCTGAGGCGAGGGTGGATGACTTTGGAAACGGCGGTGATGTTGGGCAGGCCGAAAGCTCCGGGCACGTAGCCGCTGGTGAAGATGAGATGGAGCGTGCCGGGTTTCGCTTCGCGGGTTTCCGCGAGATGGGCGGCGATGGCTTCCCATTTTTCTTCGGCATTGGCGACCCGATAACGATCCTGCACCCGCAGCCGATGGAGACTGAAGCTGCCATTTCCCTCAAAGCGATGGCCGTTGAGGCCTTTCGGAGGATCACATGGGTAACGCCTGAACAGCACGATTTTTCCCCTCACATCGCCCAGTTTGGGAATGCTTTCGTCAAGATACCAGCGACCGGGATCGCGGGCGATGTAGTCGTCCACCGTTGCCTCGAAGCTGCGGGTATTTCCCTGCGGTTTGTGCGTTTCCATGATGCTCAGGAGGATGGTTTCGCCGGGTTCGGAGACAAGGAAGCGGGTGCAATTGGCGATGACTTCATCGAAACCAAGCTTCTGGTCGATGGGGCCATGATGGATTTTGAACCGATTCTCCACATGGCGGCAACGGATGTCGAAAAATCGGACACCCAGATCCAGTTGTTCGGCGAGAGTCAGGGATTGGCACTTCGCGGTGCCGGGCAGGGGCTCGTGGAGCGCGCAGGAATTGTGGGTGCCGGGGATGGACAAGCGGTCGAGCGAGAGCCGATCATCGAGGCGCTTCATCCAGTCGCGGCCAGCGGCAGCAAGGGAATGGGGCAGCACAAGGCATGCGCAAAGAAGCAATGGCAATCGCATGACCGAGGGATGACAGGAAAAGAGCCCGGAAACAATCGGGATCCCACCCGCCATCTGCCGAAAAAGGAATTCCCATGTCCCCGCTATCCCCCCGCATTGACAGGGCGGGAGGGCGTGTCCAGTCTGCCAGCATGAGTTCTGAAAATCCGGCCATCTCCAGGACCAAGCCGCCTGTTTTTCCGATTGCGTGCTGGTTTCTCGGACTCATGGCCTTCGTGCAGCTTCTGGTGGCCGGCATGGCGATGGCCACGCGGTTGGAAGAATCCCGGGTGGTCAGGGTGGTGGAGAAGGAGGTTCTCAAGCCAGTGGTGGTGAGGGTGCCAGCGAGCGCCCCACCCGTGGCCGCCCCCCCGCCAGTGGTATCCCGACCTCCGGTGCCAGTCGCGGAGCCAGCCCCGATCGTGCCGCCCACTCCATTGAAGGTGCCGCAAGTGGCGGATCCGCGTTCCGAGCGAATGGTCAATGAAGCGCGCGAAGCCCGGGTCGCTGGAGACATGGGGCGGGCCATCGTGAAACTGGAGGAAGCCCTCGAACAATCACCCGAAGATGCCAGTGTGCATTACGAACTCGGACTCGTCCACGAGCAGATGGGCGTTTTCGACACCGCCGCGATGCACTACGAGAAGGTGTTCCAAATGGGTGTCTCAGGCGCGGGGACATTGTATGAACTTGCCGCGGCAAAACTCCGGGATGGTTTCGAGCAACCGGATGCCATGCTGGGCAAGCTTTCACTCGGCCGTGTGCGGATTTTCAACAATCCCAATCACGAAGGCGGCCAGCGCGTGGTCCTCACCATTCCGGTCCAGAAAGCTCCTGCCGACGAGATCGATGTTTCCGAAATTGCAGTATCCGTCGTGTTTTTCAATCGCAGCTCACGAGGCGAAATCCTCCAACTCGAAGACAAATCATGGGTCACGGAACAATGGGTGACGCTGCCCTTCGATTGGGCGGGTGGCGAGGAAAGCCTCCGGATGAACTACACCATCCCTCCGCAGGACAATCAAACCGAACACCTGTTCGGCTCGCGAACTTACTACGGACAGGTGGTTTCGCTACTCTACAAAGGAGAGGTGCTCGATGTGCAGGCATGGCCGCGGGATCTCGCCGCACGCATTCCCAAGGCACCGGTGTCTCAGCCAGGAACCGAAATGCTGCCGGAATTCCAAGAATCCCTGCCACAGGATTTCGACCCGGAAATCCCGCTCCTGCCGGTGCTGCCATCACCCTGATCCACTTCCGCCCAATCGCTTCGCTGATTTTCACCCATGAACCCCGCCAACGACGATCGCCAACTTGGCGAATACCGCCTTGAGCAACTTGTTGCCGAGACCCCTGTTTCCCGGACCTGGCTGGCAGAGCAAATCTCCGTCTCCCGGCGGGTTCTGGTGGATGAACTCAAACCCGGAATGGATCATGAACGCGATACCTTCCTCAAAAACGTCCGGGCCAAGGCTGCCGTGGAGCACCCCTTGATCGGGTCGGTTTATGAAGCCGTTGCGGAGCCAGACCTCTGCTTTTATGCCCATGAACTGTTGCCGGGATCGACTTTGGCGGATCGTTATCAGGCCGGGGAACCCCTGAAACCAGCGCGCCTTGCCCACGTCCTGCGCCGGGTCGCCGAGGCCCAGCTTCATCACGAATCATTGACCCAAGCGGCGACCCCATTGGGCTTGGAACACATCCATCTCGACAACCAAGGTGTCATCCGGCTCGACAATCTTGCGATTAGTGGACCTCGTCATCCGGAGCAATCCACCACGGACATCCGGTCGATGGGGCATGCACTGCGGCGACTCAACGCGGATGGCCAAGCGGGGTCCACCCGGATGCTGACGCTGCTGGGTTGGATGCGCGGGGAGGGAATCGAGACTCCTCTTTCCTGGCTGCAAGTGCGGGAATACAGCACGCAGATCGAGCAACAACTCGCCGAGCCTGCTTCCCCTGCGGTTGCGACCCAATCAGGCTCGCGAGGTAGGAAAAATCCTCCTCTGGCTCTCATTGGTATCGGCGGGGGAATATTGCTGATCCTGGTGATCCTGCTCGCAGTCCTCATGCGCCCGGATCCGCCACCCACCCCGGTCCGGACCTCCCTGCCGGATGCAATCCTGATTCCAGCCGGTAAGCACTCCACACCGGATGGCACCGAGGAACAACTTCGCGCTTTCCGGATCTCCGCTCACGAAGTGACCATCGGAGAGTATGCCGAATTCTTGGAAACCCTCAATACCTTGGCCAAGGATCAGCGTGAGCGGACCTTTGACCATGAGAATCAACCCGCGGAAAAATCCTCGCACGTTCCTGACGATTGGGCGGCGCTTCTGACGGCCGCCAAAAGCACAGGCGGAATTTGGAACAAACGCCCGGTTTCGCTCGATTCGCCGGTAGTGGGAATCGATTGGTGGGACTGCGCAGCCTATGCCGAGTGGAAACACGCACGGCTGCCATCCCAGGAAGATTGGTTCGCCGCACTGCGCACCGGGATGCCCAATCCAGCCACCATCAAGCCATCCGATTGGCAACCCGTCACGCTGGGATCACCGGATCGCACCCCTGCCGGACTCGTCGGCATGGCAGGATCGGTTTGTGAATGGACCCGCCGCCCGGGCACAGATCCGACCAATCCGCTCGGCGAAAGAAAATGGATCCTTATCGGTGGATCTTACCTGAAGCCCGGCAGCAATGCTTTGACCCGCGAGTGGACCGACAATCGCTCGCTGCGACGACCTGACTTGGGCTTCCGGCTGGTTTTTGACTCCAATTGAATCCAGCTTCCCGCGCCCCGTTGAACCCATGATCGGGGAAACAGAAACGCAGTTCATTTGGCGGGAATTCTTGGGTGGATAAGGAAATTGGAAACTTCGTTGGCCAGCCAGGCTTCCGCCTCCCATGGCACACGGTGACCGCTTGCCGGGGCGATCGCAAGGCGGCTGTTGGGGGTGAGGGTGTTGGCACGCTGGGCGAGTTCGAGAAACTTCGCGTCGGTTTCTCCGGCGATCCATAACACAGGCACTTGGATTTCCGGCAGGCGGGACCACAAGGGATCCTGGGCCCCGAGTGACCAATCGACATAACTGCGGGCAACTTCGCGGCGGCGAAGAATCAGGCTGCTGGATGCCTGGGGATCGCGCATGGCTCCGCCGAGAAGGGGCTGCGCATTCCAAGCGGCGAGAAAATCCTGCCAGTTTCCAGTTAGGGAGTGGGTCGCCCAAGTCGTGTCCGATGCCCGCCTGGACTCCCGTTCGGTCGCGGATTCCAGACCGGGATGGGCGGAAATGATGATAGCTGCGTTCCAGGGATGCTTTTCTTCCAACAAGGCATGAAGCGCGAGGCGGCCTCCCATCGAATACCCCAGCAAGGCCTTGCCATGGCCACGGCTCACCTCGCCCGCCGCCTCGGCATTGAGTGCTGTGGCGAAGTGGTTCAGCGGCATCGACTGGCATTCCAGAAAGCGCCACAAGTCCACGGCCCGGGTGCCGGTCTTGGCAGCAGCAAGTTGTTTGGCGAATGCCCGGAAATCCGCAGCCATGCCGACGGCTCCATGCAGGCACCAGCACTCGATGGAACCTGCTTCACGGCGCTCGTCCGCCAGCTTGGATTGATGCATCATGGCGAACTAACCATGGATTCGGTTGGAGATCGGGAACGGTTTCGGCCCGCACTGGACCAAAAACTCAGCGGAGACCGCGGCGGAGGGTGACGGTTTGGAGAAATCCACCGGCGGCTCCATCGGTGGAAAGGAAGAACCGATTGTCACTACGAAGAATGATCATTTGCGTTTGTTCGTTGGCGGCGACGGGTTGGATGTTGCTCTCTTGGAACTTCCATTCTTCTCCGAGTTTATAGGCGAGTTCGTAAATGATTTGCTGGTCCTTCGCCGGCGTGATGAGGGCCTCGCGGGCCTTGATTTCCTTGGGCGGACTGCCGTTCAAGCGCATCGCGATGGGCAGCGGGCTGAGATTGTGAATGCGGATCTGGCCGAGTGGGAGCTTCGAGGGATCGTCATTGATGACATAAGCGATGAAGGTGCCGGCTTCCGCAGGGGCGAGCAACACCGTGGCATGACGGCTTCCAGCGGGCAGCTCTGCGAGTGCAACCAGTGTGGGGTCTTTTTGACGGCGTTTTTCAAGTTCCTGGGCGAGCGGGGATTTCTGGCCGGCAGCCCGGGCGTTTTTGTCCACTTCCGGCATCAGAGGCGACATTTCATGGTCTTTGTCCTCCGCGGTGGACTGGGCGATGGTTTCTTGTTTGCCGCCCGACGAGGTTTTGTAGATTTCCATCAAGGCGGGACCAGTGTAGGCAACCGCGTCAGAGTAGCGGAATGCTTTGGCGGTGATGGTGGCATTGCTCTGACCCGGCTTGAGAGAAAGTCCGTTGATGTCATCTCCCCAAGCGACGAGATCGATCTTCATCGAGATTCCCGGCTCTTGGGCACGAGTGGATTCTGCCATCAGCGGGATGGCCATGATCCCTCCAATCATCAACTTGGCGAAACGGGAGATTTCAGATTTCAAGCGGTGAAAGCCAGCGGAAGGAAATGACTTGAAGTTGGCGACCATAGGTTTTGTTGGTTGAAGTGAGTGCGGTGCCGCGGTCCGACGGGAGGTTGGTGGGATCGAGGTATGTGGGAACCCGCTGGACAATGGCTTCGCAATAGGCTTTTGCAATCACATTGCCTTTTGCATCGAGTGCCTCGCCATAAGTGCGGATGCGGAAGGTATCGCTGCGCGATGTGATGCTGGGACCGATGACTTGGAGGATGTCCGCTTGGGTCAGCCAGCCGGGAATGCCGGTGGAGCGATAACCTTGCTCGCTTTGAAACTTGGAATCCCGAATCATCTCGCGATCGGCAATGATGCTGGCGACGGCACCGTAGTTCTGGTCGGTAGAGGAGGGGGCCCAATCGGAATCCGAGGAGGCACTGGCGGGGCGGTTTTGGGTTTTTCCCCCAGCCATGTCTGCCATGGGGGAGCCATCGCTACCCGCACCGCGGAGGGTGACGGCATCCACGCTGGAGGTGACTCCTGAGAAGGATTTCTTGTCGCCTGCGAAGTTGATGTTGAGTCCGCTTTCGTCAGCGGCGGCTTGGAGTGTGCCGCTGCGGGTGAGAGCGGGCTGTTTATCGATGGTGGCAAGCGCGCGATTAATGAAATGGGATAGGGAAACGAAGGGACCACGGAGGCGGACTTGGCGGGTGATTTCGGTGGCGAGTGAGTCGAGTTGGGAGTCCGATAGACGGCGGAAGCCAGCGAAAGAATCTTCCGCAGTGCCAGTGGGTAGATTGGGATTGGTCGCAGCACTTGCTTGTTCCAAGGAGCGCGGGAATGCGGCGTCTTGGGAATCGGCCGAATCGGCCGTGTGCTTGAAGTGCTTGGTGCTGGCGAGGAAGGCTTTCCAAGCATTTTTGTCCGTTGAGTTAACGTTGAAGGCACCATTGATCATCAGCCGGCCTCCTGCCAGCATGGGGTCGCGCAGGGCGGATGATTCATCACCCCCATCGTGACGGGCGATCGAGGGGATTTCCGGTATTGGCTTGCCGGATTTGGGAATGGTGGAAAGGAAGAATGTGTCCCATGTGGAGGCATTGAGGAGGTAGGAAATATCGAAATACTTTCGGGCCGTAGTGTTGGCGCCGCTGGGGTTGGGACTGCCGATCAGTTCGTAGTCCACCCGGTTTTGGAACGTGAGGCTGCGTTTGACCAATGGGGATGCATAGGAATTGGCAAAAGCATTTCCCGGTTGGTGACCCAGCGATCCTGCGACATCATCTCCGGTAAGGTCTGCATGTTGGAGTTGCGCCAACGATGAGATTTGCGGAGGCAGTGTGAAGAGAATGGTTTTCTTACTGCCCGATGGCCCGCGTCCCCATGGGAGAGGATCGCTGACGAGGTTGCGGGTAAAGGCCACACCCGTGTCGCCGCCCGGTACAATGGAGGGAAGCTGGGAGCGGCTGTCATTGCTTTCCATGAAATACGGCGGCGGGTTGTAGCTGGCAATCGGCTTGCTGATCCGAGTGCCCGCCACATTGAAATCGGCGAAAGTGCGAAGGGTGGAGCCGCGTTGGCCCATTTGGTAGCTGGAGGGCATCACGGATTTGTAATCGCCGCCCGGCTGGCTGATTTGAAAGCTGTAAAGCATGAGTGGCACCGGCAAATTGGTTTGTCGGGCCTCGTCGATGCTGAAAGTGCGTTGGTTCGGGCTGAAGTATCCGTTGTCCAGTTCGAAGCGCTCCAGTCTGGCAAGCGGCTGGGCAGACGGAGAGGACCCGTTGAGGCGCATTTCCAACATGAGCAGGCTGGTTTGCCAACTTTCACGGACATCCATGGTCAGTGGAGGAGTGCGCATGGTGGTGTTCTCCAGTTCCACGCAATTCGCAAAATTGAATGCCGACGCGGTGGAGAAGGGCACCATGTCGATGACAATTCGGGAAGTTCCCGTTCCATTCCTCCGCAAGACCGTGGCGGACTGAGTGTATGCCCGACCTTCTCCCGGTGGGAGGGACGATGCCCGGATACGGAAGATGGTCGAGTTGAAAACAGCGGCTTCGGAGGGGTTGGCGGGCAGGAAGGCTGGTCCTCCGGCTCCACCCATTGGCCATATCCGGGAGGGGTTGTTGCCAGCGGGAGTCTGGTTCTTGATCTCGAACTCCAGATCCCTCTCCCACTTGAGTGGCACGCTGTAGGGGTTGGCGATGGCGATAGCGATTTTTCCACAAGGATGGACGCGGAAGTTGGTGGCAGTGGCGGCAGGCGTGCCGGCGGGAGGAAGAATTCTCGCGCCCATCAGAATGCGGAAATCCGTGACCACAGGCGCGATCGAGGGAGCCCTCGTCGTGGTGGCGGGTTTGACAAGCAATGCCCCGCCGCTGAGTTGTGAGTAGGCATCGTGGAAATCATTCACCGTGTCCCAAATGGGGGCCTCGCGCGGGGTGGACGAACTTGTTGGAATGATGCGACCACCCCGGACAGGGTAATTTGGGATTTCCGCTGCATTGGCGGGCTTGGAGGTGGGGAGATCGCCCGCGAGGATGGGAGTCAGGTCCACTCGGGTGCCTCCGGTTAACGTATTGGCGATCACCGCTTTGCTGTCTGCCGTGGCGGAGTGGAAAGACTTCTTGAGACTGTCGGCCGCATTGGGCAATAACAACCTCGCTTGTAACAAACTGGTAACTTTCGGCAACTCGGCTTGTCCGGGAGAGCTGGGAACCGGATAGGTGGCAAATCCATCCACAGTCTCCCACCCCCGGCGCTGGGCTGGCAGGGAATGGTAGCTTTTGGGATCTGCCACCACTTGTTCCATATTGATGCGTGCTTTGACGCCTTCATCTCCCACCCACCAAGCATATCTCCCTTCGGGCTGGTTGGCCTTCTTTTCAATCGTCACGAGGGGAGCCACGACAAAACGATTGAGATCCTCTGCGGCAGTATTGCCGACGGAACCTTGCCCGACGAGGACGACGGCTTTGCTGGTATCTACTACGCTTCCATCGGATTTGACGGCATACTCGGCGGCTGCCGGAGTGATGCGGCTGGCTGGGGCGAGGGCTTCGTTGCCACTGATCAACCACTGCCGTAGCTGAGGGGATGGCGTTTTGGTGAGGATTTCCGTTGCGGGGGTGGCGCTGCGGTCGTTCCAAACGCCTGTCCAGTAACGCGTCCCAGGCTGGATCGCGCTGAGGCCTTTTTCCTGACCATTGACGGAGAGATTGTTCTTGGGTGTTGAATCCGCCGAAGCTGGAAGCGTATCACCTGTATCCGTGCCTGCCATGTCCGCCGTGGCTGTCACTCGCTGGTCCACACCGGCGTGGAGCTGGAGTTCTCCGAGTGCGATGCATAATGCCATTCGAGCATTGTTTTGTGCAATCTGGGTGGCGGAAGATAAGCCTGCCTGCCGAATAGAAATGGACGAAAGCGTCAGGAGCCCTACCGCGATGATCGTCAAAAGGATCATCAGACTGAGGGTCACAATGAGGGCAAATCCTCTTTTTTGGGCACGACTATTGCGGGAAGACATTGAATTTTTCACAGAGGTGAGGGTTTGTGTATTTACATTGACCATCATTCCCCGGTTCCTGCAATCAAAAAGCTGAAATGCTATAAAACTTGGATTAGGATAGATATTTTTGAATAAATGCGCATCGCTTTGCCGATATCAGACGGGGGCTTGGCTACTCCCGAACTGCCTGCGGAGGACGTCCCGTGTGACGTTTGAACCACTTGGAAAAATGGGATAAGTGCTTGAATCCGAGGTCGATGGCGACCTCCTTGATGCGGATATCCGGTTGTCTCAGGCAACTTTGCGCATGCTCGATGCGGAGTCGGTCCCAGAATTGGTGGGGCGTGGTTTGGATTTCCTTGCGGAATAAGCGGACCAGGTGATTCGGGCTGATGTGGACCGAAGCGGCCAGCGTTTCCAAGGCGAGTGGTTCTGCAAGGTCCCGAGCATGAAGCAGGTCGACGGCCATCCGGACGCGTTCATCGATCCCGAAGTGTCCAGAGTGGCGGATACCGCGAGCCTCGAGGACTTCGGAGAGTGCCGCCAACCACTCGCAGAGAAGCCGCTCCAAATGGAGGAAACAACGAAGGTCGGCCTGATGATTTCGGACATCCCAAGTGCCCGGTGCGATTTCCGCAACGGTGTTTAGGATGGGGCGGACCTTCTGTTCAAGTCCGGGGGCATCGGCGGCTTCGATCATCAGGCTGAGGCCTTCCTGATAAAGATGGGATCCGTCCGGCCAGCGGGCATCGAAGGCGATGGAAATCATCCTGGCATCATGGGAAAAGGTCTGCACGCGAGGGCCGGGTTTGACGATCAGCCATTGCCCGGGGTAGGCGGTGAGGGTCTTGCCGTCGTGTTCGACCCGCGCCCAGCCCTCGCGCACCAGCCAAGCGGCGCTGTTCGTGAATTCGGTGAATTTCAAGGTCGGCCCGGTGATATCGGTGCCCTTGGCCACGTGGCGGTTATGGCACCAGAGGAGGCGGATTTTGAGGTTTAGCCAATTTTGATAGAGCATACGGGTTTTGGGTCCTTGAATCTTCCTTCTAACAACCTGAGAGTCAATCTGATGGTGAGAATGTATAAGTGAATGAATAAATCAGCTAAGTGGATTGCCCTGACAAGGCGGGACCCGAGCCACAGCATGCGGGCAGAACATCGCAAAAATGAGACGTGGTTTACAAAAATGGGTGAGAGTCGGCCTGCTTGCTATCGCGGCATGGGGACTTGTCGGCACCGGGCTCGCAGCGACGGCGGCCCGGAATGCTGCCTTCCGCCCGGGGCTGCCATGGCTCGATGCGGATGGCGTCCACATCAACGCCCATGGTTTTTGTGTGCTCAAATTGGGAGACGATTACCATTGGTATGGATCCCACAAGATCCCGGGGAAAACCGAGTCGCAGAAAAACGAGGCCGGAGTGAGGTGCTACGTCAGCAAGGACCTTCTGAACTGGGAGAATCGCGGACTCGTGTTTTCCGTTTCTTCGGAAGGCCAGCATCCAGATGTCGCAGAGGCAGGGATTCTGGACCGGCCCAAGGTGATTTTCAACGAGGCCACGCGCCAGTATGTGATGTATTTCAAGCTCTACCCAGCCAAGGCAGCCGGGGACACGGTGGTCACGGATGTTGCCTTCGTGGGAGTCGCCACGGCCAGCGAACCATTGGGGCCTTTCAATTATGAGGGGAAATTCACCGGAGCTGGCAGTCCTTCGGGATCAGGGGATTTTGCGATCTTCCAGGATGAGGATGGGGCCGCCTATCACGTGGCGGTGCGCAAGCCGGACAAGGCGCTCGTTTGCGGGCGTCTGACCCGGGATGGATTGAGACCCGAGGGCGAATACAAGGTCATGCAAGGCATCACCCATGCCACCGAAGCTCCGGCCTTGTTTCGGCGAAATGGGAAGATTTATCTGCTTGGCTCGGGCAGCACCGGTTGGAACCCGAACCCGGCGAGGATGTTTGTGGCCGACCAGGTTTTCGGTCCCTACCAATCGCTTGGCAATCCCTGCCAGGGTCAGAATCCCCACAATGGCTTGGGGCCGGAAAAGTGTTTCGGTGGGCAAAGCACCTTCGTCATGCCCGTCCCCGGAAATCCCGATCAATGGATCGCGATGTTCGATGTCTGGAACCCGAAGGTCCCCGATCAGGCCGGCTACTTGTGGCTGCCCCTGGAATTCGAGAACGACAAGCCCGTCATCCGCTGGCAGTCGGAATGGAAACCGGAACAGCCCATCCCTCGCGATACCCACCTCGTGGCGGTGAACCAAATCGGCTACGAATCAGGTCGGCCGAAACGTTTCACGGCGCCTCTATCGCCCGATGGCACAACGTTCCTGGTTCGTGCCGCAGCGGGAGGCGAGGCCTTGTTTCAATCGGTGATCCGCGGAAACATTGGCGATTTTTCCGACCTCAATGCGCCTGTCGGAAACTATGTCATCGAGGTTTCCGGCAGCCCGCTGGAGCCGGGAACCAGCGACCCGTTCCTCATCGGGCCGAACCTCTATCAGGATCAATTCTGGCAAGCAGCCGTGGATTTTCTGATCGATTCCCGCTCGGCCATCGGCACCCACCCCAGCGCCTTCGGTGGCTGCCCGTGGCGGGATGGGACCTACTATGATTCCGTGATTCCCTCGCTTGTTCTCTTCTATCTTGCCGACCCCAAGCGGATCGAGGCGATGCCCAGACAGATCGACTGGGCGGCGGAAAAAAAGCGCGTGACTTCACCTGATTTCAAATTCAACGACAAGGATCCCGGCGGCAAGGGCTTCATGAATGCCGTGCGCGCCTACTACGACCTCGAAGCGCCCGCTGAATCCGCACCCGATGTTGTGAAGTTGATTCATTGGGGAGCCGGTTACTATCTCGTCAATCCGCTTACTTGCGATCCTTCAAAGGACCCGGATGGTTGGAAAGTGCACGCGCAGACGGTCGAACAAGTCGCCTATGTGGTGTGGGCCTGGCCGGTTCTCAAACAGTGGCTCCCGGAATCCTTCTATCTCCGCTGCCGGGATTTTTGTTTTGGAAACTGGAGACCTTCACTGGATGTCAACCCATGGTGGGAGTCCAAAACCTACCTCGCTGTGGAGGACCTGACCGAAGGCAATCCGATGGGTGGGCTGCTCCACCCTTACAAAGGCCGGCAGGCTCCAGGGCATTCGATCGTTCCGAATCTCCTCATGCACGAAGTTGCCCGCCGCGAAGGCCGCGATGATGCCGCGAAATACCTGAATGCTGCCGTGAAACAAGCAGAGTGGATTGTCAAAAACCTCGATTGGAACGATCCACGGACGACCAAAGGCCAACGGATGAGTGAACACCGGACCATCCCCAGTCTCGTCTGGCTGCTGCAGAAATACCCGCAACAAGCGCCGCCCGGTTTGACGGAAAAAATCAAGGCCTGGGTGGACGTCGCCCTCAGCCGTTCGGACAACCTTTGGGACTATCGAAGATATGACATGCAGGAGCATTGGTCGATTCCCAAGCTCAATGATGTTGGCAATTTGTTATCATTTCCCGCCATTGCCACCGCCGCTGGCTGGGTGCTGGATGATCCTGCAAAGAAGGCTCGCCTCGCACAGGTATCCACCGCGACCATCGATCACGTTTTTGGACGCAATCCACGACTCGCCGCTGCTCCCGCCAATCCGCAGATGGGTTTCCCCGAGATCGAGCGCGGCTGGCCCAAGCACTACAAACCCGATACATGTGCTCGCCTCGAGTTATGCCGTGGCTCGATTTCCTCGGTTCCGGGAAGCGAAATGTTTCCCTTCAATCCGGAAGGAAGTTATCGCCATCCGGAAGGTTGGGTGAATTACGGTGCAGCATGGTGCATCAGTCTCGCCTATTTGAAGCTTGAATCTTCGAAAACCACACCCCATCCCTGAGCGATGCACGTTGCTGACTGGACTGTCTTGATTCTCTATCTCATCGCTACGGTAGGCATCGGAGTGATGCTCGGCCGCAAGGTGAAGAATACCTCCGATCTTTTCGCGGCCGGAGGGGCCTCCCCGTGGTGGGCGAGCGGCCTGAGCGCCTTCATGACCATGTTTTCCGCCAATACCTTCGTGGTCTGGGGTGGCATGGCTTACGAGCACGGACTCGTCGCCATCATGGTGAATCTCTGTTATGGCGTTGCCGCCCTGTTGGCCGGATACACGGTGGCCGGAAAATGGAAAA
Organism: Luteolibacter sp.; assembly: GCA_040399845.1. GTDB lineage: Bacteria > Verrucomicrobiota > Verrucomicrobiia > Verrucomicrobiales > Akkermansiaceae > Luteolibacter. Next base: position 36,183 of record JBBARN010000016.1, on the reverse strand, counting down.
AACTCGGAGTGAACACCCCCGCCGAGTTTGTGGAACGCCGCTTCGGCAAGGGAGCGCTTCATTTTTATACCTGGTCGATGATGATCTACCGGCTCGTCGGTTCCGCCGGCGCGCTCTATGCGATTTCGATTCTAACAGTTGCTGTCACCCGCGGTGAAAACCGATCCGCCGGTATTGCAGGCATGCCGCCGGAGCTGGTTACCGCCATTCTGGTGTTCGGCGCCGTGGTGATTCTTTATACGATGATCGGCGGACTTTGGGCCGTGCTGATGACGGATGTCATTCAGTTCATCGTTCTCAATCTCGCAGTGATCTTCGTGATTCCATTGATCTTGTTGGATATTGGCGGCATCGGCCAGTTCGTCGCAAAAATGCCCGAAGGATTCCTGGCCCTGACTTCCGGTTCGAAATACACGTGGTTCTTCCTCGCAGGTTGGGTGGCCATTCACTATTTCATGATCGGCGCGGAGTTTGCCTTTGTGCAACGATACCTCTGCGTGCCGACACCGCGCGATGCCAGGCGGAGTACGGTTCTCTTTGGCGCACTCTATTTGTTTTCTCCGTTCCTCTGGTTGCTTCCGCCGCTGCTTTGGCGGGTGCAAAGTCCCATTCCCGAGGGAGCCACGGCCCAGATGATCCAGATACTCAAGGAGGAAGCTTATATCAAATCCTGCAAAAACGTGCTGCCGCTCGGCATGGTAGGACTGATGATGGCTGCCATGTTTTCCGCCACCGCGAGCATGATCAGTTCCCAGCTCAATGTGTTTTCCGGTGTGCTCACCCATGATATCTATCGCCCCCTGCGAAAACGGGTCAGCGACCGGGATCTTATGGTTGCGGGCCGCTGGTTCACATTGCTGTTAGGGACCTTGATCGCCGCGATTGCGCTTTGCATTCCCATCCTCGGCGGGGCGGAAAAGGTAATCATATCGATCACCGAAGTGATGGTCGTGCCGCTGCTGGCCCCCATCCTCATCGGGCTGCTCAGCAAACGCGTGAATACCGCTGCGTTGTGGACGACGGCAGGGGTGTGCATTCCGCTTGGACTGGCCATGCAGTTTGGATGGATCTCCCCGGATCCACGCAGCGATTTGGGTATCTGGTTTGTGGAGCAGTCCAAGACGATCATCGGTGTCATTCTGCCGGTGGTCATTGTGCTGGTTGCCCACTTCCGCGCGGCAGGCGTGGACCGTCGCTGGGCGAATATCGAGGATCTCCAAGCCCGCGAACTGGAATCCGTGGAAGCCCGCCCGAGTGCCGAAGCGGACAACGCACCCGCCCGCATCGTCGGTTGGAGCATGATCGTGCTTGGCCTGGGCATGGCCTGTTTGTTGCCGATCAATCCGGGCGACCGAGTGATCATTTTTCTATTTGCCGTCGTGCTTGCAGCGATTGGCGCCGTCATGCTCCATCTCACAAAAACCCGAAAACCCGACCCACATCCATGATCCAAGAAGGCCCGGCTGATTTCCGTCCCCTCAACACCGTTACCCACCAAGCTGATCTTGTCGTCGTCGGTGGTGGCCTTGCCGGCACTTGCGCCGCGATATCCGCCGCCCGTGAGGGCTTGAATGTCGTACTGGTGCAGGATCGTCCGGTCCTCGGTGGCAACGCCTCCAGCGAGGTGCGCCTCTGGGTGCTCGGCGCGACCTCCCATCTCGGAAACAACAACCGCTGGTCCCGCGAGGGCGGCGTGATCAATGAGATCATGGAGGAGAATCTTTACCGCAACCGCCATGGCAATGCGATGATCTTCGATACCATTCTGTTAGAAAAGTGTGTCAAGGAATCCAAGCTCACCCTGCTGCTCAATACCGCCGCCTTCGAAGTTGAAAAAAGCGCCCCGGACTCCATCTCGGCCGTCCATGCATTCTGTTCCCAGAATTCCACCCGCTATGTATTGAAGGCTCCGTTGTTCTGTGATGCTTCCGGTGATGGCATTCTCGGCTTCATGTCCGGCGCGGCCTTCCGCATGGGAGCCGAGGCCAAGGAAGAATTCGATGAAGCCTTCGCTCCGGACGCTGCCTACGGGCAGTTGTTGGGGCATTCGATGTATTTTTACAGCAAGGACGTCGGCACCCCGGTCAAATTTGTCCCGCCGAGTTGGGCCTTGGAAGATATCACGAAAATCCCGCGCTACCGGCAGTTCAGCACCAACATGCAAGGCTGCAATTTCTGGTGGCTCGAATACGGTGGCCGGCTCGATACCGTGCACCAGACGGAAGATATCAAATGGGAACTCTGGCGGGTCATTTACGGGGTTTGGAATTATTTCAAAAACTCCGGGGAATTTCCTGAAGCGGAAACCATGAATCTCGAATGGGTCGGCACCATCCCCGGCAAACGTGAAAGCCGCCGCTTCGAGGGAGACTATATCATCCGCCAACAGGACCTTGTCGGCCAAACGGATTTCGAGGATGTTTTCGTCCATGGCGGTTGGGCGGTCGATCTCCATCCGGCAGATGGTGTCTATTCGGAAAAAAGCGGCTGCACCCAATGGCACTCGAAGGGTGTCTATGGCATCCCTTACCGCTGTCATTATAGTAGGAATATCCATAACCTTTTCCTCGCGGGTCGCATCATCAGTGCCACTCATGTCGCATTCGGATCGACCCGTGTGATGGCCACCTGCGCCGCTGGCGGGCAAGCGGTCGGCACGGCCGCCGCTCTTTGCCATGAACGCGGGCTGAAACCCCGTGATCTCGCGGGTGGTGATGGTCTGCGCGATCTTCAACTCCGGCTCGACCGCAATGGCCAGTTTCTTCCCGGTCGCGAAATCATCGACTCCACCGACCTTGCTCGGTCTGCTGCGATCACCGCCAGCTCGGAGCTTCAACTCCGCGAGATTCCAGCCAACGACGATTGGCTCAAGCTGGATAGTGGATGGGCGATGCTGCTTCCTCTGGTTGAGGGACCTTGTCCCTCATTCACCTTCCAACTCTCCGCTGAGACTTCCACGAAACTCCGCGTCGAACTCCGCCGTTCGGAAAAAACCGGAAATTTCACCCCCGAGGAAACCCTTGAGGTCCTTGAGTTCGATATTGCCGCCGGTGAATCCAGCCCGCAGATCCGCTTCTCGCGGCCACTCGACCGCGGCGGTTACTACTTCGTTCAGCTCTGCGAAAATGCCGCCATCCGTGCCCGCCTCAGCGACCAGCGCCTCACCGGAGTGGTTGCAGTCACCAATGCGTTCAACAAAGCGGTCGCGACTTCCAGTGTGCAATCGCCGCCCGAGGGCATCGGCATCGACAGCTTCGAGTTCTGGCTTCCCAAACGCCGCCCGGAAGGTCGCAATCTTGCTCTCAGCATCGATCCACCGCTGGAAGCTTTCGCTGCTTCGCAAGTCACTCATGGACCCGCTCGCCCCACCACGGCGGTCAATGCATGGGTCGCCGATCCTGCCGATCCGCGACCGGAGCTTCAACTCAGTTGGCCGGAGCCTGTTTCGATCCGTCGTCTCATCATCGAGTTCGATCCGGACTGGGATCACCCGATGGAAAGCGTTCTGATGACGCACCCGGAGGAAACGGTTCCCTTTTTGGTGAAGGATTTCGATTTGTTAGATGAAACGGGAAGTGCCGTGCTGGAGATCCGTGGAAATCACTCCGCTCGGTTCGATCACCGTTTCGAAACCGAAATGATCACTTCGAAACTAACACTCCGGGTTCAAGCCACCCACGGTACCCCGGCCGCTGTTTTCCGGGTCAGGTTGTTTGCTTAGCTTCATCCACCCTTGGCATCGTTCACACCCGATACGGGCGTGATGGGTATGAGGGAATCCCCGGAAGGATGAATTGGGCGGCTGCCTTCTTTTCGCCATTTTTGAAAATGGGCAGGCAGTTCGTGGCGATTTCCTGGATGGTTTTCGTATCATCATCGCCGATGGGCCGGTGCTTGCGGGCGGCTTCCACAGTGCGGTCGAAGACATCATAATAACTCGTTGGCAGCGTGGTCACCATGCCGGGCAGCGACAGCACCCAGTCCATGGCGAGTTGATATTCCTTGGGATCCTCGAGTGGCCGATACCACCAATCATAGGTTTTCTTCACCTCCTTTGGCCAGAGTCCGCGGGAGACGGGTTTGATGGAAATCATCGCCGTGCCTTTGGCCGCCGCACGTTCCATCACCTCGCGGCCGAAGCCGGTTTGATACCATTCCACGAAGTTGATGGGAAACATGCACGAATCGAAATCAAAGCCATCCAGTGCCGCGAGCGCCGCTTCCGTGGTGTGGGCGGAGAAACCGATGTGTTTGACCTTTCCCTCTTCCTTCGCCTTTAGGATCATTTCCAACACGCCGCCGGGGCCGAGTGCCTGCTTCACCTCGTCCTCGCGTTGGAGGCAGTGGAGTTGATAGAGGTCGAAGTGATCGGTGTTGAGTCGCTTGAGCGAGCGTTCCAATTCGAGGCGGCCCTCCTTCGCATCATCCTTCTGGGTTTTGCAGGCGAGGAAGTACTTGTCCCGCGCGATGCCCTTGAGTCCTTCGCCGGTTTTGATCTCGCACTCGCCCTCCTTGCCGTAGGCCGGAGCCACATCGAAGTAATCCACGCCCACATCCATTGCCCGGTGGAGGGCCTCCGTCGCCGCCTGTTGGTCGCCATTTTTCAAGGCCAGGCAGGGAAATCCCACGACTGGCAGCGAGCGACCCGTTTGCCCCAGCATCCGCCGTGGCATGTCTCCTGCCTTGAGGGCGGATGCCACTTCTGCGGCATTGCCCATCGCTCCGGCACCCACCGCAGTTCCCATTCCGGCAAGAAAAGTTCTCCGTTTCATGATCCCGAATCTCTCCGGGATTGTTGGACCTGACAAGGAGGGAATTCGGCAAGAACGCATTCCAACTTGAAGCGTGGGCATTGGCGTGTTGTTGCTCCGCAGGCTCCGTTGTTCGATCATTCCACCTGTTTGGCCTTCTTGACCGCTGGACACACCGAGGCCGATTTTCAATCGTTCGACCGTCTGATCCTGCTTTCAGGAGAATTCCGGCCAAGGGAGTGCAGGCGTTCATCGATTGATCGGCCGAATCGAAGCGGAGACGGATGAAGCGTCGCAGGCAAAGAATCCCCCATCGACGGTTCTTCCTCGAAAAAGGGCTGCCTAGCCAAAGGCCCCTCCTGCGAGCTCGATGGCAGGGTTGGACGGGTGGCGGCTCACGAAGTCCATGGATTTTCCGCAAAAGTCCATGCATCGGGTGGCTGGGAGTCGCGTAGATAGATGACGCTGATCGGAGCGCCCGAGCATCTTGCTTCAAGGGGATCCGGTGGATGCCTGACAGTTTCCCTAACCCCACATCTTCAGTTAATCGATCCATGATCCAAGCAATCCGTCGCTTCATGCCTGTAGCTCTATTTTTCCTTTTTTTGTCCGTTAAGGGGATCGGGCAGACTGTGACCATCCCATCTCCTTCGTTCGACTTTGTCCAACGAGTGAACTACGGTTCATCGCAGGTCTTTGAAGCGAATTCACTTAGCTTTAGCACCTATGCCGCAGGCGATGCGCATAACAGCGCGCAACAGACCTGGTTCCGCATCGAAAAGGCGGTGGAGAAGGCTTCCGCAGGCCGTGATATCCGCTCCGCCATCCTCAAGTTCCGCAGCGGCACCGAAGACAATGCCGCCCGCACGATCTATCTCGCCCGCACCTCGTTGGGCATCACTTCTTCGGTGAACCGCGGCACCTTGAATGGTTCCGCTGCCTATCCTTCGCCACCGGGAAGCGGTGCCTCCTTCTCAAGCTCAGGCTATCTGTCCAAGCCGCTGACCATCGAGATCGACGCCAGCGGCGCGGGTTCGGTGGATGTGACGGATTGGGTGAAAAACCATGCAGCGGATACCTGGTTTCTCACTGCCTCACCAGCCGCCCGTGGTGAGCGGATCGAATCGGTTCAGCGAGCCAACTGGGGATCGCGTTGGCATTGGTCCAACAGCCTCTCGCTTGATGGTGGCACCGCCTCACCGGTGCAGCTCGTTCTGGATCTCGCCATCCCTTCCGATTCGCCGCCGCTCATCACCACGCCGCTTGCCAAACGTGCCGCGCATTATGCCAGTGAGCCATTTTCGTTTCGAATCAACGCAGCCACCGGACAAGCCGCTCTCACGTATCAGTGGAAAAAGGATGGGAAAAACATTCCTGGCGCCACTTCATCGGTGCTGCGTTTCGATTCGCTTTCCCCTGCGGATGCCGGAATCTATCAGGTTCTAGTTTCCAATCGCTACGGCAAGGTGGAAAGTGATCCATGTGATCTGACAGTGGTGAGCGTGCCGGATCTGGCGAATTTCAATCCGCCCGCAGGCGACAAGACGCGCTATCATGCCTCTGGAAACGCAGTGATCGGTTTCAATCAGGGCCGCTATTTCAATCGACCCCACTATACCAACAACACCAATGCCTTCATTCTTACGGGCGACAAGCCGATGGTGAAGTTTGCCAGCGGCAGCACGGTGCACGGCCATTTTCTCATCGGAATGAAACGTGGCTCCAACACTAAGTGGTTGCATGACTTTTCCAACATCACCGCCACCTTCCAACCTGCCCACACAACATGGCAGGTCACCGACCCTTCGTTTCCCGGACTGATCCTCCGCTTGCAAGTCCTCACGCTTGGCGAAAGTGCGGGCTTCACCGCCCGCGCATCTTCCAGCGGATCACGGGATGGCGATCAACTCGTATGGGCCTATGGCGGTGCGCATCAGCCGGGAGGAAATCTCAATTGGACCATCGATCCCTATCCGGTCGGCGATGAGGCTTTGCGCAAGGCATCCTTCAGTCCGTCAAGCGCTCGCGGAAACGTCGCACAAGCCCACGAAGGTCCGCTTGCAAGTTCGTTCACCGTCGCCCTGCCCGGTGGAAATGGCCACCGCACCTTCGGCCGAGCTAGTACTGGCACGCTCGCCACGGCGGATGCCGCCGACTGGGCAAATCCGGCCTCCCTCACTGCCAGCAAGGCGAATGAACATCCGATGATTGCGGGAAGCATTCCGCTTTCCAGCAAGCAACCCGCTCATTGGTCTTTCATCCGTATCGATCAGACACCCGAAAAACTGGCCGACGATACCGAGCCCAAGGCGCTCTTTTCCAAAGCACTTGCGCGTTCGGCCGACTTTGCTTCACGCCTGCAAGTGAACACTCCCGATCCACGCGTCAACGCCGCTGCTGCCATGGCTGTCGCGGGTGTGGATGGCATGTGGTATGGCAACAAGTTCGTCCATGGCAGCATGTCTTGGAACTCACCTTATCTTGGCTGGCGCACCACCATCGGAGGCACCATGCTGGGCTGGCCGGACCGGGTGAAGACTTCGGTCGATACCTATCTCGCGACCCAACTCACCGAGTCGGACAAGACCTCCGGTGAGTCGATGGGAGCGCATGAGGGAAAAGACTACCGACTTACCAAACCCGGCGCGAATTCCCGATTCTATGGCAAAGGTTATGTGGTTGGGGATCAGACATTCTATGAAATGCAGACCCAGTATTTCGACCAGATCCTGCAAGACTGGCGCTGGAGTCTGATGGACGATCCCGCGCATGAAGCCAAACTCCGCAAGGGTGTGGAACTTCACCTTGAACGCTTTCAGGAATGTTATGATCCCGATGAGAATGGCACCTATGAAAGTGTCATCAACACCTGGCCGACCGACTGCATCTGGTTCAATGGCGGCGGTTGTGCCGATGCCACAGCTTATGCCTACCGCGCCCATGAGTTTGCCCGTGATCTCGCAAAACGTGCCAAAGATGAAACGTCCGTAGCCCATCACCAGGCGCGTCTTGAAAAGATCAAGGCCGGGTTCTTCAAGGAGTTATGGGTTTCCGAAGCTGGCCACCCCGGTCTGTTCCGCGAGCAGGGAGGACACAAGCGCCTCGTCAATAATCCCTGGCTCTACAGCCATTGCATCCCGATCGAAGCAGGGATGCTTACACCCGAGCAAGCCGCCACCACCTTGCACAACACCGAATACAACCTGGAGAACATTTCCATGGAAAGTGGCGGGCGCCGGGTGGTGACCTCAAATTTTGCTCCTGCCATCTGGTCGGTCCGCGTCCTCTGGCCCGGCGACAACTTCATGCTCGCTCACGCATACTTCCGCTCGGGGCTCGCTCGCGATGGCTGGGATGTCCTGCGTGGCAGCATCCTTCACACGGGTTTCAACGATCTGGTTCCCGGCGATTCCGTGGACCTCGTCGGCGGCACGGATTTCGGCGATACCGTCCATACCTTTACTCGCACCCTCGTCGAGGGGCTCTTCGGTTATCAACCGGACTATCCCTTCGGCAAAGTGCTCATTGCACCGCAGTTTCCGGCCGACTGGCATAAGGCATCGATCCGCAATCACGATGTCGCGATCGCTTATGAACAGCGGAACAACACTCACACGCTCGATGTCAAACTCCAACGCGACGCATCCCTAACGGTCGATCTGCCGCTTCGTGCCAGCGCGATTTCCAGTGTGATGGTGGATGGCAAGCCAGTCAGCTACGAGACCCGCCCCGGCTTCGGTCAGACCATCGTCCGGGTTCTTGTTCCGGCGACTGCCGGCATCACCCTTCGCATCGCAATCACCACATCGGACACCCTTGCGGAAGCGAAGCCCATTGAGATCAAAGGCAGGATCGGAGAAAAGGTCCTTCTGGAGCCGTCCGCAGATGCATCGGTCTCACTGGTTTCATTCAGCGATCCCTTGGGCGCACTTGAAGGTGCCGTCATCCGTGGTGCGGCAATTGCGGGAAGCCTCTCCAAAAATTCCGGTCATCGACGTGTTTTCGCGACAGTGAAAACCGGTGCGCTTGAGCAGATCCATATCTTCAATCTGCACATCCATGCCGCACCAACCGAGCCTGTGACCTTCGCTGAGGTCCCTTCCGGAGCGACATGGAAACCCATCGATATCACTTCTTCCTTGAGCGCCGACATTACGCAGATCTACGAGCAGAAATATGTATCACCCCGCCCGCAAACGGTCTCCACGCGGATCGGAGATGATGGATATTCGCCATGGTGTTTCCCGCATTGGGGAGTGGAGCGACCGAAGATCGCCCTCGACAAGGTGCAATCCATGTTGGACCCCGCCGATCCCTCCCGCCTCGTCACTCCACAAGGTGTCCCCTTCAAGTGGGGTGGTTCTGATAGAAATGTTGCATTTGCCTCGCTCTGGGATAACTGGCCGGATCAAGTCAGTGTCCCGGTCCGCCAATCCGGCGAGGCAGCATGGTTTCTCATCTGTGGATCCACCACCGTCATGCAAGGCCGCATTGCCAACGCGGTGATTCGTCTGAAATATGCCGATGGCGTTGAGGAAACACTCGAACTCATCCCACCCTTTAATTACTGGAATCTATCGCCCATCAAAGGCATCCAGGCGCGGGCTCAGTTCGGTTCATCATACTACACCGAACCTGGTGAAGAATTCACCGTCCCCAAACCATGGCCCATGACGGTGGAACTCGGCACCAACTGCCGCGCGATGGTCCTCAACCGCAAACTCCGCCCAGGAGTCATTCTTGAAAGTGTCACCCTTGAAGCTCTCTCTCAGGAGTCCGTCATCGGCCTCATGGGGGTGAGCATCATGCAGCCCAAATTCTGATCCATTGATATGAAATCATCTATCGTCATTCTCTTCGGTTTCACTGCATCCGTGCATGCCGGCATCGAAAACTATCGGGTCGCCTGGACCACTCCGTCCATCGACTCCCTCGACTCGATGCCCCTCTCAGGGCGCATGGGAGCAGGGGCGAACGTATGGGTTCAGGACGGATCCATCTGGCTCTATCTTGCCCACAGTGGGGCCTTCGATGAACGTGGACGCCTGCTCAAGCTCGGCTGCATGCGCATCACGCCTGCCGATGTCGATCTTGGCAAGGAAGGCTTCATCCAACAGCTCGATCCCGCCACGGGCACGATTTCCATCACTCAAGGTGACTTCAAGGCATCCTTGTGGTTTGGCGGCGAAACCCTCTTTTTCCAATCGGAGCAAGCACAGGAAAAACCCATGGAAGTTTCCTTCGCCACCTGGCGGGATCGGGACAAGGGCGGGCTCAAACTCGACATGTTTCGCGAAACCGACATGAAGGGCGATCAGGTTTCGGCGGACGAATCCGGCTTCGTCTGGTTCCATCGCAACGCGGATCACGGTGGCGATGTCATGGCCATGGCCGAGGGGAGGGGAATTGAAAGGTCTGCCGTTCTGGATGCCACCACGCGCCGGGTGTCCGGTGGTGCCGTGGCGGTGGCCGGTGGCATTAGCAAACCGGTGGAATCCGCCGTGCAATGGCAATTCTGGGATGGCAAGGCATGGACCGGCAAAACCCAGCCGCGAAAGTCCCAGGTCATCACGATGCGCCTTGATGGCGAAATCGACGGCGAACCTGCCAAGTGGAAATCCGAGGCCAAGGCCGCGCTCGATCCCGTCTTCCTAAAGTCCGCCAAAGCCGCCGAATTGAAACGCTGGGACGAGTTCTGGAATCGCTCGCACATCCATATCAATCGGCAATCCCAAGATCCGGGATACCTGATCGGCCAAAACTATCAACTCTTCCGCTATATGCTCGCAGCCAACCGCGATGGCGAGCTGCCCTTGTTTTTCAACGGTGGCATTTTTACCACCGACAACAAGCCGGGCCGGATCACGGGAAACAACAATGACGAATTGCCGATCTCCCAGGGAGGCCCGTCCACACCGGACTTCCGACGCTGGATGTTCTGTTATTTCATGTCACAGAACCAGCGCTGGCTCGGTTGGCCCAACCTTGCCAATGGCGATGCGGACCTGCTATCGCCTTCTGTGAGATTCTACCGCGACCGCTCGCCCGGCGCCTTCTCCCGTGCCAAGCGCCAGGGCGCGGAAGGTGCGGTCTATGTGGAGCCACTCGATATCTGGGGGCTTTGCAGCGGGGATGTCGGCCCCCGCCCGGACGGGCTCACCGGTGCGGAACATCTCACCTATCATTTTTCGATGGGACTCGAACACGCGTGGATGACCTTGCAGGCCCTCGATGCGCTGGGCATTGATATTTCGAAAGATATGCCATGGATTCTCGGCATCGTTCACTTCTATGACAGTTTCTATCGCAAGGAAACCAAGGCCCGCACCGGCAAGGAGCTGGGTGACGATGGCAAACTGATCATTTATCCCGGCAATGGCCTGGAGTATGCCGGCGATGCCACCAATCCGGTAGATGCCGTGAGCGGACTTCACGCATTGACCGAAGGCCTGTTGCGTTATTCCAAATTGTCTGCGACCGATCGGAATCGGATCGAAGGCATCCGGAAAACCCTGCCCCCCGTCCCCCTTGGCAAGCGCCAGGGCCACTTGGCAGTGCTTCCTGCCAAAACTTATAACAAATCCCATAACTCATGGGAGCCGATTGAACACTATGCCGGTTGGCCCTATCGCCGCGTCGGCATCACCCGCCCTGATACCATCCAGCTCTTGCGCGATACATGGGACACCATTCCCGAAGCCCGTGCCCGCCTCTGCAAGCAGGACTATTCATGGATGGCCAATGTCACCAACATGGCAACCATGGCCGCGCCGATCCAAGCCAAGGAACGCGCGATCTACAAGATGGCCAACACCGCCGCGCCCCAAGCGCGCTTCCCCGCCTTCTTCGGTCCCGGCCACGACTGGTTGCCCGACTTCAACTGGGGCGGTGCCGGCATGACAGGAATTCAGGAAATGTTGTTAGCCCCCGAACCCGGCGTGAAAGGAAAACTCCACCTCTTCGGCGGCTGGCCCGCGGAATGGGATGTGGATTTCAAACTCCACGCCCCGGGCAAAACCATCGTCGAAGCCTCTCTGAAAAGCGGCAAGCTGGTTTCGCTCAAAGTCACGCCTTCCTCGCGTGAAAAGGACATCGTCAACTGGCTCGGCAAGCACCCGGAGTGGAAACCCTTCACCCCGCCAGTCTCCCTTGCTCAGGGCAAGCCGATCACTGCCTCCAGCCAATTTATCGAACCCGGCTACGACGCCAAACTCGCTAACGACGGCGACCCGAAAACCCGCTGGGCCTCGGACTTCGCCGCCCGCTCTGGCTCCCTCGAAATCGACCTCGGAGAAGAGAAAGAAATCGGCTCGATCCTTATTTCGGAAATCGAGTGGAAGGAAACCCGCGAGTTCACCATCGAGGTCAAACAAGGCGATGCATGGAAGGAAGTCGCACGCGGAACGACCATCGGCGCGGACAAGGACATTGCGATCTCTCCCGTCAAAGCCCGCGCCGTGCGCCTCAATGTGCTGCAGGCCGCCAATGCGATCAACATCAACGAATTCCAATTGTTCCCACCGTCGGAGAACTAAGCGGTTTCGACGATTGAATCATGAGCCGACAATAAAACAATTGATATGCAATTCACCAAAACAGCCTTCTGCGGCCTCACCGCACTCGCGATGGCACTCACCAGTGCTTCCGCTCAATTCAAGCCCGACTTCAAACTGAAGCCCGATGATTTCACCGTGCTGATGGGAGTGGACGCCGAATTGGGTGAGGGACTCACGCGCGTCAGCCACTCCAGCCATGGCAAGTTCCAAGTCTCCGGGTGGAGCAACGCGAACCAATCCGCCACTTGGAAAATCACAACAGACAAGCCCGGTGCTCACGAGGTCTTCGTGCTGGTCAAACGTGCGAACAAGCAACCACTCGCCTTCAAGCTTGATGCCGCCGACAAGTCGCTCCGCGGCACGCTGCCTGCCAATCCCTACAGTTGGCAACGCTTCAAACTCGACGGCTTGTTGGATCTGCCAGCCGGTGAATCGACACTCACACTCCGCATCGCCGCCGCCGATGGCAAAGCGGATTTCAGCGCCGAGGTTCATGCCGTTGAATTGGTCCGTCCGGAAGTGCGCGAGGCTTCGACCCAACGCGCCCTCGCCATGCGCGCCGATCCCACGTGGTTCCAGAATGCGCGCTACGGCATGATGGTTCATTGGACGAAGCAATCCGTGCCACTCCAAGGCGGGCAGAAATCCTATGAACAAGCCGTCGCAGAATTCGATGTGGAGAAATTCGCCGAAACGATGCAATCCACCGGTGCAGGCTTCGTGGTCTTCACGACTTCGCACGCTTTCCAGTATTTCCCCGGGCCCAACAAGACACTTGATGCCATCCTCCCCGGCCGTACGACGCAGCGCGACCTTCCGTCTGAACTCTCCACCGCTCTTGCGAAGCGCGGCATGAAGTTGTTCCTCTACTTTCACCTCGGTGCCCACGATGATGCCGAGTGGCTCAATGCCAGCGGATTCTGGGAGACGGACACCACGAAGTTTTTCGGTAATCTCGAAGCTATTCTTTCTGAAGTCGGCAACCGCTACGGTGACAAGCTTGCGGGTTGGTGGTTCGACGATGGCGCGACGAACTACTACTATCGTAGTGCTCCGTGGGAAGCCCTCGCCATGGCTGCCAAAGCCGGCAATCCCCAACGTTTCATCAGCTTCAACGCCTGGCAAATGAACAACCCCACCCAGTTCCACGACTACTGCACCGGAGAGGCCTGCTACGATCCACGCGGCATTGACGGGCTTCTGACACCCGACTCCAAAGGCATCTACCCATCCGGCACCCACGCCGGCTTGCAAGCCAGCGCCTGCCTGATTTCCGATTCCACCTGGGTGCACAGGGCCCCCAACACACCGCCTTCCGGCCCGCGCTGGGATGCCAGCCAACTCACCGATCTCATCAAGGGTTTCATCGCCCACAAGAACGTCCCCATCTTCAACCTGGAAATCACCCAGGACGGCCACCTCTCACCACAAAGCATCGGCATATTCCAGGAAGCCGCAGCCAATCTGAAACTCAAAGCGGATTGAATTCCTCGAAAGCAGACATCCCCTGATTTTCGTAGTCCACACACAGATATCTCATGAGAAAACACGTTTTGATCGCATGTTGGATGAGCAGCCAGTTCGCTGTCGCAAGTCCGGCCGTTTCCCTCAAAGTCACGCCTTCCTCATGCGAAAAGGACATCGTCAATTGGCTCGGCAAGCACCCGGAGTGGAAACCATTCACCCCGCCGGTCTCTCTAGGCCAAGGCAAGCCGATCACCGCCTCCAGCCAGTTTGCAGAGCCCGGCTACGATGCCAAACTCGCCAGGTCCGTCTCAATATCCTGTAGGCCGCCAATGTGATCAACATCAACGAATTTCAAATCTTTGCAGCAGAGTATTGAGGATTCGAATGTACTGATAGATATCTGCAATTTAATAAACCATCTTCCATCTTTATTTATGATTCCACCGAGATGCCTGATTCCTATCGCATTGCTATTTGCCGGCCTTTCCGTCATTTCCATCGCCGCCTCGCCCGAGGAGGTATTTCGCAATCCTCCCGACGAGGCAAAGCCCGGAGTTTGGTGGCATTGGATGGGATCCAATGTCAGTAAGGAGGGCATCACTCGTGATCTAGAGGAGTTCAAAAAAGCCGGTATCAGTGGCGCGACGATCTTCGGCATGGCCGATGTCTGTACTCCGTGGGCGGGTCACATTGAGAACTCGCCAAATGAGGGGCTGTTAGCCTTCACCGATCCATGGTGGAAGCTGGTTCGTCACGCTGCGGCGGAGGGCAAGCGATTGGGCGTGGATGTCGGGCTTCACAATTGCCCGGGCTACACCAGCACCGGCGGCCCTTGGATCACTCCGGAGCTTTCGATGCAGCAGATTTTCCAATCGCAGACCCTGATCGAAGGAGGAACGGTCTTCCGCGGCGTGTTGCCAAAGCCTGTGATCGATCCGCGGGGAGACATGCTGTTTCCGATGATCAACAAGCAAACCGGCGTGCTGGAAAAGCCCATCGTCGAGGGCCGCAAGACCTATTGGCAGGACATCGCCGTGCTCGCCACCCCGGCCGAGGGCGTGATCGGTAAGGATCAAATCGTCGATTTAACTGCAAAGATGGCAGCGGACGGCACGCTTGAATGGACACCACCGGCAGGCAAGTGGCTTGTTTATCGATTCGGTCACACCACCATGGGGGCGCTCACCCAACCGAACCAATGGGAGATCATGGGCTTGGAATGCGATAAGATGAGTGAAAAGGCTGTTGAATTTCATCTCGGTCATGTGATCGGAAAACTGAAGGAACATCTCGGTCCTTTGGTGGGCACCGGACTTCAACATATCCTGTTGGACAGTTATGAGGCCGGCACTCCATCGTGGACACCGCTGATGCCGCGGGAGTTTTCTAAACGTCGCGGATATGAGATCAAAACCTTCCTCCCCACCTTCGCCGGTCGTGTGGTGGGGGATGAGGGCGAAACCGCCAAGTTTCGCAGTGATTTCAGCCGGACCATCGCGGATCTCTATCGTGATGTGTTGTTTGCCACCATGGCGCGGATGCTCGAAAAAGAGAACCTGCGGTTTGTGTGCGAACCTTACGGCGGGCCTTTCCATACCGGCGAGGTTTCACCGCATGTCCACCGCGTCATGACCGAGTTCTGGTCAGGGGACGCCTATTCGCCACATGGCATGAATGGAATCTTCAACGCGAGGGACGGAAAACGACACAACATCCTCGAAGCGGAGGCCTTTACCGGCAGTCCGGACCGCAGTCAGTGGACCGAGACGCCGGGCTGGCTCAAGCCGGTAGGTGACGGCGCATTTTGCGCGGGCATCAACCGCCTAATCTTGCACACCAATCCGCACCAACCATGGAGTGATCAAATCCGCCCCGGCATGACCATGGGCCAGTGGGGCACCCATTTTGGGCGCACTCAAACTTGGTGGGAACCGGGCAAGGCATGGCTCGCATACCTAGGGCGCTGTCAGGCACTCCTCCAGTGGGGCAGTTCGGTGGCGCAGTCGGGCTTGTCATTCGGCAATCCATCAGGCGATGTGAGACTCCAGGGGATCCACCGCAGCGATGGCTCCGCACATGTGTTCTTCGTTGCCAATGCCAGCCAGGGTTCGGGCTCTGCCACTTGTATGTTTCAGGTTGGAGGCATGACTCCTGAGTTATGGGATCCCGTCACTGGGACGATGCGTGATCTAACGGATTTTCAGACTTCGGAAACGAGCACCCGCCTGAACCTTGATTTCTCGGCGGCCCAAAGTTGCTTTGTGGTTTTCCGCAAACCGGTTTTACCGCCTAATCCGAAGAGACGAAACTCCGCGGTCATTCGGGAGGCATTTGCAATCGGCGGTGCGTGGAACGTGACCTTCGATCCCGCATGGGGTGGTCCCGACAAGCCCGTGAGCTTTTCCAAACTCGACGACTGGACCGCCCGTCCAGAGCGCGGCATTCGATACTACAGTGGCACTGCTGTCTATCGAACCAGCTTCGACAGCGCCCATCGCGGTGCCGCCTTTCTGGATCTCGGGAAGGTCCATCATCTTGCAAGAGTGCGGCTCAATGGCAGCGATCTCGGTATTGTCTGGTGCGCACCCTGGGGAGTGCTCGTCCCGGATGGTTTGCTCAACCCAGCCGGAAATCGTCTGGAAATCGCCGTCACCAATGTCTGGGCCAACCGCATGATCGGCGACGAACAGGTGCCTGCCGACTGCGAGTGGCAGCCAGGTCACATGGGCCACGGTGGCTATCTCAAGCGTTTTCCAGATTGGTTTGTGAAAGGTCAGAAACGCCCGTCATCAGATCGACATACCTTTGCCACTTGGAATTACTTCAACCGGGATTCGAAGCTGGTTTCATCCGGTCTGTTAGGTCCGGTGCGCATGATGGCGGAAGAGTGGGCACAGGAACAATCGGCCATGGCTGGAATGCTGATGGCCGAGTCACTCGTCAAACCAGAGACCATGGACGGATTCGAGGAGGATGTGCCGAAGGCGGATCTTCTTCTGCCGATCGCCACCATGCAAGACAGCGGTTCGATGGAGGCTCAGGGAGGAGCCTCCGATGCCGCCGCCTTGTGCAATGGCACCACCCGCAACGGTTCCGGTACGGCCGACACCCTCGACGACGGCAAGACATTCCGTGGCTATGGTCAGGGCAACAGCCTGCTCATCCGGCTGGACCTAACAAAAAATTCCAAGGGGCATTACCTGGGGGAAATCCGCAGTTTCGCCGGCCATGGCGATGCCCACTCCAGCCAGGCCTACAGCATTTGGATCGCCAAGGCGAATGCGCCCGACCGGTTTGTTAGACTCGGCGATGCCGCTGTAAACAGCAGTTCAGGTGCCACCCAACTCCGCATCCCTGTCCATTCTGACAACGTCGCTGCGGTTCGTTTGGATTTCTCCAACGGCCCCACCGGGTTCAATGTTTATCGTGAGTTTTCCCTGATGGGCGGTGATCCCGTGTCGAAGGAAAACTAGGGCTTGATTGGCTTCTGTCTTATCATGCGTTTCCTGATTTCTGCATCATTGAACATGGATTCCACAAAGAAGTGCCTCGGTGCCTGAAGTTTGGGAGCTCTGCCGCTCTTTGCGATTGATCTGTCATCCAACCACTCCAATTGTCCATCCATCTGCCATGAAAATCATCCAAACCACACTGCCTGCGCTCGCCGCCCTTTCTCTAACCATTCCCGCATTTGCCGAGCAATCCATGGACAAAATGTGGGGCGACCGCAGCGCCAAGGAAGGCGTCGAGGGTAGCAAGCGTGCCGAACTCTTCCGTGATGGAAACTATGGCATGTTCATCCACTGGGGCCTCTATTCCCATTTGGGCGGGCAGTGGAAAGATAAGACATTCTATGGCATCGGCGAGTGGATCAAAAACCAGATGCATATCCCTAACGAAGAATACATGGGAATTGCCAAGGAATTCAATCCGACGGAGTTCAATGCCGATGAAGTCGTCCGCGTTGCCAAAGAAGCGGGCATGAAATGGATCATCATCACCTCAAAACACCATGAAGGCTTCGCGATGTTCAAATCGAAACATCCCTTCAACATCGTCGATGCCAGCCCGTTCAAGCGGGATCCCATGAAGGAGCTTGCTGACGCCTGTCGCGCTGCGGGACTTGGCTTCGGTTTCTATTACTCACATTTCCAGGACTGGACCGCTCCTGGTGCCGCCGGTGGCCCGGGCAACAACCCGGATGGCTCCGCCGCTTCGTTCGACAGCTATTTCAAGGAAAAGTGCTTTCCGCAGGTCGATGAAATCTGCTCGAACTATGGAGAGCTTTCCTATGTATGGTTCGACACGCCGGGCAGCATGCCGGTCGAACACGTCAAGGCGCTTGCCGAGCTTGTTAGAAAGAAACAACCCAATGCCATGCTCTGCTCGCGCATCGGCCATGGCATGGGCGACTATGTCAGCCTCGGCGACATGGAAGTGCCCGTCCGCAGCCACCAAGGCCTGTGGGAAACCTGTGATACAACCAACGATTCCTGGTCTTATGCATGGTATGACCAGAACTGGAAGGAGCCCAAAGAGATCCTCCATCGCCTCGTTTCCACCGTCGGCCGCGGCGGCACCTATCTGCTCAATGTGGGTCCCGATGGTAAGGGCTGCATCCCGGCAAAGGCTGCGGAATACCTCGTGGAAGCCGGTAAATGGGTGAAACAACACCCCAACGTCGTCTATGGCGCGAGCCCGTCGCCATGGGATCACGCCCAGCCCTGGGGCGATGTCACCCGCACCGGCAACACACTCAACCTCGTCGTCTTCGATTGGCCCTCCAACCGCAAGATTTGCCTTCCCGGCATCGATGGCGAAATCGCCTCCGCCACCCTGCGCCTCAACAATGGTTCCACCAAACCGCTGCCCATCGCCAAGTCTGGGACTTGGGCGATTGTGGACGCCGCCACTGCGGAGACCTCAACAATTTCCAGTCTCGCAGGCCTCATCGAGCTCAAGTTCAACGCACAACCCAAGATCGACCAAACCCTCGGCATTCACCCGAACATCACCAGCAAGTTCTCCTGCGAATTCTCCACCGCCACCAACGCCGAACGCAAACGCATCGACTGGATGGAGAAATTCGGCGAGTGGAAATTCTCGCTGCAAGTCGGCAACTGGCAACCTGGCGGGAAGGCAACATGGGACGTGGATGTGGCAAAGGCCGGCGACTACCACGTCGCCCTCACCTACAAGGGCGAAGGCCGTCCTGTCTGGTCCGTGGAAACCTCGGAAGGCGTGAAGATTCAGAATCAACAAGCCGCCAGCCACGTTTACAAACCTTACCGCACCGGTGTCATCAGTTTCTCCAAACCGGGCAAACACAAGATCAGCGTTTCCCTTGTCGAGGGCGATCCCGCAAAGTCCAGTCTCGAAGCCATTACCTTCACTCCCGTGCGCTGATTTTCCGAGTCGCATGGAAAAACAGCGCATCTCGCACCGTATCCACTGCCCAATGACACCCGTTATCCGATTTTCACTGACGTTTGGACTTTTCAGTCTGATTTCCGCGCAAGCTGCGGATCTGTATGTTTCGCCTGCCGGAAAGGCTGGCAACTCCGGAACTGCCACCGCGCCCTTCCACAGTCTCGCGGCGGCACGTGATGCGGCACGCGCCTTGGCCGGCAAGGAGGCTGTTACGGTGCACGTTGCCGATGGCATCTACTATCTTCCGGAGACCTTGGTGTTCACTCCGGCCGATTCGGGTTCGGAAAAATTTCCTGTCATCTATCAGGCAAGCCACGAAGGCAAGGCGGTGCTCAGCGGGGGCTTGAAACTCGACCTGAAATGGCAGGCGGAAGCCAGTGGAATCTACAAAGCCACCACTCCGGATGGCCTGAAAATCGACCAACTCTTCATCGATGGCAACCGCCAGCGGATGGCACGTTATCCAAACTACGATCCGGCAAAAACCACTGCGGCCTATCAAGGATTCGCCGCCGATGCCTTTTCCAAGGAACGCGCGGCAAAATGGGCGGACCCGACCGGCGGATACATCCACGCCATGCACTCAGCCCGGTGGGGAGGTTATCATTATCGCATCACCGGCAAGGGGACGGATGGCAACATCACTTATGAGGGAGGCTGGCAAAACAACCGCCAGATGGGCATGCACAAGGATTTCCGCATGGTGGAGAATATCCGCGAGGAACTCGATGCGCCTGGCGAATGGTTCCATGATTCGAAGAACAGCACCTTATACTTCATGCCGGAATCCGGCATGGATCTGGCAAAGGCTGCGGTGGAGGTGGTGCGACTCCGCCACCTCGTCGAGTTCATCGGAACGTCCCAACAGACGGTGAAACATATCAGCCTCAAGGGGTTTACCTATCGCCACACAGCACGCACTTTTATGGATACCAAGGAACCGCTGCTGCGTTCCGATTGGGCGATTTACCGGGGTGGTGCCGTTTTCCTAACAGGAACCGAAAGCATCAGCATCCTCGATAGCGAGTTCGATCAGGTGGGTGGCAATGCTGTTTTCGTCAACAATTACAACCGACGCGTCCTCATCAAGGGCTGCCACATCCATGATGCCGGTGGCAGCGGCATCTGCTTCGTGGGCGATCCGGAAGCCGTGCGCGATCCCTTGTTCGAATACGGGCAAACCAACGATCTAACGAAGATCGACCGCACGCCAGGACCCAAGACTGACAACTATCCCGCCGATTCGGCCGTAGAGGATTGCCTGATCCATGGCATCGGCCGTGTCGAGCGCCAGCCCGCCGGAGTCCAAATTTCCATGGCTTACAAGATATCGGTGAGGGATACCTCCATCTACGATTGCGCCCGCGCCGGCATCAACATCAGCGAGGGAACCTGGGGCGGCCATCTGATTGAGCGCTGCGATGTGTTCGATACCGTGCTCGAAACCCATGACCACGGCTCCTTCAATTCCTGGGGCCGCGACCGCTTTTGGACTTCGAAGCATCGTGTGCTGTCCGAGCCGGAAGTGAAAAAGAATCCGAAACTTCCTTTTCTCGATGCCATCGCAACCATCGTTATCCGTGACAGCCGCTGGCGCTGTGATCATGGTTGGGACATCGATCTGGATGATGGCTCCAGCAACTATGAAATCTATAACAACCTCATGCTCGCCGGTGGCCTTAAATTCCGCGAAGGCTATGGCCGCAAGGCATATAACAACATCATGGTGAACAACGGATTCCACCCACATGTGTGGTTTGATGACTCGGCGAGTTCGTTCCATCACAACATCGTGATGAAACCCCACGCCGGGATTGGGCAGCCGGAGGGCTGGGGGAAGTTGGTCGATCACAACTTGTTCATGACCGAAGCGGATCGAAAGGCGAATCTCGGTGCCGGTTGCGATGCGAACTCCGTGGCGAGTGATCCGAAGTTTATCGATCCTGCTTCCGGAGATCTCCGCGTGGCGGAGGATTCACCGGCGTTGAAACTCGGCTTCAAGAACTTTCCCATGGACCAGTTCGGCGTGAAGAAACCATCGCTCAAGGCCATTGCCAAGACACCGATCATTCCCGAAGTAAGGATGCCAAGTGGCGACTCTGATAGTCAGTCGGAGTTGAAGCTTTTCTGGCTGGGTGCACCGCTGCATAGCCTTGTTGGAGAGGAGTTCTCTGCATTCGGCGTGAGCAAGGACGATGGCGGGGTGCAACTCGTTCGTGTGCCAGCCGGTTCTGCCGCTGCCGCCGCCGGATTGCTCGACAATGATCTCATCCAGGGCGTGAACGGCTACAAGGTGACCAACACCACCCAGCTCTTTGAGTCCTTGATTGCGGCTCGGAACCATCCGCTCAAGCTTCGTGTTGTCAGACACCAGAAGCCGGTTGAAGTCGCTCTCCGCCCGACTCACTCCATCGGCATCGATTCCGCAAACGAGGCAAAGGATTTCAACAAGTTGCCAGTAATCCCTTCCTCAAATGTTGTCTTTTCATCCAGTCAAGCGGTTGGAAATCATCCGCTTGAGATTCTCGGCGATGGCCGCCTTGAGAAGTCCTACGGCCCGGTCTTCGCGAACGGCATTCATGGCGCATGTTATAAACTCGACCTCGGTGCGGTGAAGCCGGTTTCTGCGGTGAATTCATGGTCGTTCAATCAAAACGGCAATCGCGGACGTCAACGGATGACCATCTATGGCAGCAACTCGGCGACGGATCCGGGTTGGAACATTGCGGACGCTAACAAGTTCACGCCGCTTGGCAGTATCGATACCGCTTCGGCGGCTGTCGCGCCATTCACGGCGAGTTCACTGCGTGCACCCTCGGGAGCATTGCTGGGCAGTTTCCGCTGGATTGTCTGGGCGACTGCCCCGGTGACGGATGTCGGTGAAAACACTTCCTGGCAGGAGTTCTCGGTGAGCATCGCGCCATGAAATCTCGCGATCCCGTTTAACTAACATTTTTTTCTAATGCACAAGTTATTAAGAATCCTCTCGATTTCGGTCTGTCTCATCGGTCTTTATGGGGCGGTGTGCGCAGAGTCGCCCTCCGACCATGTTTGGAAAGCCCGCTGGATCGGTCTGCGTGCGGCACCCGCGCTCGATCTGAGTGGCGCGAACTGGATCTGGGCGGATGAGCCTGGAGTGGACCCCGTAAAAACGGCGCCTGCCGGTTCAAGGAGCCTTCAAAGGTCGTTTGTGATTCCTGCCAACGCGAAAGTCCGGTCTGCTGGTGCACTCTTTTCCGCCGACAACCGGTTTGTTCTCACCGTCAACGGCAAGAGGATCGGCGGGGGGGAGAATTGGCAGCAACCCACCTCTCTTGAAATCGGTTCGGCGTTGAAGCCTGGGGAAAACGAGTTGATCGTGGAAGTGATCAACGACGCGGATCAAGGCGCAATCAATGCGGCGGCAGTGATCGGAAAAGTGCGTGTCGAACTCGAGGGTGCCGCGCCAATCGAAGTGGTTACAGATGCTTCGTGGAGTTCTTCTTCCAAATCGGTCAAGGTGATTGGCCCGCTTGGCAGCGGACCCTGGCAGGGGATGGCAACAGGGGGGGGGGCTCTCTCAAACCTTTGGACCTGTTATCGGAAAGAGTTCGAAATTTCCGAGATGCCAGTCAGCGCTGCCACCCGCATCGCAGTGGATTCGAAATACTGGTTGTGGGTCAATGGCAAGCTCGTCGTGCGCGAGGGCGGGGTCAAACGCGGCCCGAATCCAAGTGATACCTATTTCGACGAAATCGACCTCGCGCCCCATTTGATGAAAGGACGCAATCAGATTGCCGTGCTCGCTTGGTTCTTCGGCAAGGATGGTTTCTCCCACAAGAACAGCGGCACGCCGGGATTGTTATTTGAATTGGATGGCGGCTCCACGAAGGTTGTGTCGGACAGCTCGTGGAAAATGCTCAAGCATCCATCCTTCGGGCAGGCATCGAATGTTCCGAACTTCCGCCTTGCGGAAAGCTCCGTGCGTTTCGATGCGCGCAGCGAACCAATCGATTGGCAAACATCTGCCTTTGATGATGCATCCTGGCAGCCTGCAACAGATCTTGGTGCGCCGCCCTGCGCGCCTTGGAACCGCCTCTGGCAGCGCTCGATCCCGCAGTGGAAGGACTTCGGTCTCAAGGATTATGCGAATGCGCCCCAGCTTCCCAAGCAAGGTGGATCTGCGACGATCAAGGCGCTTTTGCCATACAATTCACAAATCACGCCATGGTTCAGGATTACTGCTCCTGCTGGTTTGATGATCCGGATGAGCACGGACAATTCTGTAAATGAAATCATTGCCGAATACCTGACCCGTGAAGGGGACCAGGAATTCGAGACTCCCGCATGGATGAGCGGACATGCGGTCGTCTATCAGATTCCGGAAGGCGTAACCATCCATGGGCTGAAGTATCGGGAAAGCGGCTATGATACCGAGTTCACCGGTTACTTCAAATGTGACAACCCCTTCCTCAATCAACTTGCCGCAAAGTGCGAGCGGACGCTCTACATCAACATGCGGGACACCTTCTTCGACTGCCCGGATCGCGAGCGCGCCGCATGGTGGGGAGATATTGTCATTCAACTCGCCCAGGTATTCCACACCTTCGATCCCAAGAGTCATGCATTGATCCGAAAATGCATGTACAATCTTGCGAATTGGCAGCGCTCCAGCAAAACCTTCTTTTCGCCGATCCCGGCCGGGAACTGGGATAAGGAGCTTCCCCAGCAAATGCTCGCCAGCATCGGACACTATGGATTCTGGACCTACTATCTGCACACTGGCGACAAGCAGGCGCTGGTCGATCTTTATCCCCATGTGAAGGATTACCTCTCGATCTGGCAAATCGATGGGGATGGTTTGATTGTCCATCGCTCCGGGGAAAACGGGTGGGACTGGGCGGATTGGGGCGAAAACGTGGACATCCGTGTGTTGGATCAGGCGTGGTTCTGCCTTGCGCTCGACGGTGCGGCCAAGATGGCGGAAACGCTGGCTCGTCCCGAGGAGGCTGCGGCCTATCGGAAACAACGCGAATCCATCATCGCCGCCACCAATGCAAAGTTCTGGAATGGCAGCGCCTACCGGGACCCCGCCTACAAAGGTGCAACGGATGATCGCGCACAGGGCATGGCTGTGGTGTCCGGTATTGCGGGTCCTGACAAATTCCCAGCAATTCGGAAGGTTCTCGCCGAGAGCTTTCATGCAAGTCCTTATCTCGAAAAGTATATCCTCGAAGCGCTCTTTGCCATGGGGGATTCCGCTGCCGCGCTGGACCGGATGCAATCCCGTTACAAAGAGATGGTGGAAAGCGAAACCAGCACGCTGTGGGAATTGTTCACGCGGGACGGAACCCTCAATCATGCCTGGACTGGCGGGCCGCTTGCCTTGATGCATTCCCATGTTGCCGGAGTTACGCCGACGGCCCCGGGCTACTCCGAGTATCGCGTCCATCCCCAGCTTGGCGGGCTTGCACGGATTGATGCCGGCTTCGATTCCGTGAAGGGACGCATTCAGCTGAAGATTGCGAAAGAAACGGAGCAATTCCATCTCACATTGAATTCACCACCCGGCACCAAGGCAACAGTTTGCATTCCGCTTGCAGAGTTGGGTCATCAGGCGGTCCGCGTTCGGGATACCACGGTATGGTTGAATGGAAAATCTACCGGCGTGGTGCCAGGTCTGGTCCCGGGTCCCTTGGTCAAAGGTCATGCCACCTTCATCGTCGAGTCTGGCAATTGGGCATTCGAGTCGCGATAGAAGCGGTTTGTTGGAAATTCGACGATCATTTCTTGGCTCATGATTGGAACCGTTTGAATTGGTACCCATCGAGAGGCTTTGAATCCATAGAAGACTAAGTTCACCTGTCGGCGTTGGTCTCATTTGAGACCAGAACCGATCATCGCTCAGCATTCCATTCCTGAATTATGAAATCCCTAATCCGGTTATTGTTTTTGCTCGTTTTTCACTGCATGAGCGCTCATGGCGCGTCGCCCGATCCCGGATCCGTCCTGTGGTATCGAGCTCCCGCTGCGCATTGGTTGGAGGCACTGCCGGTCGGCAACGGCCGCATGGGGGCCATGGTCTTCGGTGGTGTGTCGAGCGAGCGGATCCAGTTCAATGAACAAACTCTGGTGCCTGGCAACAGCGAGACGAAAGGCGTGCAGCATTACCAACCGTTCGGTGATGTGATCCTCGAGTTTCCCGGTACTCCGAACACGTTGCCGGCTGATTACCAAAGGTCGCTCGACCTCGATTCCGCCGCCGCTCGCGTGCGGTATTCCATTGATGGTGTCACCTTCGAGCGAGAGGTGATCGCCAGCCTGCCGGGTAATTTGATCGCTGTGCGCATCACTGCCAATCGTCCTGGCCGTGTTGCATTCACGGTAAAGCTGAAGGATTTTCGCAAACAACCGATTGTTTCCACGAAAGGCGTGCTCGGCTTCGCGGGCAAACTCTCTAACGGCCTTGAATACGCCGCCGCCCTGCGTGTGGTTGCCGACAAGGGTTCCGTGAGCGCTTCCGGCGATGGTATCACGGTGACCGCTTCGGATGCCGCGACACTTTATCTGGCGGCGGCCACTGATTTTGCTCCCGTTCCGGCGAAAAAGTTTCGCAGTGGCAATCCGCCTGCGCCGGTGGTCGCGGGGCGAGTCGAGAAAGCCCAGGACTTCGACGCTCTTCGTGCATCCCAACGTGCCGACTATCGAACCCTCTATAGTCGTGTCGGCCTGGATCTGGGAACCTCGCCAGTTTCTGCGCTGCCGACCAACGAGCGACTCGCCGCCCACAAAGAAGGCAAACCGGATCCCGCGCTTGCTGCGCTGCTTTTTCAGTATGGACGTTATCTACTCATCAGCAGTTCCCGTCCCGGCGGCCAGCCTGCCAACCTTCAGGGGCTTTGGAACGAATCGCCACAACCCGCATGGTTCTCTGCCTATACCACAAACATCAACCTCGAGATGAACTATTGGCCGGCAGGGCCCACGGCCCTTTCCGAGTGCCAGGAACCGCTATTCGATTGGATCGATGTGCTCGCCGAGGTGCAGAAGTCCACCAAGGATCCGCGTTTGAAAGTGCCGGTCGGCTGGGTGGCCTACAGCACCAACAACCAGTATGGTGGCAACACCGGATGGGCAATCCACATGCCAGGCAGCGCCTGGCTTACACGTCATTTCTGGGAACACTATGCTTTCACCGGCGACCGCGCCTTTCTCGAAAAACGGGCCTATCCGCACCTTCGGGATCTTTCCGAACTCTGGATGGGACGTCTCGTGTCCGGCCCCGATGGGAAACTCATCACACCGGACGGATGGTCACCGGAACACGGGCCCGTGAAAAAAGCCGACGGTCGCATCGTGCTCGAGGAAGGCAATCGCACACCCCAGCCGGGTGCCTCCTATGACCAACAGATCGTCCACGATCTTTTCACCAATACCCTTGCCGCTGCTGATGTCCTCAAAGCCGATCCCGCATTCCGCAAGCGGGTCGCCGCGTCCCGTGATGCACTCCTTGGACCACGCATCGGACGTTGGGGGCAAATCATGGAGTGGATGGAGGACGTCGATGATCCAAAAAACCAACACCGCCATGTTTCCCATCTTTTCGCCCTCTATCCGGGAAGGCAAATCAGCATCGATACCAGTCCTGAACGCGCCGCCGCTGCCAAGGTCAGTCTGCTTGCCCGCGGCAATGGTGGTGTGGGCTGGAGTCGTGCGTGGAAAATCAGTTTCTGGTCGAGACTCCACGACGGCGATCAAGCAGAACGGGTGATCCGCGGATTGCTCTCGCCGACACCCGCGACAGGGCGGGGTGGTGCAGGTTCCTATCCGAATCTTTTCGGTGTCTGCCCGCCTTTCCAGATCGACTCGAACTTTGGAGCAACCGCTGGTATTGCCGAAATGATGTTGCAGAGCCACGATGTCAGCGCCGAGGGAGCGAATGTCATCCACCTGCTGCCCGCGTTGCCCAAAGCCTGGCCGACTGGCTCGGTGAAAGGTTTGCGTGCGCGTGGCGGCTTCACGGTGGATATCGAATGGAAAGACGGGAAACTCGGCAGAACTCGAATCCTATCGCAACTTGGCAGTCCACTCCAAGTCCGCTACGGAAGTCAGACTCAGTCGCTCAAGATTCCGGCCGGTTCGCAGCAGATCGTGGACTTTCCTTGATGTCATGATGAGTGCGAAATCTTGCAAATGAATGAATTCCTGAGACATATCTAACAGTTATGATGATTCCAAAATCAAACTCTCCCATCCGAATGGCATCTTTCATCCATCGGCGTCTTTATGTGATGGTTCTTGCAGGCGTGTTGGTGGGGACGTGGTCTGCCGCAGCGGATGATCTTGCCAAAGAAGCGGAAGTGGACGGCGACCGCACCCCTGCCGATGCTTATGGTGGGAACCGGAAGGTCGCGCAGCCACTCACGCCGGACGAGGCAAAAGAGCCTTACCTCATTCCGGACGAGATTGCTGCCGGTCCCTTCCGGGCCGATTGGAAATCATTCTCTCCCGACAAAATCCAGCGCGAACCCTCGTGGTGGCGAGATGCGAAGATCGGCGTCTGGTTCCATTGGGGGCCGCAGGCGATGGGACGCAATGGCGATTGGTATGCCCGTTTTCTCTATCAACAGCCGCCTGAGGGACGCAAGGGCCGTGCTAACAACCGTTGGATGTATGATCAGCATCTCAAACAATTTGGTCATCCCTCGGAGTTTGGATACATGGATGTGCTCAATGCATGGAAGGCGCCCAAATTCGATCCTGCGAAGTTGATGAAACTCTATGCGGAGTCCGGAGCCCGTTATATCCTCGTACAGGGAGCCCATCATGATAACTTCGATCTTTGGAACTCACCCCACCAGCCGTGGAATTCAGTGAACGTGGGGCCGAAACGGGATATTGTGGGTGAAATGTTCCGTGAGGCACGCAAGCATGATTTTCGCACGGGCATGGCTTTTCACGCGGACTATTCGCTTTGGTGGTTCCAACCCGCCTTCGGGGCGGACAAGAACGGCCCCAAGGCCGGCGTTCCCTACGATGCCGCCACCCGAACCAAGGAGGATGGCAAGGGAAAGTGGTGGGAGGGTCTGGATCCGAAGGATTTGTATGGCATCGATCTCCTCCCGGAAGTGCTGCCTGATAAGAACATCCGCGACGGATTCTTCACCCCCGTTCGTGATATCTTTGTCCAACCGGAAACCCGCGACTTCGCCAAGGAATATACGTTCAAGTGGTATCGGCGGGTGAAGCAGTTCGTGGACGACTACGATCCGGACATGCTCTATACCGATGGCACGGAGCCCTTCACAGGTCGTGGCACTGCAAAAGGCGTGATCAGCGATGCTACGGTCAAGGTGGTGGCGCATATGTATAACAAACGCGCAGCAAAGAATGGTGGCCCTGTCGATTGCATGGCAGTCATCAAGGGCGGTCCGCGCATCCCTGGTATCGCCGCACCTCACGAAAATGGTTATACCGGCCCGATCAAACGCGACCCTTGGGTCTGGGAAAATACGTTGGGCGAGTGGTTTTTTGAGGACAACACGCTCTATGATTCCCGGGCGATGATCTTCCAGATGATCGAAGCCATTTCGCGGGATGGAAATTTCAATCTCAACATTGGCCTCACACCCGAAGGCGAACTCGAGCCCGGCGGAGTGAAAATGTGGCAGGATTTCGGAGAGTTCACCCGCCGCAATGCTGCGGCCATTTACGGCAGCAGCGCTTGGAAAATCATCGGCGAGGATACGACGGGGGGCGATGCGTCTCAAACAGCGAATGTTACCGAACGGATTCGCTCGCTTGTCCGAGATGGCAAGCTCGATATGGTTGCTGGCGTCCAGTCGCTCGGCGGCGATCCTGCCCCCGGTGTGGCAAAGCGGCTGACGGTTAGATATGAAATCAGCGGCAAGACAGGTTCAGCTTCCCGTGCGGAAGGGGAGTCTCTGAAGCTGGATGGAAACGGGACTTTGAAGATCCTTGATGCGCGATTTGGCACGGCTGCTGGCCAGTCGATTCCAAGAGCTTTTCCATCCGGGCCGATTGTGCGAGAGCATGCGGAGTTTGCCATGGCCACCAGTGATGTGCGTTTCACCCAGGGCAAGGATGGCGCGGTGTATGCCTTCATCATGGCGGTTCCCAAGGCAGGTGAGATTTTGCGGATTCTGGCACTTGGCCGTGATGCGGGATTGCTCGCAAAAAGTCCTGCGGCTGTGGATTTGTTAGGATCGAAGGAGATGCTCAAATGGGAACAGCAGGCGGATGCATTGGTCATTGAGGTTCCCAAAGCAGCGGAATTTCCCTTCGCGGTGGTATTTCGTATTCATTGAACGGTGAGTTCCCTTTTCACTGGAATTGTCGGCTTCGTGGCGCATGGTCCGGGTATGGCGATGACGCGCTTTCAGAAATTTGCAACGGCGGCCTTGGTTTCTGTGCTTCTCCTGATGTTTGTGGGGGCCATCGTGCGGGTGACCGGTTCGGGAATGGGGTGTCCGGATTGGCCGACGTGTTGGGGATGTCTGATCCCTCCTACGTCGGTGGAGGAAGTGGATTTCGAAAAGCTCCCAATTGAAAAATTCCAGCGCAAAGCCGAGCGGATGGGGCGCGATCCGGCCCTGATCACCGAGGAAACATTGCGGGCGGAGTTCAATCCCCGGCATGTGTGGACCGAGTTCACCAACCGTCTGTTCAGTCTGCCGGTGGGTTTCTTTTCCCTGGTCACATTCATCGCGGCCTTCTGGCAGCGAGAGAAGCGGCCCTTGGTGTTTTGGATGGCCTTCGGGTCGCTGGTGGTGGTGTTGGTGAATGCCTGGATGGGGGCGAGGGTCGTTTACAGTGGTCTCAAACCTGGCGTCCTCACGACCCACCTTGCCTTGGCCATGCTCCTGACGGGTATGTTGATGTATTGCGCCTGGCGTGGAACGGATCGGCCGTGGCGGGTGAAGATGGCGGCTGCACCATTGAAGACCTTGCGCTTTGCCGTGACGCTCCTGCTTGTGGTGACCGTTGCCGAGGGCATCATCGGCGCCCAAGTGCGGGAAATGACCGATGAACTCGCGAAATTTCACCTGAACGCGCCACGGTCCACCTGGATTGAGGAGCTGGAAGGTTCATGGAAATATCTGTTTCACCGCAGTTTTTCGTGGGTGGTCCTGGGCGCGGCGCTGTGGGGATGGCTGATCACCAGAAAACACCGCGTCGGCGGGGCCGGGCTGGTCGAACACGTCGTGTTTGGCATCGTCCTGATTCAGATGCTCTTGGGCATCATCATGTCCCAAGTTCACATTTACTCATGGGTGCAGGTCCTCCACGTGGGATTGGCCGCCGTCATGCTCACCTTGGTGTGGCTGTGGCTCTTTGGTTTGAGCGAGGAACGCTCGCGCTGAACTCATGGCGCGGCCGGAGCTTCGGGCTCCACGAATTCATCCACAGCTCTGAAATCAAGGCGGCCATTCGTAGGATTGATATAGAAGAAAACATACATCCGCATTTGCTTCTGAACCGGCCAGCGGGCCTTGCTGAGTGTGCGGTCACCTTCTTTTTCACGGACACCGAGGCCGACATCGTAATACAGATTGTCGCCCTTGGCTCCTTCCGGACGCAGCGATTTGCCTTTTCCCGGCTCCAGGGTGAAGGTGGCGGTTCCCACGTAGCCGAGCACGGTCTTGTCCGCATGATTGTAGAAATAGACATCACCGGGCCGGAAACCGGCGTCCTTGGCGGAAATGACGACGGGCTTGAATCCACCTTCTTTGGAGGGCACCAGCAGAACGATGAACTGGTTCCCTTCCTCCGGCAGGGTCACGGTGGTCAATGAAACGTTCAAGCCAGTGGACCATACCGAAAACACACGCTCCGGTGGCGTCTGCGCCGCGGAAAGGTGGCTGATCGGCAAGTCAAACAATGGCGACTTGGCTTCCTTGGCAACCAGCGAAACCTGACCCGTTCCGGCAGGTGAGCGCTCCGCAAGAAAGCGGACTTTCAAAGTGCCTTTCGGCGCAGAGGACTGGGCGGAGAGCGGAAGAGAAAGCAGGGACAGGAAAACGAGGATGAGCTTGGTCATGGAGGGAGAGGATTACACTTCGGTCGCGGAAAGCCAGCGGAACGAAACCATATCGTAACGGCGGCCGAACTTGGTGTTGATCGGATTGAGGGTGGTCGTGGCGGCGGTGGGCCGGTTGGCGACGGGATCGACGAAGTTGCGATCCCGCTCGACCACTGCTTCACACCATGCGCGGGCTGTGACTTTGCCACTGCCATCGACCGCTTCGCCATAGCCACGGATGATGAAACTATCCGAGCGGGCAGAGAGGATTGGGGCAATGGGGGTGAGGATGTCCGCCTGCTTGACGATGCCGGGAATGCCTTGGGAAATGGCTCCTTCTTCTGCTTCCTTGAAGGCAAAGCGCGAGGCGGCAGCACCGACGGTACGGCCGCTGGAGATGAAGCGCTTGTTGATCCCCGTGAAGTCGCTGTCGAGAGCACTCTGGATGGCTCCGGCCCGAGCAAGGCTCTTGTCCGTCCCCACGCGGCGATTGACGAAGTCCGCCAAGCTGAGGAATGGGCCGCGCTTGCGGATCTCCCGGGTGATCGCGGTGGCAAGCAGTTCGATTTCAGTTTCCGTGAGTTCACGGCGTCCCACCCACTGTGAGGGCTCGGGCAGGTTGTCCGCACCGTTTCCTTCAGCGACGAGATTCTGCGGGTTGAGGACTCCGGTGACCGGAGTGACGCCTGTTTTGATGGGTTCCAGGATTTCCTTGCCGGTGGCATCGCGGCTGACGACCACGCGCCCCTTGAGTCCACCGAGCAGGGTTTTCCATGCCTCGACGGACGTGGAGTTGATGTTGAACATGCCATCCACGCGGAGATAGCTGGCAATGTTTTCGATTCCCACGGTATTCGATGTAGAACCGGTGAAGAACGAGGTGACCAGCTTGGTGGCGGTTTCGCCATCAAGATCGGCCCGGTAACGTGCGACTGGCAGGTCCTTCTTGCCGCTGAAAAACTCGGTCGCCACCATTTTCGCATCCCGCGTGGCGCCGAAGGTGTCTGACTTCTGGTTGGCCACGCCGGAGAGGAACCACTGGTCCCAAAGCGCGCGGTTGGCGAGGTATGAGTGATCGGCGAGCGGCCGGTTGCCTGCAGCTGCGGCCTCGGTCTTGTCGGAATCCAAAAGCGAAGGGGCCATCGAGTTGCCGATGGCATGGGCGATCTGGGGAAGCATGGGCTCCCGGGAATTCAATGCTGCATAACCATCGATGGGCCGTTGGATTTCAAATCCGTTTGCAAACGAATGTTGGAAGGCAGCGAGGGAAATCAGAGGCTGGCGGGGGAACGCATGGGTCGTCACCATGTTGGTGCCGAACTCCGCAGTCATGCCACCTCCGAAGAATCCGGAACCATCCGGACTCAAGTCCAAACTCCGGTTGATCCATGAAGTCATGGGTTCGGCGCGGAATTCATATGGCAGGATATCACGCTCGGACTGGCTCAAATCGTAGAAATCGACATGATGCGCCTTGGGATTGAAGCGCAGAAGACTGCGGGTGCCGGTTTCCGAGCCGGTTTCGGTTTTTGCATTGAAGGACAGCAATAGGAACGGTGATTTGGTGGAAGCAAGCTGCGTCCCCGAAAGAGGGCGGGTTACGGCGCCGGTTACAGGACGGAAAACGTTTGGAAAGTTGTTGGCATAAATTCTGGATGACGAGGGCTTCGTCCCTGGTGCGCCCGCTGCCCTGGCTCCGCCGAATGGCAGGCGCTTGTTGCCGAAGTCCCAGTCGATAGACATGTTGCCATAGCCTAAGCTGTTCGGCAATTGTCCTCGATCTGCTCCCACATACACTTCGTGGTGGGTGATTGAGAAGTGTCTGGTGTGAGCGATTGCTCCTGTGATCGAGTTGCCACTTAAGCTTGTTTTTCCTGCTGTCAGATTGTTCGCGAAGGCCTCGTAGGTGATTTGATCGGTCGCTTTCACATCGATGTTCTTGCCTGCCAAGTCCCGCAGCGGCATGGCGAAGCCGCCGCCGTAGTTGAATCCCTTGCGGGCAATGAGGCTGTTTTTGTTACCCGCACCAGCCGTATGTTTGATGACTGGACCACTTTGGGAAAATTTGACAATTTCGCCGGGTTTCATGACGATTTGCTCCGCTTGGGAAGTCCCCAGTTGGATTGACATGAAATTTTGGTCGGCATTGTTGCCTGTTGTCGAACCGCTCAGCGATGCTGCCAGTGGAGCCCGCAACGGAGGACCACCATTCACGCGAACGACAATATCATAGGGGAGTTGCCAGTATTTTACGGTGATGAAAGATGATTGCGGAATCACCACAGGCACATCGAGCGGGTTCCACAAGGTGATCACTGGGTCGGCAACGACATGAATCCGGTTGACCGTTGCCCCGCCCACCACTTCCGGGAATGCCTGGAAGGAGAGGATCATCTGATAGCTGATGATTGCCGGTTGCTTGAGAAAGAATTCATCGTCACTGCGGCATGCGGTGGGATTGCTATCTACGAGCACGTAAGGAGTCTTATTATCAAGTCGTCCGCTGGTAGTGAAATTAAAGTTGCCGCTGCGGCGAACCTCGTTGTAAGAGTTGTAATACGCCCAGAGCTCGTTCAGGTTGATTCCCGGTTCGTTGCCGACGCTGTAAAGCGGGTCACGCGGTGCCTGAGAAGACGGTTTTTCCAGTTGTAGCGACAGGTCTTTCCGGAACCCCCCGAGTGTCACATTGGTGAGCAATCCAGAGGTCGAGGCGGTGATGTCGTGATACAATGGTTGATTCGCAGTGACATTGGAAGCAAGGAACTCTGCTTGTTGCCAGCTGGTGACTTGTTGGATGCGTTCATCCTCGGGGTTTAGGTCCTGGAAGGGCTTCGCCGTTCCGGCGGTGGCCATTTCGACCGCATTTCGAGGAGCTGATTGGTGCTGGTTGCGCACCACTCCGTATTGATTCTCCTTTGAAGGGGCAGTGGTGGCCAGTGCGGCTTTCATCCCTTGGTCGCCCACCCACCAAGCGAGTTTGGCATTCTTTTTATTGGATTGCTGGTAGTTGAGTGTTGGCACCCGGACCATGCCGGTGGAGCCTTTTCCGAGGGTACCCTCTCCCACGATTTCCACCGAATCCGATGGGGGAGTCTCCGAGAGCTTGACTCCTTCCGCTGCGGTGGGCGAGCCGGACACCATCCACGACAAAAACTCCGGCTCGGGCCGTGTGCCCACGTTGCTGGCCCAGGAACGATAGACGCCGGTCCAGTGGCGATTGCCGAGGGCCGCGGATGTTTCAAGACCGTCATTCGCTTTCGGCCTCTGATCCGCGTTCATGGTGATCCGCTGATCGGGTCCGGTAAAGGTCTGCAACTGGTTGATTGCAAGCATCAGCGACAGCCGTGCGTTGGCACGCGCCACTTGCATCGCCTCGGACTGGGTGGAACCACGGAGGCTGATGCTCGAAAGCGTCAGCAAACCGACGGCGATCACGGTGAGCAGGATCATCAGCGACAGGGTCACGATAAGAGCAAATCCCTTCTGCCGGTTCAGAGTCCGGCGAGAGGCTCGTGGAAAAAATGAGTGGGTTTTGGGAGTTTTCATGGGTTCTGGCGGGGCCGGACCTTGCGGGCAGAAGATCCGATCCTTGGGTTTTGGACTTGGCGAATGGTTGCGGACCGAACATTTCGCAAAATCACGATATACGATGTAATTACATTTCCAGAATTAATCAAGGATTGAAAATGGAAAAACTTGAAAAAGAGCTTGGTTTTTATGGGTATGAACCTTTCGGCACCTTCTTGGCGAGGCAATCGGGTGACCGTACAACGTAAACACCCTACGAGGGTGAGGGGACTACGGATATTGTAATTTTTTGACGTTCGATTGCAAATTTTGGATCAACTGCCAACTTTTGCAGCTTTTGTGGCTGTCATGGGTCAAAAACCCGTTCTGGACAGCCCGAAAAAGTCGGCATAGCCTCCGCGCTCTTCCACAACCATATGATCCGCAAATTCATTCCCGGCGCACTGGCTCTTGGCCTCATCGCCACCTCATCCGCCCAGACGCCGGCCGCCGAAGCTCCGAAAACGGAAGCCACCACTCCTCCGATCGAGGTTCCAGCCGCACCGAAGCTCGACCCGGCCGTGGTCAAGTCCGACTCCTCTTACGCATTGGGCTTCCGCACCGGCAGCACCTTTGGCCAGCAGTTCGGCCGCTTTGGTGTGGGCGCAGAAGACATCGAACAGGAAAATTTCCTCAAGGGATTCATGGCTGCCGTCAAGGGCGACAAGCCGGAGTTGAGCGAAGAGAAGCTCCAAGCCGCCATGCAGGCGCTGGGAGACTTGCTCCAAGCCCGTGAAAAGGAAACCGCTGCCGCCAACCTTGCCGCAGGGACCAAGTTTCTCGAAGAAAACGGCAAACGCGAAGGCGTGATCACCACCAAGAGCGGTCTCCAGTATGAGATCATCAATAAGGGCGGTGAGGAAAAATATGTGGCCCCCAAAGAGGGAGCTGAGGACAACAAGCAATTCATGGTGAACTACAAGGGCACCTTGATCAGCGGCAAGCAGTTCGACGCCTCTCCCGAGGGCGAGCCGGTCCCCATGACCCTCCAAGTGGTCGAAGGTTTCAAAGAAGCCCTCACCACCATGCCGGTGGGCTCGAAGTGGAAACTCTTCCTTCCTTCCAAGCTTGCCTATGGTGAAGAGCGCCGCAGCGCGGACATCGGACCCAATTGCGCGCTGATTTTCGAATTGGAGCTCGTCAAGATCCAGGATGCTCCTGCCCAGCCTGAGGGAATGCCATTCCCCATGCCGCAAGGTGCGCCAGGTGGAGCCGGTGGAGCAGGCGGCAACTAAGCCGATCCTTCAGCGTTGATTGATTCACAGGCCGCCGGAGCGATCCGGCGGCTTTTTGTGTCCAGTAATCTTCATGGCGTTACCGACCGACAAGTCCCCATCAGGGCGATTGGCTGGCTAGGGGCATTGGAGGGGGGCAGTTTGCGTGAGGAGGT
>JBBARN010000015.1:0-73083 GCA_040399845.1 Luteolibacter sp. | reverse complement strand
CTGCGGGCGATTCTCGGTTCGATGTTGAGCAAAACAAATCAGATCTTGTTATATCTGGCCTGCGCGGTTTCCTGCGCTTGGGGAGATACCAATGTCGCCCTCGACACGGCATCGCCTATCTCATTCACCGGAACGGATGGTTTCTCGCTCGTCACCGGAGCAGGTGCCCACGATGGAGTGGATGCATTGGAGAATGTTTCATTCCCAAGCAACGTATTCACCGAGCGCAGTCTCGGATTCTCTGTAACTGGCCCGGCACGCGTGCGGGTGTGGCGGAAAATTCATGATCCTGGTTACTGGTCGAACTTCCTCATGAAGCTGAACGGTCAACAGGTCTTCAGCACCAGCGCATCCGGAACCAACGATTGGCAGCAGGTGATGTTGCCTGTGCCACGGGGCACACATACGGTCGGCATTTCCGCGATCGGTTACGGCCATGGCAGCAATCCGGAACCCGTGATCTCTCTGGACCAGCTCACGGTGAGCCCGGAGAATGTTCCGATCGAGGAATTCATCTTGTCTCCACCATTCGGAGGATTCCGCCAGCCGTATGGCACGCCGATTCTGATGAATGTGCAGACAGTGGACAACAACGCCTTCAACTTCCAGTGGCGCAAAGATGGCAGCGATTTGCCGGGCAAGACCCAACCCAATCTTGAAATCCCCAACTTCCAGGCCGCCGATGTCGGCTACTACACGGTTGTCGTCAGTGATGGCGTGGACTCGTGGGAGTCTGATCCGCTCCTACAGGCACCCTATATCCCCAGCAATCTATGGTTCACGCAAACCGACACCGACCGCAGCGGAGGCGGAGCCTGGCAAAGCGGCGCGACTGCGGACTGGGGGGATTCAAGGAAAGATGAATTCTATTCCGGAGTAGGCACTCTGCGCTTCTGGTGGAAGGTGAGCAGCGAGGCCAACAAGGATCGCCTGAGTTTCGACTGGAATGGAAACGTCACATCCATCAGCGGTGAGCAGGATTGGGCAATGGTCGAACGGGTCGTTAACCACGGCGATCCATCACCCAATTTTGCCGTTTGGACTTACGCCAAAGACGGCAGCGGCAGTGCGGGTTCGGATGCAGCGTGGGTGGATGATATCGAATGGATTCCAGGCAACGCCGCGCCACAGATTACCAGCGGCGCCCCTTCAGGAACGATTCCCTACGGTGTATGGACCTACCCAGTCACTGTTAGCGATGCGGATGATACGAGTTTCAACTTCTCCCTCGAAAACGCGCCCCCTGGAATGAGCATCGATTCGAGCGGATTGATCACATGGGTGACTCCCAATGCAGGAAGCTCCAGTGGCACCGTTACGATCCGGGCCACCGATGGAGGGGAAAACAATGCCCCCGCAGCCACCCAGAGTTTCTCATTGACCGTGATTCCCCGCGCGGTGAACTGGACGATCTCAAACAATCACCATGTCTATAATGGCACACAAAAAAGTGTGACAGTCACCTCGGATCCAACTGGTATCCCTGCGGATGTGACTTATGATGGCGAATCCACCGCACCAAGCGGCGCAGGCATCTATCCGGTCGTCGTCAGTCCGGCGGATGCCAATTATACAGGCACAGCAAATGGCAATCTGACAATCGACAAGGCCTCGCAAACGATCACGTTCCATGCCCTGCCGGATCGAATCATCGGCAGTGCGGCATTTGCTCATGGTGCCACTTCCAGCAGCGGACTTCCCGTCACCGTGACTTCAGGGAATCCTGCTGTCGCGACAGTCTCCGGGGCGATGGTGCAGGTCATCGGCCTGGGCGGAGTCACTCTAACCGCCACGCAATCCGGGGACGAAAACTATCACCCGGCCGCTCCGGTGGATCAGGGATTTCAGGTGCTGATCGCTGGATTGGGCACCCTGTCTCTTCAAAATACGCTGGTGAGTCCCTCTAGCCGCACTCTCGGGGGATTTACCGGCGATGGGATGGCAGTCCGCGGAAATCTAGCGCTGGTCGCAAGCCCTTCATGGGAAGTAGGAATACCACGTGTGCATGTCTATGAGCGACTGGGGGGCAACTGGTCCCACTCACAAACCTTGGAGCGACCTTCGGGCTTAGCTGTTCGTGGATTTGGAAGTTCGCTGCAAATGCGCGAGGATGGCACCGAGTTGCTGATCGGCGTCTCCGGCTGGGCAAGGGATCGGACCACCCCTATCGTTGGAGATAATGACAAATGGTATGGAGGATTTACCGTTTGGAGCAAAGACGGATTGGGCGTCTGGCAACGCGTGCAGGATGTTTTCCCATCAGATTTCCAGAGCAATCCAACGGCAGCGAGCGGTGATCAATCGGGCTTCGGTTGCAGAATGTCATTGAGCGGGAATACTTGCGCTGTCTCACGACTTACCCATGACACAGTCTATGTTTTCGAGAGGAATCCGGAGGGACGCTGGATCGAGCAGGTCAAGCTAAGTCCTCCGAATCCCTTGCATCGCCAGCGCTTCGGCGAGGCCATCGCTTTGAATGGCGACACTTTGGCGGTCAGCGCGCCAGGAGAACCATCTTCCACGACCCCTCAATCAGGTGCAGTTTACGTTTATCAGCGTCAGGCGGATCGTTCATGGAGCCTCGTCAGCACTTTGACCCAAACCAGCGGCAGCCCGCGAAATGGAATCCCAGGCTTCGGCTCATTGCTTGGGCTGGACGAAGGCCGTTTGGTGGTGACGGATCCACAACTTGCTGACCGCGGAATTGCATTCGATGGCGCTGCATACGTTTACGAAAGAGATATCAATGGCCAGTGGCAGCGTGTGCACGAGATCCGCGCGGCTTTTCCAACACAGACCAATAC
Organism: Luteolibacter sp.; assembly: GCA_040399845.1. Taxonomy (GTDB): domain Bacteria; phylum Verrucomicrobiota; class Verrucomicrobiia; order Verrucomicrobiales; family Akkermansiaceae; genus Luteolibacter. Next base: position 70,279 of record JBBARN010000015.1, on the reverse strand, counting down.
CTTCTTCGGAGGCTATGACATGAAACTGGCCGGAAAGAGATTGGCCATATCCCACCACCGGCTCCTAAATTACCCGGAAGGTGGTCAGTTTGACGCGTTCGTGACGGAAATCTTCGAGCGGCAGTCCAACGGGGCTTGGCTGAGGACGCATGTGAGAAACTCCTCACCCGAAGTGTTTGCCGTGCAGGCTCCGGCGACGTCATGGGACAGTCAATATGTCATGAGAGCTCCGAACAATGGCATATCTCTGGCATTTGACGGTCTCACCTTGTTGAGCGGAGACCCCGAGGCGAGCTTCGGAACACTTGGGACTTATGGGGAATTCATCCCGGGATCTCCAAATCCAGAAAATGGCAGTGCATTTGCCTACGTTCTCAATGGTGCGGCACCGAATGCGGATCCGGATGCGATTTTCCTGAGTGGCAACCACCGCTACTCCGGCACTCCGGTGACGAATGATCTCGTGGGACTTCTTTCCGCAGCTGATGGAGATCATTCATCCGGCTTTACCTTTCAACTCACATCCGGTGTCGGCGACCGGGGCAACGCCTGGTTTTCCATCCAGAATGGCAATGAACTGCGCGTCGCCAACGCCACCCAACTCGCCCGCGAGACTGTCGTGAGCATCCGCTTGAGGGTGGAGGACCCGGCTGGTGGCGTTTATGAACAAAGCTTCGTGCTCACGAGAGATACCGCGTTGGCGGACTGGTTGGAAGCACCAGGCGCTCCTCTCGAAGGGTTCAGGGCTGACGGGATCATGAATGCACTTGCCGATCCGGATGGTGATGGACTGTCCAACGTCTTGGAGTATCTCATCAACGGCAATCCTGCTGATGGATTCTCGCTACTCAACCAACGTGTGGTCACGGTAGCGGGCGATGGCGTCGAATATCTGGGTCTGGAAGTGGAAGTGGAAGCCGCGCATGCCGACCTGTTGCAGATTCATGGAGAGTGGAGTGAAGACCTACAGACCTGGCATCCGATCCTCTCCCCCCTCATTGTGGTAAGCAATAGCGGCGGACGCAGGGTGGTCCGGGTGGTGGATGATTTACCAATCGGACCGACCCGACGATTCCTGCGACTGGCAGTCAGTTTATGATAACTACCTCATTTTCCATGCAAACCATCCTTCGTGATTCCGAGCCTTACCCAACGTGGGGTTGCCACCGTGCAGGTGCTGATCCGGACTTGTGTTCGCTGCGGAAGTAGACAATTCGCCAACCATGCCCCTTCGATGCCATTGCCGATAATCGCCCCCCCTGTTTTCCCCCGGAGACAGGCTCGTATAGACGGAGGCCGAACTCGATTCCCCCACCTGCCATGCAGTGGAGTTCGGACCTCCGAGGCAACCAGATGGCGTCAGGGGCATGGTGGGCAGTGTTTCCCGGATTTATCTGAATGGGTTGCGGAGGGCTTGCCTCTCCCTGCCCTCTGCATTGGCCGGGGATTGGCGGCAAACATGGCTCTCCGACAACAGCGAAGGATGGTTACGGTAGTCCGGTCGAGCGACCCATTCATAAAACAATCCGGTCGCCCGGTATCGTGCTCCATCAGCATCCCGAGGGACTGCGCTTGACCATTGGGGGTGATGGATGTGCATTCGGACCCGCATCGTCGCGCAAATGGCTTGGGCTGCGGTCCATGGTCGGCCGGAGGGCCTGGCTGCGGCATTTGTAACATCATTTCTAAAGCCGGTTCGGGCACCACGATCCGGGTTCCTATTCCCAATTTTTGCCATCATGAAAACCACCCGACTTGTTCTTGCCGATGACCACGAGCTCCTGCGCGAGGGTCTGAAACTGCTGTTGCAGCAAATGCCGGAGGTCAAAGTAGTGGCCGAGACAGGAGATGGAGCGGCGGTGATCCGCCTGCTTGTCGAGCACGAGCCGCAGATTGCGGTCATCGATCACTCGCTTCCTGGGATGTGTGGCATTGATATCCTGCGCGAGGTAGCACGGCTGGAGCTCCCGGTTCGTTGTCTCATGCTGACAAGCTATGAAAACCCCATGCTCGTCGCCGATGCGATCCGGGCGGGAGCCAGCGGTTTTGTGGTCAAAGAGAGTGCGTTCCATGAACTCCAGACGGCTGTGGAGCATGTTTTGCGTGGCGAGTTGTTTCTCAGCCAAAAGATTGACCAGTCTGCCTTGCGGGATGCGATGGCATCCACTCCGGTCAGTGCACGGGAGCGGGAGGTGCTGATCCTCATGCAGAATGGCAGGAGCACCAAGGAAATCGCGGATGAACTCAGCATGAGCCCACGGACTGTGGAAACTCACCGCAATCACCTGATGGCCAAGTTCGATGCTCGTAACGCCACCGAACTCGTCACCAATTCCCTGAAGGGCGGCTACATCACCTGATCCTGTCAGGCAGGCACCTTGTCCAAACCAAACGCGTCGTGCACAGCGCGGGCAGCATCTTCGATGCGGGTCTCATCCACAGTGACGGCAATTTTGATTTCCGAGGTGGAGATCATGCCGATGTTGATTCCTGAATCGCCAAGTGCCTTGAACATGGTGGCGGCGACACCGGAATGGGAGCGCATCCCGATTCCCACAGCGGACAATTTCGCAATGCCGGCCTCGGTTTCGATCTTGGAATTCGGCATCGTCGCGAGCAACGGCTTGAGAGCAGCCTGGGCCTTGCCGAGGTCGCTGGAGTGCATCGTGAACGAATGGCGGGCAAATCCATCATGGGCGATGTTGGAAATGATCATGTCCAGGTTGATTTCAGCATCGCCAAGCGCACCGAGGATGCGGCCGGACATGCCGGGCTCGTCAGGGATGCCGGTGATGGTGACGCGGGCCTGTGAACGTTCGATCGAGACGCCGCGAATGACGACGTTTTCCATGTTGGGATGTTCTTCTAACACGAGGGTGCCGGGGTTGTCGTTGAGTGAGGAGCGGACTTCGAAGACGACGCCGAATTTTTTGGCGAATTCGACGGAGCGGGATTGCATGACTTTGGAGCCGGACGAGGCCATTTCCAACATTTCGTCATAGGAGATTTCAGGAAGCTTGCGGGCGTTTTTGACGATCCGGGGATCGCAAGTGTATACGCCATCCACGTCGGTGAGGATTTGGCAAACATCGGCCTTGAGAGCGGCGGCGACGGCGATGGCCGTAAGGTCGGAACCACCGCGCCCGAGAGTGTGGATCATGCCATCCGGGGTGACGCCTTGGAAACCGGCGACCACGAGGGTTTTTCCTGCATCAAGGAAACCACGCATGAGCGAGGGGTCCATGTTGAGGATGCGGCCGCGGGTATGGGAACCGGTCGTGTGGATGCCGGCCTGGCTGCCGGTGACGGAGGCCGCCTCCACGCCCATTTCCACAAGGGCCATGGTGACGAGGGCGATCGACTGCTGTTCACCGGTGGCGAGCAGTACATCAAGTTCGCGCTCGCTGGGGTTTTCAGAGAGTTCCTTGGCCATCTTGATGAGGCCATCGGTGACGCCGGACATGGCCGAGACGACGGCAACGACTTGGTTTCCCTCGTCGCGGGTGCGTTTCATGCGGGCCGCGACGTTGCGGATGCGATCGAGCGTGCCGACGGAAGTGCCGCCGTATTTTTGAACGATGAGGGCCATGGGTTGAGCGGCGCGGAGTGAAAGGGAAGGTCGCGGATTTGGCAAGAATTTGGGCAAAAATCGTCAACCCCAGTGTTTTGCCCAGTCGGCAGGCAAACGCACGGGCCTGCCTTCGGGCATGGCGACAAGCGCGAGCGACTGGCGGGCGGTGACAAGCACCACTCCATCGGACTCCCGGACCATTTCGAATGCGCACCAAAATCGGGCGCGCGAGATTTCGTCAAGCCGGCCGCGGATGCACAGCCAGTCGCCGAGTTTGGCAGGCCGCTTGTAGTCCACCTCGGTGCGGGTGACGACAGGGTAAACCTGGGTTTCCGCCATCCCACGCAGGTCCATCCCCATCAGGGCCGCGAGGCGGGTTCGGCAGGTTTCGATCATTCGGAGATAAGCGAGATTGTGGACGACTCCGCCGCAGTCGGTATCGAAAAACATCACTTCCTCGCGGGTTTCCAAGGACGGGCGCTGGTTGGACATGCGGAAAACTTGGGTCAAGATTCCAGCATCTGCAATCTTCGCTTGTGGAGAGGCGTAGGTTCCCTTTCACTTTAAGGAACCATGAAAATCAACGGCATGCGTCTGATCCGGCTTCTCGGGATGCTTGGAGGAATTTCACTCAGCGCCATCATCCCGGCATCCGGCCAATTTGCAGCCCCCAACGAAGGGCCAGTGGCATTCCGGCGCGACCGGATTCCTTTGGATGCCGACGCGATGGCCGCGCTTTCCCGCCAATTGGAAACGCTGGCGCACGGGCTGAGTGCGGAAACTCCGGAAGATCGGCGCGGAGCAGCCCAAATGCTGGCCTTGGCCCTGGCGCTGGATCCATCCAACATCAAAGCCCGGCAATTGATAGAAGGCTACCAAAACGGCACTCACACCCCGGATGCGGCCGCGGACCAGATCGAACGCAGCCGCGCCCGGCTCTGGCAATTGATTGCGTGGCTGGAAACCCCGGAGGCTGGCGAGCAGGGACAATCGCTCGCTGCTTGTTTGCGGGACGTGATCATTGTTTCCGACCCCAAACACCCCAAAGCTGCCGCGATTCGAAGTGCGGGAGAAAAGGGCAAATGGGCGGGCTGGGTTCCAGACCTTGCTGCCTTCAAAGCAGATCGCGCCGATCCGGATGAGACTTTCGCCGCAGAGACCAACACGCCGAGCAACCCACCCGACCCGGCCGAACCCGCACCATCCCCCACAACGGGCGCGGCGATACAATTGACCGAAGCCAAAGTCACCACCCTGTTATGGAAAAAGTCTGGGAACGGTGACACGGCCGAATGGTTTCTAGCCCCCTTGCCACTGCTCATGTCGGCAAGCGCTTCCACGCCACCCAAACCACCCACTGGCAATCCCGACGCGAGTGGGAATGAAAACAATCAGCCCGGACAAACTCAGCACGCACCCAGATTCGCGGTGCACTTGGGCGGAGGTGCCGCCCACGGAATATTTGATCGCACCAACCGGATGCTTGAAAAACTCTTGGCGAGCACGCATGGCGAGCTTCCCCGCGGTGGAAGCATCTCGATCACCAGCCGGGATTTCGAAAACTCGCTGGAATCCAAGAGAAAACAATCCATAACCGCCGCGGCTGCCGTGCTGGCGGATAGTGCCATCACCGGGGTGCAACCGGACGCCATCATTCTCGGCCAAGTGGACGAGACGGGGGCTTACAAATTGCCCTCCAGCTTTTGGGATCAGCTTCAATCGCTGGGCAAAGGCAGTGGCCAAAGGCTGATCTTGCCAGCGGAAGCCAACGCTTATCTCCCATCCATCCTTGCCCTGGAAAAGCCTGAGTTTTTTATGGAATACGAAGTCATCCTGGCCGCGGACTTCAAGGAACTCGTTGAATTCTCGGCCAAAACACCCCATGGCAAGCTGGCCACCGCCACGGGGAAATTCAGCGAAATCCGCCAGAAAGCGGGCACCCAGGACCTGCGGCAATACATCGCCAACAGCTTTGTGCGACAACGCCTTGCGACCCTTGCCCAAGAGTCCCCTTATCATGTTTCCGCAAAAATGTTGCTCATCCAGTCGTCCGGCACTCGACCGACGATCATTTCACGCAGCGTGCTCGCTTCAGAGCTCCGGCGGGCGATTGAGCCTGTGCATTGGATTCACGGCGTTCAGGAATATCAACTCCAGGAAACCGATCTGGGTCAAATCGGCAAGTCCTATGATGCAGGCCGGACCCGAGTCGATGCCCTGTTGAGATACGCCGCAAAAAACGACAAAATCCTCGTCGAAAACACCCAACAAATGGTCATCGGCGTGCGCAACATCGAACGGGCCGCAAGATCCCGCGGCGAAGACTATCTCATACGGAGCGAGATCAACGAGGCCCTGAAGAACTTCAAGAAACTCTACGTCAGCGTCGTCAACACCCTCGCAACGGAGACCGGAGAAGAGCCTCCCATGCTCAAGCGCTAGCCCAAGCTCCCTTAACCAGCAGACGGGAGAATCCGTCCGAGTTCGGGCCACTGCACATGAGTCGGAGGGGCTGCGCCATTACGCTCTGCGGTTTCGTTTTCTCCAGAAGAAATACCCCACCGCTATCATAACGAAAAGAGTCCCGGCGGCGAGGGGAACGATGGACTTGCCCGGCTCCGGAGTGGTCGTTAAGTCAGGTCTTTCGGAAGCGGTGCCGCTTCCTTTCTTGTGTGCGGTCTTCCGCTCTTCGTTCCGTTTCCGCTCGCGCTCGAAACGCTCGATCTTTTGTTTCGGAGCCGGTCCGTTGAGGTCGTATTCCGTGGGATCGCCCTCGAAGCGGAATGTTCGATTGCCGGATTTGATCTTTTCATACCAGAGCAGCCAGGCAGCATTGGCATCGGCGACGTTGGATTCTGTGATCGGATCCTTGAACGGCTTGTCCAAGAGTGGAAACTTCTCGAGGGTAACCGTGGAGCTTACCGACAGCGGTACAAACTTTTCGGAAAGCGGCGCGGTTTCGTTTCCGGGCGGCACCCAATCATTGGATAAAAGTTCTCCAAGGACCCGGACACCTTCAGGACTGGATAAGTGCGGGAATATTTGAAATGCGGCCCCGATTTTCTCTCGATAGTCAAACCACGCCTCACTTCCGCCTTGATTTCTGTAGCGTTCCTGTGCCCGAAGGAATTGGTTTTGGTAATATTCCGCGTGACCGGGGATGGCGAGGAGAGCGGATTGAAGCGCCGAGAAAAGTGAATCCACTCTGGGATCCCGTTGCCCAAACTCCTTTCGGAATGCCATTGATCGCAAACCATGAGAGAGTTCCTCGATCTTAGCTTCTCTGCTTAAGTTGTTTATCTTCGATAACTTATTCTGCCAAAGATCCAGTTGCTGTTTTTCTTGCTGTCTATCCTCTTTCGACCATTCTGCTAAACAAAGACCCGGTTGAAGGGACCATGCCAAAAGGATCAACCGGACAAATCTTCTCAATGTATACATGCCGTTCATAGGTCAATGATCTCCTCCCGGACGTGCCTTCAGCCACTTCTCCGCCTCGTCCCATTCACCCTTTACCAGCAGACGGGAAGAACCGTCCGAGCTCGGGCCGCTGCACATGAGTCGGAGGGGCCAATTCATGACGCTCCGGAAATTCGTTTTCTCAAGATGAAATACCCGACCGCTATCATAACGAAAAGAGTCCCGGCGACGAGCGGAACGATGGACTTGCCCGGCTCCGGAGTGGTCGTTAAGTCAGGTCTTTCGGAATCGGAGCCGCTTCCTTTCTTGTGGGCGGTCTTCCGCTCTTCGTTCCGTTTCCGCTCGCGCTCGAAACGCTCGATCTTTTGTTTTGGAGCTGGTCCATTGAGGTCGTATTCCGTCGGATCGCCCTCGAAGCGGAAGGTGCGATTGCCGGATTTGATCTGCTCATACCAGAGCAGCCAGGCGGTATTGGCGTCGGCGACGTTCTGTTTCGTAATCGGGTCTTTGAATGGCTTGTCCAAGAGTGGGAATTTTTGGAGAGCTACTCTGGCACTCACCGACAGTGGGGCGAACTTTTCGGAGGCGGCAAAAGTTTCATTACCGGGCGGCACCCAGTCGTTGGACAAGAGTTCTCCAAGGACCCTAACGCCTTCAGGGCTGGGCAGGTGAGGTAATGTTTGGAAGGCATACATGTTCTCGTTGTCATATTCATGCAATGCAGAGGTGCCTACAGTTTTAACCCGCTCTTGGGCTTGAAGGATTTTATCCCGGTAATATTCCGCGTGTCCAGGGATGGCGAGGAGGGCGGATTGAATTTCCTTGTGAACTTCTACCGCAAGGGAATCGTTTTTATCTAGATATATGGCAGAACCTACAAGAAGTTCTCCTAGCACGACGATATTCTCTTGATTAGGGTTGGCCAGAGCTCGCGCGATCTTGGCACGATGAGATTTAACGGCTTCTGGATGTAACGCACTGACTTGAACGACCAATAAGATTGGAATTAGCAATATCAACAAAGCTTGTTTCATGGTGTTAATAGCTTCCTGTATTTCCAGTCGAATCGAAAACACGCTTGTCGGGTATTGCCTTCAGCCACTTCTCCGCTTCATCCCATTCACCTTTCACTAACAGACGGGAAGAACCGTCCGAGTTCGGGCCGCTGCACATGAGTCGGCAGGTGTGTTGAGTCCCCGGTAGCGGTGCGGGACCCGTAACGACTCTTTGGTCCGGATGGCCATCGCCAACAAATACATGGCCGATTTCATGGGCGATGGTATCGAGTAGGTAGGACTTGTTCCTGTTTTTCCCGAATTTGGAGCCGAGCACCCAGCAAGTTCTCTGGTTACGGATCGTCAGTCCGTATGCGTTGATGCCACTACTCAGGGGTGCCGAATTCGCCACGAGAAATACCCTGATGTCGTAGGCGGCTGGATTGGCGGGAATTTCCGCAAGGATGGCCGCCTCTTCTTCAGGGTCGCCCGTGCCTGTCTGAATGTCGAAACTGGCATCGTTGTCGGCATCCCACCTCGCCCTTAATGGCGCGGGCTCCAGATTCACATCAAACTCCACGTTGATCTGCGGACGGAAAATGTCCTTGAGGTGGTTGTTAATCTCGTCCTCGGTGGGCATCACGAGTGGATCGACCGGCTCCTCGGCGTTCGCGCCGAAGAGTTTGGTGACTTTATATACGGTCACTTTGATGGTGCGGCCCTTCATGATCTTCAGTCCGATGGGCTTGCTGATGGAGGGGACTTCGGCATTGCCAGAACCGAGGAAGAGGGACATCAGTCGCTCGCCGCCACTCAGCACGGTGTCTGCCGCGCGCAGCGTGACGGGACTCACTGCTCCTGTGATGGTGACATTGTCCTGGCTGCCGAAGAGGATGTTGGAGGCGGAGAGGTTGAGCGGGGTATCGCTGTTCAGTGGTGCCTTGAACTTCACGATCTTGTTGAAGCCACCCTGCGGTGCCATGATCCAGATTCGGTCCTGAACAGTCGCTCCGGGAGAATCGCTGCCGATGGAGAAGTCATCGACTCCGACCGCCCGGGTGAGTGTGGCACCGTCACTTCCAGTGTAGTAACCTTCCGCCCGGATGGGTAACATAACGGCGCGGTCATCCTCGGCATAGGGCCCCTTCTGGGCGAGAATCCACCCCCCGGGGGTGGTATCCCACAAGGTAACGGTTTCCGCATGCCAGGGAGAAGGCGGATCGAACCCATTCGCTTCCATCGGTGCGGTGCGCTCGATGCCGGTCCACTTGCCATTGAGACAAATCGGTGCGGCCAAACCTTCTGCGCCCTTTCCGATGGCGGTGCCGTCCGCCGCGATGTCGATTGCTGAGGCGTAGGTTTCAGTGGGTTTCCAAGTTCCCTCTATCAAAGCCGTGCCCGATTTGTCGTCATAAACTCCGGGCAAGGCGATGATCGGACTTTCAGGGTAAGCCAGCAGGTTCGTCGGCGTGAATGAGAGGGATGGCAATGCGCCGGGTGCCAGCAAGACGCGCTCCAGTGGCTGGGAACTGTCTTCTTCGTTTTCGATCGTTCCTTGGTCGGGGCTGTGTAGCGGGTAGCCAGCTCCCCATTTGAGATTGGGTTCCTGATGGTAATCCCAGCGGTGATCGCCAGCTACTTCGGACAAGGCCCCACTGCCTGATGGTAGCTGCCAATAACCGGTACGAGACAGATCATACATGCCGTTGTTCGCCTTGCTCCAAGTGAATGCGGAAAAGTGGCCGTCGTTGGAAAGCACAGGACCAGGAGTCAAGTAGGCCCATCTGAATTCATCGCTAGGAACCCCTGCATATTTCTCCGAGGTTCCTCCGCCGATGACCGCCCAAGACAGGGGCGCATCCGGGCTATTCCAGAAGCAGATCGCTTCAGCAGTTTCCGCCGGGTTGGCCGGGTTGGGCATTGGACGGCCCGACCATCCGATGATTTGGTTGTGGTCATTGATCCCCCTTGCATAGACCGATTGGCCAAGTCCCGGCGTCGCCAACGGAGTCCAAGTGCCTGCGGTCCAGGTTCCGTTCTGGTATAGCACGGTGCCCTTGTCACTGATCTGGTAGGAGTTTGTCCATTCACCGGGCTGTGCACTGCTAATCGGAAACATTGCATAGCGGGGCAATGGGCCGATTGGAAAGGTGGCGGTATCGTCGTCAGGCGCGCTATCTTGGGCGTCCGGGGTGCCGTCGCTGTCCCTGTCCAATTGTTCCCCGTCGGCAATGCCGTCGTTATTGGTATCGGCGTTGAAGGCATCGCCAAGCACGCCAGGGGCCATCGTGCCAGTGCCCTGGGCGGCGATTTCGTATTCGGCCCAGTCGGGTGAGCCGTCGTGGTCGGTGTCGAGCCCCCAATCGACTTTGACGCGCCAGAAGCGGCGTGAGTCGGGATCCGGAGCGGCGGGCGCCGGTGCATTCCGCGCACGGTGGATGGAAGCAGCGATCTGTTGGTTGATGTCAGGCACGCTGGCTTCAAGCACGGCAAGCATGGCGCTGTCCTTCATGCCGAGAGGCGGGTTTTCCTCAGGCGGGGCGCTGGGTGTGCCGGGATGCCAGAAGTAAAAGTTGTAGGTCCCAAATCGGTTCCAGAAGATGGGGATACTGTTCCATTCCTGGTCCATTTCTCCGCTGATTCGAACGATCACTGAGCCGCCGTGATCGAGTGAGCGCCAAGAGACGACGGAACCACCCGCTGCGCCGGAGGCAGGCTGGATGCGGAGGCTGACATTGGTGGGGAGAGTCGAAGCAATGGCAGGTGGCGAGCCCGGCGGTGGCGGAGGTGCAGGAGTGAACTCGCGCATAGCCACCGCGTATTCACCGCCGAGGCCGTAAAGCTCCTCTAGCGGTGTCCATTGGTCGAGGTTATCGGAAACCTCGAAGGTGTAGTGCACGCCCGGAGTCGTTTCAATGACATAGCACTCCTGGACAGAGGAATCCGCGAGAGAGATGTTTTCGACACCCCAATCGGGTCGGAAATCGCGGGCAAGAACGGAGTTGGCAGAGACGGAAAGTAGAAGACAAGACAGGAGTGGTTTCATTTACAAGATAGACTTGAAGGTCAACGAAGCTCTTCCTGGTGGACGGGGAGTGATAAAGTCGCACTACGTCGACCGCAACGGCCTTTGGCTGCCCCTGGAGAGGCAGCTTGGACATGCGCCGCCGCCTCCCCGACCTTTTGGTCAGTTTGGCGGCAATGTTCGCGGTCATTGCCAACCGCGTAGTAACAGGTTTATCAGACCTCATCCGCCGAAGCAGATGCCCACATGAAATGTCTTGTCGCTGGAGTTACCAAGAACCAATTCCATCAATCACGAACGCTGCTGGGCGGGATAATGTTGAGGGGCCTGGGGCCTCGAGAGAAAAGTCGCCACGAAAACGGGTTGGCAGAAAACAAGGCAAGAGGGTGCCGCCCCCCTGTAAGCCGGATTCTGTCCACCCCGCTTGCGCGGAGCTGGACGGCCATTTCTCTCACCCCGCCGGAGCGGGGCGCCCCGCTTGCGCGGAGTGCGACTATTACCCGGGGTTTGTGACGGACGGGCAGTCCTTCCCCTGTTCTGTCTTGCACCGCGTGGGGTTTGCCGTGCCGCTCCGGTTGCCCTCGGCGCGGTGGGCTCTTACCCCACCATTTCATCCTTACCTGTGCCCTTGCAGGCCATCGGCGGTATGTTTCCTGTTGCACTTTCCGTCCGGGTTCCTCGCGGTTCCCGTCCCCCACTTTCATGAGGCACGCTGCCCTGTGGTGTCCGGACTTTCCTCAAGCCCCGCTTGCGCGGCACCTGCGACCGTCCGGGGAGCGGCGGGAGGAAGCTGCGTGCTTGAACGGGCGATTCCAAGGAAAATGCCACCTCATCGCGAAACTCTTCGTTATTCCATCGATTCCGGCGTGGTGGATCAGCCAATGACGAATACATCCAGCAGGAACCAGACGATCATCAAGGTGCCCACGACAATCTTGATTCCCATGCCGGCGAGAGTGCCGACGACCGAGCCCACGCCCGAGATGGCGGCGGGTTTGGCTTCTTTTTTGGCAAAGGCGGTTTCGAAGGCAAAGGCCCCGATCAAGGGACCGAGAAGCAGTCCGATGGGCATGAAAAACATCCCGACCAAGGTGCCCACCACGGCCCCGAGCGCGCCCCACTTGCTGCCGCCGAACCATTTGGACCCTGCGGCTCCGCTCACCATTTCGAGGGTTTGGGAAATGGCCATGAGCAAGGCAAGGATCACGAACGACCACCACTGCAGACCGGATTCCACGCCAAACATCAGGCGGTGGGAAATGGCAGCCATCAGCAAGATCAGGTGTCCGGGCAGGACCGGCAGGATACACCCGACGGCACCGGCAAGCAGAAGACAGATGGTGATCAGCCATGCCAAGCCCGAACCGACGCTGTCCCTGAGTTCAGTGGATTGAAAGAATTGAAGGAAATCCGACACGCCGCCTGTCATAAGCCGGGACCGTCGTTCTGCAAATTGGGAATCCAGACGCAATTTCCAACGGACCGATTCCGAACGGGTTCATGCTTGCGATTTCCCCGCTGTTTTCGCTTTTGCCAGATGCCCGGCAACTGTCAGGATTTTGTCGTGAAACGCCACGTCTGCGGATTCTTGTTGGCCATGACACCCGTCCACCCTGCCACTGCGACAAGTCCCTTGCCACCGATTGCGCCGCCCCTGCCGCTGGTGGACGTGCGATTGACGGGTGGTCCGCTGAAACAAGCGCAAGACCTGGATGCCGCGTATCTTTTGTCGCTTTCCACGGATCGCTTGCTCGCCGGTTACCGGATCCGGGCCGGACTTGAAGCCAAGGCTCCCGGATACGGCGGGTGGGATTCGGTGGAAGGCAAACAACTCACCGGCCACATCGCAGGGCACTATCTGTCCGCCGTGAGCCTGATGCATGCGACCACGGGCGACGCCCGCTTCAAACAACGGGCGGAGGAATTGGTGGCCGGGCTCATGGAAGTCCAACGCAAGCGCGGCAACGGCTATCTCGGAGCGCTTGCGAATGCCGACGGGCGCGATGGCTGCGAGCTGTTTGAAAACGAGATCGCCAAGGGTGAGATCCGCTCCGCGGGTTTCGATCTCAACGGGATGTGGGCTCCCTTTTACACCCTGCACAAAACCTTCGCCGGTCTGCGCGATGCGTGGCGGCACTGCGGGATCCACGCGGCACTTGAGATGGAGATCGCCTTCGCTGGCTGGGTGGAGCGGGTGCTGTCCGGCCTGAGCGATGAGCAGGTGCAAACTGTCCTCGACTGCGAATTCGGCGGCATGAACGAGGTTCTGGTGGATCTCGCCGAGGACACCAAAGATCCCCACTGGCTCGCGGTTTCCCGGAAATTCGAGCACCACGCGGTGACCAGCGGCCTGAAACAAGGGCAGGACATTCTTCCCGGCAGGCACGGCAACACCCAGATCCCGAAACTGCTCGGTTCCTTCGAACGCTACGCCGCCACGGGCGATCCGGCAGACCTTACCGCCGCGAGCTATTTCTGGGAACGGGTGGTCGATCATCACAGTTTCGCCACCGGCGGCCATGGCAAGGACGAGTATTTCGGCGAACCGGACCAGCACAGCGACCGCATCGACGGGCGCACCGCCGAGTCCTGCAATGTTTACAACATGCTCAAGCTCACCCGCCGGCTTTTTGCATGGCAACCCTCCGCCGCGCGGGCCGCATTTGTCGAGCGGGCGCTGTTCAATCACGTGCTGGGCTCCATCGACCCCGTTGATGGTTCAACCTGCTACATGGTGCCCGTGGGCCGCGGCGTGGAACGGGAATATGCGGACATGAAGGAAAGTTTCACCTGCTGCGTCGGTTCCGGATTGGAAAATCACGCGCTGCACGCGGATGGCATTTACCACGCCGCCGCCGGGAAACTCTGGATCAACCTCTACACGCCTTCCACCGCTCATTGGCGGGCGGAACAGGTCCACCTGACGATGGAAACCGCATTTCCCATCGGCGACCACGCCACCTTGCGGCTCGGTTTGGAAAAACCCGGCGAGTTTTCCATTTTAATGCGCCGTCCGGCATGGGCGGGCACAGGCTTCGCGATCACGATCAATGGCAGCGCCTTCCCACTCCCGGAACTGCGCGGGCCTGGAGATTCCTTCGTGCCGATCCGCCGGATTTGGCAGGACGGAGACACGGTGGAAATCGCGCTGCCGAAGTCGCTTCGCGTCGAAGCGCTGCCCGACAATCCGAACCGCGCTGCCATCCTGTGGGGACCACTCGTGCTCGCCGGGAAACTTGACGAAGCGGGAAACGAACACCGCCCGGGAAGCCATGTCGAGGACCTCAGGTCCATCCCGGTGCTGGTCGCCGCAGGGCGTCCGGTCGATCAATGGCTGAAGCCTGTCGCCAGCCAGCCTGGTGTGTTCCATACAGTGGGCGTTGGCCGCGACCGCGAGGTGGAAATGCTGCCGTTTTACCAACTTCATCGGCAGCGCTACGCTGCCTACTGGGATTTTTTCACACCGGACGGTTGGAATGAAAAATCAGCGGAGATCGCCGCCCAACGCGAAGCGCAGGCCCGGCTCGACGCCGCGACGGTGGCCTACGTCCAGCCCGGCGAAATGCAACCTGAGCGCGACTTCCGCATGCAAGGGGAAGACACCCGCCCAGATCGTGTCCACGGCCGCGCCTGCCGGAGGGGCACCAAGTGGTTTTCCTTCGAAATCCCGGTGGATCCCGCGCAACCGATGGAGCTGATGGTGACCTGCAACCGCGATGAATGGCGTGCCCGACGCTTCCTCATCCTCGTCGATGGTGTGAAAATCGGCGAACAATCGCTCCCTGGGCGCGGCAAACCCGAGTTTTTCCACAGTTCCCACCGGATTCCTGCGGATCTCGTCAAAGGAAAATCCAAAGTGACCGTGAGATTCGAGGCGGTGTCCGGCCACGAAATCGCCGCCATCTGCGGCATCCGGATGCTCCGGGCGAAGTGATGTGATCCCGCCTGCGGAATCTCCGTGGTCGGACATCCACCGAATGGATGACTGCAAGCCGGATGGCCTTCTGCGTATGCTGGGAAACCGCTTTCACCCGTTTCCCCGAATCCATGATCCGCTCCTTGAAGATTGCCCCGGCGCTGATGGCCGGGATGTTTGGCAGCACCTCGTTGCTGGAAGCCCAGGCGACACCGCCTGCACCAAAGGCCATTTACCATCCCGATCAGGGCGATATCGTGGTCCGGGGTGGCACCCGTGCCTTCAATCGGCCGCTTTACGGAGGAAATACCGGATTCCGCATCGAGGCCGGAGACTTGCCGGAATTCGCGCTGCACCTTCCGAAACGGGGAGGAAACCTCCGCCTTGGCTGGTTGGCCGCCGACAACAAAAGCGGGTTCTGGTTTCACCAATCGGCCACCCGGACCTCGCGCTACCGGGCAGGCTCGATGGTTTATGAATTGGCCGATCCCCGACTGGGCACAGGCAGCCTGCAACTGACCGTGCTGCCCGCCGGGGAAGGCGAAGGACTGGTGGCGAGAATGGAGATTATCAATCAAATACCTTCTGGTCGGTTTGTATGGGTTTTTGGAGGCAATGACGGGCATCCCGGACGCCGCAATGGCGATCTCAACGCCGAAAACGAGCAGCTGGCGAAGTTTTTCCGATTCACCCCGGAGCGCGCGGCCAAGTGCCGCTATGCGCCGGAGCCGGGTGGTTTCACCTGCAGCGGGCCGGCAGGAACCTTGTTCGGGAGACTCCCGGAATCCGCCACGCCACACGTCGCCGACGCCAAATTCTGGGACGATCCCGCGAAGCTGCTGGCGTCCAAACCTGCCCCGAACGCCGCCTCGGTCCTTGTCGGGACGCTTGAGATTCCCGCCAGCGGCCCTGTGGATCTCGCGATCCTCAAGTCCCCCAAGCCCGCTGCCGGAGTCCTGCGGGATGTTTACAACACGGCGCAACAGCATCGGGAGGAAATTGCCGGACGGGTGAAAATCGAGACCCCGGATCCCTGGCTCAACGCCACCAGCGGAGCCCTCAACGTCGCGGCCGACGCCATCTGGGACAGCAAAAGTGGCCGCTACATGCACGGAGCGATCGGCTGGCGGGTGCCGCTGCTCGGTTGGCGCGGTCCCTATGCTGGCGACGCGCTTGGCAGGCCGGAACGCACCCGCCAACACATCGAATCCTACACCGCAGGCCAAATCACCACGCCCCCTCCGGCCACGATGCCGCCTCCGGATGAAGAGTTCAATTTGGCCCGCTCGATCAAGGCGCTGAACACAAACGGGATGTTCGCCGGGAAAAATCTCACCTGGTATGACATGAACACCGTGGCGGTGGATGCCATGCTCCGGCATCTGATGTGGACGGGAGACCGCCCGACCGCCGAGCGCTTCTGGCCAGTGCTGGAGCGCCATCTTGCCTGGCAAAAGCGCTTGTTCCGGCGGCCTTTCCCGGATGAAAACTCGCCGCTTTACGAGGGCTACGCCTGCATCTGGGCCAGCGACGAGCTGATTTACTCCGGCGGCGGGGCCACCCACGCCACGGCCTACCAATTCTGTCACCAGCAGATGGCCGCCCGGCTGGCAGAGTGGTTGGGCAAAGACCCCAGCCCTTTCCGCAAGGAGGCGGAGGCCATCGCCCGCACCATGCGGCGGGAATTGTGGCTGCCGCAGGAAGGCGTGTTCGCGGAATACAGGGACCTGCTCGGTCGCAAGCTGGCACACCCATCACCGGCGCTGTGGTCGTTTTACCACACGGTGGATTCGGATGCCTGCAATCCGGCCGAGGCATGGCAGATGTCGAGGTTTTTGGAAACCCGGCTCGCTCGCTTTCCCATGCCGGGCGGAGATGCCCACAGCTCGCCTTTCCAACTCGCCACAACCAACTGGCAGCCCTACATTTGGTCGATCAACAACGTCGCCCTCTCCGAGTCGATGCACACGGCGCTGGCCTTGTGGCAGGCGCAACGCCCGGAATTGGCATGGCCGCTGATGAAGGGCGCGATCAGCGAAAGCATGTTTGCCTCCGCCTGCCCCGGCAATGTCGGCATGACCACGCCCTCCGACTACTTTTCCGGCGAGCGCTACCGCGATTTCGCCGACGGAGCCGGCATCATGGCCCGCACGCTGGTTGAGGGTTTGTTTGGCATCCGCCCGGACCTGATCGCCGGACAGCTCACCGTCAGTCCCGGATTTCCGGGAAACTGGGACAAGGCGTCGATCCAGCACCCCAGTGTGAAATACGCCTTTTCGCGCCAAGGGACCGAGGAGCGGCACCAGTTGCGCACGACCTTTGCAAAGCCCGTCCGGATCCTGCTACGGATTCCCGCCAACCGGGATCAGGTCAAGTCGATCACTGTCAACGGCAGCCCAGCGGATTGGCAGATGCTGGCGGAGTCGCTCGGCAGACCAATGCTGGAAGTCCGCGTGACTGCCTCCGCTGATGCCGACGTCAGGATTTCCTGGGATGGTGCCAAGCTGGAAACTTCGCCTGCTTCCCAAGTGATCGCCCAAGGCAGCCAGTGGAGATTTTCCGGTGGTCCTGCCAAGTGCCTCGCCCTGCGAGACCCCCAAGGGTGCCTGGCGGATCCGATCACGGACCCGGCTGGGGGGCACGTCCAAGGCGTAGCAAAAGGTGCTCCGGGGCACCGCACGGTATTTGTCCAACTCCGCCAAGGTGCGTTCCAGTGGTGGCAAGCGCTGCATTTGGAAATCGTTCGCCCGCTGGAAATCATCGCCGCCGACCCACAAGCGACCGATGCCCTCCGGGTGAAAGTGCACAATCGCAGCACCACCGAAATTTCCGGGCGGCTCGTGCTCAACCACGCGGACGACCAAGGAAAAGATCTCGTCATCCCAGCCGGTGGCGAATCGCCGGAAATCACATGGTCATCCCCCGGTATGATGCCCGGCACCCAGCACTTGCGGTTTTCCACAAGCACCGGCGAGGTGGTGGCGACGATTGCGCATTGGATGCTCAAAGCGCCGGAAACACCGCAAAAATGGGACACCCTGCCGCTTTCGAAGCTCTACAACCAGCGATTGAACCGGATTTTTCAGGAGGAATACCGCTCCCCACGCTCCCCTTACTGTTCGCTGGCGATTCCCAAACGCGGCATCGGCGGCTGGTGCCACTTCGAAAGCAAGGTGCTGATCGACGATACGGGACTCCGCGCGCTGGCGGATTCCCAGGGAGTTTTCAAACTCGCCCCGCTTGGGATCCCGTTTCAGATCCCAGGTCCTGGCGATGCACCGAATGCCGCCTTCGTTTCCCAATGGGTCAATCATCCCAAGGAAATCCAAGTGCCACTCGACGGCAAGGCCAGCCGCATCGCCTTGTTGATGGCGGGATCCACCAACCCGATGCAGTCGCAACTCGATAACGGTGAGTTGGTCGTGACCTACACCGACGGCAATTCCGAACGTTTGGCCCTGCACAATCCCTCGAATTGGTGGCCCATCGATCAGGATTACCACATCGACCACGCCGCCTTCACCACCGGAGCCCCCCCGCCGCCGCGCTTGCTGCTCCAGTCCGGCACGCTGCAACTGCGCGATGCGGATGGCTACCGGTCCAAGTCCCGCAATCAGCCAGCCTCGATTCCGGGCGGAGCCGCGACCATTCTCGACCTCCCGCTCGATCCGCAGCGGGAGCTGAAATCCCTCACCCTGCGCTCCATCGCCAACGACGCCATCATCGGCCTGCTCGCCGCCAGCTTGCAACGTCCGTGATTTTTCCGCGATCCTGTATCCTGAAGAACAGCAGGCATTTTTTATGAGCTGCACAGACGCGAGCGAGTGCGATGGCCCATCTTGGCATGCCCCCAAAATCGCGGCCATTTGATGCGAAGAACTGTCCGGTTATGGACCAACGGCGCCTGAAACCGTGTGAACGGCAAGCATTTTTCATTGGTGAACGCGGCGGCTTCCGGTATGGTGCCGCTCCCCGAGGGGATATTTATGGCGATCAAAGGAATTGAACTGGCACAGGCATGTGCAAAAGCGGCGGATGGCACCAAGGCGGAGGGCATCCGGATTCTTGACATGCGCGGGTTGTCGAACCTCACGGATTTCATGGTCGTTTGCACCGGCACCTCCATGCCCCAGCTCCGCGCGATCCTCCGGGACGTGGCGGGCATCGTGGAAGAAGAACACGGCGTGAAACCCGTCCACACCGAAGGCAAGGCAGATACCCGCTGGGTGGTGCTGGATTTCATCGATGTGATGGTCCACGTGATGGATGCGGAGCTGCGCGACTATTACGGATTGGAAGACCTCTGGAAGGACGCCAAAGAAGTCGAGTGGCAGCCTGCCGCGTGACAAGCGGCCCACACGGTTCACATTGATGCAGGTGACTGCCCCGCAACATGGTTCCGTGATGCTTTCCATCCAACCGCGCGGCGCGGTCCTGGGCGGAGTGGGAGTGGCCATGGGCATCGCCGGATTGTGGCGGGTGGATGGCATACTGGCTTCCTTGGGGCTGGCCGTCGCTTGCCTGTTGGTGATTTCCAGAATCCTGGCAAAGATCAATTCCTCGCGGATCGAAGCCACCCTCGATTGCCCGGAAAAAGTCCAGGCGGGAGTGATGTTTCCGCTCACGCTCACCCTGACCAACCAGCGCCGCTGGCTGGATGCCTTCGGCCTGCGGACGGACCTGCATTTGGCAGGACATACCCGACTGAGCGGGCGGGCTGGCTGGGTGGCGGCGGGTTCCGCAGCGGATTTCGAGCTCCGAACCTCAGTGCCCAGCCGCTGCCGACCGGAAATCCACCGACTGCGGATGATCTCGGATTTCCCCTTCGGACTCTTTGAAGCTGTCACCGTGTTGGAGGTCCGCCACCCGCTTTGGGTGCTGCCACGCCCGATCGTGCCGCGCGGGCTTTGGTTCCGGGGAGCGGTATTGGATGCATCGGACAGCCTCGGCAGCGCCATCGGGGAATCACCGGGAGAACCCCGCGGCCTGCGTCCGTGGCGGCACGGCGACTCACCACGGCGACTGATTTGGTCGGCCACGCTCCGCTCGCTCGCCCGTGGTGGCTCCCTGGTCGTGCGCGAGTCCGACCCTCCCGGATTCCGCCCGCTGCGCTGCGCGGTGGTTTTTCATTCCTTCGGGACCGACGGCGGCTTGATCCGGCCGGATTGTTTCGAACGCGCCATCTCGCTGACCGCAGGGACCCTTTGCCACCTCCAAGCGCAAGGGATCTCCGCACGACTCATCGCTGATTTTGACGACTGGAAATCCCACCTCTGCCAGAGCCGGTCCCAGTTGGATGCCTGCCTGGAATTGCTCACCCGCGCCCGCCGAGTGGCCGGAACCGAAGCGCACGACCTGCAGAACGCCTTGGCGGGGATCGATCCGGACGACGGGTTGATCGTGATTTCCGACATGCCGCCTGCTGCCTGGCGACACGTCCTTCTTCCTGGCAATCAAAACGCCTTCATTCCCGAGCAGCCCGCTGCCCGGCGCGGACGGGAGGTGGCGCGATGATGGGCTTGCTCCGCTCGCTGGGTTTTGTCGCCTGCGCCATCATCGCTTACGCCCTCCTGCGCGGCTGGCCGGCATCATGGCCAGGCCTGATGCGGGCCTGCGCCGCGGTGTTGGTATTGGTCGCCGGATTGGGCATCTGGTCCTGGCGCGGCACGGCAAAAACCGAGGTCCAAGCCAAAGGCCGCCGGCCCCCGCATTGGATGGATTACACCGCGATTGGTGCCGCGATACTGGCGTTGGAGTGTGCATTTCTCTGGTTGCTGGGCACAGCTCCCAAGCCACTGGAATCCGTGGGAATGATCGTCGAACGCCACTTTCGCCCGGACGCCGCCGCTTTGCGTGCCGTCACCGCCCATCCCGGCGAAACCCGCAGCGGCAACTGGCTGTGGACCCGCGATACCCGCCGCCCGCTTCCCCGTCGCACCGATTTCAAACCCGGCACCAAACCCGAGGTTTTCCTGCGCCTTGCCAACAAGGCGGACGCGGAGAGCCTGCTCAAGAGCAAGGTCTATGTCCGTGCCTTTGCGCTGGGTCGTTATGAAAACAGCGCCTGGGGCCATCTCGGCGGCACCCCTCAGGAACTCAAGGCGGATGCTGGTGGCATGGTCCGCATCGCGCCGGAGCGCCAAGCTCCCACGATCGCCCACGAGGTGTTCCACACGGCCGATCCGGGCGGTCAAAACGTACTCACCGCACTTCAAGGAGCCACCAGCACCTCCATCTCGCCCCTGCAACGCCTTGACGACGGTTTGCACCTCTTGCCTGCATCGAACACCGTCGGCGGCTATCAATATCACGCCAGCTCCCAACCGCTGCGAATCGAAGATCTTCCGGAATCCGGAGTTTCGCCCTGGCCCGGAGCGCCCGAAGAATTTCTCACCCTCCCACTTGGGTCCTACACCTTCGCGGAAAAACTCAAGCAACTGGCCCACCGCAGCGCTGGCACAGGCCCTCTCAAGCAGCAACTCCTCCAACTCCAAAATCACCTTCGCACCCAGATCGCCTACTCGCTGGAAACCCGCAATCCCCTCGATCTGGACCCGATCGAAAATTTCCTCTTCGAAGAAAAGCGCGGTCACTGCGAGTATTTCGCCACTGCCGGGGCCCTGATGGTCCGCAGCCTCGGCGTGCCATCGAGAGTGGCTTACGGATGGGCCGGTGGAAAATGGTTCGAGGAATCCGGGCTTTTTGTGTTCCGGGCGAACGAAGCCCACGCCTGGACCGAAATCTGGCTCAAGGATTATGGCTGGGTGCTCATGGACCCGACCCCGCAGTCGACCGGCACGGGCGAACGCGCCCAAGTGGCAGCCCCCGGCGAATCCCTGCCTGCCAGCTTGCCCGATCCGGATGCTTCTGAAACCAGCAACCTCACCAGTTCTAACACGGATTTCACTAAAATCGCGCTCATCCTCATGGTGGTCTTTGCCCTGCCAGCCGGATGCATCGCGTGGTTCCGGAGCCAGCGCTCACGCAAGGATCAGATGGCCATGATTTCCCATTCCGACGCGCCCGGCGGCCCCTCACCCGGATACCTCAGGTCATGGCGCCACGCCTGTGCCGCACGCGGCATGCCCATGCCCGCCAGCTTCACCCTGCGGCGGCAGATTCGCATGCTTTCCGAGACGCCGGACTTCGCCGCAGAACTCCTGGATTACCACTACGCCACCCGCTACGAGGGAAAAGCGGCGGATGAAGCCAGGGAAAAAGCCCTCGAACGCCGCATCCGCCAGTGGGGAGCACAGATTCAACCCTTCGATGACTTTTCCGGAATAAATGCGGAGCCCGCTGCCTCACAACCAAGCCGATGAGTGAGTTCGAAGAACTGGTGGATGCCCATTACCAAGCGTTGTTTCGCTTTGGGATGTCGCTCACCCGTGACGTGAACACGGCCTCCGATCTGGTTCAGGAAACCTTCTGCATCTGGGCCGCCAAGGGAAGCCAACTCAAGGATCGCTCCAAGGCCAAAACATGGCTTTTCACCACCCTGCACCGCGAGTTTCTCAGCCTGCGCCGCAGAGCCTCAAAATTCTCGGACGAACCCATCGATGAGGACTCGGCGGAAGTCACCACGCCATCCCAAGACGAGGCGGAACGCCAAATGGACGGCCAACGCGCTCTGGAGATCCTTGGTAGCCTCGAAGAAACTTACCGGGCACCGCTCGCTCTTTTTTACCTGCAACAACATTCCTACAAGGAAATCGCCGAAATCCTCGAAGTGCCCATCGGCACCGTCATGTCGCGTCTTTCACGGGGTAAGGAAATGCTCCGCCGCCGCATGACGGCCGAACCATCGAGCGCACCCAAAAACATTCTTCAACTTCAAAACGGAGGGCTCCGACACCACCATGGCTAAGATGGACATGGATCAAGCGAAGTTCATTCTGCGCAGCTTCCGCCCCGACGGCGCGGATGGCAAAGACCACGATTTCGAGGAAGCGCTCGCCCTCGCGGCGGAGCATCGCGAACTCGGCGAGTGGCTCGCGGCAGAACGTGCCTTCGACGCGGAGTTTGCCAACGCCCTCGCATCCATCCCGCTTCCCCAGAACTTGCGGGATGAAATTCTGAATTGCCTCGCCAACGAGCGGGCGGATTTCCCGCAAGCGGAGGATTTTCTCGATTCGGCTTTGATCGGTGCCCTCGCATCCATCCAGCCACCACCCACCTTGCGCGATGAAATTCTCACCGCCATGGATCGGACCGCCCTCGCGGCGGAGGCTCCCGCCCCATTCTGGAAGCGCTTCGCCCTGCCTTTTGCCGCTGCGGCCGGCATCACCCTGGCCCTGCTGCTCACCCAAGGCCGGGATGCGGACCCACTCGCTGCGAACAACAACTCCGGCGCGAAGCCAAACGATCATCACACCACCGGCCCCGTCACTTTGCCTGCGAGTGGTCCCCTGCCCTTGGATGTCGTGCAAGCGGGTTTCATCCGCACCTTCGAGTCGCCGCTCTTCAGCCTCGACGAGAACCGGGAAGATCATCAGGCCCTCCTCAAACATCTCCGCTCACGCAAACTCCCCTGCCCCGGCTGCCTCCCTCCCGGACTTGCCAATGTCAAGGGAATCGGTTGCCGCGAGCTGATAATTGATGGCAAGCGAGGCTCCCTCGTCTGCTTCGATGAACGCGAAAATGGCATCGTCCATCTCGTCATCTTCAGCCGCAAGGATGTCACTGGCGAACTCCCCCATCGCGACCGGCCATCCTTCGCCCAAAACGGCCACTGGGCCATCGCCCGCTGGGAAGATGATCGCAACATCTTCCTCCTTCTCGGCACCACGGAGGTGAAGAAGCTGGCAGCGCTGTTTTAACCCAAACTTCTTTCTAGCTGTTAGAGATCCGGATTTTTCACAATTGTTCCGGGTTTACGGCCCACCTTAGTTTCTTAAGTCGTTGCTATTGAATTGCCCACCCAATCATGACCGGGCGGTCGCGACTCCCAAGCAGAGAAATGAGGCGTAAGGCATGCGAGGATTCAGGTCCCGGTTCCCACCGGGCTGATTTTCCAGATGGCGCGGACCGGGTGGCTGTGGTTCCCTGTGGCAGCAGGCGTTCCGCTCCGGGCTGCCCGTCCTTTTCCCCGCCAACCATGCAAGCTGCCGAAGACTATACCATCATTGAGTCCCTCTTCATCCGTCACCGCAACGCGCTGGTGCTGCGCGGGCAATTCACGTCGATTTATACCGACTACTATCTTCACCTCATGCAGCATGGCCTGCGGCATTCGGCGGAGCTGGATCAGATGCTAAAGGACACGCTGGCGATGCTCACGCTGCATCTGGTGGCGAGACCGTGGGCGGAAACGATTGCCTGGACGGTCAACCTCCGCGCGCCGCGGATGAACCTTTTCGTCACCGGAGGGTCGGTGGACGAAAACATCACCGGACGCATCTTCACCGAGGATGTGCGCGAGCCGGATCGGAATTTCTTCTACTCGCAAACCACCGCCACCGGCCTGCCGGAACCGCGCATGTCCACGATGGAGGTCGAAGGCAAGGACCCGGTGCTGTGGATTTCCCAATTCTACGATCAGTCCGAACAACGTCCCGCCCGCGCTTTCCGGTTGGAGGATGAAAACTTCGTGCTCGTCGCAGCGCAGCCGGATTGTGACATGGAATGGTTCGAGTCGCTCGATGAAGAGGCGATGGCCCAAATTGATACGACGGAGGAAATCAAAGTCCTCGAAACCCGCCGCTTCCGTTTTCACTGCGGCTGCACGCTTGAAAAGATCCTCCCCATCATCGGTGGTTGGAAGGATCGTCTCGACGACCTTTTCGAAGACTCCGATTTCATCAAGATCCAATGCCCGCGCTGCGCCGCGAAATACAAGGTGACGCGGGACATGATTTCCTGACGGATCCTCATCTTGAGGGGGCCAGCGGCATGTCCACGCATTTTTCAGGGGGCATGATGGGGACCTCGAAGCGGGCGAGGTCGGCGGGCTTCACCGTTTTTGCAGCTCCGTTGAAGCTGAAGGTTTTCGGCCGGTAAGCGCCGATGAAGTCGATGTTGAGGTCTGGCTTGATTTCATTTTCGAGGCCTATAGCCCAGAAGATGCCATTGAGGACCATCCGGCGGTATGAAGGATCGAGTATATCTTCCGAAGCTCCCTGAGTGCTGTGGAAAACGCGGCCTTTGTTGCCGTTCGCGCCGGTGTATTCACGGGTCCACGTGGATGGCATCGCGGCCTTGGCGGGATCGGGATTCGATTTCGGATCCATGGAGAGAAGCGGCTGGCTGTTGGCAAGCACCGTGAAATCAGCACCCGCCTCGCCGACATAACCTCCCGCATGGCAGAAGGCATTGTCCGTCACACCGCGTAGGATCGGATGAGCCTTCTGATCGGGGATGAGCTGGATGCGGGTGCCTTGTTTGTGATTGGTGCCGTGATGGCCGACCCATGTGTTGCCGAGGACCTGATGGCCAAATCCTTTTTCATAACCTTTCACATTGGAGTCGTAGGAATACTTCGAATTCGGCGCATTCGCCGGGATCTTGAAAGCATGCGAGGAAGTCCGCAGCCCCACGACCGGCCCACCCCGGGCGAGGTAATCGGTTAGATGAGTCATTTCACTTTCCGGAGGATTGAGAAAGCGGGCGAAGATCACCATGAGATCCGCATCCTTCAAGGCCTCCATGCCGGAAACGTTGGATGAACCGGCTTCGATGAAACCTTTCGAATCCGTTCCGAAGATGACGGTGCATTTGAAGCCGTGCGACTTGGCGAGGATCCTCGCGAGGGCGGGGCAAGTTTCCTCGCTGCGGTATTCATGATCGGATGCGATGAACACAATGTGTTTCCCCTTCCCCGCTCCCTCGCCACCTGGATAAGTGATGGGGGCGGCTTGGACGGAGTTCATAGCGAGGAAAACAAATGAAAAGAAGTGGCGCAGCTTCATGAGGCAACCAACAAAGCACCGGCAAGCGCCGAGGCAAAGCAAAATACTGCCGCTCAGCCTTTGCTCGCAAGCCAGGCCCGCCATCCGCCGAAGGAGGTGATTTCCTCGCTGCCGATGGTGGCGCGGGGTTCGGCGATGAAACCCGGGACTTGTTCGCCACTGGCAAGCGTGACCTTGCCGATGCCAAGGGGCGCGGGGATTTTGGAAACGAAATCACCGAAGGCAGCAGGCGTGAGTTCCCATACTTCGACTTCAATGGCAGCACCGTTTCCCGCATCATGCACCAACGCGGGGCGTGGTGGGATGTTTTCCCCGGCGGGCATGGCATGGAGGCGGTAGTCGGGCGATGTGGTGGTTTTCTCTCGGAATATGGCACCGCGGTCGACGAGTTGCCAATGCAGAGCGAGGCCTTCAAGGTGGGCACCGCAGACGACGACCGGGATCAGGTTTTGCGTTGTGGTTTTGATAGGCGCTTCGCCACTCATCCTTGCGGCGAGGTCCAGGAGCGCGAGATCCCGACCGGCTGTCGCAGCCAGCGTAACGCCCCATGGTGCACGACCGTCTCGCGCGCGGCCGGCGGGAACTGCCACGGCGGAGAGGTCGAGAAGATTCATGAAATTGGTATATCTTCCGAGGATCGAGTTGGTGACAAATGGATCCGCCAGATTTTCCTCCACTGTATAGAGCCGTGGTGTGGTCGGGAGAAGTAGCACATCGATGTCCTTCCACACGCTTTCCGTTTCCCGGATGTATTGGCGGAGTTCGTATTGGGCCTTGAAGGTGGTGGTTGCGTCCCATGCACGGGAAGCTTCGAGGATCTGTTTGGTGACGGGAAACACCGAGTGGGGATGCTCGGATACAAACTCGCCCACCGCCGCCCAACGCTCGGCCACCCACGGACCACCATATAACAATTTGGCGGTATCGGTGAAGGGTGTGAGATCGATGCCAACCGGCGTGCCACCGATGGACCGAAGTTTCTCCACAGCCGCTTCAAACAGACGGGGGGTATCGGGATCGCCCGAAAAGTCCAATTCCATAGGCACTCCAAAGCGGAACTGTGTGGGAATTTTGCCACTCAATTCGATGGTACGTGAGAATGCATCCTGTTCGTCATAAGCGGATACTACGCCAGCCACCGCAGCGGCATCGGCTGCGGTGTTGGCGAAAACCGAGATTGTGTCCAAGGATCGGCAGGCAGGCACCATGCCCCGGCTGCTGAGCAGGCCGCGAGTGGGTTTCCAGCCGATCAATTCCTGAAAGGCAGCGGGCACGCGGCCCGATCCGGCGGTGTCGGTTCCGAGCGAAAACACGCAAAGTCCGGCGGCCACAGAAGACGCGCTTCCCGCACTGGACCCGCCGGGCAGATAGTCGGGGGCGTGGACATTTCTCGGGATGCCATAGGGAGAGCGGGTGCCGACGAGCCCGGTCGCAAACTGATCGAGATTGGATTTCCCCAAGGGAATCGCACCAGCCTCGCGGAGCAGGCGCACCACCTCGGCATCGGCGGCGGGTGTGTAGGAAAAATCCGGGCATCCTGCGGTGGTCGGCCATCCTCCGACGTCGATATTGTCCTTCACCACAAAAGGCACACCCCACAAAGGAAGCTCGCGTGGCATGTCTTCAACCACTCTTGCGATATCCAACAAGTCCCCATCGTCCGGCAGATGAATGAACAGCGCCGGATCGTTCCAGCCGCGGATTTTCATGCAGATTTCAGCGATCACCATCGAGGGGGTATCGCCATCGGCGTAGCGCCGCTGGATTTCGGACAGGGTCATGGAGGCTTCAGTGGGATATGGGTTTGGCAATCACAAGTGCTTGTCCCGCCTTCACGCTTGCCCCCTCGGTGGCGAGGATTTCAATGACTTCGATGGCCTCATCGGCCTCAAGCGATACTTCCATTTTCATGGCTTCCAGGATCAACACAGAAGCCCCACTAGCAAGTCGCGCACCAACCGCCGCATGGATCTTCCAAACACTGCCGGTTACCGGACTATCCAGCGTGATGCAGCCTTCCGGGACCACCACACTTTCCTCTTCTTTTACCTCTTCGGCAGGCGCATCCATCGACAAACCAGCCTCTTCCCAGCGGCGGCGCTCTTCCTGAAATGCAGTCTGCTGGGTTTCGCGGAAGGCGGAAATGCCCCCTGCATTTTCTGCAAGAAAGGCCTCGTAGTCCGCAAAACGGAAGACCTCCTCCTCGATCCGCAGTTCATGGCGACCGAGCGGGACCTCTTCGCGGAGACGGAGCAATTCGTCGGCTTCCACCGGATAGAATCGAAGCTGATCGAAAAAACGCAGGAGCCAGGGATTCTG
Organism: Luteolibacter sp.; assembly: GCA_040399845.1. Taxonomy (GTDB): domain Bacteria; phylum Verrucomicrobiota; class Verrucomicrobiia; order Verrucomicrobiales; family Akkermansiaceae; genus Luteolibacter. Next base: position 42,126 of record JBBARN010000015.1, on the reverse strand, counting down.
GAAATCGCGAGTTTTGCGCCAGCGATTCCACACCGGGATGGTGCGGCCGGTGAATTGATATCCACCTGGTCCTTCCATGCCATAAATGCAGAGATAAGCCCCGCCGATGCCGACCGCGTTTTCCGGCGTCCAGGTCCGGGCCGGGTTGTATTTCGTGGTGACCATTCGATGGCGTGGATCGAGCGGCGTGGCGACCGGCGCGCCGAGATAAACATCACCCAGACCCATCACGAGATAGGAGGCGCTGAAAAATTTCTGATAGACCTCATCGATGGATTCGAGGCCATTGATGCGGCGGATGAACTCCAAATTGCTGGGGCACCAAGGCGCATCCGGCCGGACGCCCTGCATGTAGCGGCGGATGGCTTCCTGCGTGCTGGGATCGTCCCAACTGAGGGGCAGATGGACGATGCGAGTCGGCACTTCGATTTGATCCAAAGGCGGAAGTTGAGTGATGCCATCACGGATCACCTCCCAAAGATCGCAGCGGCCAATGATGCCGGGATCGAAATGCACCTGGAGTGAACGGATGCCGGGAGTGAGGTCGATGATTCCTGCAAGGTTCTGTTGTTTGATCCATTCATAGACCACGTGAGCCTTGAAGCGGAGTTTCAGGTCGAGATGATGTGGGCCGAATTCGATGAGGATGTAACGATCCCCTGCCCTTCTTACGACCACGCGGTCATCGCCTTCGCCGAAGGAATCGATGAAACAGGAACCTCGTCCGCAGTCGGATGGATCTGGGAGAGTTGTAATATCTCCTGCGATCAACTCCGAGAGTTTTTCCTGTTGCTGTTTCGCCCACCATTCATCCACCGGCACAAAGGTGATCTTATCGCCGGGGCGGAGTTGACCGAGTTTCCATAACTCCGCATCCACCACAACACAGGGACAAACAAAGCCGCCAAGGCTGGGACCATCCGGGCCGAGAATGACAGGCATATCCCCGGTGAAATCCACCGCGCCGATGGCGTAAGCGTTGTCGTGGAGATTCGATGGATGAAGACCCGCCTCGCCCCCATCGGCACGCGCCCACTTGGGTTTCGGACCGATCAGGCGGACGCCGGTTCTCGCAGAGTTGTAGTGAACTTCCCAGGCCGTGGCGAAAAAGGTATCGATGTCTTCGTCGAGGAAGAAGTCCGGTGATCCGTGTGGGCCGTAGAGAACGCCGATGTTCCAGTGATGGGATAAGGAGAAGGGACGTCTCGTCCCTTCCATGAGTGGGGACGAGACGTCCCCACCCCTTATGCCAAGAACATCGCCGGGGAGCAGGGCGCGGCCGAAGGGTCCGCCGAATTTCCCCAAGGTGAATGTTGAGCAACTTCCCAGATACTCTGGCGATTCGATGCCACCGGCGACGGCGAGATAGGCACGGTTGCCGGTGGAATCGAAGCGGCCGATCTTGAGCAGATCGCCGGCTTTGACGGGGATGCTTTGATTCATTTCCACAGCTTCGCCATTGAGCAGAACCAAGGCTGGCGCGCCAACAATCGCGATGGTGGTCGCCGCATTGAAGCGGAGCGTGGGACCGCTGACAGTGATTTCGAGGCCGGGCGCGCCTTCCGGATTGCCGACGAGTTTGTTGGCGAGACGCAAGGAAAGCGAATCGAAAGGTCCACAAGGTGGAACTCCCACCTCCCAGTAACCGACACGACCGGGCCAATCTTGCACGGAGGTCATCGTGCCGGCGGATACCACATCAATCGTGCGAGGCCGATAAACAAACGACGCCATGTCCCGCATCGCCACGCCGCCTGTTAGATAAGGATTCCAGCGGACGATGTCGCGGAGGTATCGAAGATTGGTTTCGATGCCGGAGATGCGGGTTTCCTGCAAGGCACGATCCAATTTGGCCACGGCAGCATCGCGATCCTCGGCATGCACCATCACCTTGGCGAGCAGCGGATCATAAAAAGGACTCACTTCCGTGCCGGGCACAATCCATCCATCACAGCGGGTCCAAGCGGGAAATGAAGCCTCGGTGAGCAATCCGCTGCTGGGACGGAAGTTGTGATTGGGGTCCTCGGCATAGACCCGGGCTTGAATGGCACAACCGGAGGGAGCAGGCGCGCTGGCTGGCATTTCCCATGTGGGATCGAGAGCGAGGCGGGCCATCCACTCGACGAGGTCGATGCCGGTGACGAGTTCGGTGACTCCATGCTCGACTTGCAACCTTGTATTGACTTCGAGGAAGAAGAAATCGCCGCGATCCGCATCGTAAATGAACTCTACAGTTCCTGCGGAACGATAACTCACCGATTCGCCCAATTTCACGGCAGCGGCATGCAGGGCAGAACGGGTTTCATCCGACAAGTCCGGGGCGGGAGTTTCCTCAAACACCTTCTGGTTGCGGCGCTGCACCGAGCAATCGCGTTCGCCAAGAGCGAGCACCCTGCCCTTTCCGTCACCGAAAATCTGCACTTCCACATGTCGGCCGCGTTCGATGAAACGCTCCAGAAACACGCTGCCGGATCCGAAGCTTCGCTCACTCAGACGCACCACGGTTTCGAACTCGCGGCGGAGTTCCGCTTCATCCTGACAAACCTTCATGCCGATGCCGCCACCGCCAGCAGTGCTTTTGAGCATGACCGGATATCCGAGCGTGGCCGCTGCTTGTATTGCTGCTTCGACATCTTCTAACAAACCGGATCCAGGCACCAATGGCACCCCGGCTTCGCCCGCGAGCCGGCGGGCTTCGTGTTTGAGTCCGAAAGCGATGATCTGTTCCGGCGTGGGCCCCAGCCACTTGACTCCCGCCTCTTCGCACATTCGGGCGAAATCGGTGTTTTCGCTCAACAATCCATAACCGGGAAACACCGCGCTCGCACCGGATGTGGTGGCGATTTCCAAGAGTCTATCCTTGAGCAGATAACTCTCCGAAACCGGCCCCGGCCCAAGTCGATGGGACTCATCCGCAAGTTCCACATGCGGTGATGGATAGTCCGGATCGGAATAAACCGCGATGCTTTGGTAGCCGAGTTTTTTGAAGGTTCGGATGGCCCGAGCGGCGATTTCCCCGCGATTGGCAATGAGAATGTTCATGAGGTTTGAATTGGAGCGCGGAATTCATTCCGCCGGGAAGATGGATGGAGTGTTCACTTGCGGAATGAATTCCGCGCTCCAGTTAGAAGATCAGAACTTCTACCGGCGTCGGATTCCAGCCGTTGCAGGGGTTGTTGAGTTGTGGGCAGTTGGAGATGAGGCAGATGACATCCATCTCGGCGATCATTTCGACATATCTTCCCGGGGCGGAGATGCCATCGGCGAAGGTGAGGCCGCCGTCGGGTGAGACAGGCACATTCATGAAGAAGTTGATATTGCAGGTGATGTCGCGTTTGGTGAGTTCGATGTTCCATTCCTGCGCACCGCGGATGAACGAATCCCGGCAAGCGTGCATGCATTCCTTGTCGTGGGCATAACGCATCGTGTTGCTCTCGCGCGAGCAGGCACCGCCAAGCGTGTCGTGGCGGCCACAGGTATCGGCGGTGATCGTGAGCAGGGCATTGCCCTCGGTGCTCATCAACTTGGTGCCCGTGCTGAGATAAAGGGCAGCTTGTTCCTGGATGGTGCGGTCCGCACTGTAACGCTCGGTAGGATCGGCCGCGCTGAAAAACAAGGTATCCGCCGCCTGGTTGCCTTCGAGGTCGAGAATGCGGAGGGTCTGGCCTTTTTTGATTTCATGCACCCACCAATCGCCCGCTGGAATCACTTCGCGGAAGACGGCATTTTCTGAATGGAGAGGGCTTTCAGTCATGGGAAGCGGAGGGCGTGATAGGTTTGATTGTTTTCCCAGGCCCTGAGATTCTCGGGACGGATGGTGAGTGAGGGATCGTCCGACGTGGCGGGTTCTCCATCGAGCACTTCGAGCTTCACGTGGCGGTGCCGGTAAACCGGATCCGGATCGAGCGGGTGCTGGCAAGTGTTGAGGACGACGAGGGTGTCGATTTCAAAGCGGAGTTCGATGAAGTCGTCTGCCTTGGAGTGGTCGGGAATGAAGGTCAGGTGGCCTTCTTCGTCGGAAACGACTTTGCTGAAGAGATTGAGATTCGGGACTAGGTCCTTTTTTCCGAGTCCCCATTTGGCGAGTTCGATGAGGAACGCATCGCGTCCATTGCGGTGCCAGTCGTTGCGGGACTGCTGATAGTTGTTGAGGCCATATTTCTCCAGCACCCGTTTTGCATCGGAGTGCCCGCAGACCGTATCGTGCCAGCCCACCGAATCGGCAGTGATGGATGCGAGCAGTCGGCCCATATCCGAGTGGAGGCAATAGGGAGCGCGGAGATAGAAGATATGTTGTCCCTTGAGCGTGTCCGGCATGTTGTAGCGCTCGGTGCGTTCGAGTGCGTTGTAGAGCAGCATGGAAACATTGGCTCCGCCATCGATATCGGTGAGGCGCAGGCGTTTGTTTCGGGAAATCACGCCCGACCACATACCGGCGCCGTGGAGGATTCTGGAGTGGATGGTTTTCATGAGTCAGTCGGCCGTTCGTTTCGCATGCAGCGGCGGGATGAGGTGCGGAGTGAGGGTGAGTTGGGCGGTTTTCACGCCTTTGCAGGTGACCAGCTTGTTGGCAATCTCACGCAGCGTTTTGGCGGGGCCTTGCATGAGAATCACTTCAAGGACGTGCTCTTCTTCCAGGAGGACGTGCTGCGAGGAAATGACTTCGGCGATGTGATCGCGGAAAATCCGGGAGAGGTCGCGCAGAAGGGCGCTTTTGGATTCGTCGTAGACCAGGGTGAGCGTGCCGGCCATGACCTCGGTGCCGATTTTTCCCAAATGCTGGGCGGCATGCTGGTGGATCATTTCGGAAACCGCTTGGGAGCGGTTGTCGAAGCCACGCTGCTGCACCAAGCGGTCCAGTGCCTGGAAGGTTTCATCCGGCATGGAAACGGTGATCCGTTTCACGCCATCGTTGGTGTCAGTCTCGCGCATCTGCGGGCGATCCTAAGCACACACGGGGCCAGTATGAAGAAATTTTTATTTCGTCATACTTTCGCGGTGAATGTTCGTATTTCCACTCACTTGTGGGAGCCTCAACATGGATTGATGAACAATTTCCGGGCTGGTCGATTACTTTTGTGCGAAATTTTTCCGAAAGCACGCTTGCCGGGTACGGAACGTGCCGACATAGTCCCGCGCGACCCCGCCGGACGATGCAAGACCGCGTCCGGCTTTCTTTTGAAGCCATGAGCGACACATCCCCGGCGACTGCGGAACTGAAACTGCCTAAAGACCTTGCGGCCGAAAAAGGCATGGTCAACGTCCAGATCAATGGGGTCTGGCACCAGTTTCCCAAGGGCACCCGAATGATCGAGGCCTGCAAGACAGCCCGGACGATCGTGCCGCATTATTGTTACCATCCGAAGCTGAGTTCACCCGGAAATTGCCGGATGTGCCTCGTCCAGATGGGCATGCCCCCCCGCCCCGCGCCGGGTCAGGAGCCGCAGCGGGACGAAAATGGCTACGAAAACATCGGCTGGATGCCGCGTCCTGTGATCGCCTGCGCGAACACGGTTTCCGAAAACATGGGCATCCGGACCACCGGCGAACTCGTCGAAAAATGCCGCGAGGGCGTGATGGAGTTTCTTTTGATCAATCACCCGCTCGATTGCCCGATTTGCGATCAGGCAGGCGAGTGCCGCCTTCAGGAACACTCGGTGGAACACGGCCGCGGCGTTTCCCGCTTCGTGGACATGAAGGTGAAAAAGCCGAAAAACGTTGATATCGGCCCACGGATTCGCCTCGACGACGAGCGCTGCATCATGTGTTCCCGCTGCATCCGCTTCATGGACGAGGTCGCGGGCGATCCGGTGCTAGGGTTCACCCAGCGCGGCACCCACACCACCCTGACCGTCCACCCCGGGCGCTTGCTGGATTCGAATTACTCGCTCAACACCGCGGACATTTGCCCGGTCGGCGCATTGACTTCCAACGACTTCCGTTTCCAGATGCGGGTCTGGTTCCTCAAGGAAACGCCGAGCATCGACGTCAATTGCGGCACCGGCACCAACATCACCATCTGGACACGCGGCAACCAAGTCCACCGCATCACCCCGCGCCAAAACGACGAGGTGAACTCCTGCTGGATGCCGGATTCCTCGCGTTTGAATTTCCACTATATAGATAGCGAGTCGCGATTCACCGAGCCGCTGGCCAAAACCGGAGCCCAGCATGGCCCGATCACCTGGAGCGAGGCGCTACAAACCTCCGCCGCCAAACTGAAATCCTTCCCCGCCGACCAGGTGGCCATCATTGCCTCAGGCCGGATGACCAACGAGGAGCTTTTCCTCACCCGCGCGCTCGCCGCCGAAATCGGCACCTCCAAGCTCTCGCTGGTCCCGCGGTTTGCCGAGGCGGATGCCTTGCTGCTCGCGGCCGACCGCAACCCGAACACGACCGGGGCCAAGCTAATCCTTGGAATCTACAACCCGTTCTCCGACCTCGACGCCATCCGCAACGGCATCCGCGCAGGAGAAATCAAGGCCCTGCTGGTTCTCGGCGAGGACCTGATCACCGACGCCGGTTTCCACTACGAAGATCTGGCGAAGCTCGATTTCCTCGTGCAGACGCACACCAGCGCCAACCCCACTGCGCTGGCCGCCCATCTGGTCCTGCCCGCCGCCGCCTTCGCCGAAAAACGCGGTTCGATGGTCAACCTCTCCGGTCGACTCCAGCGCCTCAACCGCGCTGTCGAAATGCCCGGCCAAGCGCGTGACGATTGGGAACTCCTCCGCGACCTCATCCTCGCCCTCTCCGGGGAGAAAAACCAAGTTCACCACATCGAGGACGTCTTCAAGGCCATCGCCGAGGCCATCCCCGCGTTCAACGGACTCACCCTTTCCAAAATCGGCCACCAAGGCACACCTCTCATCAATACCGGCTACAAGATCGCCCTGCTGGAAAACGAGCGCGCCGCCAAGGCCGCCGGGAGGATCAACGGTTAACCTAACGATTTCCTCATCCCATGCCGGACCTCATCCAGATCGCAATCATCCTCGTCAAGATTGTCATCCTCACCTTCGTGGTGGTGCTGCCGCTTGTTCCAGTATCGGTATATTTCGAACGCCGCTTCTCGGCCATCATCCAGGACCGCGTGGGTCCGAACCGCGTGGGCATTCCGCTCTCGCTGATAGGATTCAAGAAGGACTTCCATTTTTTCGGACTCGTGCAACCGATGGCGGACGGCTTGAAACTTTTCCTCAAGGAAGATTTCACCCCGGCCCATGTGCGCAAGGCATTCTATTGGCTTGCTCCAGCTCTAACAGTCGTGCCGGCACTCATCACCGTTTGCGTGGTGCCATTCGGTTCGCCGATCACACTCTTCGGTCATACTGAAAAACTCGTCATCGCCGATCTCGATGTCGGTCCGCTCTTCGTGTTCGCCGTTTCTTCGCTCACCGTTTATGGCATCACGCTTGCGGGTTGGTCATCGAACTCGAAATTCCCTTTCATCGGCGGCGTGCGTTCGACGGCGCAGATGATTTCCTACGAAATCTCGCTTGGCCTTTCGATTGTGCCGGTCCTGCTCTATTTCGGCGAACTCAACCTCAGCAAGATCGTCCAATTCCAAGCGGAAAACGGCTGGTTGCTGCTGCCCTTCTGGAAAGGCGGCCACCTCGCCCTGCCGGATCTTCAAACAGCACTGTTCTGGATCCCGGCCTTCATCGCCTTCCTCATTTTCACCATTTCCATCTTCGCGGAAACCAACCGCATGCCCTTCGACCTTCCGGAGTGCGAAACCGAACTCGTGGGTGGTTATCACACGGAATATTCTTCGATGAAATTCGCCCTCTTCTTCATGGGTGAATACGCCGCGATGGTAATCGGCTCGGCGCTCATCGTCACCTTGTTTCTCGGTGGTTGGTCCATTGGATTTGGATTGGACCAATACATTCAGGATTTCCGCATCGGCGAATTTGCGCTCGGTGGTTTCATCCACATGCTCGTGTTCGGTGCCAAGCTGATCACCTTTATCCTCTTCTTCATCCTCGTCCGCTGGACGGTGCCACGCTTCCGTTATGACCAACTGATGAAACTCGGCTGGGTCATCTTTTTCGAAGCCGCACTCATCAACGTCTTCCTCGCCGCACTCATCATCGCAGCCCCCCAACTCACGGCCATCATTCTCGGTGTGGGAGCTGTGCTGCTCATCGCCGTCACCGCCGCCGTGATCTGGGTGGCCAAGGTTTCCGAAGTCACTCCCAAGCCACTGCGCGCCTGATTCATTTCAAATCTCAAATCTCAAATTTTAAATTCAAGATGGCTGTCGTCAAACTCCAACGCCCGAAGCTCAACTTCGGTGAGAAAATCTACTTTGGAGCACTCATCAAAGGCTTCATCCTCACCATGACCCACGCGATCAAATCGTTGCGTGGAAAATCCGTGGGTGCTGCCGAACTCGAATCGTCGGGCCTCGGCGTGACCATGCAGTTCCCCGAACAACGCTGGGACGCGCACATGCCGGACTACTATCGTGGCGCCCCCACCCTCGTCACCGACGAACAAGGCCGCGAGCGCTGTGTTTCCTGCCAACTCTGCGAATTCATCTGCCCACCCAAAGCGATCAAGATCACTCCCGGCGAAATCCCTTCCGACGATCCATGGGCCAAGGTCGAGAAGCGTCCCAAGGAATTCGATATCGACATGATCCGCTGCATCTACTGCGGCATGTGCGAGGAAGTCTGCCCCGAGCAGGCCATCTACCTCCGCAAGGACTACCTCATCACCGGCCTCAAACGCGCCGACATGGTCCACAACAAAAAGAAACTCTACGAAATCGGCGGCGTCCGCACCGGCTTGGTCAACAAGTGGAATGAATTGAAGTAAGGGGGATTGGAGATTTGAAATTGGATAATTGGGTATGAATGAGGAGCAAACCAGAACATTCGAGGAGCTTGAGGCCTGGCAAGCGGCAAGAGCGCTCCGTATCTTTGTTTACCGCCGAATTGTGCCCACTCTCATCAAACACAAGGAGTTCGATTTGTCTGATCAGATCAAACGAGCTTCGCGATCGGTTACGAACAACATCGCAGAAGGCCACGGCCGCTATCACTTTCTCGACAACTCCCGTTTTTGTTCTCAAGCGAGAGGCTCGCTCAATGAGGTGCTTGATCAGTTGATTACGTGTAACGACGACTCCTTGATCAGCGACGATCTTTATCAGGTCGGTCGCGAGCACTTCAACAAATCCCTCCGCATTCTCAACGGCTACATGTCCTGGCTTCGAAGGTCCGCCCAAACCAAAGGCCAAGCAATCGAGCCGTCAGAGTAAGCCCACCAATTTCCAATCCCCAATTTCCAATGCCCATTTATTTATTCTGGCTCTTCTCCACCGTCATGTTGATCGGTGGCACGGCGGTGATTGCTTTTCGGAATCCGGTTTCCAGCGCCTTGTCGGTGGTGACTTGTTTTGTGGGGCTTGCCGGTTTGTTCATTGGCTTGAGCGCATTCTTTGTCGGGGTGATTCAAATCCTCGTTTATACCGGCGCGGTGATGGTCTTGTTCATCTTCATCATCATGCTTCTGGATCTGAAGGATGAACAAAAGCGCGCCAGCAACATGGCCCCGCTGGCGGCTGGATTGGGATTGGTCATAGCATTCGTGGTGCAACTCATCGGCATTCTCTCGAAGACGCCTGACAAAGTGGCCGACGTCCTCGATCAAAAGGCACTCGCCGCCGCAGCCTCCGGCTACGCCCCCGGCAGCAAGATCGCCACCTCCCTCACCGAGGGCCGCCTGCCCGACGTGCAACTCATCGGTCACACACTCTTCACCGAATACAACCTCCCCTTCCAAATCCTCGGCGTCCTCCTCCTCGTCGCCACCATCGGCGTTGTTTCCTTGTCTAACAAAACAGCCGAGTAAATCAAAGGACATAGGAAATTAGTAATTCGATATTCGATCAAAAGTCACCTGCCAGAGCAGCTCCTAATTTCCCATCCCCAATCTCCAATCCCCTTTCCCCAAATGGCCACCCTCAACGACTACCTCCTCGTCTCCGGCTTGCTTTTTGCCATCGGCCTTGCGGGCGTGGTGCTGCGGCGGAACATCATCATCGTTTTCATGTGCCTGGAGCTCATGCTCAGCGCCGCGAACCTGAGTTTGGTTGCATTTTCACGCTTCAACCCAATCAAAGGCCTGCCCGATTACAACGGACAGATGCTCGTCTTCTTCGTGATCACCGTTGCCGCCGCCGAAGTCGCCGTCGGCCTCGCCATCATCGTCGCCCTCTACCGCGCAAGACAAACCATCCACACCGACGAACTCACCACTTTGAAGGGGTGAGTTTCTTTTTGGTCACTTTCCAATTTTCCCCATGAATTCCGCCTGGATCCTTCTTTTCCTCCCGCTCGTTGTCGCAGCGGTCAACCAGCTTGTGCTGCGCAAGAGCGCGGTGGTCCCGCTGGTATCGACTGCTTCGGCGATCGCCACTTTGGTAATTTCCTTCGTGCTGTTAGGAAAAACCGGAAACTTCGATTTTAATTGGGCGACGGCTGGAGATCTCAAGCTCCAGATCGGCATCCAGCTCGACCAGCTCTCGACAGGAATGATGATCGTGGTGACCGGGATCGGCACTTTGGTTCACATCTTCTCGCTGGCTTACATGAAGGATGACGAGGCGAAGAACCGTTACTTCACCGGCCTCTCGCTTTTCATGTTTTCGATGACCGGCATTGTGCTGGCCAACAACTTCATCATGACCTTCATCTTCTGGGAACTCGTCGGTGTGAGTTCCTATTTGCTGATCGGTCACTGGTATCAAAAAGACTCCGCCGCCGATGCCGCGAAAAAAGCCTTCCTTTGCAACCGCGTTGGCGACTTCGGATTCATGATCGGCATTCTCTTGCTGTGGGGAATTACCGACACGCTTTTGTTCAGTGAAATGGCCAAAGGAATGAAGGACTTCGGCACCGACAACGCATCCTTTTTCACCGCGAATTCCGCCGCATACGGCGTCATTCTATCGACAGCCCTGCTCTGCATCTTCTGCGGCGCGGTGGGAAAATCCGCACAACTTCCGCTCCACGTCTGGCTCCCCGATGCCATGGAAGGCCCGACACCGGTTTCCGCCCTCATCCACGCCGCGACAATGGTCGCGGCCGGCGTTTACATGCTCTTCAGGGTTCAACTCTCGATCGACCTTCCGCACGATGTTCTCAGCGGACTTTTCTCCAGCACCGTGATCGCCTACGTCGGCGGCATCACAGCATTGGTCGCGGCGCTAATGGCCACGCAGCAGAATGACATCAAGCGCGTGCTCGCCTACTCCACCCTCTCCCAGCTTGGCTACATGGTCATGGCGGTAGGTCTCGTCGCTGGCGAAGCTGGCATGTTCCACCTCTTCACCCACGCTTGGTTCAAGGCCCTGCTCTTCCTAGGCTCCGGCGCGGTCATTTATGCCTGCCACCACGAACAGGACATTTGGAAAATGGGCGGACTGCTCAAGAAGATGCCAATCACCGGAATCACATTCGCACTCGGGACCGCTGCTCTGATCGCTGTGCCCTTCGTGACCTCCGGATTCTACTCGAAGGAAGAAATCCTCGCCGCTGCCTTTGCCAAAAACAAGTTCCTCTTCGCCGTCGCCGTCTTCGTCGCCTTCCTGACCACCTTCTACATGACCCGCGCCTTCGTCGTGGCATTCCTTGGCAAACATCGTTCGGAAAATGCCGATCACGCACACGAAGTGGGGCCTCTCATGTTCGTGCCTCTTGTCTTACTTGCAGGGATGGCAATCGGCTCGGCGTGGCTCACGGGTGCACTCAGCGCCATCGATCCGCGCATTCATGCTCACGGCCATCACGAAGGTCATGCAATCATTCTCGGGGCCTCGATTGCATCACTCGTTCTGGGTCTGATCGCCGGCTTCGTCCTCTACAACGGCAAGGACAAGGATCCGCTTTCCATTCCGCTCTTCCAGAACCGTTTCTACATCGATCGCCTCTACGACAACGTCCTCGTCCGTTACTTCCAAGATGCCTTTGCCGCCATCGTGCATTTCTTCGACGAATTCCTCATCAACGGCCTGCTCGTGGGCGGCCTGAGCCGCGGTGCCGCCAGCACCGGCAACCTCTTCCGCAAACTCCAGTCCGGCCAACTCCAAGCCTACTCCTTCGCCGTCGGCCTCGGAGTCATCCTCGTCATCTACTTCACGGTGTTCCTTTGAGAGGAGATGCAAGATACAAGACTTCAAGACACAAGATCCCAAAGCTCTTTCTCTGATCACTGATAACTTACAACTGATCACTTCCCATCATGCTCGCCCTCCTTGTTTTCCTGCCCATCATCGCCTTCATCGCGATTCTGTTAGGTGCGCCCGCCCGATTGACGGCGATCGGCGCTTCTGCGATGAATCTGGTGCTCGGCATCTATGCCGCGTTTTCCTTCCAGGAAGGCTTCTGGTCCTGCTCGATTCCCGTTCTGGAGAAACCTGCCCTGAACCTTGCGTTTGGTTTCCCGGATGGCATGAGCGCGGTGCTGGTTTTGCTCACGGTGATCGTCACGCTCGCTGCGGTGCTTTCCGGCAAGTCGCCGGAGGGACGTGAAAAACTTTACTATGGTTCCTCGCTGCTCATCTCCGGCGGAGCACTCGGTGCCTTTGCTGCGACGGATTTGTTTTTCTTCTATGCCTTCCACGAACTCGCCCTCATCCCGACCTTCCTGATGATTGGAATGCTGGGACGTGGCGACCGCAAGGAAGCGGCCTGGAAAATCACCATCTATCTCGGACTCGGTTCCATTATCCTCCTCGCCGGTCTCGTCTGGCTCGCCAACCTCACCGGCACCTACGACATCGCCGGCATGATCGCCGCGAAGGACAAGGTTGATCCCGCTTCGCAAAAAGGAATCGCCGCTCTGTTGCTGGTTGGTTTCGGCACTCTGGTTTCACTGTTCCCCTTCCACTCCTGGGCAGCTCCCGCCTATGCCAGCGCTCCCGCTCCGACTGCCATGTTGCATGCAGGCGTCTTGAAAAAATTCGGTCTTTACGGACTGCTCCGCATCGCTGTCCCGCTCGTGCCGGAAGGCCTGCAAGCCTGGCTCACGCCGCTGCTCGTGCTTTTATTAGGAAACATTCTCTGGGTGGGCTTTGTTACCATTTCCCAGAAGCGCCTCGATGGCATGCTCGGCAATTCCTCCGTGATGCACATGGGCTACATTTTCCTCGCAATCGCCGCCTTGATAGCGCTGCCCGGCAATTCCATCGCCCAACCTGCCGCCGTGCTTCTTATGTTTGCACACGGTGTGTCCATCGCCCTGCTCTTCGGCCTTACCGACCGCATTGAGCGCAATACCGGCACCATCGATCTCCAGGACCTCGGCGGCCTTGCAAAATCCGCTCCCAAGCTTGCCTTCATTTTCGGCATCGCAGCGATGGCTTCCATCGGGCTTCCCGGACTTGCCAACTTCTCCGGCGAAGTGCTCGTCTTCCTTTCCGCCTTCAAGGGCTACAACGGCATCGACAGCCTCGGCCCCGTGCAAATCGCCTGCATCCTCTCCATCTGGGGCGTGGTGATTTCCGCCGTATACATGCTGCGCGCCTACCGGAACATCTTCCAAGGCCCTGCCGTCAAATCCACCGAGTCCGCCGCGGACCTCACCCTCGCCGACCGCATCCCGGCCGTCCTGCTCGTTGTCGCACTGTTTGCCGTGGGTCTCTATCCGAACCTGCTTCTCAACCTGCTGAAATGAAGCACTAAATCTTAAGCACTAAATTCGAAACCCCTATCATACCGCACTCTTGGTTCTCCTTTCTTTCGTTTCGAATTTGGAATTTAGAATTTAAAATTTCCCAATCATGCCCGCCTATTACCTAGAAGCATTCACCGTCACCCTCGGCCTGATCCTCCTCATGGCCGAAGCCTTCGTTCCTTCGCGAAGCAAGGCATGGATCGGCATCGCCGCTGCGGCGGGATTGGGAGTCATTCTTTTGTGCCTGACGGTTGCCATCGGGCCAGACGCCAAACCCAACTCGGAATGGGCCAAGTGGCCGCTTTGGAATTTCTATCAGTTCGACTCCCTCGCCCGTTTCTACAAGGGCTTTGCACTGGTCACCACGATTTTTATCATCTTGCTCGCCATTGATTACCGGAAAATCCTTGCCCGCTTCACCGAGCATCCAGGATCCGAGAATGGCACCGGCGAATTCTATGCCCTGCCGATTTTCGCTTGTGCCGGCATGATGTGGCTCGCATCCGCCAAGGACCTTGCAGGAGCATTCGTCGCACTCGAACTCGTCACCATCACCTTCTACATCCTCGTCGCCTTCATGCGGCGGAATGTCGGTTCGCTCGAAGCCGGGGTGAAATACCTCATCCTCGGCGCGCTCAGCACCGGCTTCCTCGTTTATGGCATCGCCTGGGTCTATGGAGCCACTGGCACCATGGATCTCGACCGCATCGCCGGCATGTTGGAAGATGGCCGCTCGCTCAATCTTCCCCTCCCCGGCCTGCTATTCGGTATTGCCTTGGTGATGATCGGCCTTGGTTTCAAAATCGGTGCCGTGCCCATGCAAGTGTGGATTCCCGATGTCTATCAAGGTGCGCCCACACCCACCACGGCCTTTCTCTCGGTCGGTTCCAAGGCGGCCGGTTTCATCCTGACCATCCGTTTCCTCGAACCCTTCCTCGCCAGCGAACTCACCCGCGGTCCGGTGGTGAAATTGCTGCTCATCCTTGCTGTCGCCACCTTGTTGTTTGGAAACCTTGCCGCCATTCCGCAAACCAACTTCAAGCGCCTGCTCGCCTATTCCTCCATCGCCCACGCTGGCTTCCTTCTCCTCGCGCTTGCCGCAGGTGCCCGCGAAACCGAAACCAGCCTCAGCTCCACCCAGGCCGTCTCGCTCTATCTCGGCACCTATCTCATCATGACGCTCGGCGTCTTCTTCATCCTCGCCCAGATCCGCATCCAACGCGATGGGGAAAACATCACTGACTTCAACGGCCTCGGAAAAACCAATCCGCTGCTCGCCATTTCCCTCACCGTCCTGCTCGCCGCCCTCGCCGGTGTGCCTTTGACCGCCGGATTCATCGGCAAGTTCTTCGTCTTCTCCCTCGCCGTGGAAGCCAAACTCTGGATCGGAGTCGTCGTAGCCTTCATCGCTGCCGCCGCCGGTTTCTATTATTATCTCAACGTCGTGCGTGCCATGTGGTGGAACAATCCCGGCGACCGCGCCGCGATCACGCTGCCCACCATCAGCAAAGCCTGCATCGCACTCTTCACCGTCGCCGCCCTGATTTTCGGCGTCTACCCGCAGCCGCTTTTTACCCTGTTGAAGTAAGTTTGATCGAATGTCAGCCATTCATGGAATGGCCCACAGCTGGTCGACCAACTTCACTTCAGGACCTTGATAGCGGACGCGTTGATGATGAGAAGTTCGGCGCTGGAAACCTCGGCCACTTTGCCGCCGACCACCACCTTGGCGAGTTTGTCGATTCCGCCCACGCCCTCCACTCCCTCCTTGAGCACCCGGCCCTGATCATCCACGACTTGGATGGAAACGGTAGCCCGTTTCTTGTCTTCGGGCGAGTCGCAGCAGGTATCCCAAGGAGTTTCACACTCGTCTCCAGGTTTTTCATTGCATGCAGTCAGCACCTCCGGGTCACCGAGCACAAACACCGCCCGCCCTTCGACAAACGGGCTCTTGGTGCCCATGATGCGTCCACTGAGGGTGACTTCATCCCCTGGTTTCAAAGATGCGCGGGTTGCCACAATGCCCCGTGCCTCGCCGGATGGGACCGTTGACAACACCTTTGCAAGCACGGGTCCGGGTGCGGGAATTCCAGGAGCGGAATTGCCTGCGTCATTTGGTTTGTTGCATGCAAGAAGGCAGAGGGAAGCGAGAAGGGTGAGGGTGATTTTCATGGATTGGATTGTAGGATTGAATTGGATTGGTTTGTTGGAAAGCAGGACATCACGACATGCGCAAGGCAGCAGGAAGTGGTGGCAGGAGGCATCGGACAGCGGGTGGCAGGGCACCGAGCCAACCGAGACCCATGCCTGTCAGCATGCCAGCTGCCGCAACTCCCGGCGAGATCTCAAGCGTGAAGGTCCCGATGGAAAATGGGACCATGCGGCCATCCAGCAGCATGAGGGCCACGACCGATGCGATCAGGGCGCCCGCGAGGCAGGCCATGGTGCTTTCCTGCACGAGGCTGATCAACAAGGTCCTACGGCTGAAGCCGATTGCCTGCAGCGCGGCCATTTCCCTCACGCGGGGCGCGAATGCAGCATAAAGGGTGTTCAAACCGCCAAAGACGGCCCCTGCGGCAATGAGTCCGGCAGTAATCCATGTCATGATGCGCAGCGGTTTGAAGAAAGCACTCAGTTGCCCATAATAATCGCTTTCACGCATTGCAGACAACTCCAAATCCAGTCGCTGCTTGGCAAATAGGTCAACCTCCGTGAAATCCGATGGATCGTCCAACCGAAGCACCACACAGGAAATCGTCTCCCGTTTTGCGATTACCCGCAGGTCTCCGAGGGGCAGCCAGATCTCCGATTCGAGCACGGTTCCCGGTGCCGCAAAGATCCCGGAAATGGTGATTTCCTGACCATCCAGCCGAACCTTGGACCCGACCTTCAACGAAGTCTCTGGGACTCCGAGTTTGCGCCATGAGAGTCTCCCGACCATCGCTTGTCCGGATGATGGGAAGACACCATCCGTCAACCGGATCTGGGGATGCACCCGCAGGGCTTGCGGCGTGACGCCACGGAACATCGCCTGGGCACGCTGGCCGCTGGAAATAGATATGTAATTCATATAATGGATCTCGCTTGAGACCGCACGCACTCCAAGTGCTTCCGAGATTCCCGGCACTGCCGCCTCCACGATGCCGGCCACCCGTTCCGGGACTTCGCTGCGCTGGATGCTTTCCTCGGAGCCTGCCCCCAACAGGATCACGTTTTCCGGCACCCCCGATGCCGCCAGCACGCGGTTCATGCCGTTGTTGATGGCCAATGCGGACATGACCAACAGCACCACCAGGGCACTCCCGCCGATGGTTTGGCACAGGCGCGATTTCGAGCGGAACAGATTCCGGGCAGCATAGGAAAACGGCAACATGATATCTAACTGCGAAGGTTCTTCACGATGGGTTGGGTCATCGCCTGGAATGCCGGCCACAACGATGCAAAAATCCCTAACAGAAGCGCGGCGGCAATTCCCCCCATGACCACAACCGCATCCGGCCGGATCGCCAGAGTCTGTCCCTCATTGCCCATGGTGAAACTTTGCCAACGCAGGAATGCCGCGCCCAGTCCCACGCCAAAGAGCCCGCCCATCAAGCCCAGCATGCCCCCCTCACCGACCACCAGGCAGGCGATTGCACGCCCTGGATACCCCAGTGTGCGCAGCACCGCATTCTCCTTCACCCGGCCACGCACTGCCAACAGAAGGGCGTTCGCGACCAGGGCGGTGACGGCAATCACCGCGCCCACGCCCAGCCACCGGGTAAAGCCGATGAGTTCGATCAACTCGGCCGCAGTTTCCGCGAAGAATGCCTTTTCCGGCCGGGTATCGGTGGGAAACTGGGTCGATCGGAATCGTTCATCGATGGCATCTGACACCTTCTCCAACCCATCCACCGCATTCACGCGCACCATGAACTGGGTGACCACACCCAGCCCGGTCTTGGATGCATGTTGGAGAAAGGGAAGTTTTACATAAGCCACATTGTTATCCTGGGGAAAGGGCGAGCGGAGGATGCCAGCCACGCTCACCGTCACTCCTGCCGCGTCAAACTTGTCGCCCGGCTTGAGTCCCCGGCGCTTGGCGAAGACTTCCCCCAGCAACGCCCCATCATCGCGCTTGAACCATGCCTCCTCACTGCCTTCGACGATCTCGATTTCAGGTGCGAACTTCCGCAACAGACCCTCCGGCACACCGCGGAAGGTGATCACATCGAGGGAAGCGCCGCAATTGTTCACCAGAATCTTCACCGGAACCACCTCCCGCACCCCATCGATTCCGCGGATCTCATCGGCGAAGTGTTCCGGCAACCTGCTGGCGGACGGGCAGAAGCGGTTCTCGCGATAAACTACCAGCGTCGTATCCGCAGCGGTGGCTGCCGTGGCTTTGGCAAGGGAGCGTTGAAGGGTCTCCACCGCCGTGAAGAGAAACATCCCGGATGCCACGCCGAGAATGGTCAGCGACGAGCGCACGCGATGCCGGATGAGTTGAACCCATGACAGCCTCAGGAGGTTGAAAAAGGCATTCATGAGTTCTCTAACAAAACCCCCTTCTCCAGATGAAGTGTGCGATCAGCAGCGGCAGCAGCCCTTGCATCATGGGTGACCATCACAATGGTCTTGCCATGGCGGCGGGCGAGTTGCTGGAGCAATTCAAGGATGCGATCGGCCGATTCACGATCCAGGTCGCCAGTCGGTTCATCCGCCACCAGCAAGGGGGGATCCGCCACCAAGGCCCGGGCAATCGCCACCCGCTGTTCCTGCCCGCCGGACAACTCCGCTGGCGTGTGGTGCATGCGATCGGCAAGAGATACCAAATCCAGTGCCGCCAACACCCGTGCATGGCGGTCCCGCTTGGACATCGGGGAAAGAAGCAAGGGCAGCTCAACATTTTCGAAGGCAGTCAGCACCGGAATGAGATGATATAACTGGAAGATGTAACCCACGTTCCGCGCCCGCCATGCCGTGAGTTCCCGGCGGGACAATGCGGACAGGTCGGTTCCATGAATGACAAGCGAACCGGAGCTCGGGGAATCGATGCCGGACAAGAGGTTGAGCAAGGTGGTTTTCCCCGATCCCGAGGGGCCCATCAGCGCGAGGAACTCCCCCGCCGGCACATCGAGGTCAAGCGATTCCAGGGGCGTCACGATGGTGCTGCCCTTTTGATAACTTTTCGACACGGCCTGGCAACGGATCATTGTTTCACTCATCGGATGGAAAGGATTCGGGGTTTCACACGCTGGCCGTCCTGCAAGCCGGACGGGGAAATCACCACCCATTCTCCGGGGCGCAGCCCATCCAGGATGCGGCGGTAGTTTTCCTGGCGAGTCTCGGCAACATGGATCGATTGTTTCCGGGTGCGCTTGCTTTCCGGATCCACGACCCACACCGCACCATCCACCAAGGCCGTCTCCGGCACCCACATCGCCAAATCACCACTGGCGGACGAGGCCCCGGCATTGCTGTTGGATAACGGTTTTCCAGCATCCATGAATTCCACACGGCATAACATTTCCGGACGTAGCTGCTCAGCGGGATTCTTGATTCTCACCTTGGCCTGAAGCGTGTTGCGCTGCAGGTCCGCTTCGCCCGCAATTCGCGTCACTTCGCCATCGAATGTGCGCTCCGGCAAGAGGCTGCAATGGACGCGAACCCGCTGCCCGACTTGCAAACCCGCTGCATCCGCAAGTGGCACATCCACCCGGACCTGGAGCATTTCCGGATCATACAGAATGGCCACGGTGGCACTTTCCGCATCATTGTCCGCCTGCATTTTTTTCTGTCCCGGCGCAGCGAGCAGCCGCAGCACCCGACCCTCGATGGGCGAAACGATGCGGGTGCGGGAAAAGGCGAGTTCGGCCTGCTTCACGGCGATGGCCGCGACGGCGATTTCATCCTCCTTGACCTTGGTTTCCAATTCCAGACGCGCCACCTCGGACTCGATTTCGCCCTTGCCGGCAAGCGCCACAGCTGAGGCAGCCTCTTCACGGGCAAGTCGGAGCCGGGCGGCAACGAGTTCGGATTCCGGCACGACATCCCGTGACAATTCCCTCATCCTTTCGAGGCGGTCCCATGCCTCCTCGCGCAGGGTTTCCGCGGATTTCACCTGAGCTTCGGCCGCCTTGAGTTTCATGCGGGCACTCTGAATGGATGCAAGGTGAACCGCTCGGACAGAGAGAAGCTTCCGATGCTCATGGCGTGCAGCCTCCAGTTTCAGTGCCACATCCGCATCGATCAATCCGGCGATCACCTCGCCCTGTGCCACTGGCTGACCTTCGAGCACCATCACCTTGTCGATCACTCCATCCACCAAAGCACTGGCGCGAATGGGGAGCGGATCCGGCTCGATCCAGCCGCTTGCCTGGAAGTGCACCGCTCCCGGCACTGAAGCAACTGGAGTCGCTGTGGCCCCGGGCAGTGTGGCCAGCACGATGGCAACTTCCACGGGCTTCCCGGGAATCAGGCGATCACCGAACAACACGGCGAAAAGCAAAAGAAATCCTGCAAAAATCGCAGCAGGCACCATCCAGGCTGGGATGCGCCGGGAGGGGCGTTCATCCTTGGTGCGGACGAGCGAATCGATGGAGTGGGATGGTTTCAAGAACAACGCAAAGGGTGAAATTAGGGCAAATCCTGCGATCAGGATCGAATCCGGCAGCGACCACGCGCTACCAGGAAACACGTCAATGACGTGCCCGCATCACACGCTCCACACTTCCAAAACCGCTCGAAAAGCAGCGGGCGATGCTCGTCCCGCTACCTGCGGAATACCAGTCGACGGTTCCGGTGATGATTCGCATGCCACCCGCGGCGGGAGCAGATGATCCGGCAACCATGAGATCAAAACCGGCGGCAGTTCCACAGGGATCTGGGGCAACGGAGCGTCCGGGAGTTTCTCCAAATCCACACAGCAGGGAGGCGCTGAAGGATTTCCGCGTTCACACTCATTACAGCAATCGCCCACTTCATTACCGCCCTGCCAGCCCTCGGCAGAACCCGGAACCAAGACCCGCTGTTCAAGCAGGCAAATACGAAACGGCAGGGCAGCCACCGGGATCGTCACCCAGAGGCACATCAGCAGCAATACCGCCCATGCTCGTCTCATCGGCCAGAAGTTCACAACGGAACCGCAAGGGCACAAGCAGATTGTTCCCGAATTCCTGACGTCCGCGAAAATTCAGAATCCGCGCGGAACCTCTCACGAATTCGAATTGACCCGGGATTCCACAGAAGAGAGGCTAACAGTCCATGAGGATCATCCAATTCGCCCCACTCGCCCTCTCCGTCATGGCCATCATTTCCCCCGTTTCGGCAGCCGGGATCGTGTTCGGCCCCATCAAGGCCCAACCTGGAGAAAGCATTCGGCTTGTCACTCATTCGGAAACCCCGGGCGGCACGATCCAGCGCAGCTATGGTGGAAAGTCGAGCAATGGAACCATCAACATCACCCGCGACCGGGAACTCGTCTGGACCTTCCGCGAGCCGGCAGCGGATGGCACCAAACGCGGCATGGTCCGCGTCCCCAACATCACCACTTCCAGTGTGATCAAGATCAATGGCAAGGAAGAGAAAACCAGCGACCAAAGCCCACTGAATGGCAAAATGTTCGCCATGTCCAAGGCCCCGACCGGCGATTGGAAATTCGAACTCGATGGCAGCGTGCCCCTTACCCGGATCCGCAGTGAGATCGACGAACTCACGGTTTATCTCAAGCGTGACTGGTATCCCACCCGCGAACTCAAGGTCGGGGATTCGTGGGAATTCGATCCGGCCTGGGTGAAAATGGTCATCCAGAAGGATCTGCACAAAGCACAGACCATTGGCACCATGACCCTTCGCCAAGTCCGGCGCTCTGCAACCAAGCAAATTGCTTTGATTGATATCTCGATCCGGAGCACGGGCGCGGATTTCCGCCCTGATGGCAGCGAGGCTTCCGCATCGATCGAACTCACAGGCCAGGTGGTTGTGAACCTCCAGACGATGCTGGACGAAGAATTGGAACTCAAGGGAATGGTCACCACCGGATCCGGCAAGGTCGGACAGGGCACCCTCGTCAAACTGCCGATCCAACTCAAGGCCACGAAGAGTTTTGTGCGCGAGGCACGCTGAGAGATCGCATATCCGGCTCCATGAAACTTGCGAGATCCATTGCGGCACTGGCTCTCGTGATGGGGTTGCTTTCATTGGTTTCCTGTGTGCCCAAGCCAAAGCCGCAGTGGCTCATGCCGGCACCGCAGATCTATCAGAAGGGTGGCGTGAATCCGTTCGGCGGTCTTGCGCAAAAACAGAAGGGAACCAAGCTGCCGGTTTATTACGCCACCAACCGCAATCCCGCCGGTCGCTATTATGGTTCCTCGGTAGGCCCGCGCCTGAGGTTCGGCGTGGCGGATGTGGCTATCGGCAACGAGTCGGATAATTGGGACAGCCTCGCCAAGGCATCCCAGGAAGCTACCCGCGCGACTCCCCTGCCGCTGCGGCTCTTGGACTTTGATGAATTCGGCACGAATGATCAGGAAACCCACGCCCCGGAATGGCTCCGGAAAGTAGGTGAAACGGTCCGCCAATCGCGATCCAAGGACGTGCTCGTCTATGTCCATGGCGCCAAAGTCGAATTTTTCCATTCCTGCGCCTTTGCCGCGGAGGTGTCCCACTTCACTGGGAGGGAAATCACCCCGGTCGCCTTCGACTGGCCCACCCACCCGGAGATCCTGTCTTATATCACCCGGATTGATATCAATCACGGCATCCGTTCTGCGGAGCAATTGGCGGAACTCGTCCGTGTGCTTTCCACCCAATCCGCCATCCGTCGCATCCATCTGGTTTCATGGAGCGCTGGTGCACGTGTTCTATCACGAGCCATGGTCAAACTCGGCGGGGACCAGCCTCATTCCCTGCGGTCGCGTTATCGAATTGGCACCACCGTCTTTGCGGCGAGTGATGTCCCCGAACGGGATTTTCTGGAACGCCTGCCTGCGATCCATGCACTCAGCGACAGGGTTCTGGTTTATCTATCTGATAGAGACAGCACTCTCAAATGGTCGAGTCTTCTCCTCGGCGGCGGAAGGCGACTGGGAGTCGAACCAGTATCCCCCACGGAGGAAGAATTGTCAGCCCTGCGGAGGCATCCCCGACTGGAAGTGGTGGACACCTCCTATGGCCGGATCGAACGGGGTTTCGACATTACAGGCCACCGCTATTGGTATCAACACCCTTGGGTCAGCAGCGATCTCATGGTGACGCTCCGCACCGATGCGGATCCGGCGGAACGCGGGCTTCGCCCCACGACGACCAAAGGAGTGTGGTTCTTCGCGCCCGATTACGGTGACCGCATCGGCGGAATCGCACGGAACCTCACCGATGGTAGATGGTAGATGCGATGGAAGAAACCAGAACTCAATCCGATTTCGCGAGGGTCGAAGAAGGATACTCGCCAAAGAGTGCTTCATAGTGGCCGGCAAAACGTCCCATGTGGCGGAAACCCAATTCGTGGGCAATGCCTTCCACAGTGAAACGCGACGCATCGGTCATGAGCAGGCGCTTCCTGACATGATGGAGCGCAAGGCAGCGGGTCCACTCACCCGGAGTCATCCCATAAGCTTCAAGGAAATGCCTCTGAACCGAACGCTCCGTGGCTCCCACCGCAGCAGCCAGCGCCTTGCAATCAAAAGGCTTGCCAAGGTTGGCGCGTAAAAAGCGCTCTGCTTTGGAAAGCAGCAACTCACGATGGATCCAGCGGCGTGCGAGCGTTTCCAGTCGCCCGGTTTGCCCGTGCGAAGCTGTAGTGCGCCGTATCAATCGAAAATCCTCCACACTCCCAGCGTTCGTGCCGAACCTCGCATTCAGAACGGCTCAAAATGAAATGCTCAAAGCGCCCACCGCGGATGATTTCCTCCATCCTCTCAGGCTCGAACCCACTGATATGCAGGGACTTTCGCACGACAATCGGCTTCTTTTGGAGCGATTCAGACATGGTTTGAATAGATTCCGCAGACTAGTTTAGGAGCCCTCACCAAGGAAAGCTGAATCATTCGCTTTTTGGATAGAACCCAGCCTTCCGTCAGCCCGGCAGTTTTCTAGCCTGATGGCATGGGAGTTTGACTACACAAATGCTCTCGACATCACACGCATTCAATTCTTCAACTACACCTGTCCAATACCACTATGAAACGACTCCGAATATTGCTAACCGCATGGATTGCCGTCCTCGCATGCACGACAGCGGCACAAGCCCAAACCAAGAAGCCGAACATCCTCGTCATCTGGGGCGACGATGTCGGCCAGTTCAACATCAGCGCCTACAACATGGGCATGATGGGATACAAAACGCCGAACATTGATAGCCTCGCCAAAGAGGGTGCGTTGTTCACCGACTGGTATGGCGGGCAAAGCTGCACCGCCGGCCGCGCCGCCTTCATCACCGGGCAATCCCCGATCCGCACCGGCCTGACCAAGGTCGGCCTGCCCGGCGCGCCTGAAGGCATGAAGAAAGAGGACCCGACCATCGCCACCCTGCTCAAGGCCCAGGGCTACATGACCGGCCAGTTCGGCAAGAACCACCTTGGCGACCGCGACGAAATGCTGCCGACCGCCCACGGTTTCGACGAGTTCTTCGGAAATCTCTACCACCTCAATGCCGAGGAAGAACCGGAGAACCCCGACTACCCGAAAGGCCCCGACTTCAAGAAGAACTTCGGCCCGCGCGGCGTCATCCACAGCTTCGCCGACGGCCGCATCACCGACACCGGCCCGCTCACCAAGAAGCGCATGGAAACCGTCGACGAGGAAGTCACCGTCAAGGCCCTCGATTTCATGGATCGCGCCAAGAAGGCCGACAAGCCCTTCTTCCTGTGGTGGAATTCCACCCGCATGCATGTCTGGACTCACCTCAAGCCGGAGTCAGAAGGCAAGACCGGCCTCGGCGTCTATCCGGACGGAATGGTGGAGCACGACGGGCACATTGGGCAGGTTCTCGCCAAACTCAAGGAACTCGGCCTCGATGAAAACACCATCATCATGTATTCCACAGACAACGGTGCCGAAATGATGACCTGGCCGGATGGTGGCACCACGATGTTCCGCGGCGAAAAGAACACCAACTGGGAGGGTGGATACCGTGTCCCTTGCTTGATCAAGTGGCCCGGCACCATCAAACCCGGTACCATTGTCAACGACATCGGCTCCCACGAGGATATCCTGACCACCGTGGTCGCCGCCGCTGGCGACACCACCGTGAAGGAAGACCTTCTCAAGGGCCGCAAGATCGGCGACATGACCTACAAGGTCCACCTCGATGGCTACAATCTCGGCCCTGCACTCAAAGGAGAAAGCGAATGGCCGCGCAAGGAGTTCATTTACTGGACTGACGACGGCAGCGTCGCCGCACTGCGCTACAATAACTGGAAGATGGTCTTCCTCGAGCAGCGCGGACACGGCTTCGACGTCTGGCAAGAGCCTTTCGTCCAACTGCGCCTGCCGAAGCTCTTCAACCTTCGGACCGATCCCTTCGAGCGTGCCGACCATGAGGCGATGGGCTATCCCCAGTGGCGCATGGAGCGTGCCTTCCTGATCGCCCCTGCAGGTGCCTATGTCGGCAAGTGGCTCCAAAGCTTCAAAGATTACCCGCCGCGCCAAAAGCCCGGCAGCTTCAACCTTGAGCGCGTGATGGAAGCAGTCACATCCGGCTCCAAGCAGTAATTCCCGGCATTTCCCAGACCGCATCCGCCCCAAGCGGGTGCGGTCTTTCTTTTTCACCTAAGATCATGACCACCCGCGAAGCATTCCAACAAATTTCCGCCGCGATGAACGCCGCCGTCATCGGCCAGGAAAACGTCGTCGAGCGACTCCTCATCGCCATCCTCGCCAACGGCCACGTGCTCATGGAGGGCCTTCCCGGAGTCGCCAAAACCCGCTCGATCAAGACGCTGTCCAAGCTTATAGAGAGCGAATTCAGCCGAGTCCAGTTCACGCCCGACCTGCTGCCGTCCGACGTCACCGGTTCCGAGATCTATCGCGAGCAGACCGGCAGCTTCGATTTCCAACCCGGCCCCATTTTTGGAAATCTCGTCCTCGCGGATGAAATCAACCGCGCGCCCGCCAAAGTGCAGGCCGCCCTGTTAGAGGCGATGGAGGAACGCCAGGTCACGGTCGCCGGCACCACCCATAGCCTGCCGGATCTTTTCCTCGTCCTCGCCACCCAGAATCCCATCGAGCAGGAGGGTACCTACCCGCTGCCCGAAGCCCAGATGGACCGCTTTCTCCTCTACGTCCACGTCCCCTATCCGCCCGCGGAAAACGAAGCCGCCATCCTGCGCCTGGTGCGCGGCGAAAGGTCCGGCACCGCCGCCGCCCCGCCGCCCCGGATCCCGCAAGAACTCGTCTTCGCCGCGCGCAAGGAAGTCCACGCGATCCATGTCGCGGAGGCCGCGGAGAAATACATTGTTGATCTCGTCATCGGCACCCGCGAACCACAGCGCCACGGCGGCGACCTCGCAAAGTGGATCCGCCTCGGAGCCAGCCCGCGCGCCACCCTCGCCCTCGATGCCGCCGCCCGCGCCCACGCCTGGCTGCAAGGGCAGGACTTCGTCTCGCCCGACAACATCCGCGCCGTCGCCCCCGCCTGCCTCGCCCACCGCATCCACCTTTCCTACGAAGCCGAAGCCGCCGGAAAAACGCGTGGTGATGTGATTGACGCTCTACTCAAGGAGGTGGTGTCGGTTTGATTTTTACAGAAGGAAACGAAGGGAACGAAGGATAGAGAGGACGATAAAACTCATTCACTTCGATTCCTTTAATGTCACTTGCATTTCCAACCCGCCAAAACATCCGACCCAATTCCCCGCAAACACTAACAAAGGATGAAATAGCTGAATCCCCTGATCTCATTTCTTCTAATCTTCATCTTCTTCCACCCAAGCTCTTCCCTTCGTTAACTTCGTTCCCTTCTGTAAAAAAAATCCACTCGCCTCCTTCTGTGCAGTCCGCCCTCGTCACCATTGATCTCGACCATCTCCTCCTGCTCAAGGCGGAGGCGCGCGGCTTCAGCTTCCTGCCGCGCCAACCAGTCAGCTCGCTGCTCGCTGGCCGCCACGCCTCGCGCCTCCGTGGCCGCGGCCTCGCCTTCGAGGAACTGCGGCACTACCAGCAAGGCGACGACGTCCGGAACATCGACTGGAAGGCGACCGCCCGCCTCCGCTCGCCCCAGGTCCGCGTTTACAGCGAGGAACGCGAGCGCCCGGTGCTGTTCGTTGTCGACCAGCGCCTCCCGATGTTCTTCGGCAGCCAAAGAGCCATGAAATCGGTGGCCGCCGCCGAGATTACCGCTCTCGGAGCCTGGCGCGCCCTCGGCTCCGGCGACCGCGTCGGTGGCATCGTTTTCAACGAAACGGAACTCGTCGACCTACGCCCGCAACGCGGCCAACCGCAGGTGCTCCGCCTCTTGCACGAAACCGCACGCCTCAACCAGGCGCTCGCCACGAACACGACACCATCCGGCATGCTCACGCTCAACCACGCACTCGATGCAGCCCGTCGCCGCGCGAACCACGATCACCTCGTCGTCCTCGTCAGTGACTTCGATGGCGCGGACGAGGAAACCCGCCGCCTCGCCACGCAGATCGCCGCACACAACGACATGCTCGCCATCGCGGTCTACGACCCACTCGGTGCCTCGCTTCAGGGCCTGCCCGGCATGCTCGCCGACACCGGAAGTGGATGCGTCGCGATCCCGCTCGACGCCGGCTTCCCCGCCGCCTTCCAGCGCGCCTTTGCCCGCCGCCTCGACGCGTGGACGGAAACCTTCCGCGCCCTGAAAGTCCCCGTCCTGCCTATTTCCACCGCCACGCCACCCGCTGATCAACTTCGCGAACTCTTCGGCCGGCAAACCGTCGCATGACGAACGATCCCGCCAGCCTCGACCGACTCCATGACCTCGCGCTTTCGCCGGAAGTGCCGTGGTGGCCGCTTGCACCCGGCTGGTATGTCCTGATTGCCCTAGCATTCGCAGCCGCCGCATGGCTCGCCTTCCGCGCATGGAAACTATGGCTCTCAAACGCCTATCGCCGCGCCGCCTTACAAGAACTCAAGTCGCTCGACACCCCCGCCTCCGTCGCCGAGTTGCTCCGCCGCACCGCCCTCGCCATCGCTCCGCGCACCGTCATCGCGGAACTCACCGGCCCCGCCTGGCCCGATTGGCTTACCGCACAATGCCCCGAGCCGATGCCCGAAAGCGTCCGCACCCAGCTCACCGCCGGCATCTACCAAGCCCCTTCCAACAACCCCGACCTCACCCCTCTCAAAACCTACGCCACCCACTGGATCACCCGCCACCGACAACTGATAACTAATAACTGATAACATCAACCTGTGCTCTCCTTCGCCCACCTCTGGATCTTCGCCCTGCTGCCGCTGCCATGGCTGCTGCGCGCGATCCTGCCGCCGCGGCGGGTTTCAGAGGTCGCCGTGCGGATTCCTTTCGGCGATCGCCTTCGCGGAGCAATGACAAATGCACCGCTTTCATCCAAAGCCGCACGAGCAAACTCGCGTCATGTATTTCCCGCTATCCTATGGATCCTGCTTCTAACAGCTCTGGCCCGCCCACAGTGGCTGGAGCCACCGATCACCAAGGAGCTTCCCACTCGGGACCTCTTGCTGCTTGTCGATTTATCAGGGTCGATGCGACAGGAGGACTTCAAGAACGCAGAAGGCAAAACCGTCGACCGGCTCACCGCCGTCAAGGAAGTGCTCGGTGACTTCCTGACCAAGCGGCAAGGAGACCGTGTAGGCCTCGTCGTGTTTGGCGATTCCCCTTTTCTCCAAGCACCCTTCTCCACCGATCTCGAACTCTCCCGACAACTTCTCGATGAAACCGCCATCGGCATGGCAGGCCCCCGCACCGCCTTCGGTGACGCCATCGGCCTCGGAGTGAATCTTTTCGATGAAAGCGATGCTCCCGCCAAAACCATCATCGCCCTCACCGACGGCAACGACACCAAGAGCCAGGTTCCCCCCATTGAGGCCGCCCGCATCGCTGGCGAGCGCGGCATTCGCATCCACACCGTCGCCATCGGTGATCCCGCCACCGTCGGCGAGGAAAAGCTCGATGAAGCCACCCTACGCCAGGTCGCATCCACGGCCGGCGGCTCGCATTTTTTCGCAGCAGACCGCGAAGCCCTCGCAGGCATCTACGACGAACTCGATCGCATTGAAACCCGCAAGGTCAACGTCGCCAGCCACCGTCCGCGGCGTGATCTTTTCCATTGGCCCCTTCTCACCGCGCTTCTTCTAACACTTTCCTCGAAAGCAATACTCATCATCCGCCAATCACACTCCACTTCCGCATCCAACAAACCCTCCTCCGTCCAAGTCCACCCCCTCACCGGAAAACTTGAAATCGAAGCATAAAACATCGGCACAAACATCACATCAGAATCCTCATCCCCTTCGTTATCTTCGTTTCCTTCTGTAAAATCCAAACCAATGCCCGAAGCCCTCACCAACTTCCACTTCATCCGCCCGGCAGCGCTCTTGCTTGCCCCGGTCGCGGTGCTCCTGTGGTGGCTCTGGCAACGTCGCTCCGACCCACTTCGCGGTTGGCGTCAACAAATCGATCCCGAACTCCTCCGCGCACTAACCGTCGGCCAAGGTTCCAACAACCACATTCCCGCCATCCTCACCCTCGCCGCATGGCTGTTAGGCATCATCGCCATCGCCGGCCCCACATGGAAACTTGAACCCAGCCCCTTCGCCGACGATGCCACGCCTTTAATGATCCTTCTCAAGGCGGACCTCAGCATGGAGACATCCGACATCGCGCCCAGCCGCCTCGAGCGCGCCCGATTGAAAATCAAGGATCTCGCCGAAGCCCGCAAAAACCAGCCGCTCGGCCTCATCGCCTACGCCGGCTCTGCCCACCTCGTCCTGCCGCCCACCCGCGATACCGCCACCGTCGGCACCATGGCTGCGGAGATCAGCCCGGCAATCATGCCGCAGCCCGGCGACCGCCTTGATCTGGCACTCCGCCGCGCCACCGAAGTCCTTTCCAAAGATGAGCAAGGCGGCACCCTGCTCATCATCGCCGACTCCGTGGACACCAACCTCTCCAAGCTCTCACAAGCCACCGACCTCCCGATCATCTTCCTTGCCGTAAACACGCCGGACTCGCAACAAGACGCCAACCTCAGAACGGCCGCCGCTAAGCTCGGAGCAAAGGTTGAACTTCTAACCGCTTCCAACGATGATATCACTTCCATAGTCCGCCGCGCAGCAAGGACTCCTGTTAGAAAAGCCGGTGCCGAAGGCGCGATCTGGCAGGAAGCCGGTTATTGGATCGTTCCTCTGCTTGCTCTTTTTTTCCTCGCAAACTTCCGCCGCGAATCCCGAACCGAGGAGGTGCCTGCATGAAATACTTCGTCATCCTCGCCACCATCACATGGACCGGCCTCTGGTTCACTCCCGACCAGCAGGGCTCCCGACTCTTTGAAAAGGGTAGCTACTTCGAAGCCTCAAAAGCCTTCCAGGATCCGATGTGGCAAGGCACCGCCCTCTACCGCGCCGGCGAATTCAAAGACGCCGCCCAAACCTTCGCCCGCATCGACTCTGCGGAAGGCCACTACAACCAAGGCAACTCATGGCTCATGCACGGGGCTTATGATGCCGCCATCAAAAGTTACGACCGCGCCCTCCAAAAGCGCCCCGATTGGAAAGAGGCCCTTGAAAACCGAAATCTCGCCATCGCCCGCGCCAAACTCACCGAAGCCAAGGGCGGTGACATGGGCGACCAACAGATCGGTGCCGACAAGATCGTCTTCGACAAAAACGCGAAGAACGAAGGCCAGGAAACTCAGACCACCGGCGACCAGCCATCGTCTAACAAAGACATCCAGGACATGTGGCTGCGGCGCGTCCAGACCAAGCCGGCCGATTTCCTCAAGGCAAAGTTCGAGTATCAAAACGCCGCGAATCAGGAGGGAGGAGAATGAAGATGAAGATTTTTTTACAGAAGGAAACGAAGATAACGAAGGAGATAGGAGATGCCTGTTCTTCTTATTCCACAACTTCGTTTCCTTTGTTTCCTTCTGTAAAATTTCTTTATGTCTTTTTCGCCCTCCTAACCATCACTTCAGTAAAAGCCGAGCAAGCCCCGGCAACCATCAGCGCACCTAACAAACAAGCCTGGGTCGGCCAGCGCTTGCCGTTTTTCATCGAACTCAACACCCGCGGGTCCTTCGACGGAAGCCCCACCTTTTCCATCCCGCAGATCCCCGGGACCGTCATTCTCAAGGTCGGCAATCCCGTCGTCTCATCCCGGCAAGTCGATGGCGAAGACTGGTTCACCCAGCGTCACGAGTTCGCGCTCTTCTCCCAGCACGACGGCGCACTGGAAATCCCCGCCATTCCGATCCGTTTCAGTTCCCGCGACGGATTCACCGGCCCGGTCACCGATATCGATGCGAAGTCCGAAGCCCTCACCCTCACCATCCAGCGACCACCCGGCAGCGATGGTATCGGCTTTCTCATCACCACGGATTCACTGGAGATCACCGAGACCTGGGAACCCGAGCCCGCCTCCGCCGAAGTCGGTTCTGTCTTCAAACGCACCATCACCCAGCGGGCTGCGGAAATGACCGGCATGGCCCTCGCCCCGGCACCCAATCGAGCCCCCGAAGGAACACGCATCTACCCGGGCCGCGCCGAAGTCACCGACAAAACCGAGCGTGGCGATTTCCTCGGCGAACGCCGTGAAACCATCACCTATTTCATCGAAAAGCCCGGCACCATCACGCTCCCGGAAATCACCTTCAACTGGTGGAACCCGACCACAAAAACCATCGAGTCAAAGACCTTGCCCGCCGCGACCTTCGAAGTCCCCGCGCCTCCGGCAGCCGCAGCGTCATCCAGCTCCATCAAAACGCACCTCTCGCCCTGGCTCCTCGCCATCGCCTTGACAGCCATCGCAGCCGGGCAACGGAAAACCCTCGCCGCCTGGGCCCTCCAGGCATGGAAAGCACTCAACCCTCCCCACCGCGTCGCCGCCCGCAAGTTGCTGCGAGCCTGCCGCGCGAATGATGCCGCCCAAGCCTCCGCCGCTTGGTCCGCCTGGATCGATACCCGCCCCGCCGGATACCAACCACCTCCCGATCTCCAGCTCGCCGTCCTCGCCATGCAACGTCACCTCTTCGGGCCCGCCCCCGCATCCCCATGGCAGGGCGCCGATCTCGCCCGCGCTTTCCAGCAGCATGCGATCGCTTCCTCTCAGCCCCAACGCGAGGTCTCCCCGCTGCCACCCCTGAATCCGTGATTCCGGTTTCAAAACTCCATGCCCATGAAACTCCCTTTCGAACTCCTCAAGTCCGCCCTGGTCACCGGGCTGATCATCGTGCTCCCCGCCTGGCTCGCCCTTCTCCTTCTGCTCCAACTTCTCCTCAAGCTCGGCGTTCTGGTGAAACCGATCGCCACCCAAATGCCGAAGGGCATCAATCACCCGCAGATTGTCGCCGCAGCCGTATTCATCCTCGTCTGCATTGCTGTTGGCCTGCTCGTCCATACTGCCGTCGGCCGCGTCATCGGCCGCACCCTCGGTGAAAATGTCTTCAACCGCGTCCCCGGTTACCAACCGCTGCGCAACATCGCCCGCCAGTTCTCCGAGATGAACGCAAACGATGGCTTCAAGCCCGCGCTCATCGAAGTTGAGGACGGCTGCCTCGCCCCCGCCTTCCTGATCGAAGTCCATGGCAACGGACTCAGCACTGTCTTCATGCCCTCCGTGCCTACGCCGATGGCAGGCTCCATCTTCATCATGCCCAGTGGCCGCGTCCGTCCCATCGATGTTCCGGTAACCACCATGATGAAGTGCATTTCCAAATGGGGTAGTGGAACCGCCGAACTTCTTGCAGCCCTCGAAAATCCAGCAACTGAAGTGCGGCACCAATGAAAACCTCACCCGTTTCCCATTGACCCCGGCCGTACAAATCATTTCAACTATCAGGCCTAGCGGAATTTGTCTCCCCAACCTATGAAAACGTCCCCGTCCATCCTCGCCACCTTGTTCGGCGTTCTAACCGTGGTGTCCGCCTATGCGCAGGACAAGAAACCCAACGTCCTCGTCATCTGGGGCGACGACATCGGCACAGCGAACATCAGCTACTACAACCGCGGCATGATGGGCTATCAGACGCCCAACATCGACCGCGTCGGCAAGGAAGGCGTGTTCTTCACCGACTACTACGGCCAACAGTCCTGCACCGCCGGCCGCGCCGCCTTCATCAACGGCTCCTGCCCGGTCCGCACCGGCATGACCAAGGTCGGCATCCCGAGCGCCCCGGAAGGCTGGCAGAAAACCGACGTCACCATGGCCACTGTCATGAAGAGCCTCGGCTACATGACCGGCCAGTTCGGCAAGAACCACCAGGGCGACCGCGACGAGCACCTCCCGACGATGCACGGCTTCGACGAGTTCCTCGGCAACCTCTATCACCTCAACGCCGAGGAGGAGCCGGAAAACGAGGACTACCCCGGTGACATGGTGCTGAAAGGCGGCAAGACCTTCAAGGAGGTCTTCGGACCCCGCGGCGTGCTTCACTGCAAAGCCGACGGCAAGGGCGGCCAGACCATCGAGGACACCGGCCCGCTCACCAAGAAGCGCATGGAAACCATCGACGAGGAAACCCTCGCCGCCGCCAAGGATTTCATCAAACGCCAGAACGCCGCCGGCAAGCCCTTCTTCTGCTGGTGGAACGGCACCCGCATGCACTTCCGCACCCACGTCAAGGCGGAGAACCGCACCAAGGGCAACGACGAATACACCGACGGCATGATCGAACACGACGGCCACGTCGGCGAACTCCTCAAGCTGCTCGATGAACTCGGCATCGCCAACAACACCATCGTCCAATACTCCACCGACAACGGCCCCCACTACAACACCTGGCCCGACGCCGGCACCACGCCCTTCCGCAGCGAAAAGAACTCGAACTGGGAAGGCGCCTACCGCGTGCCGTGCTTCATCAAGTGGCCCGGCAAGTTCCCGGCTGGCGAGGTCCGCAACGGCATCGTTTCCCACGAAGACTGGCTGCCCACCTTCGCCGCCGCCGGAGGCAATCCCGACATCGTCGAGCAATTGAAAAAGGGCGTCGAACTCAACGGACGCCCCTACAAGAACTTCATCGATGGTGCGAACCAAGTCGATTACATCAGTGGCAAGGTCAAGGAGTCGCCGCGCCCCAGCTTCATGTATGTGAACGACGACGGCCAGATCGTCGCGATGCGCTACAATGAATGGAAGGCCGTCTTCCTCGAAAACCGCGGCCAGGCCTTCGAAGTCTGGCGCGAGCCCTTCACCGAACTCCGCGTGCCGCTGCTCTTCAACCTGCGCCGCGACCCCTTCGAAAAGGCGCAGCACAACTCGAACACCTACAACGACTGGTTCCTCGACCGGGTCTTCGTCCTCGCCCCCATGCAGCGGGTCGCGGGCCAGTTCCTCATGACCATGCTAGAGTATCCGCCGAGCCAGAAGCCCGGCTCCTTCAATCTGGAAGGCATCCAGAAGAAGCTGGAGGCTACCATGGGCGGTCGATAATCCAAGAAGCCATTTGGCCGCCGTCCGAAAGGGCGGCGGCCTTTTGACACTGGAGATGGAGACCATGAACTTCCCTGGCACATTCTTTAGACAGCCTCCTGAAATCCACAAACATCTCCCCGCGACAACAAACAAAAACAAAACCATGAAAAGAAAACACATCACAGTGCTTTTCAGCGCACTGGCAGCAATCGTCTTGAATACTCCCACCGACGCATGCACGGGTCTGCGACTCATTGCCGAGGACGGATCGGTCGTATTCGGCCGCACGCAGGAATGGGGCACCTTCGATCTACGCTCGCGCGTGGTGATTGTCCCCCGCAACTATGAACTCAAAACGGTTCTTCCCGACGGCAAGCAAGGCGTCGTCTGGAAAACCAAACTCGCTCTCGTGGGTGTCGATGCGCTCGAGAAGGATGTTCTCATCGATGGAATGAACGAAAAAGGCCTCTGTGCGAACCTCTTTTACCACGAAGGCTTCTCTAAATACCCCGAGTATGATCCCGCCAAGGCGGCAAGCAGCGTTCCGATTCTCGCCTTGGCTCCCTATTTGCTGACCACCTGCGAGAGCACGGCAGACGTTCGCACCGCCCTAGCCAAGATCTCCGTCGTGGGAATCCACGAGGAGGCCATCGGAGGTGTTCCGCCACTGCACATGATCGTGACAGATCGCGGCGGCGAGTCCATCGTGGTCGAATTCACGGACGGCGTCACCAAGATCCACGATGCGCCGCTCGGTGTCATCACGAATGGTCCGAACTACGACTGGCACATCAGCAATCTGCTCAACTACTCGAACGTGGACGTGCCCCTGCCCCACCGAACGCTCAAAGATCTCAAGTCGGCCCGCTTCGGCGCGGGAAGCCGCCTCTATGGCCTTCCGGGCGACCTCACCTCACCCTCCCGTTTCCTGCGGGTTGCCGCCTTCTCGTCCACCGCCCGCAAGGTTCCTGATGCGACGGAAGGGATGTATGAGCTGTTCCGGGTTCTCGACAACTTCAACCTCACAATCGGAGCAAATGCAGCGGAAGGTGGCGGAGAGAGCAACCAAGAGGGAATGCGCAGTTCCACCATCTGGACGACGGCTTATGACACAAAGAACACCATCCTCCATTATCACACGATGCACAATCGGCGGGTTCGCATGGTGGACATGAAAAAGGCGGATTTGGATGCCAAGGAAATCCTCCGTGTGCCACTCGACCAAGCCAAAACCCAAGACATCGAGGACGTCACTCCCAAGGCCAAATAGTTGGCAAACCATCAAGGGCGCGGCGAAGACTCGGGAACGAAGTCTCCGTCCGCGCCCTTCACATTCGCCGGTATGATCCTTGAAGTGCGCATCCAATTGAAATAGCCCGGGACATGCACACCATCCTCCTCTCCATCTTCTTCGCCGCTGCCCTATTCGGCGGTGTCCTCGTGTGCATGCGCATCGGCTGGCGCATCGGGCGCAAGCGTCTGCTTGACCTCGGCGAAGACGGCCATGCCGGACTGGGTGCCCTCGATGGCGCGATCTTCGGTCTCATGGGACTGCTCATCGCCTTCACCTTCACCGGCGCGGCCACACGCTTCGATGCGCGGCGCAGCCTTGTCACCGAACATGTGAACGCCATCGGCACCGCGTGGCTTCGCTTGGATCTGCTCGCCGAACCCGAACGTGAAAAGGCGCGCGATGGTTTCCGCCGCTATGTGGACACGCAGTTGGAGATCATCGGCAATTCGGGCAATTTCGGCAATGATGACGCCGTGCTCGCAGGGATGGCCCGACTTTCCACCATCCAGCAGGAAATCTGGGACACCTTGATCCAAGCCGCCAAAAACGACAAAACACTGCCCTTGTCCCAGGTCGTCCTGCCGCCGGCGAATGAAATGTTCGACCTTTCCACCACGCGATACATGGCAGCCCGCCAACATCCTCCCGTGGAGGTCTTCCTCATGCTCGGCCTCCTTGTGCTGGTGAGCGGCCTCCTGGCGGGCTATGGCATGGCCAAGGCGGAGCGCCAGAGCGCCCTTCACCTCTTCGGCTTCGCCGCCATCATGGGCCTCTCCGTCTATCTCATTCTCGATATCGAATACCCGCGCCTCGGCCTCGTCAGGATCGACTCATTCGACCGGGCCGTGATCGAGTTGCGCGCAACCATGGATTGAAACCCACAACCATCATGACCAAGCCATTCATCGCACATGTTGCTGTGTTCCTTGTTACAATATCGGCACAGGCCGCCGATCCCCTGCCCTCCTGGAAAGAAACCGCGCCCAAACTAGCCATCACAGACTTCGTCCCGCCCGCCGAACGCATCGCCGTCTTCGACAACGGACACCATGAAGACCATCCGTAACCCAAACCTCCTCGCCGCTGATCTTGCTTCGATAAAGTGGGCACAGAAGCGCGGGATATGATTTTGTGGCTCACCTCATCCCGATGAAAAAGAAGCCAGCCACCCCCAAACGTCCCGCCGTCGCGAAAGCGAAGCCCGGTGATCTTGCTGCGCTCATCACCGAAGTCCGCGACCTGATCCAGTCGGCACGGCGGAGCGTGGCTTCGGTGGTGGATACGTTTCAGGTGATGACCAATTTCGAGATTGGCCGCCGCATCGTGGAGCATGAGCAGAAAGGAGCGAAGCGGGCGGCGTATGGTGCGGAGCTGCTGAAGGAACTTTCCGGGCGGCTGACGGAGGAGTTTGGAAGGGGGTTCTCGGTCACCAATCTGAAACTGATGCGCCAGTTCTTCATGGAAAATCAGTTTCGAATTGGTCAGAAGGCTTCTGACCAATTCAACCACGGTCAGATTCGGCAACAGCCTGCTGCCAAATTGAGTTCAGCAGCAATGAGTCAGAAGCCGTCTGACCAATTGGCGATTCAACAGAAGAGTTTGGTTAAATTGAATCGTCCATTCACCATCAGTTGGTCCCATTACGTCGTGCTCCTCGGAATCAAGGATCCTGAAGAGCGAAGCTTCTACGAGATCGAGGCCACTAACGAAGGTTGGTCCGAACCGGAACTCCGTCGCCAGAAAGCCTCCTGCCTTTACGAGCGCCTCGCTCTCGGCCGCGACAAGACGGGAATCAAACGCCTTGCCAGCGAGGGGCAGCTCATCACCAAACCCGAAGACCTCTTCAAAGAGCCACTCGTGCTCGAATTTCTCGGCCTCGACGAACAGGCCCGCTACTCCGAGTCCGATCTCGAATCCTTTCGCTCTACCTGCCATCCAAAGAACTTCTCCGCCAAAAGCTACTCGATTGGTCCCGCGAGGCAGAGGCACAAACCGACACGACACCAAAAAGGCCTAAAAATACCAAACGATGAAACATAACCAGCTCCTCACCGCCACACTCGTTTGGGTGCTGAACTTCACGAGCGCTATCGCCAGTGCCGGCGACCCGTTGCCCTCTTGGAACGACAACGCACCCAAACAGGCCCTCGTTTCCTTTGTCGAGAAGGTCACCAAAGAAGGTTCGACAAACTTCGTCCCGCCCGCCGAACGCATCGCCGTCTTCGACAACGACGGCACGCTCTGGGCCGAGCAGCCGATGTATTTCCAGGCATTCTTCATCTTCGACCGGATCAAGGCCCTCGCCCCGCAGCATCCGGAGTGGAAAGAGAAAGAACCCTTCGCCTCCATCCTCAAGGGCGACATGAAAACCGCACTTGCCGGCGGCGAACATGCCCTGCTCGAAATGGTCATGGCCACCCACGCGGGCATGACCACCGAAGAGTTTGAAAAATCTGTCACCGATTGGCTCGCCACCGCCAAGCATCCCAAGACCGGCAAGCCCTTCACCGAAATGGTCTATCAGCCGATGCTCGAAGTTTTGGCATATCTTCGGGCGAACAACTTCAAGACTTTCATCGTCTCCGGAGGCGGGATCGAGTTCATGCGCCCGTGGACCGAGAAAGTGTATGGCATCCCGCCCGAGCAGGTTGTCGGCTCCAGCATCAAGTCAAAATACGAACTCCGCGATGGCAAGCCCGTCATCGTCAAACTCCCCGAAATCAATTTCATCGACGACAAGGCTGGCAAACCCATCGGCATCCAACAACACATCGGCCGCCGCCCGATCTTTGCCGCAGGCAACTCCGACGGCGATTTCCAGATGCTCGAATGGACCACCAGCGGCCCCGGCCCGCGTTTCGCCATGATCGTCCACCACGATGATGCCGAACGAGAGTTCGCCTACGACCGCGAAAGCCATGTCGGAAAACTCGATAAGGGTCTCGACGAGGGTCCGAAACGCGGCTGGTCCATCGTCAGCATGAAGGATGACTGGAAAGGCATTTTCCCAGTCCGGAAGTAATCCACACCCAACTTCATTTTCTTCTCAGCCCCAACACCGAAACGAATACGCCTATGAAAAAATCCACATTACTCGCTCTCCCCCTGATCGCCTTCACCTTCGGGTCCTGCCGCACTGCGGAAACGGCTGCTACAGGCACCGCCAACACCGTTGGCCACGCCGCCCAAGGAGTCGGCAGAACCGTGGCTACCGCCGGCAGCGGGGTCGGAAACACCGTGGGGAATACGGTGAAAACCGCCGGTTCGGGGATCGCCGAGCGCGATCTCAAGAAGGCGACCGTTGGCACCGCCGCCACCGCAGGAAAAGGAACGGTTAACACCGCCGTGAAAACC
The DNA here is from genome assembly GCA_040399845.1 of Luteolibacter sp. GTDB lineage: Bacteria > Verrucomicrobiota > Verrucomicrobiia > Verrucomicrobiales > Akkermansiaceae > Luteolibacter. Next base: position 3,238 of record JBBARN010000015.1, on the reverse strand, counting down.
GGAAGCAGCCACATGAAAACCACCGGCGGCGTCCTGAAGGACACCGGCAAGACCATCGGCGACACCACCAACGCCGCCAGCGGAGAATAGGCGAGTTTTCTGAGTTTGCCCTCCGTGTGAAGCGTCCCTTGGAATTCCGCAACTCGCGCTTAACGCCTATTGGAAACAAATCGGCGGCACGGCCTTGTTGCCCGGCGCACCAAATTCGACGCGCCGAAACATTAACCAACCGCACATTCTCTCATTTCAGGGCGCGACAGGAATGTCGCGACTCCATAGCCACCCAACTGCGAAGACGCGATCTTTCATAGCCCCCAACCTGCGAGATCCGCGATTCGGAGCTTGTCGCTGAGGCTCGGACGTTGACTTTTTGTATCCACTCGAACCACCCGCCACTCGACACCACCCTCGCGGTGGAGGACGAGCACCTTGCCGTAGGTGGCGTGCGCCACATCGGCTTTCGGCACTTCATCACGTCGTTCGAAATGGAACTTCGGCTCCGCCAGCAGCACTCCGTCCGGAGTCTTGCGATCCTTCACTCCGACGAGGAAATCCGGGAAAAATCCCCGCCCGTCCGGCAGCAGCACATTCACCGCCCATGGCTTGTGCGGTTGGTTGCGATGCCACCAAGTCACCGCGCCGCTTTGGTCGTGATCCAGCACTTGGGCGAAGTGCTGTTCCCACGAATTGAGATCCGTCGGCATGATGCCGTAGAGATTTCGGTTAGAGCTTGGCAGCGCTTCGTCGGATTCCCAAACCACCGGCAGCGGGTCCGCCGGGAGAATCATCGCGTGCTTGGCCAAGGCCGAGCGTTGGGCATCGTAAAGCATTTCCGGGTGCAAAGCCAACAAGGTATCGAGCATCCGCCGCACGGCCTGCGGGTCGTTCGCTTCATCGAGAAATTCTTCGCGCAACACCGCCTCGACTTTTCCTAACAATGCGCGGCGAAGTTCCCGCGGATCAAACACCGGCGAATGCTGCAAAGCCCGCAGCGCCCGCCGTTCGATTTCCATCGGTTCCAGCTCCGCTCCCATCAGATCGAACTGCATCTGGCCGGTGAATACATCCAGTGTTTTACGTTCCACCTTCACCCGGCTACGGATAGCTTCGAACAAAGCCCGTGTTGAAATCAAAAATCGCTGGGCACAATCCTCTTCCGTGGCCGTGACATCGTCGGATAGCTCCTGCGTTTGGAAAAAACGCGGCGCGTCGTCCCGCAATGTATAAGTGTAACGACGCGGCGGCGCTGACCGACCACCCGCACCGCTTCCACTTTGGTTCCCGCTCTGACCTTCCGCCGCCATGCGGAAAAACCCTCCAAGGTCAAAATCCTCGTCCGCGTAATGATCCGCCTTTCCATCTCCATTTTCCTGTCGTGGCGCATCATTCATCGGCCAACCCGATGTGCTCTGTGGAAATAGCGAAAACTGTCCGCCCACCTCCACCACCTGCACAGTCGAACGGCCAGCGACATTAACCACGGTCGTCTTCTGACTGACCTTGGCATATTCCGTCTGAATCCGATTGATCCGCTGCCCGGCAAGATCGATGCCCGTTTGCGCCGTGGGATCGGCTAGAAAAACATACCCGTAACGCAAATCATCCGGAAGTTTTCCCTTCGCCGCCTTCGCCTGCAAAGTCCGGTGCACACGCAGGATGCGCCCTACGAGTTGCACTCCGAAATCCTCATCCCTCGCCGCCCGCATCGAGCAAAGCACGAAGGCACGCGGCGCATCGAAACCCAGAGCCACCGACATCTTGAAAACCAGCACCTCGCGCTCCTCGTCGTCCGCCAGTGCGAGAATATCGGCATCCGGTTCGTTCGCCGTATGCACCGCAATCTGTTCCTTCTTGAAACCCAGCTTCAGCAGCCTTTCCAGTGCCTTGTCCGTGCTCTTCGGCGTGGAATCCACCTGAACTAACAACAGCGGCGTGAGATCCACGCCATCCGCCGCCAGTCGGGCTTTTATTTTCCGATGGGCCGCCACCGCATCGCGCAGCGCCACTTGTTCGAGGTCCACCATCTTCGCCTTGTCCGAGTCCACGAAGTAGGCGGCGCAGCGAACGCCATCTTTGATCAATCCGGCATTCACCGCATCCTGTCTAGCAATGCTCGTCCGCTGGATGATCGGGCCACCGAGGCGTTTTTGGAAATCCAACACATCCGCGTCATCCGGCGTGGCAGTGATCAGGATCGTGTATTCTGGAGCTAACACCTCACGGAAAAACTTTGCCGCCTGCGTCTCACCATGAAAACTGTGATGCGCCTCATCCACCACCACGCCGATCCGGTGTCCCATCTTGCGCAGCTTCGCAATCATGAGATCGATGGAATCATTTTGCTCACTATCTTGTCGCACGTTTCGTCGGTTGATCACCCGGGTCGCGACGGTTTGCCAAGTTGTGACAAATACATCGCCCGCGCGACTCCCGGCCGCCGTACGATCATCCTGAAGTTCCCTGACATGGATACCCGGAAACTGCCCGCGCAGGAACCCCGCCGTCTGACCCACCACGCCCTTGAACGGCGCGAACCAGAACCAAACCACATCCTCCTCGGCGGAAAACTCCTCCACAAGTCCGCCCGCCATCAGCGTTTTGCCCGCTCCGGTCGGCGCTTCAAGTAGCAGGTAGCCGTTGTGGTTGATCGCCTGAGCCCGGCTCTCCGGATCATCCGCCGCGGCATCGAGTTGCAGGCGGGTCTGGCGGAACATGCCCAGCCCGCTGTCGATGCTGAGCTGTTGGAAGGGCTTGTAAGTCTTGATGCTCATCAGCGCGAAAAAATTAGATTCTGAGTCCGAACGGGCGGGTCAATCCGGTGGGCAGCGTTTCGTGGGTCACCAGCGGACGCCGTAGATGCTGGCGCAGCAATCCCGGTTGCCACGAGTAGATCACCACCGAGCCAGCGGCATCCACCCGCTCGCGCAGCGCCTTGATGTCCTCCTTGCGGAAACGCGGGACGTAACACAGCGCAGTGTCGCACTCTTCCACCCATTGGAACGTAGCCGCAGGATCGTAGGGCAGGATCGCTTCGAGATGGCGCAATTGCAGTGCCGTCCAAACCGCCGGATGCTCCAGTTCCAACAAGCCGCTCACTGGTACCCGTCTACAACGCAGATAAGCAAAGCCACCGCCCAGTCCGGGGACTTCCGAGCCATCCGTTTTCTGGTAACCTTGCGCAACCCGCCGCAGACGCTCCGCGCAAACATCGCGGCAAAGATTCTTGTCCGGCTCTTCC
>JBBARN010000014.1:55106-73112 GCA_040399845.1 Luteolibacter sp. | reverse complement strand
GATTCGAAATAGGTCTGATTGAAGAACAGGCGGGTCATGGCAGGAGTGAGTTCAGGCAACCCCGCCGAAGCTGACGAAGTCGTCGAGATCGAGGTAGTCGAAGGTGCCGCGCAGGTCTTCGCGTGCGGGGTTGAGGCGTTTGATTTGTTCGGTGTACCACTCGCGCATTTCTACATCGTGAAAGGCGATGGTTTGCGTCCAATCCGACCACTGGCTGATTTCCAGCGGCGTGCGTTTGAGCGGGGCGTTTGCGTTGACCCAGGTGAGGACATCCCAGTCGCCGGCACCGGTGGCGACCTGCTGTTGCAAGGCGGCGGGATCGATGCCGGTGAAGCGGAAGAAGTGCCAGTCGTTGGGGTTCTTGTATTTGTATTCGCCGGCGGTTCCGGAGAGTTCGGCGCGGATCTTGTCGAGGATGCGCGGCAGGATGGTGTAGCCGCCGAGGCGGACGCGCGGGCTGCGTGGTGGGCGTTGCGTGAGGTCTGGTGCGTTCATGGTGATGGAATTTGTTAGAGCTTTTGTTTCGCAAGGAAGCTGCGGATGAGAGTGCTGATTTTACTGCCTTCTTCTTCGAGCGCGAAGTGGCCAGTATCGATGAGGTGGAACTCAAGATTCTTCAGGTCGCGGCGATAAGGTTCCGCTCCGTCGGCCGGGAAGATGAGGTCGTTCTTGCCCCAGACGATGAGCGTGGGAGGCTGGTGCTTGCGGAAATACTCCTGCCACTTTGGATAGAGCGGTGGGTTGCTGGCGTAGCTGGCGAAGAGCGCCAGCTGGATCTCCTTGTTGCCGGGGCGATCGAGCTGGGTTTGGTCCACCAGCCAGTTGTCCGGGCTGATTGCTTCGACCTGGCGGGTGCCGTGGGTGTATTGCCACTTGGTGGCATCGATGGTGAGCAACTTGCGGAGATCTTCGGCGTTCTTGTCGGAGTTGTCTTTCCAGTAGGTTTTGAAGGGTGCCCAGAATTCGCGGAGACCTTCCTCGTAAGCGTTGCCATTCTGGATGATGAGCGATTGCACGCGCTCGGGATGTTTCGCTGCGAGGCGGAAACCGACCGGTGCGCCGTAGTCCATCAGATAGAGACTGTAGCTTTTGAGGCTTAGTTTCTCGGTGAAGGCCTCTACGACGTTCGTGAGGTTATCAAAGGTGTATTTGAACTCGCTGACGGACGGCATCGAGCTTTGGCCGTAGCCCGGATAGTCCGGAGCAATGACATGGTAGCGATCCGAAAGCGCAGGAATCAGGTTGCGGAACATGTGGGACGAGGTGGGGAATCCATGCAGCAGCAGGAGCACGGGTGCATCGGCCGGGCCGGCTTCCCGATAGAAGATGTCGAGGCCGTCCACCTTGATGGTTTTATGCATCGTAGAGTGAACGGGAGCTGCGGCCTTCGGCTCTGCGGCGTGCGTCGGGGAAAAAGCAGCAGTGATGGCGAATAGGGCCAGGGCGAGATGGCGGGTCATGATTTTCATGGGTGAGTCTTTCTGTTAAGTGGTTATGTGTTGGATAAATTATTTGAGTGCGCCGAGTTTCTCGACGGTTTCAGCTGTGCTCCAGACGTCGCTGGCGATCATGCGGTAGTTCACGAACGCAGCCTCGTAGCCGTCGTAACCTGGCAATTTCGCGGCGGCGGTGGCATCGGTGGCGATCACGACGTGGAAGCCTTGTTCAAGCAGTTCGCGCATGTGGGATTCCACGCAGAGGTTGGCGGACATTCCGGCAAGGATCACTTGGTTGATTCCTGCCTTGCGAAGCTGCAGGGACAGATCGTTCGACTCCGGCCCGAAGACTTTGTGCGGACTGGTGACGATGGTTTTTCCGTCGTTGATATAGGGTTTGTAGATTTCCAGCCAGTCGGGGCCGGAACCTTCGAAGCCATCGAGGTCGAGAGCACCCTTGCGGTCGAACATCTTGATGTCGTGCATGAGTTTCTCCAGGGCGCCCTCAAATTTCCACTGGTGGTCGTGTTTATAGTAGTAGTGAGGGCTGATGAAGACCGGGATGTCGGCACTTTTCGCGGCTTTGAAGAGGCTCTCGATGTTGGCCACCGTGTTGTTCTCGGTCACGCTTTGGCCAACCACGCCCCATGTGACGCCCTTGGGGCTGAGGAAGTCGTTTTGTGGATCGGTGATGACAAGTGCGACCTGACCTTTGAACAGATCCATGCCGGGACGCGGGATGGGGGCATCCTCGCGGGGACCGTTGATGTAATGAATGTGGGACTTGGTATTCATATCTCTGTGATTATTGATATGATGGGGATCGATTTGTTAGTGGCTGCATCCGCAGCCTTCGGTGGTGCAGGTTTCGGGTTCGAGTTTGCCGGGTTTCACTTCGGGGAAGTCGATGACGGTTTGGGCAACGTTGTTGGTGTAGTTGGTGAGGATGTTGAGGGCGACGTGCTGGACCACCTCGATGATTTCGGCGTCGTTCAAGCCTGCGACGCGAGCGGCTTGGAGGTCGGTGTCGGCGATGACGCCGCGTTGCAGGGTGACGGCTCGTGCGAACTTGATCGCGGCGTCGGATTTGCTGTCGGCGGCGGTGGAATTCCTGGCAGCGAGGATTTCATCGGCGGCCAGGCCGGCCTTGCCGCCGAGCAGGGTGTGGGCACTGAGGCAGTAGCCACAGCCGTTGATCTCGGCGACAGCGAGCGCGATCTGTTCGCGGAGCTTCGGGGCGAGCACGCCACCGGCGAGTGCGCCGCTGAGATTGAGATAGCCTTCCAGCGCGGCGGGAGAATTCCCGAGCACCCGCATCAAGTTCGGGACGAAGCCGAGCTTGCCTTGGACCGCGGTGAAGAGTTGCCCGGTTTTGCCAGTTGAAGTGGAGGGGTCGGTTTGATGGATGCGGTTCATTTGATTTTGTTCGTGGTTGGTTTGAGTCGATTCGTTCGACATCTATTTCTATTACTCGCAGCGTGCCAAGTGGCTGAAAGGCGCTGGAAAGCCAGTGGTTGCAGGGATTCTGGCGATTCTCCCGAATTCGCAATTCACTACGAAACTTCGTAAACTACGATTTTTCGCTATCCAACTACGACTTTTCAGAGTATCGAAATCCCATGAAGATGGATGCCCTGCAAGATGTGGTTGTGGCTATTTCCGAAAACCGGTCAGTTGATGCGACGCTGCTACAGATCACCGAGTATGTGAGCCAATGCTTGCGTATAGACAACGATTATGAGGGAGCGCTGACCACGGATGACGCCTTGGTGCGCATTTGGCTGATTGAGCAAGGCGACAAGTGCGCTCGCTGCAACATGCGCAGCGAGTGCCCCGACCAGCGTGAGTGCCTTCATCTGGTAGCCAGTGCGGGCAAGTTAAGAAATCCAAAAGAAGACTGGCGGAAACTCGATCTGTTGGGCGAATCGGCGGAGGGCTGGTCGCGATCTCCGCTCGGCGTCACCAACATCGGTATGATTGCAAAAACCGGCGTTTCAATCGCAACCGACATGATGGATCCGGGGCCGGGTCACGACGGACTGCCAGATTGGGGTCCGGCTGAGGGAGTGGTCTCGTTCACCGGACGCGCGCTGCAGTTTCGTGGCGAGGTTCTGGGAGTGCTGGCGGTTTTTTCCCGCCAAAGGCTGCCTGAAGATGTGAACGACTGGCTGCGGATCTTTGCGAACCATGCAGCGGTGGCGATCGGCAACGCCCGTGCCTTTGAGGAAATCGAGTTTCTCAAGGAACGACTGGAAGAAGAAGTCAGCTATCTGAAGGAGGAAGTGAGTGAAGTGCGCGGATCCGGAAATCTGGTGGGCGAGAGCCCGGTGCTGCGGAAGGTGCAGCAACAAATCGATCTCGTCGCCCCGACCCAGGCCACGGTGCTGATCACCGGCGAGAGCGGTACCGGTAAGGAACTGGTGGCGCGTGCGATCCATCAGCGAAGCCCACGGCGCGAGCGGCCGATGATCACGGTGAACTGCAGCGCGATTCCCGAGGCCTTGTTTGAAAGTGAATTTTTCGGCCATGCGCGCGGCGCATTCACCGGCGCGCAAAGAGACAAGCCCGGGCGCTTCGAACTCGCGAGCGGCGGCACACTTTTCCTCGATGAAATTGGCGAGTTGCCACTACCGATGCAGGCGAAACTGCTGCGAGTCCTGCAGGAGCAGGAAGTCGAACGCGTCGGTGAAACGAAGGCCCGGAAGATCGACGTGCGCATTCTGGCTGCGACCAACCGTGACCTAGCGGCGGAAGTCGAAGCCGGACGTTTCCGCCAGGATCTGTTTTATCGACTCAGTGTGTTTCCGATAGAAAGCCCACCTTTGCGCGAGCGTCGCGAGGACATCCCGCGACTGGCAGAGCATTTCATTAAGGTCGCCGCGAAGCGGATGAACCGCAGGCCTCCGAAACTGACCACGGCGGCCTCCCGCCAATTGGCCGCCCGTGAGTGGCCCGGCAATGTGCGCGAGTTGCAGAATGCGGTGGAACGCGCGGTGATCCTATCACAAGGAAACCCGCTGTTGTTCGACGATCCCGTCGCTCCATCCAAAATACAGGCTGCGCCCCTTTCTCCGGAAGTGTCTCTACTCACACGCTCCGATTTGAAAACCCGCGAGCGAGAAAGCATCACAGCTGCCCTCGCCCAGACTGGAGGGAAAATCTTTGGTGTCGATGGTGCAGCAGCCCTGTTAGACATGAAGCCGACAACGTTGGCGTCGCGGATCAAGGTGTTGGGACTGACGAGGAAGTAGCGAGGACGTCTCGTGATTGGCGAAGGCGGTGCCGGCGAGTGCGGTGTTGCCCGGAGACCGCAATTGGCTGCGGTTGGTCGATGCCTGCCACATCCAAGGCGAGTTGTCAGCAAGTCCGAAAACGAAACGAGTTTCCCAATGAGCCCGAGTTGGACGAAGCCAGATGCAGCCTCGACTTCGATGGAATTGGACGTCATTTTCGCTTGTCAGACGATGATGCAATACTCACTCTTTTGGTGTTCGCATGATTACCCGTCTATTTTCAGCAGCCCTGCGAGGAGTCGATGCCCAGGAAGTCGAGGTCGAGGTCAATGCCCGCGGCGCGGACAAGCCGGTAGTGATCATCGTGGGGAAGACTTTATCTGGTTCTTAATCCATTGAGCTGCATCAGTTTGCGTCAATGGAGACGGTGCCGATTTTAAGGGTCCTTTTGGGGACGTGTTTTGGTTGGCATAACCACTTTCAGAATGTTCCACGGACCCGGCAAGAGCAGGTAGTTTTCGGAGAACGAGGGGGCGGCAGCATCGAATTACCTGCTGCGCGATACTCGGTCGCGGATGCGCTCAGGGAAACGAATACTCGACTTCTGGGGTTCCGAAGGCATTCTCAGGAAGGGGTTGGTTGAGGGAGGGAAAAGATTCTGCTTGTCCCATCACCTGCTACAGGAACTCTTCGTCTAGTTGAATTTGATGAATTCCAGTGCGGATTCCTGATTCATTGCGCGGGACATCCCGGCGATCTTCGCCGCCGAGCAGTTGGGGCCAGCAGGCCCGGTGGCACTGCTGGCTGGTATTTTCCTCACTATCTGGCGGTGAGGCCGGACGAACGAACCATTCCTTTCCCAGGAGGGCCGGTTCGTTTGAGTGCCTTGTGCTGCGCTGATGACGTGGTGCCACCTTGGGCTGTGGGTTTGTGTGATCGGTCACCAATCGGTCCTTTGCCCGGAGGAGATGCGGACAATGTCCCGGCGATGATGATCGAGAATGCGGACACAATCGCAGTCAGTTTACTTGTTGTTTTCATGGATTTTGTTCTTTCGTTTTCTTTTGGCTGCCTGCCCCCCACCGGAAATCCCGATGGAACCAAGGGCAGACGAGAGGGTCACGGGTGCCTTCACTCGTCACAGGTGCAGGCGTATTCCGGATTGCTGCATCCGGCGCAGATGCTGAGGTCGAGTTTGAGCCGGAAGTTCTTGGGCTTGGCGTCGGCACCGGACTTCACCTGGACGACGACAGTGTAGTGCTCGCCTGCGGGAAGCGGGGCTTTGGAAACCAATAGGTCGCCCTTCTTTTCGAACTCCAGCTTCACCTTGCCGCTGGGGGCTTCGGCCGTGGCGGTGACGGCCTGATCAGCAGCGGGCTGAGCTTTCATTTCAGCATCATAAAAGGCGATGCTGATGGTCCGGTCCTTCTCAACGAAGAATTCGGCTTTCTGTTTTTCCACATCCAGCAGGCGACCTTTGCGGGGGCCTGCCTTGATGGTGGCATCGGCGAGGGCGCTTCCGGTGAAGGCAAGCACGAGCGTGGCAGTTAGGATACGACGTATGGTTTTCATGGTTCGACTGTGGTTTGGTTTCTTGGTTTGGTTTTTCTCTCTAACCACTCGTAAAGCAGGGGCACGACGAGCAGAGTGAGGAAAGTGGAAGTGACGATGCCGCCGATCACGACGGTGGCGATGGGACGCTGGACTTCGGCTCCCGCTCCCGTGGCGATGGCCATGGGCAGGAAGCCCAGCGAGGCGACAAGGGCGGTCATCAGCTTGGGGCGAAGCCGGGTCAGGGTTCCTTCGACCACGGCATCCCGGAGTGGTTTGCCCTGCTCTCGGAGTTGGTTGATGAAGGAAATGAGCATGATCCCGTTGAGCACCGCGATACCACTCAGCGCGATGAATCCGACAGCGGCGGAGATCGTGAACGGCATGGAGCGCAACCACAGCGCGAAGATGCCGCCGGTGACGGCAAGCGGCACGCACAGAAATATGAGCGCGGCTTGGCGGAGTGAATTGAAGCTGAGGAAAATCAGCACGAAGATGAGTGCCAATGCCAGCGGCACCACAACCGTGAGACGCTGCTTTGCTTCCATCAGGTTCTTGAACTGGCCGCCGAACTCGAAGTAGTAGCCGTTAGGAAATTTGACCTTTTCATGGAGGGCTTTGGTTGCCTCGGCGACAAAACCCGCTGTATCCCTGTCTCGGACGTTGATCAGCACAGAGACCCGGCGTTGGGTATCTTCCCGGGCGATCTGGTTCACCTGCTCGACGAGCTTCACTTTGGCGATCTGGCCCAGCGCGAGCATCATTCCATCCTCGGTGCCGAGCGGCAGCCGTTCCATGGCAGCGAGATCCGCCCGGCGGTCTTCGGCGAGGCGAACGATGATGGGAGTGCGTTGGTTGCCTTCGATCATGATGCCGGCCTCACCACCGGCCAGCGCGGTTTCGATAAGGCGGTTGAGATCGTCCGCGTGGACGTTGAATTTCTGCATCGCTTCGCGGTCGGGCTGGATCTCGATCATGGGCACCTTGCCAATAGAATCGAACTCGGTTTCCTCTCCTCCACGAATACCGTTGAGCACGGTGCGAACTTCACCGGCGAGCCGTTCGAGTTCATCGTAGTTCTCTCCGTAGATCTTGCACATCAGGTCGGCGCGGGCACCGGCCATGATTTCGTTGAAGCGCATTTGGATGGGTTGGGAGAGCAAGACGTTTTGTCCGGGCACCTGTTCAAGAAGGCGTCGTCGCATGAGGTCGCCGAGGTCTTCCTTGCTGATGGTTTTGCCATCTACCTTCCGCCATTTCTCCTTGGGATGGAGCATGAGGTAGGTGTCGGAAACATTCGGCCCCATGGGATCGGACGCGATTTCCGCTGTGCCGATGCGCGAGAAGATGTCGCGGATTTCAGGGAAATCGCGCCGCAGGATCTCCTCGGAGTGTTTTTGTAAGTCCACGGACGCCGAGAGTCCCGCGCTGCTGCTGCGGATGAGTTGCAGGGTGAAGTCGCCCTCATCAAGTTGGGGGATGAATTCAGAACCAAGTTTTGAGAAGGTGACGAGCGAGAGACCGAAGAGACCGAACATCGGCAGGATGATCAGCCAGCGGTAGCGCAGGCCGAAGTTCAGCAATGGCGAATAGATGCGCTTGGTGAGGGTGACGAGCCAGTTGTCCTTTTCACGGATGTTGCCGCCCAGCAGATAGGAGCACAGCACCGGCATCAGTGTGAGTGCGAGTATCAGCGAACCGCCAAGTGCGAGCATGACGACCACCGCCATGGGCTTGAACATTTTGCCTTCGATGCCCTGGAGTGCGAGGATTGGCAGATAGACCACGGTGATGATCAGCACTCCGAAGAACATCGGATTGGCGACCTCCTTGGCGGAGCGCAGGACTTCCCGCGTGCGCTCCTCAACGGTGAGCCGACGGCCGAGGGCATGCTGTCGTTCGCCCAAGTGACGGACGATGTTTTCGACCATCACCACCGCGCCGTCGATGATCAGACCGAAGTCCACGGCACCGAGGCTCATCAGGTTTCCTGATAGACCCATTTCAACCATACCGACCATGGCGAAAAGCATGGAAAGAGGAATGACCAGGGCGACGATGAATGCGGCGCGGATATTTCCAAGAAGAAGGAAGAGCACCACGACCACGAGAATCGCACCCTCGAAGAGGTTTTTCTCCACGGTATGGATGGTGCGGTTGACGAGGTCGCTCCGGTCATAAAGCGCCTTGATGCTGACGCCGACGGGCAGCTTTTCCTGAATCTGCTCAAGTTTCGCTCGGACGGACTGGGCGACAAGCCGGGTGTTGTCTCCGGCAAGCATGATGGCGGCACCCACAAGCGCTTCTTCGCCTTCGTGAGTGCTCGCGCCGGTGCGGTAAGACGATCCAATGCCGACGCTGGCCACTTCGCTCACCAGAATAGGGCGAACACCTGCGCCGAACTTCAATGGAAGGCGGGCGATTTCATCCGCCGTCGTTACGCGGGTGGGAGCGCGAACGATGAGCTGTTCGCCGCCGATCTCGACGTAGCCACCTCCGGCATTGAGGGTATTCTGGCTGACGATTTCAGCGAGTTTGTCGAGTGATAAACCGGCGGCGGCGAGCTTGGATGGATCGGGCTGGATGACGAGTTGTCGCTCGTAGCCGCCGCTGGTATTGACCTCGGCGACACCGGGCGTTCCGCGAAGTAGGGGTTTGACCGTGTATTCCTGGATCTGGCGCAGTGCCATGAGCTGTTGCTCGCGGGTGGCAGGCTTGTCCTTGGCATCGGGTGTGTAATCGAGGCTGTAATAAAAGATTTCACCCAGACCTGTGGCGATGGGGGCGAGTTTCGGTGAGAGTCCCTCCGGAAGATCATCGAGCACGCCTTGCAATCGTTCTGTGACCAACTGGCGGGTTCGGTAAAGATCCACGCCGTCCTTGAAAGTCATGGTGACTTGGGAGAGGCCGAACTTGGAGAGCGAGCGCAGCTCCACCATGTCAGGCAGCCCGGCCATTTCACTTTCGATGGGGAATGTGACCAGTTTTTCGACTTCCTCCGGAGCAAGCGCCGGCACGGCGGTATTGATCTGTACCTGGGGGTTGGTGATGTCTGGCACCGCGTCGATGGGCAGGCGCAGCATTGCCCAGATCCCGACACCCACGAGAACGAGGGTGGCGAGCAACACCGCCACGCGTTGCCGCATGACAAAATCCAATAGGTAATTCAGCATGATCGGTTAGTGTCCACAGGTGCAGGCTTTTCCTCCGCGAAGCACTTGAAGCTCCGCCATCCACAGCGACATGACGGGCGTCGTCACAATCTGGTCGCCCGCGTAAAGGCCGTCGGTGATTTCCACGAACTTGTCATCCGTGACTCCCGTTTTGACCGGGGTGCGGACGTAGAAATCTCCGTTGACCGCGTAAACAAACGAACCCTCTGCGGTCTTGAGCAAAGCTGCTGCGGGAACGACAGCCACGGCATCACCTGCTGGCTGGCGAAGCACGGCCTTGAGCGGTTGTCCCACCGTTAGTTTCTCTGTAGTGGTGATGGTGATCTCGGAGTCGCCCATCACGCCCAGCGGGTTGGCTTCGATCTTCTCCACGATGCCTTTGAACGCTGCATCACCATGTAACTCCACTTCGATGCCCGGGCGAATGGCCTTGGCCTGTTCGGGAGTGACCCAGCCGGTTGCTGTGTTCTGCGTTTCAGCGGAAACATTCAGCGTGACTGCCGATGCGATTTTCATCTCACCGACGTCCTCTACCTTGAGGCCGATGGCTTTGCTCATTTCCTCGGTGAGTGAAAGCCCCTGGCCTTCCTTGAACTGAGCTCCGTTTTCCGGTGTTTGATCGGGTGGGGTTTTGGCCGCGCCCCTTGATTCGAGGCACGAGGTGTTGAGTGTGGCGATGGTGATGGCTCCGAGGAGCGGGATGAATGTTGAAAGTTCCATGGCGGTAAACATTTATTGGTTGGCGGGGGTAGAAGTGCCCACGAGTTGTTCGAGTTCGAGTGAGGCACGGAGCACTTCAAGGCGGGTGGCGTTGATGGCTTCCGTGGCTTCGAGATACTTGTCCTGCATTTCAAGATAGGTGCTCAGCGGAACGGCTCCGAGCCGGTAATGGCGGTCGGCTAGTTTGGCTGCATCCGCGAACGAGGCGAGAGCATCGGCTTTCCAAGAATCGAGACGTTTCTGCTGGGTGCCGAGCAACAGCCATGACTCGGTGATCTCACGCTCCACTTCGCGCATGGTCGCCTGTAATGAGGCTTCGGCCTGCATGCGGCGGGCAAGGCCGGCATCCACCGCCGCATGGCCATTGTCCCATAACGGCAATGGGACAGAGAGGGACAACCCGATGACGGTCTCGCGATCTCCCGCCCGTTCCTGCGAGACGTTCGGGCCGACGGTAAAGGTGGGGTAGCGTTCGTTTTCCGCGAGTGAAACCTTGAGGCCTTGTTGTTCCAATTCGGCACGGCGAACACGCAGATCATAGTTGTTGGCCGCCGCTTTGTTGAGGAGTGCTGTCAGCGCCGGGATTTTCGGCGCGGGAAATTCGGTGCGCCGAACTTCCAACGGCGAATCCGCCCGACGACCCATCAGTTGGTTGAGTTCCAGCAAGGCCTTCTGCATTTCCACCGCTGCCTCGCCCGCCTTGCGTTGGATGGTGACTTCGGCGGCCTCGATGATTTTAGCCTCCAGCATCGGAGCCACACCACCTGGATCGCGCTGCACGATCACATCCCTCACGGCGGTGAATCGGTCGGCGACTTCCGCAGCAGTAGCCGCGTTTTCCTGCTGGGTGGCCAAGGCGTAGGCGAGAACCTTGACCCGTGCCGCCAGATAGGCGCGGAAACGCGCCAACCCGAGTTCGGCAAGGGCGATGTCGCGGTCGGCAATGGCTTTCCGCAGGCCGAGGCGTCCCCGCCACTCGATAGGTTGGGCAAGTGTGATCGAATAGGCAACCCCCTCAGCCTTGGCGTCCCCGCCGCTCACGCGTTTGTGTCCGAGATCGAGATCGAGCTGTGGATTGGCAAGCTTTCCGGCCGTAGTGCGACCTGCCTTGGCAACAGCGATTTCCGCCTCATAGAGTTTGATCTCAGGATTGCGCGCCAAAGTCTGAGTCACGAGGCTATCAATGGAGAGCGGGACTGGCGCGGGCTCAGCCCGGATTACCGAAATGCCCAAAAAAGTGATGACGAGAGCCTTGCGGCAAATACGAGTGCTGATGAATGGTTTGGATGTTGTCATGAAACAAGCGGAGTTGTGGAGCAGGAGGGGTGAAACCCCCATTTGATCCCGGTCCACGTGACCGGGCATGATGCGCCCCGCTAAAAAGGGCACAGTAGGCCACCCAAAACGGGCGGCCGAAACAGGGGCAACTTGCCCTGATCAAATGGTCCAGATGGACAACAACGCTCGACGTGAACCTGGCGAATCTGGTCCTCGGATCGGAGTGGCTGGCACATGAGCCGACTCCATCCATATCACCGGGCACGGAGGCACGGCGATGCGGACATCAAGTTCGCAGCAGACAAGGGCCGGCAGAACCACCGGCCCCGTGTGGAGCTCGGCGTCTGGAAGTCTTTTCAAGTCGAGACAGCAGGGATCGCCTTCATCCGTATCCCCGCAGTCCGGACAGCATTTGTCCTTGTGCGTAGAGGTTTCCCCATAGGTGGCAAATCCCGGAAGAAGAACCGAATCGTCGAGGAAGCAGACCCGCATCGGTGAAGCGACCACCGGGATGAGAATCCCGAGGCACACCGTGAGAAAAGCTGCAAGAACTTGGCGCATCGTCGTTACTGGATCGCTACGTCCGTGCGAGTAGTGAGTCAAGGGGTTTATTCCCTCAACCGCACTGAACTCCTCAACTCCAAAATCCGGAATCATTTGTCCACGAACCAGATGACCTAGACGCTCACTCGCGTATCACGTGTTTTGGCTTGCCAGTTGGAAACCTAAATCCAATGGTTTCGCTGTTCGCATGATTACCCGCCTATTTTCAGCATCTCTTCGCGGAGTCGAGGCCCAGGAAGTCGAGGTCGAGGTAAATGCCCGCGGGTCTGAAAAACCTCAAGTGATTATCGTGGGCTTGCCAGACGCTGCGGTCCGGGAATCCTCTCAGCGAGTCATCTCGGCCATCGGGGCTTCCGCGCTGTATTTGGACGATGGGGTGAAAACCGTAAACCTCGCCCCTGCGGACCTGAAGAAAGAGGGACCGTCCTTTGATTTGCCCATCGCACTGGCCATGATCGCAGCCAGCAGGACCAAGCCATTCAACTGCGATGACTGCTGCGTAGTCGGCGAACTCGGTCTGGATGGGGCCGTGCGCCCCGTCAAAGGCGTGCTCTCCATCGCCTTGGAAGCAAAACGCCGCGGCCGCACCCGCGTGCTGGTCCCGGAAATCAACGCCCCCGAAGCCGCCATCATCGAAGGCATTGAGGTCTATCCGATCCGCACGCTCAAGGACGCATGGGATTTTCTGGAAGGAGAAATTGCAATTGCCCCCTTTCATCTGGACCGCCGTGCCTTCTTCAATTCGCACCGCCGCCATGAAGTGGACTTCGATGAAGTCAAAGGCCAGCACATGGTCAAACGTGCGCTCGAAGTCGCCGCCGCGGGCGGGCATAACCTCCTGATGGTAGGCCCTCCTGGCACCGGCAAATCCATGCTCGCCAAACGCATTCCCTCCATCATGCCGGACATGGCGGAAAACGAGGCCATCGAAACGACCAAGATTCATTCGATCGCCGGGACACTTGATACCAAACGCGGATTCCTAACAAGTCGCCCGTTCCGATCACCGCATCACACCATCTCGGATGCCGGCCTGCTCGGTGGCGGCACCAATCCAGGCCCGGGGGAGGTTTCGTTGGCCCACCATGGGGTGCTCTTCCTGGACGAACTCCCCGAGTTCCGCAGACAAACGCTGGAGGTTATGAGGCAGCCCCTCGAGGACGGTGAAGTCACCGTCGCACGGGCCGCAGGGTCCTTCACCTTCCCCGCTCGTTTCATGCTGGTGGCCGCCATGAATCCCTGTCCATGCGGCTACTACGGGGACTTCAAAAGGCAGTGCCGCTGCTCTCCGCGGCAGATTGAAAACTACCGCCAGCGCATCTCGGGGCCTTTGTTAGATCGCATTGATTTGCATGTGGAAGTGCCCTTGGTGGATTTTCGGGAGTTAACATCTAACAGCTCCGTCGGCGAAAACTCCGCCACCATTCGCGAGCGGGTGATCCAGGCCCGGAACATCCAGCAGGAGCGCTTCCGCAAGTCCGGCAATGCCACCAACGCCGCCATGAGCCCGCGCCAGATGAAGGCCCATTGCCAGATCGACGCCGAAGCCACCTCCTATCTCGAACATGCCATGGAGGAAATGAACTTCAGCGCCCGCGCCCACGACCGCATCCTCAAGGTGGCCCGCACTTTGGCGGACCTCGCCGGGTCCGTGAACATCCGACCGAATGATGTGCTGGAGGCCATTCAATACCGCTCGCTGGATCGGAAGTTGTTTTCTTAACTCCCACCCTCTTGGGTGGATCACCAGATCCGCGAAAATATGCCATCCATCGAACCACTTTGATCCGAGATCCTTGTTCAAATCTGCACCAGCCCACGTTGGACCGCGAGAATTGCCGCTTCAGTGCGCGTTTCCACTCCGAATTTTGCGAGAATATTGCGGACATGCGCTTTGACTGTGAATTCGTTGGCTGCAAGGACGCGGGCGACGTCTTTGTTGGATAGCCCTCGCGCAATGAGCGCGAGGATTTCCAACTCACGGGCGGTGAGGGCTTGGAAGGCGGCTCGTTCTGCGAGGCGCTCCGCGACGGCGGGAGGCAGGTATTGACGACCTTCGATCACCGCACGGACCGCAGCTTCAAGTTGGATGCTGGGAATGCTCTTCAACAGGTAACCACTCGCTCCCGCAGCCATGGCCCGATGGATGTCCTCATCACCGTCATAAGTTGTCAGCATCAGCACGCGTGCGCCGGGGTGCGCCTTACGGATGGCTTTCAGAGCATCGATTCCCGTGCCATCAGGCATCTGAAGGTCCAGCAAGGTCAGGTCCGGTTGATGCTTGGAGTGGGCGGCGATGGCTTCTGCCACATTGGCGGCCTCGGCGACGACTTCGAAATCAGCACGCAGGTCAAGCACCACCCGCAAACCCTCGCGGAACAGTTCGTGATCATCGGCTATCAGAATGCTAATCATAGAATCATTTTTTCTAACAGTTGGATTGAGGGAGTGAAACTTCGATGCAAGATCCTCCACCAAACTCGGACTTCACGGTCAATGATGCCCCGATCAATTGGGACCGCTCACGCATGTCCTGTTGTCCGTAATGGGGTCTGTCGTTCGGAAGGGGCTGTGTCGGATCAAATCCTTGGCCATTGTCTTTCACCTTCAGAACCATCTTTCCATGCTCACGCAGCAACGTGATTTCCAGCGTGGTGGCGTGCGAATGCTTGAGGACGTTGGCGACGGCTTCTTGGGCGATGTGCAGAAGCTCACATTCCTGCTCGTTCGAGAGGCCGACATCACCGTCGTAAAGATCCAAAGTGGTAGCAATGCCGGTATCTTCGGTGAGCAATCTAACGGAATCACGCAAGGCATTCGCGAGATTGTGTTTCTCAAGTGCCAGACTGCGGAGCCCCCAGACAGTGCGTCGGACCTGGGTCTGGCTGAGCCGCAGAAGCTCGGCAGCTTTTTCCATTTGCCGCCGGGCGGGCTCAGATTCGGCGGCATCCGGATGAGGAAGCAGGTCGTTGGCGGCATCCATACGCAGCGCCGCACCGGCGAGGGTTTGCTCGAGCGAGTCATGCAGGTCGCGTGCGAGACGGTTGCGCTCAGCAGTCACGGCGGAGTATTCGCTCAGCTCGTCGCGGCGTGCGCTGAGCTGGGCGTGCAATTGGTCGGTGCGGGTTTCCACACGCTTCGCCAGTGCGTCCCTTGCTGCCACGAGTTCGGACTCGGCGAGGACGAGGCTCTTGTTTTTCCGGGTCAATAGCCCGGCGAAAAACATCACCGTGACCAGTCCCGATCCTGTGGCGGCGAGGGCAACGGCAAGGCGCAGGGGAGTCCACCAGGGTGCCGGCTCCACCACCCGCACATCGGTGAGGTCTCTCAGATGGATCAATAGATCGCGGGATTTCAGGTAGCCCTCTTCCTGCTGCGGCGAGGCAACCGACCCTTCCGCGATCCCAGTAACCGAGATGATGGCTCCCGGCACTGCGGGAAGCGCATCACGTGGCATGCTGCCATTGAATTCGGCAGCGAATAGCAGATTGCCGTCTTTCAACAAAAGACGTGCGGGGCTCACGTCCGTCTGGGTTTCAATCAACCGGCCGGTGACTTGAATCAGCTTTCCTTCGTGGGAAAATGCGTCTTTTGCCATGTTCATGACGGCGGGTTCAAGGGCCGCGCTTTCACCCAGGATTCGGAATTGCCCGTCTTCGATCGTTGGGCTAAGGGGACCGGGAGTTGGAAACCCAAGCACCTCCACGATGGCGTTCAGTGCAGGTGGTTCGACCTTGCCCGTGGTCCAAACCCGCACCCCGTGCCCTTCATCCTGGATTTGAAAGGATTCGTTGTTTCGTGAATGGGTGACCGTCCCCCGGGTGCGGAACCGGTGGCCGGGCGCACCACTGACGGGATGACCTAACAAACCCTTCAGAGGCGTGAGCGGCAGAGTCGATGCATCTCGCGGAGCTTCGAGAACCTCGATGAATTCCGGGTTGGTCACCCGCATCTGCGCAGTAAGAACCTGCCCCACTTCGTTGACGGCGACAGCGTTGATCCCCCTGATCCGCACCACTCCGTCCACCAGTCCGGAGAGTCGTCCAATTTGATCGCCTGGGGTGAGGACCAGGATCCGAGTGCCCTTGGCGTCCAGGTGCATGATGGCATGGTCCCGACCCAAAGCTGACCAAGGCTGCACTGCCCGCACAATGCCGGAGAGTTCGACAAAATGACAATCGAAGTAACCGCTCAACAATTCGCTACCCGCGACATTTTCAGGCTCCGGGAGACCAGGCTCCCCCATCACTTCGAGGGTTTGTACCACAAGGTCCGGAGCAAACCTTCCTTTTTGGAGGTAGCCTCCGACTTCTACTTTTTGGCCGAGTTTGAGATCACGAGGACGGTTCACATGCATCGGCAGCCAAATCGCAGCCTTGCCATCCTGAATGGCGATTTCGGTTTGCTGGTCGCTGATGTGATTGATGATGCCACTAGTTTTCGCCTCGATGTGGAGTCCCACTTTGTTCGGAAACTCACGCAACTTGCCGATGCTCATGAAAGGGGTTTCCTTTGCCACTGCACGCGGGAGGACCAGGCCGATGGCGATGAAAAGAATCACAGAAGCTCTATCGAATGCGATCAACTTGGATCAGAGGTAGCCACAAAACCTCTTGCCTGCAAAGCCGTGTCTGCCGGGGGCCCTAGTCATTTCGGACTATAGCCCGGACAATGAAACAGGGGTAACTACGACCGATGCGCTTTTTACCGCCCCTGCTGGCCCTTTTCCTTGCCCTGTTTCCCGGCGTGGCCTGCGGGCAGTTGTTGCAAGTCAACGGCACCCGGATCGTCAACAGTTCGAACAATCAGGAAGTCATCCTCAATGCGGTCAATTTCGGCAATTGGATGGTCATGGAGGGCTACCTGATGAACTCCACCGAACAAGCCCCCGCCCAGCACGATTGGAAACAAAAGCTGACCACCCTCGTTGGCCCGGCGAATTTGAAGACATTCTACGACGCCTGGCTGGCCAATCACGTCACCCAGGCTGACGTCAGCCAAGTCAAGAGCTGGGGTTTCAACGCCGTGCGCCTGCCTCTGCATTACGAATACTTCGTCAACCGCGACACGCCCGACGAATGGAACGAGCAGGGATTTCTCCTGTTGGACAATGTCATCTCCTGGTGCGCGGCGACGGGCATCTATGCCATCATCGATCTGCATGCCGCCCCCGGAGGTCAGAGCAACAATGCGATCAGCGACTACGATGACACCCGTCCCTCGCTTTGGGACAGCGTCGCGAACCAGGACAAAACCGTGCGCGTCTGGCAACGGATTTCCGAGCGTTACAGGAACCAGCCATGGGTCGCCGGATATGATTTGATCAACGAGCCAGCATGGGACCTTCCAGGCGGCACACTCCTGCGAACGCTCTATGGACGCATCACCGATGCCATACGTGCGAACGGCGACAACCACATCCTCTTCATCGAGGGAAACTGGTATAGCAACGACTACACTGGCCTCACTCCCGCGTGGGATCCTCAAATGGTCTATGTGTTTCACAAATACTGGTCCTCCGCCGAATCGCCGAAGGAAATCCAGTGGGTGCTCGATCTGCGGACCACCCAGAACCGTCCGATTTGGTGCGGTGAACATGGCGAAAACAGCAACGACCATTTTACCAAGATGGTCGAACTGCTCCGCACTCAGGGCATCGGCATGTCGTGGTGGCCGATGAAAAAATTCAAGAGCATCAACGGCCTCACTGATGCCACATTCCCTGCCAACTACCAGGATCTCCTCGACTATCTCGGAGGCATAAAGCCGGATTTAAGCCCCGCGGTTGCGTTCACCACTTTGATGGAACTTGTCGACAGCGTGCGATTGGAAAACTGCACTGTCCAAACCGAGGTGATCCGCTCGATCCAAAGCCAGCCCGGCAACAGGGATACCGCACCCTTCAAGCAGCATCAGATCCCCGGTCGCATCCAAGCGGCGGACTACGATCAAGGGATGAATGGCCATGCCTATTCGGATACTGCTTGGGAAAACTACAACCTGACCACTTCCAACTACACTGCCGGCAACGAAGGATGGTCTTACCGCAAC
>JBBARN010000014.1:0-55006 GCA_040399845.1 Luteolibacter sp. | reverse complement strand
GCAACGAAGGATGGTCTTACCGCAACAACGGAGTGGATGTTCAAACCTGCTCCGACGCCTTGTCAAACGGCTACAACGTCGGTTGGTTCGTGGCCCCCGAGTGGATGCGCTACACCGTCACGGTCGCCATGCCCGGCACCTACCGCATCGAACTGCGCGTCGCGAAGGGCGGCGGCGATGACGGCAAAGTGGAAATCCAGGACGGCGACGGTCTGCGGGCCCTCGCCAGCGCGACGATTCCCGACACCGGCGGCGACTCATCTTATCAGACGGTGGTTTGCAACGGCGGCTTCGCCACTGCGGGCAAGCAGGCGATCCGCATCGCGAACGTAGCCGGTTCTTACAACATCGCATCCGTGAATTTCATTTGGGAAAACGCCACCGTGCCGCCGACCACCCTGGTGAAGATCCCGGTCCGGACCGTCACGCTCAAGGGGAGCAGCGGCCTCTACGTGACATATACTAACGGAAACAAACTCGCCTCTTCCACCGCCACCAACGCCGGGCCAAAAGAACGCTTCACCTTGACCGATGCAGGTGCCGGACGCGTCGCTATTCGTGCTTCCAATGGTAAATATTTTCGGCTCAACGCCACCGACAGCAAACTCTACGCAGACGCCGCAAGCATCGGCACGGATGAGCGTTTCCTTCTGAGAAACCTGAGTGGAGCGTTCACCTTGCAAGGGTCCAACGGCCTCTATGTTTCTTCGGAAGGGGGGGCCGAATCCGGTCTCTCCTGCACACGCACCAATCCATCGGGGTGGGAATATTTTCGGAAGTCGGTCGTCGCGATGACCTGGGTCCCCGCCGCTATAGCACCCGCCGCCCCTCAGGGACTTCAAGCGGCGGTCACGGATCTCGCCGCAAAGCTCAACTGGAATCCCGTATCCGGAGCGTCGCACTACACGGTGAAACGGGCGACCCAACCGGGTGGTCCCTATTCGATGGTCGGCAACTATCTCACCGAGCCGGAGTATACGGACCGCTTCGCCCAGAAGGGACTGAGGTATTACTACGCGGTCGTCGCCTTCGCAGGCAATGTCTTCGGTCCTGTGTCGCAGGAAGTCAGTCTCACCATTCCTGGCCTGCCCACGGCTTGGCTGCGGCAGGACATTGGAAACGTGGGCATCGCAGGAGGCTCCAGTTTCTTGGATGAAACATTCACCCTCCAGGGATCCGGCGCGGACATCTGGGGGAATGATGACGCATTCAGTTTCGTCTCCCAGAACTTCGGCGGCGATTGCGTGATCACCGCCCGCCTCGTGAGCATGTCCAACACGGACTACTGGGCGAAGGCGGGATTGATGATGCGCGAGTCCAATGCCGCAGGTGCCAAGAATATCTCGCTGCTCGTCACTCCGGAGGCCGGAGGCACGCGGTTGCAATGGCGGAACTCCGAGGGAAGAATTACATCCGACCACCAACTCAGCGCAAGCAACACGCCGATGTGGCTGCGGATCGTTCGCAGCGGCGACACTTTCACCGCATGGCAATCCAACGACGGGGAAACTTGGGCTAACAGCCATACAGTGACCTTCGCGATGAACTCGGAAGTTCTGGTCGGTCTGGCGGTGACATCACACAACAACGGCGCTCTCAACACCGCCATCTTTGACAACGTCAGTCTCGCCGTGCTGCCACCCGGGACTTCAAGTTTGAACTCATTTCAAAATACCTGGTTCTCCGCCGGGCAACTCGCCAACGCCAGCCTCAGCGCCCCGGATGCCGATCCGAACCACGAGGGCCTGGCCAATGTTTTTGCATACACTTCCGGCATCAGTCCGTGGCTCCGGGCAACAACCGAAAACGGTGGCTTTCCTATCGTCGGCATCCGGAACGGATACCTCTCCATCACCTACACGAGATTGAGGCAGCGTTTCGACTTCGGGTGCATCGGCGAGGTATCCAGTGATCTGAGGACGTGGAATTCAGGCACGGGTTTCACCATGGAAACCGAAGTGATTCCCCTCGATGAAATCCGCGAGCAGGTGACGCTGCGTGATGCTATACCGACCGATGATGTAGATCAGCGATTCATGCGTCTCCGTGGAACCTTTTTGCCATGATGAATGAAAGCCAGCGGCCTAGTCATTTCGGACTATAGCCATGACGAGAAATGCCGGGCCATGCTTCAACCCCAGCACCGTTCCCCAAACCTTCGGCACCTTAACCCTGAACAATCCATCCCAGAAAAAACCATGAAACCCAACAACCCTACCCACGGCATCCGCAGCTCAAGCATCGGAGTCCCCCTCGTTACCGCCGTCGTCGTGTCCTTCGGTATCTCCGCCGCCAACGCCGCGGATTGGACCGGCGGCACCAGCACGGATTGGAACGATGCGACCAACTGGAGTGGCGGCTCCGTCCCCACAGGGGAAAATGCGATAATCAATAACGGAGGATCAGGGAACATCGCCACCATCTCCGCGAACCTTTCGGTAACCCCCAACGACATCGACGTGCGCAATCGCAGTCGTTTGGATCATAATGCGGGAATCGCCGGCACCAATGGGGGTGCCTGGATGTTTGTAGGCCAGGACAATTCGGAGGGAACCTACAATTTGGCGAACACGGGCTTGGCGGGGGCAGGTATCACGGGTTTCACCCAAGGCTCCGGCTCGCTCAATGCAACGGGAAATCTGTTAGTTGGGGCCTTTGGTGACAATCGCACTGGGACGGTGCGTGTGAATACCAGCGGGACCCTCGCGGTTTCTAACGAACTCTTCATCGGCGACTCACAGAACAGCACGGGCAACTTCCTGCTCGAAAGCGGCACGGTGACGGTGAATAACAAAATCTTCGTCGGCAACAACAAGGCAATTGGCACGCTCACCATGTCCGGCGGCACGCTGACCAAGACCGGTGGCGATGAGACGTTCGTGGGCCGTGATCAAGGCACGGGAACGATCAATCAAAGCGGCGGCACGCTCACGCTGAACCACAATCTCTATGTGGGCCAAAGCTCTGGCTCCACCGGAACTTACAACATCAGCAGCGGCGCGATCCTGAACGTTGGCCGCGATTTTGTCATTGGCCGTGAGAGCGGCAACGGCACGTTGAACATGACCGGCGGCACGATCACCAAGACCGGGGATGAGAAATTCCTCGTCGGACACAACAATGCCACAGGCACCGTTGTGCAAAGCGGCGGCACGATCACCGCGAACAACGAGCTCTACATCGGCACCGAAAACGCCAGCGCCTCAGGAACCTACACGCTGAGCGGGACAGGCGCGCTCAATGTTTCCAACGAGGTCGTCGTGGGTCGTGAGAGCGGCACGGGCGTTCTGAATGTGAACGGCGGCACGCTCACAACTTCCGGCAACGGCAACATGTATATCGGACGCCGCAACGGCACTGGAACCCTGAACCAAACGGCTGGAACGCTCAGCGTGAACCGCGAGTTCGGCGTGGGATCGCGTGACGACAACAAGATCGGCACCGGCACCTACAACCTGAGCGGAGGCTCCATAACCGTGACGCAAAACTTCTTCGTCGGCAAAGAGCAGGGTGCAATCGGCACCATGACGATGACCGGTGGAACAGTGAATGCCAACGAAAGCCTGCGCATCGGCCACAATCAAGCGACAGGGACCTTTACCCACAGCGCCGGCATCTTCAATGTGCAAAACGAGGTCTATATCGGCAATGAGAACAACGCCTCGTCCGTGGGCACCTACACACTCAGCGGTTCGGCAGAGCTCAATGTGGGCAACGAGGTGCATATCGGCCGCGACAACGGCACCGGCACCTTCAATCTGAATGGCGGAACCGTCACGACCAAGAAACTCGAAGGCGGAAACGGCAGCGCAACCGTCAACTTCAATGGCGGCATCGTGAAGGCCAAACAGGATGATTCGAACTTCATCACGAACCTCGACATCGCCAACCTGCAAAGCGGCGGCGCGGTGATCAACAGCAACGGATTCAATGTCGGCACCTCGCAGGCTTTTACTGGCACAGGTGGCATCACCAAGACCGGAGCCGGCAGCCTCACACTTGCAAACACGAGCAGTTACTCGGGATCTACCACCGTTGCCGGAGGCACACTCATCGTCAACGGCAACATCTCGACGAGCAGTCTCACTGCGGTTGACAGCGGCGCGACTCTCTCCGGATCGGGAACCGTCGGTGCCGCTGTCATCAACGGCACGCTCGCTGTAGGAAACAGCCCTGGCCAAATGAATTTCACCAATACAGGCGATCTGAACGGAATCACCATCATGGAAATCGACGGCACCTCGGGCGCTGGTGTCGCGGGTGGTCATGACTTCATCAACCTAACCGGTGCAGGTGCGGCGGGCATTCTCACCTACGGCGGCACGCTCACGCTCGACATCGGCGCTGCCTTTGGAGTGGGAACCTACTCGTGGAATCTCTTCGATTTCGCCAGCGAGACCGACACCTTCGCCACCATCTCACTCGCCGACCAATATTCCGGCAGCCTGTTGGACGGTGATTTAAATGGTATCTGGGACCTCACCAGTGGCGGAAATACCTGGCAGTTCACCGAATCCACCGGCGTGCTCGGCCTTACCGTCATCCCCGAACCGGGTGCCGCATTGTTGGGTGGCTTTGGCATGCTCGTCCTGTTGCGGCGCCGTCGCAACGCTTGAGGAGTTTCCAGATTTAATGGGTTTTCTCCGTTAAAAACCAACCGCCGTAGCGCGTCCAACCGCGTTGCGGTGGCTCTTGGTTTCCCAACTCCCAGCTTCACATGACATTTAGGCCGGAATCATCGGCAGCGCGGCGGTCGGCCTGGAACGGCTTCAGGCAATGAACCCTAGTCATTTCGGACTATAGCCAGTTTCTATCCTACTGGTAGCTTTTCACCTTAAACCCCAATTCGCCATCATTAGTCACCCAACCTATTCTTGAAGTCTCCGTCATGCCGTCCTTATTAAAATCCCTGAATGTCCCCAGCACCTTGCTGCTGGGTAGCGTGTCTATGATCATCACCAATGCCGCCGCATCTGAGAAGCCCGCCCGTGGCTGGTCGGTAGTCGAAACCGCCAAGGACAACGGCCACAGACTCAGCGCCGTGCCAGCCCCCGCCAAGGCTGCGGCATCCGCCGAGAACGCCATCGTCTGCGATCCCTCCAAGACCTTTCAGGAAATCGTCGGCTTCGGCGGCGCGCTCACCGAATCCTCGGCCTGGGTCCTCGCACAGTTGCCGCAGGAGCAGCGGATGGAAATCCTCCGCCGCTACTATGACCCCAAGGAAGGCATCGGCTACACGCTCGCCCGCACTCATATCAATTCCTGCGACTTTTCACTGAGCATGTGGTCGCTCGCCTCCACGCCCGGCGACTATGACTTGCACGATTTCACGCTCGATCCGATGCGCCGCTGGCTGCTGCCGCTGATCCACGATGCCCGCAAGGTCGCCGGAGCCGACCGCTTCAAATTGATGGCATCCCCGTGGAGCCCGCCGGCATGGATGAAAACCAACAACCGAATGGATGACGGCGGATCGCTCCGCAACGAATACCGCCCGGCTTGGGCGAATGTGTATGTGAAATTCGTCAAGGCGATGGCCGAGGAGGAGAAAATCCCGATCTGGGCGCTATCCGTCCAAAACGAAGTCGATGCCCACCAAACTTGGGAGTCCTGCAAATACACTCCCGAACAGGAGCGCGACTTCGTCCGGGATTTCCTCGGCCCGGCATTGCACGGCGCGGGCCTCGCGGACGTAAAGCTGCTCACCCTCGATCACAACCGCGACTTGATCGAAAAATACGCGGATGCCCAACTCGGCGACCCCGCCACCGCCAAATACATTTGGGGCATGGGCCTTCATTGGTATGTGAGTGATGATTACGCCGCCTCGGCGCGCGTGCAGGAAAAATACCCGGACAAACACATCCTGTTCACCGAAGGTTGCGTCGAAGGCGCTCCCGGCAACATGGGCAAATGGGAGAACGGCGAACGCTACGCCCGCAACATCATTGGCGATTTCAGCAACCACGTCTGCGGATTCATCGACTGGAATATCGTGCTCGATCAGCGCGGTGGACCAAATCACGTCGGAAACTTCTGCGACGCCCCGGTCATCGTCGATACCAATACCAAGCAAATCATTTACGGATCATCGTTTTACTACCTCGCCCACTTCAGCAAGTTCGTCCAACCCGGTGCCCGCCGCATTCACTCCACAGGTGGCCCCGAGAGAATTCAATCCATCGCTTTCCGCAATCCAGGCGACAAGTTGGCGATCGTGGTGGTGAACCCGACCGAACAAGCTGCGGATTTCACTCTCAATGTCGCGGGAGAACGTGTGGTTTGCACAATCCCAGCTCGTGCCATTCAAACTTACTTTGAAGCATCTCATTGAAAAAAGATCAAGTCATCTAACACAATCAAACCAAAGTCCAAAAAACCCATGAAAGCAAAATCCATTAACGCCAAACTCCCCAACACCGGCTTGGTAGCCCCCTTCATCACCGCGATTGTTCTCTGCAGTAGCCTTTCGCCCGGTTATGCTGCCGACAACAACTGGACCGGAACCACCAATTCCGATTGGAATGATGGGACAAACTGGTCGGAAGGCGGTGTTCCGGATACGTCCTTCGGTGACAATGCCGTTGTCTCAACGACTTCTCCCAATATCGCCACGATTACCGCCGACACCTCACTCACCCCCAATGATCTCATTGTGAAAGGAGGAGGCCGGATCGATCATCAGGCAGGCATAGCCGGAACCAATGGCGGTTCGTGGATGTTCGTAGGTCAGGACAGTACGCCGAGTTTCTACAACCTGGCGGACACCTCCACGACGGGACTTGGAATCAGCGGCTTTGCGCAAGGCACGGGGACTTTGAATCCAACCGGAAACCTACAGATCGCTTCCTGGGGATCCAACCGCAACGGGACCATCAACATCAATACCACGGGCGGTGTGAACATCTCCGGCGGCCTATTCATCGCCAATGACAATGGCTGTATCGGCACGATGAATCTGGAATCGGGCGCGGTGATCGTTTCCCACGGCCCCGGCTTCGCCACGGACAACATCCAGGTTGGCAACAATGGTGGCATCGGCACCTTGAACATTTCCGGCGGATCCTTGGCGGCATCGAGAAATTTCCGCGTCGGCAACGAAGGGGGGACTGGAACCATCAACATCACCGGCGGCTCACTCACCATCGCCGGAACCGATGACATGTTCATCGGCCGTGACAGGGGTGCCGGAGTCATCACCCAATCTGGCGGAGTCGTTGACTTCAACCACAACACTTTCATTGGAAACGGAAACAACGCGAACTCAAACACCAGCGGTACTTACAACCTCACCGCAGGCATATTGAATGTGAAACGCGAGTTCGTAATCGGTCGCGAAGGAGCCAATGCGACCCACACCGGCACCCTGAACATGACGGGCGGCACCATCACCAAGACCGGAGATGAAAAGATGATCATCGGGCACAACAACGGCAAGGGTTTCGTCGTTCAGAGCGGCGGGACCATCAATGTGAACAACGAACTCTTTGTGGGCAACGAAAACTCGGGCGCGGAGGGAACCTACACCCTCAGTGGCACAGCAGCGCTAAATGTCGCGAACGAAGTCATCGTGGGTCGCGAAAGCGGCACCGGAATTCTGAATGTGAATGGTGGCACAATCACCACCACCGGCAACGGTAACATGTATGTCGGACGCCGCAACGGCACCGGGACCCTAAACCAGACTGCTGGAACGATCACCGTGATCAAGGAGTTCGGCGTGGGAACGCGCGACGACAACAAGATCGGCACCGGCACCTACAATCTGAGCGGCACAGGTGCCATCAACGTGGCAAACAACATCTTCATCGGCAAGGAACAGGGTGCGTCCGGCACCATGACGATAGCAGGCGGAACCATGACCGGTAGCGACAAGTTGATCATCGGCCACAACCAGGCGACGGGAAACCTCTCGCAGAATGGCGGCACGGTGACAGTCACGAACGAGGTTTATGTCGGCAATGAAAACAATGCTTCCTCACTGGGCACCTACACGCTCAGTGCAAGCGCCGAACTGGGGGTAGGCAACGAACTCATTGTCGGTCGTGACAACGGCACAGGCACTTTCAATCTCGATGGAGGCACCATCACCACGAAGAAGATCAGCGGTGGAAGCGGCAGTGCGACGGTCAATTTCAACGGCGGCGTCTTGAAAGCAAAACAGGATGAGGGCAACTTTATCGAAAACCTCGACGTGGCGAATGTGCAAAGCGGCGGACTCAAAATCGACAGCAATGGCTTCAATGTCAGCACGAGCCAAATTCTCACCGGAAGCGGCGGCCTTGAAAAATCGGGAGTTGGCCAGCTCACCTTGAGCGGTGCGAATACATATGCCGGGACCACGACGGTGCTTGCAGGAGTATTGCGAATCGAAAAAGCCGGGCTGAACGCCATTGTCAATTCTGCAGCCAACACCCTTGTGGCCGAATTCACAGCACCGCCTGCTGCCGGAACCTATGCAATCCTCCCCGGTCCTCTTGCAGGTGCCCAGACATTCAGTGCAACCGGGCTAGGTGTGGGACAGTCGGCTACATTTTCGAATGCCACAAGCACCGTGACCGTCACGGGTGGCGACCTGTTCGTGACCTGGATCGATGGCTTCACTCCGAATTCCCTGTTGCCGGACGCAGCATCCAAACTTCCCGGATCGGATCCTGACAGCGACGGGATCACCAACCTCATGGAATTCGTGCTCGACGGCAGCCCGGTCGTTTCCTCGCAGTCCTTCCTGCCCATACTCTCCACCGTCGGCTCGGATCTGGTGCTGAGTTATACGCGCAGTGATGATTCGGAATCAGGCAACACCCAGGTCGGCCAATGGAGTACGGACTTGAGCTCTTGGAACAACGTCACCCCCGTGCTCGTGAATGAGAACGGCGCCTTACCCGACGACATGACCATCACCGTGCCCAAGAGTAATGGGCAGGATGGCAAGCTGTTCCTGCGCCTGAGTGTGGAAACGCCTTGAACTCCCGATCCGCCATCCACAGCTCCGTGGGTTCATCATCCAACTTTTTGAGATGACACCCATGGAGCATGCCGACCCAACGCGCATCACGCCTAACAAATCCACCCGCATGAACACAAATCCCGTCCTGTTGCAATCCGCGACTTCCAGTGCAGTCATTCACCCTCGAAATCATGCAAGATGGAACTGTAGCCGCCGCCACTACTATGGCTTTACTTTGGTGGAATTGTTGGTTGTCATTGTCATGGTCGTCGTGCTTGCGGCCCTCTCGGTCATGGGTTTCAAACGCATGCGTGAAAAGGCCCATCTGGTGACCACCGTCAAGAGGATCCGGGGCTTCTCCGAGGCCAACGCGCTGTATTCCACCGATCACAATGGAAAATATGTTCCCGTATTCGCCTTCGACGAGGACGGACAAGGTGCCGTGATGTGGCATTACAACCGCGCCTACCTTGAGACGCTCATCGGCGACAAGGAGGAGTTCGAAGCTGCGGAACCTTTCGAAGGCATCGACGGACTTCCCGAGCAGGTCCTCGACCCCGTCGTGATCCGCTCGAAGCAAAAGTATTGGAGCCGTATTTCAGCGAGCTTCGGTTACAATGGAGAGAACCTCACCGGAGGTGCCTGGGGGGAACCGAACGCCGCAGCATCACGTTCCATAACTTCGATGAGTTATCCGGATGAAACCTGTGCTTTCGTCACCGCCACCGACTGGCGGGCCAAACAATCCGGCGGGCTACTATGGGAAAGCTCTCCGGTCGAAGGCAAGACCGGTGACGGCAAGGTCGCCTATCGTCACCAAGGAAAAGCCGTGGTGGCATACTTCGACGGTCACACTGGCCTCATTTCCACCAGTGACATGAAGGAGATCAACCGCCGTGGAGGAGTCAACAATGTCTTCTGGGGTGGCAACCGAAGGAACAGCAGTCGCTGAAGGCTTATCTTAGCATGACGTTAGATCATAGACCTAACACACTTAACGAACGCCTGCGCAAGTCCCACAATGCCACCAACTCCTCCATGAGCCCGCGGCAGATGAAGACGCATTTCCAGATCGATTCCGAAGCATCCGGCTATCTCGAACATGCGATGGAGGAAATGAATTTCTCCGCCCGCGCCCATGACCGGATTTTGAAAGTCGCCCGCACCCTGGCGGACCTGGCAGGGTCCGTAAACATCCGGCCGACGGATGTGTTAGAGGCGATCCAATATCGCTCTCTGGATAGGAAGTTGTTTTCGTGACGGGCGATTGATGACTCAGCGAATCACGGGCTTGTCTTTGGCTCTGGGTTGACGTCGCTCAGGAAAAAGAGCCTCTTTGGCTTCGTTGCCCATTCCATCGTGGATACGCCCACCCATGACGCGACGGTTTTCCACAATGCTCCAGTAGTGGTGATCCTTGCCATCCTTGCGGCGTTTCTTGCAGCGCTAAAACATGAAGGGATTACGCCGCTATCGGATAATGCGGTGCAGTGGGGTAGGTCGATACAAGCAATTTAGGAGACCGCCCCTCGTAAAACCTAGGGTTCCACCGCCCTTCATGGCTGAAAAATGCCGAAAATGGGTTGGAATCCGCGAAGTCGCGGCCCAAAAGAA
Source organism: Luteolibacter sp. (assembly GCA_040399845.1). Lineage (GTDB taxonomy): Bacteria > Verrucomicrobiota > Verrucomicrobiia > Verrucomicrobiales > Akkermansiaceae > Luteolibacter. The sequence goes on along the minus strand of JBBARN010000014.1, from coordinate 44,442 downwards.
ATCCGCTCAAGTCGTCAAACCAATGACGAAAATGTGCAAATGATTGTGTAAATGGTTTAATTGGAATACCCTGACAAGGCTCGAATCGGAGCGCTATATTCGCTGGCCAATGAGATAGCCGTGCGCAGTCACTCCGCAGCGATGGAAGACAACCATCCACGGCGCTCCTGCGGCCGTCTTCCGGGTCAGTGTATTAAAAAAATAAACTCCCAAGCCGCAGCCCGGACAAAAACCGATCAACCTCCCTCATGAGAACACCATCACCCCTTCCGTCCGCCGTCGCACTGGCAATCTCGCTGTTGGCTGGCGCAGCCGCCATGGCCGAATCAACTCCTTCGGCACCCGATCTCACCGCCAAGCGACCGAAGTTCACCAGTAAGATCCACATCCCAGTGAAAGCCGCTGCCGAGGTGACAGAACTGCCCCCGCGTGGCTACGAACTGGTTTTCTCCGACGAGTTCAACGGTGATCAAGTCGATACCGAAAAGTGGAACTTCCGGCTCGTCGACAAGATGCTCAGCGCCCTGCAGCGGGAGAATGTTTCGGTCAAGAACGGCAATCTTGAAATCGCCCTGCGCAAGGAATCCGTAGCCGGTAAAAATTACACGGCTGGTGGAATCATCAGCAAGCAGACATTCGTTTATGGCTACTACGAAGCCCGTTTCAAAACACCGCCCGCCGAGGGCTGGCATACGGCGTTCTGGTCCATGAGGCATAACGCACCCGATGTGAAACGCAGGTTGCCGCCACTGCTGGAGCTGGACTTCTGCGAGCAGGATGGCGGCGATCCTCATTACTTCAGTTTCGGCGTCATCAACCAGTCCCGTTACCATCAGCGGAAAAACCGCCAATCTTGGAACGCCGGACGCTGGGTCATCGAGGATGCGCCGGATACCTCGGCGTCCTTCAACGTCTGGGGTTGCGAGTTCACGCCCGAGGTCACCCGCTTCTATTTCAACGGCCGACTTACGAAGGAGATCAGTTCCGCCGGCTTTCCCCACGATGAGATGAGCGTTTGGATGAGCGTGATTGCCAGCACCTTGAAGGGAGACCGCTGGGTGGACGAATCCAAGCTGCCGAACTTGGTGCTGTGCGACTACATCCGTGTCTATCAACATCCGGAACATCGTGCGGCGGAGGCAGCCATCCGAGCCGAGGTCCTTCGCCCGTTGCCGAAATTGCCACCACTCAAGAAGAGAGCCAAACCCGGCGGTCCGAAGCCCGAAGATCTCAATTGAAGTGTTGTCCGTGAAGTTTATATCCATGCAATCGACCGTCCCGCACGTTCTATCGGGTTTAAGTGACTTGAAGATGATGATGGGTTTTGCCGAACCACCATACCAAACATGAATTCCAAACGCCTCGTGCTGATCCTGTCGCTGGCTTTTGCCCCGACCGCAGTGACCCATGCGCAAAAATTTCCGCTCGAGATACCGGCAGACGTCGATTTCGAGGGGGCCGCGTCCTTTCCCTTGCGCCACTGGGTCATGATTGGCGGTACAACCGAATCAGCCAAGTTGAGCACCGCCGTCGCCAAGTCGGGAAAGCATTCGCTGGAACTAAAATCCGGCAGTCTGGTGGAAAGCCACCTCAAATTGACGCCGAATTCAACCTATAAACTTTCGGTTTGGATGAAGACCGCGAGCGGATCCGATGAGGTTCAAGTCAATGTGACCGGTCTGGCGGAAAACAACATCAGCGTGGCCAGCGCTCTCGCTACCTGGACCTTGATCGAGCGGGAATTCCATACCGGGGACAGTCAAAGCCGGGGAATGATCCATTTCAAGAATCCCGAGAACACAGGCAACAACAGCGCGTGGATTGACAAATTGAAAATCAAGCGGTTAGGCGACTATGCTCCACCGAAACTGGCGGGAATCCCCCCCCCGACCGCCCGCAAGCAGGTTGAACACCTCGGACTCAAGTCACAACCAGCAGAGAAGCTCGAATGGTTGCTCGATGCGAAATTCGGAATGTTCATTCACTGGGGCATCTATGCCGGCCTTGAAAAGGGCGAATGGGTCATGCACCAGTCGGCGATCCGCCCCGAGGAATACCGTACCTATGCCTACCCGTCGTCCGGCGACAACCATTTTGCGGCCGACAGATACGACCCCGCGAAGTGGGCGAAACTGGCGAAGTCCGCTGGCATGAAATACATGACCATGACTGCCATGCACCACGACGGCTATGCGTTGTTCGAAAGCAAGGCCATCGATGCCTTCACCTCACAACAAACCCATAACCGGGATTTCATCAGGGAATACGTGGATGCATGCCGCGCCGAGGGATTGAAGGTCGGTCTCTTCAAAACCCTCATCAACTGGCGCTATCCCGGCTACTACGACGTGACGGGAACGGATTGCAAACCCAACATCTTCGGATACAAGACGGATATCGCCCACAAGGAGAATGCCCGGCTGATGAAGGAGGAGCTTTACTGCCAAACCAAGGAGCTCATGACCAATTATGGAAAGATTGACATCCTGTTCTGGGATGGCGGTTATCTGGCCCAACAAGGCACCTCCTCATCCGCCGCGTTTTTTTGGGAGCCCGGAAAATACATGGATCCGAAAAACGAATGGCCGGTGAACCCGTATTTCCAGGATGTGGATGAGACATCAGGAAAGCCCCTGGGATTGATGGGAATCGTTCGGAAACATCAGCCCGATATCATCGTCAACTCCCGCTCCGGTTGGTATGGAGACATCAAGGAAGAAGAAGGGGGAGCTCAAATCACCGGCGGACTCCGAACGGAGGACATCTACGAAAAGTGCATGAGCGTGGGACCGGGTTGGGGCTATACCAAACACTACAGGAATCCCGCCAAAATCAGGACGGTTGATGAAATCAAGAGAATGTTGGCCGACTCTGTCGTGCGGAACATGGTTTACATGCTCAACGTGGGTCCCGACCGCCACGGGGAGATAACGCCCTTGGTAAGCGATCGGCTTCTGGAAGTCGGGGCTTGGCTGGAAAAAGCCGGAGACGCGGTCTATTCAACGCGCGGAGGGCCATGGAATCCCAAAGACGGATTTTACGGCTTCACTTACAAGAAGAACAAAATCTTTGTTTATCTGTTCAGTGATTTCAAGAGTGATACCTTCACGCTTCCCGCCTTGAATCCCGGACAAAAAGCGGTCAAGTCTTATGTGGTCACGGACAAAACTCCCGTTGTGATAACGCAGAACGGGCAGGGGGAAGTGACGCTGAAGGGAATCCAGCGCTCCGACAAGGTCGTCACCATCATCGCTGTGGAACTCAACAAAAACGTGATGGATCTGGAGCGATGAGTTCGGTGGACCTTCGGTTGACGAATCCAATTGGCGATATCGCCTTGATCAGAAAGCTTCCTCGATCTGTTCGCCAGAGGATGTGGCAATCAAGGATGGATGTTTCTGAATCAACCACGGTCCACGGGAGGATCGATTCGGCGGCGGCGGGCTGATCACCAAACGAGTCCTCAAGACCGGCTATTTCGAGACGAGAGTCAAGATGGACGGCGGTTATGGGTGGCACGAGCCATTTTTGACAAGACGGAGGGAAGCCTTCCCTACCGGAAGGCAACATCAACTAAGGGACTCGAACGAATAACTCAGGGTAGTGCCTGCGGATGAGAGCCTGATCCTCCTCGGGCATGGCGTCGATCGCGATGGGTTGATCCTGCGGACGAGTGCCCTTCTGGTTGATGCGATTCATCAGGCTCCAGTTGCGCGATTGTTGGCCAGGTTCGGGGTCTGCGGGCTCCTTGGCCGTTAGATCGTAGCGCGTGAAGTCGATCACCATCGGCGTGTCGTTTTTCTCGCGGTTTCGCAGCAGCGCGAGGCGAAAATTCCTGTTCATGAACCAGCGGATCTCCTGGTCCGCCTCGGAGGCGCGAATGCCGCAGCCGCGATGGGTGAATTGATAGTCGAGGGTTTCGTTGTTCTTGAAATGCGCGCGCCAGAGTTCGCCGAACTCTCCCTGGGTGATAAGCTTGGCATCCGGCCATCGCTCGCGAATGCCGGCAAGCCAAAGATGCAGGCCATCCATGCCGTTTCGCCCGCCATAACCGTAGATCTTGCGGGCTTCGACCAGGCTCATCTCCCAACCACAGGTTACCCATGCAAAACCGTTGCGCTTGAAGCCATCGTCGAAATGCGAAGCGGTGGTGGCCATCATCGCCTTCAAGCCCCGCTCAGTGCCCATGTCCAGCAGCGTTTCGATGGGGCCCACGCCCTGGCGGCTGCGCCAGCGTTCGCCACCGACGGTTTTCCCACCCGGAATGCGAGCGCAGAGGAAATCGACCGTCCACCCGTCAAGGTTCACACAATCGATGAAGTCATCCTTGCCGCGGGCCGGTTTGCAGAAGTGTTCGCGGGACGGGTAGTATGGATAGCAAATCGAGCCCTCTCCATCCCCATTGTCCACTGCGTACTGGCTCCAGATGTTTCCCTGGCAGACATGGATGCCTTCGTTTTCCGCGAGGTATCGCAGGTTGTCAGAGGAGAGGAATCCGGCGACCACGCTTTTCGGACGATAGCCGTCACCGACGATTTCGGAAACACGCTTCAAGCCTTCGTGAAGGTCACGGTTCACCTGATCCCGGGAGTTGTACATATTTGAGAAGTAAGCTCCGGGAATGAAGGTGATTTCATCGCCGAACCTTTCATGGTAACTCACGACCAGTTCGCGCAGTTCGCGGTATTGCGGGCGTCCGTCGTGGAGTGCGAGCCAACTGAAGGCCCAGGTAATCCGCGCGCCGGGCCATGCCTTTTGAATGGCCTCGCGGAAGGTGCGGGCCTCGGCAGGTGTGTGGACGGCGGATTCATCAGGTCCATGGGCGGTATCGCGCGTAACCTCGATCTGTCGCACGCGGACGATCGTGTTGAGAGTTAGAATTCGTTGCCCCATGAGTTGGGCAGAAACTTCCGCCTGCAATGGACCAGTCATTGCAACCAATACGGCAAACAGGAGCATTCCCCCTGCTATCAGGAAACGCAGGTATGGCTTCAAATGAACCAGGTCTTCCTCGGAACAGCCTTGGTGGTAAGGTTGATGTGCAATCCAGCCTCCTGAGCCGATGAATGCCACGTTCAATTTGCTGTTAGCCGACTTGCCGGGCTTGCCAATCGCGAAGGAAGGAGACACCGATCCAGCTGCCAGCACTCGCGCCGAATGAGCAAGAAATCTTCTGTGTTTCATCGGATGGAGCGAAGTTGAGGTGTATCCTTCGAAGCTTGGATTGCCGAGATGGCATCACGAACGCAATTCGCCTTCAATGTCATGAGATTGCGAGGGAAATCTTTTTCGTCTTTGTCGAAGTAGTTGGCAATCTGACTCAATTCCGGAACCACTTGTCTGGCATGTGTGCCGTAGCTTAGCAAGATGGCCATCAGTTCCGGCGTCCGCTTTTGACTGGCCCATGGGTTCTGATCGCGTGTATACTTCACGCACGCTGGAATCCCCTCCTTCAAGTGGTGCTTGGCAAGAACCCGGAGCCCCTCGACGCGGACCTCTTCGGCAAACATTTCTCCACTGGGAGCGGGCTCCTCCACGGCTTGCAAAATTGCCGGGAGCAGGGGTTTGATATCCTCAAACGACAGTTGTTGATAGATCGAACTGATGGAACCCCGTGCCCTGCCATCCTGGTTTTTTAGGCCTGCTTTCACCGCCTGGTAAAGTTCCCCTTTATGGATGCCCTCCAGCGATTTGGCAATCAATCCATTGCGACCTCTGAAAAGAGCATAGGATAGATAGCGTTGCTGCATGCCACGAGGATCGCCTTTGGGATCGACCTGAGCCAGCAACTCCAGCAGATCCGGCACCGCGACAATAGCGGCTGGCCCTATGTTCGCCAATGCCTCGGCCGCCTTGATGCGCAACCACAGATCGTCTGCGGATAGGCAATGGCAAAGTGCTTCGACCGCCGGGGCAGAACGGCCACCGAGGGCGGCAAGCGCTTGGCATGCACCATAACGGCCTTCGATTTTCGGATTTCCCAACAACGAGACAAGCGGTGCGACGGGAACGTCCTTGCGGCGAGAAAATGCCTCCGCAGCTCGCTCGCGCACAACGGGTGACCAACTCTCCAGCAGTTCCAGTAGCTGATCACCGGATAATGCATCGAAAGCGCTGTGACGATCTTGATTGCTCCATCCACGGCCATCCAGAATGAGTGAACTGGCCTCCGCATGATCGAGCTGGGGAACGATGGATCGCTTTTTTCCTGTTAGGTAGATCTTCTTCAACGGCATGGCGAATGCCAACAGGTATCCTCCCGTTGCATCCCATCCTTGATAAGAATCGTTTTCTTTCTGAGGCGGTCCTTGGTGGGGGAATGAACCATCCCACCGACGCGCGAGGTCGAAATACCAGAACCCGAATTCATTCATCCACGCGCCGCTTGCATGAGGCCCGGACAAAGCCACTCCGGGCATGGCCCAGAGCATGTTGAAAAAATTCCCCGTATGGCCGGTGTCGCGCTCCGGACCATGAGAGGCGACACTCATGCGGGAAAAGAATTCCGCACCGTTTTTTTCACCGAGCAGGCTGAAAAGTACGGCGGCCATGCCGCACTTGCCGTTGTCATCATGGTTCTGAATCCAGGGATTGTGATCTCCGTAGGGAACCGCCCCCTTGCCGATATAGAAGCGCATCAAACGGGCGCTTAGTTCAATTGCCTTGTCAACGACAGGATCCTTGACTCCCGCCTCCCTTGCCAAAACCAGCGAAATGGTTAGAGGAATCCCCGGGGAGTTCATCATTCCATAACCAAAAAGCCTTCCGTCCGGCTTTGCAAACTTGTGCCCCCAAGAGCCCACCGCACTCTGACCATGCGAAACTTCCAGTGCCAAACGCTTCAATCCCGGCATCAAAGAGTGGTCGCCCGTCGCCATCACATACTCGGAAAGCAGCATCATGACATATCCATAGTGCCAACTCTGCATGCTATCCGAAGAGTAAGTCGCAGCCCATTCGGCTTCCCTTTTCACCAAGGGAAGATATGCAGCATCCCCACTGCTCAAGAGTGCGAGCGCATTGACTGATCGGGTGATGGGGTCCTGCTGAGCATACTTGGGAGCAGCCATGCGGGAGGCGATGGATTTGCACCCTTCTTCGAGGACACGCTTTGATTTCGGACAATCAAATGGTGCGGTAGGACTGTAGCTACCTATTACAGGGAGTTTGATGATCACATCCTCTGATTTCCCTGCCCGCCACCGGGTTATCTTCAGCTCCCCTGCCCCGCTCCCGGATTCGGCGGCGGTCAGGGCCTTGCCTAGCTCGGGCCGGGGATCGTGGGCGAATGGCTTGCCGTCTACCCCGAGAATGACATCGCCCACCGCAAGAATGCCATCTGCCGGGGATTTTTCATCAACCTTGGTGATGAGAATTTGCCGTGCCCCGGTGGTGACCATGTCCTTGCTATAGATCCATCCGCGAGTGCCAGTGGCACCCAGATTCCAATCATGACGTGCTCCTTCGGGGATGGAATCGCCATTTGTGAAATCCGGCATCACCATCGCTTGATTACCACCCGCCGCCCACAAGGGCAGCGGAGCAGCCAGAAAGAGAGCGAAGGAAAGCGAATAAATTGAGATTCTCATCGAAAGTTCTGAGTGGTAAAATAGTGAATACAAAAAGGAAGCACCTGCTATTTCAGTTTTCAGGCGAAGATGCGCGCACGCACACGAACCATCCGGCGGTGAGCGACTTCGCTTCCGCGACGCGGTGATTCAAGGCGGCTGACTGGAGAGTGCGGGCCCATGAATCATTTCCTGCAAGCTTCAGGGGACAGTGGCGTGGAGCCGCCCGAACAGACGGCCATTGGTTGCTTTGCTCGCAGGCACATTGACGATCACATTCTGGGTTTCGGGGTCGATGTTACTGACAGCGATCACAATGTTTTCCGAAGATGAACTTGCTGCGCCGACTTGAACGGTATCGAGGTTGGCAAACTCCAGATCGCCGGACCATTGGAAATTCAGGCTCACGCCATCCAGTGAAGCGATTTTGCGCTGAAACGTGAACACAAGATCTCCTGCGCCGTTGCGCGAGGATTTCGGCAGCAATGCAGATGAGTTGGAATGGGGCGAGGCCGGATTTGGTTCGCCTCCCAGAACAAACTCGAGGGCGTTTTTCACACCGTCGAGATCCGGGTCGGCATCGCCGGCGGCGGCACCGCCGCTAAGGTTGTTCGACGCGGACCACGACGCATAGGGTGCGAGCGCTTCGACGGGCACGTTTGCGAACGTGAGAGCCGGGATGCCGTTGGCACCGTAAAGCAGCGACGAAACGCTTTCGCCAACATTCCAGATGCTATCCTTCAGATAGTCGAGCGTGGCGTCGGGGGCAGCGGCGCCGGACAGCTGCAGGGTGACGATATTCCCCGAGGCACTGCCGGAGGTCACTTGGCTGGCGACGTCGTTCACATAGAAGTTCGGCAGTGAGAAGGTGCTCCAGCTCATGGTTTGATCGAACTCCAGAGTGATCGCAATGCGGGCGGAGTTGGCAAAGTAAGCGCGTTTGAGATTCGGTGCGGTGACTTCGGCTCCGGGGGAGACACCATAGAAATCGCGACTCACCACGGGGACCATGCGGGCAGCCAGATTTTCGCAGCCAACTTTGGAAAAATGGCAGCCCTCGTAACCCGCAATCCCGAGGGTATTGAGGATGCTCATCTTCGAGAACAACCGGGGCAGCCTGCGCTGGACGTCGCGGAGTTCATCACCTTTGGGGCCGATGCTACAGGGCTTGGGCATCACCTGATAGATGATGTAGCGCTGGAAGTTCGGATAGTCCTGTTTCCAGGCGGCGGACATGTTCAGGAAGTTCCGCTCATAGGCGGTATGGTCATAATCACTGATCGGCCCAAAGTTGCTGCAATCGCTTTCGCCCTGGTGCCAGAAGATACCACGGATTCCGTGGTTGAGTCTCGCGGCACTGACGCGGTTGAGCAGGTTCGCATAGATCGAGTAGAGGCTTCCGGCCTGGGTCCGGTCCACCGGGTTTGGCTGATGCTCGTCGATGCGGGTGCCGCCGACTGCGCCATTGATGATGCATATCGGCAACTGATGATCCATGACGATGCGCTGAGCCAACGTCATGCCCCAAAATCCAACTTTACTTCCCCAGTTTGGACTCGTGGGCTTCGCATACGCAGGTTTCCAGCCAAGCGTAGCGTCATAGGTTTTGATCCACGGGCTGGTCGGGGTGTCGGATTGGAGCTCGCTGTTGTCGGTGGCCACGGCATTCGACTGGCCCTCGATGATGTAGGCATCGCCGCAGACCAGGTCGGTCACCGTGGCGACATTGGTATCCACTCCACCAGTGGTGGTGCCATAGACGACCCGATAGGTGGAGAGGCCTGCCTGGACCTGGGCGGTGAAGGCGTAGGCCCCACCAGCGAGTGACTGGATGTGGGTGGAGTCGAGCGTTTCCGAACCGCCGGAAGGGGTTTTGTAAACTTTCAGAAACACAGTGTCCGGCGAGCCACTCTGGGTGCCGCGGTAGTAGATCGTGCCGAGATTGGTGAACGGATTGCGCGCGAAGAACTGACCGCTTACCGGTTTTTCATTGGCGAGCGGTGCTCGTTCCACCCAGGCATCGGTCGCAGGTTCCTGGATATTGATAGTGGCGTAGCGGGTGACGCCTTCGGTGCCGTTGGACATCGTCAGGGTCACGGCCAGCGGGCCGCTGCCTTGGGAACGGTTGAGCGTCAGCACGCCCGGAGTGATTTGCGAACTCACGGCCACACCGTCGATCGCCCATTGGTAGGTGAAGTTGGTGCCGCCGTTCGCTTGCAGCAGGGCGAGGTTGGAAATGTCAGGTTGAACGGTGACGGCGGAGCGACCGTCCCAATTGGCAGGAGCTGTTAGAATGTATTCTGGAAGCGGAGGGGCGGTCACCACGGTCACGATGTAATTTTTCACAACGAGAGAGTCCGAGGATGTGACAGTGTATGTCTGTGGCATGGTGAAGTCCCTTACCGTGCCGGAGGCCGGAACACAGGTGGCTCCAGGCCAGAGTGTAAAGGTAGGTGCCAGATGGGTCATCACCGTGCCATAGGTCACAGTCAATGTCACATTGGTTCCATTGAAGACCGCATCCTTGATGGAGGGCGGATTTCCGGGTAGGCTGAGGGTGAGCATGTCCGCACGAGGTGCGAGGGGGGTTTGGATGAGCTGGAATCCGTTGAAGGGACCGTTCGCGCCATCTCCTAACAGGAATCCGAGTTCGCCATTGGAATCCGGGGAAAGTCCGTTGATGCGGTGCCAGTTCCCCGTATTGCCCGGGCCGGATGCGACGTTCGCGGAATTGGTGTCTTCGGTTAGTGGCGGGACGCTGCCAGCTGCGTGAGACGGTCGGTTGATGAATACCGTGCCGCTCATGCCGCTGCCGATGGTTTGGCTGATCGGATAGGCGTCTCCTCCCCACCACCAGTCGGAGTAGAACACGATATCATAGGAATTCGCGATGCTGAGACCTTTGAGGGTCATGTTGGAAGTCGCTCCCGCTCCGCCAACCCAACTGTTGAAGATTTTATTGCCGCTGGTCAGGTTCTGGGTTCCGATGCTGTTGGAACTGGTCATGTCGAAGGTAACGTCGGTAATGACTCCGGCGGAGTCTTTCAGTATCATGCCGGACTGCGGCAATGAGGCGACGCGGTTCCATGTGCTGTTCGCGGTGTTTTCAGTGGCAGCGCCGATGAAGTTCTCGGCAGTGGTGATCTGATTGGCGGATTGGCTGGCGATTTGCAGATTCCAGACGGTGCTCAGAGAAGCCGCACTGGTAAGGGCCGAAGCGGGAGCGGATGCCGAAGTTGCGTTCTGCGCGGCGCTTTTATCGCGGGCGGTGACCGTGTAGGTGTAGGTGGTCGAAGGATTCAGTCCAGTGTCGGCATAGGTCGGACTGTTTTGCCAGCCGCTGTCGGTGCCGCCGGGGTTGCCGGTGGTTTCATCGAAGTAATATTCCACGCCACTCGTATCGCTTGCAGTGGTGGCGGTCATGGTGATGCTGGAACTGCTGGCAGCCGCTGGCGCGGTGAACCAGGTCATGGGGCTGGGATTGGGCGCAGTGGCATCGGGCTGGCCGGCACTGAGTTGGATCAACTGGAAGCCGTTGATGGGGGCGTTCACACCACCCATGGTGAAGGATAGGATGCCCAACGCGTTTGGTGTAAGACCGCGGAAGCGTGCGTAGTTGGTTGGAGCAGTCGCGACATTGGCAGGATTGGTATCCTCCATGAGCGCCGGAACCACGCCATTGACATGCGTTCCGCCTTGCTGGCTGTTGATATAAAATGTCCCGGTCAATCCCGACCCGGCGTTCTGCAGCACCGGATTTCCCTCCGGAGCCCACCACCAATCGGCATAAACAACGAGGTCATAAGTGGCGGACGGGTTGAGGTTGCCAAAAGTGACGCCAAACGGGTCGTCGTTGACGACATCGGGTGACGGGCCGGTGCCGTCCTTGATCCATGTATTGAAGATCTTGTCTCCGGAAGTCAGATTCTGGTTTCCGAACTGAACGACGGAGTTCGCGCCCGCGATGATTTCAAAAGTCACGCCGGCACCAATGTTACCGGTCGAGTCGGCCAGCGTCACCATGCCTGCCGTTGAGACAGCATTCCATGTGCTATTGGCGGTGTTTTCGGGGGCAGCACCCGTGTAGTTGTTGGCGGTCGTGATTTGGTTCGTTCCCGAGCCGGTTCCGGCACCCACATTGACATTCCAGACCGTCTGGGCCTGGGCTGAAGGGCTGGGGAGCAAAAGGGCGACGACCGCCGAGAGGCTCAGGGGCCAGGTGACATTCAGGAGTTGTTTGGTGATCTTCATGTTAGTTTTAAATTGGCCTTGGCGACAAATTGCGCTGCTGCCGCCCCCCGGTCGGCGGCAGCTTGGATCCCGGATATAACCCAATAGCTCCGGAAAAGTCATGCGCGGCGGCGCCGCAGAATCGCGAGCAGGCCGAGGCCGCCGAGCAGCGCGGCACCGGGCTCGGGGACGACGGTGATATTGACGAAGGAGTCGCTTCCTCCGGCGTATTCACTTGTGTAGTTGAGTCCGCCGATGGCGTCGTTGTAGCTGATGCGCCAGGTGTTGAGGCCGAAGCTGAACTGTTCCTCATCCGCGAGCTCATTGCCGCCAAGGGTGAACAAGCCATTGTTCCAAGCCCCCGTGTAGTTGATCAGTGAGAACACCGTGCCGTTGTCGAAAGCCACGTCGGTCAACGCGATGTCGGACAAGTTGATGCCCACTGTCCCGGTGAGATTCAAATCGCCGGTGACTTTGAGCAAATCGGAACCGACGTTGGCGGAGACGCTGGAGTTGAGTTCATGCACCAAGGTTGATGAGTTGGCAAAGGACAGCGTGCCGGTGCCGAGGGTCTCGATGGATGCGCCGGGAGAAAGCAAGCCAGTGACATTCACCGCACCGCCGATGGTGCCGGTGCCGCCAAGCGTTGCATCGGCGGAAACTCCGACGGTGCTGCCAGTGGCGGTCGAACCGTTGATGAGGAACTTACCCTCGCTGACAGTTGTGGCCCCCGTGTAGGTGTTGGTGCCGGTCAGAACCCAGGTTCCCGCACCGGACTTGGTCACGGAAATGACGCCGCTTCCGCCGTTGGCAATGACACCAATCGAGTTTGCAGCCGTGCTCGTGCCCGAGAGCGTGAGAGTTTTGCTGCCGTTCGCGGCGGTCACGCCCGAGGTGAGAACCAGCGGCCCCGTCCCGTTGGCCTGGATAGCATAATTGGACGTGGTCGTGCCGGTGTAGTTGAGACGAACAACCCGGTCACTTGTATGGCCGTCCGAGGCGGTGCCCACGTAGCGCATGGTGGCATCGGTGGTATCAAATCCCAGGTTGATGACGGAATCCGCGAGCAGCGGTGCACCGAGGGAGCTGGCTGTGGCTCCGACGTTGGCGATGGATGTGAATTCCAAAGTGCCACCGTTGACTCGGGTTTGGCCGGTATAATTGCTGGTATCGTTGGCGAGTTTTCGCACACCGACCCCGTTGGTGGCGGAACTTACAATTCCAACACCTGTGATTTGACCGGAGATCTCAATGTTTCCATCTCCTTGCAGGACGAGCTGGTGGGCGGAACCCGTGATGCTCACCGTGCCACCAAGCGTCAGTTTTCCGGCATCGGAACCGATCCGTGAAACGTTCGAAGCCGTGGCGGTATTGGAGGTGATGGTTCCACTCCATGTATTGTTCCCGCTGAAGTTCCGGAGCATGGCCGTGCCGCTGGTTCCCGGAGTAAGAGTGAGGGCTTCGGCCGCAGTGCTGATGCCCCCGCGGAACCCTAGAGTGGCACCATTCGAGACAGTGGTTGCGCCAGTGGTGCTGCCAAGGGCGTTGGCATGGCCAATAATCAGAACGCCCGCACTCACGCTGGTGCTTCCGGTGAAGGTGTTGTTGCCGGAGAGGACCCAGGTACCCGTGTTATTCTTTTCAAGTGCAAGCACGCCTCCTGCTCCGTTGAGGATGTTTCCGCTGACTGTGTTGTCGTTGGTGTTTCCCCCGAACAGTTTAAGTGTCTTGTTGATCGTACTGGTTGGATTGATATTGGCGGTGAGAGTGATGGCTCCGACGCCCGTTCCATCCGCACGGAAAGTGGCATCCGCCTGGGCGATATCGAAAGTTTTGTTGCTGCTTTGGGCGGTAGTACCTTGAAAGGTGAGATTCCCTCCGGTCCGGAATTCGACGGTGCTGTTGGTGCCAAGAGGGCTGCTGGTGTCGCCCGTGTTGCCAAACGAGGGAACCACAACGGATCCACCGGTGAGGATGGTCCTTCCTGTGTAAGCGTTGTTACCGGAAAGCGTGAGGTTGTTGGTTCCCAACTTCACCAGCCCCCTGGTCACACTGCTGATATCGGTGGCATAAATGAAGGCACCATTTGTTGTGTCGATTCCGATATTCGTGTCGGCGGCAACTGACACATTGCTGAGGTTTCCCGTCATGCTGCCGTTGAATGCATTTGTCACATCGGTTGCCGTGAAGAAGGAACCCGTAGTGGCCACACCCAAGCCGAGGGTGGTTCCGGAGGAAAAGGCATGGGTGCCGCTGCCTGATGATTTCGAGCCGGTATTCCGAAACGAAAGTATGCCTGCGGACACAGTGGTCCCACCGCTGTAAGTGTTGGTGCCTGAGAGAAAGAGATTGCCATTTCCAGCCTTGATGAGACCCGCGCTGCCCAAGAGGTTCGAACTGATCGTCTGGGCGGTAGTGGTGCTATTGACGGTGATCGTGGGCGTGGTGCCGGCAAGTGTGATGGAGTTGCCGACAGTTCCCAGATTGATAGATGTTGTCTGGCCAGCCCCATAGACGATGGAATTGACGGTCACACCGGCCAAGGCGATTCCCACGGCGGAGTTGCTATAGTTGGCACTCGCGTTTCCGAAATTGACAGTGTCGGAGGAAGTAGTCGCGGTAGTAAATGTCCCCGAACCGCCAGCACTGTTGTCATTCCAGAAAGCGCTGGATCCCCAGGTGCCGGTGGTGTTGCCGAAACCTGCGTTGGTGGTGTTGGAATCCCACCAGTATTCCGCAGCTTTCGCCGAGTGGGAAAACATCAAGAATGCGGAGGAGGCACAGAGGAGGAGCGAACGGAAATGTTTGGTTTTCATGAAATGGATCAGATGTGAATCAAGATATAATGGAATGGTCGGAAGCGGACTTCGTCAGGGCGTTACGACCACTTTCAGACGGGCAAAATTCTTGGCATTCAGGCCCTGCGGCAAGGAAAGGGTGACGGAGTCAAAACCTGCGGGCATGTCCTCGATAACAGTGACACCTGGATTGTTAGCAACGGCTCCGTCAGGAACCGCATAGGGCGAGGGAGAGGTCTTCCATGTTCCCAGGTCGATGCTGGTTTCAATGAACAAGACGATTGCAGGATCGATGGAATCCACGTCGCGCTTGAAGGTGAAGGTCAGGTTGCCGCCGCCAATGGAAACCGATGGTATCTTGTCGAGGTCCTTGGTGGCCGAGGTGCCGCCGAGGACGAACTCCACCGCGTTGGTGACGCCGTCGCCGTCGGAGTCGTCGTCCGGGTTGCTGCCGGGGGCGTTCGCGGCTTTCCAAGTTTCGTAAGCTGAGCTGGCACCCGCCACGAGGTAGCCGCTCACATCCAGCGTGTAGGTGCCGAGCCCGCTTCCATTGACGCTGATGAGGGCGAGTTGCGCGGGTGTGAGACTGTTGCTGGTGTTGCCGAAACGGAGCGATTTCGCGCCCAGGGTGCCGATGATGTTGAGAGTCCCGCCGGTCCAGTCCACCGCGCTGCTGTCGGCGAAGGCAATCGTGCCGGAGCCCAGATCGATGGTGGCCGCGCCGGTCACGTCGAGAGTGCCGGTGGTGTCCGTGAAATCGGCTACATCCAACGTTCCAGTGCCGATGGTGACGGCGGAAGCATCCGGAAAGACATGGTTGCTGCCTAAAGCCAGTGTGCCAGCACTGATGGTGGTTGCGCCCGTGTAGGTATTCGCGCCGGTAAGAATCCAAGTGCCCGTGCCGGATTTGGTGAGAGCAACCGAGCCGGATGCCCCGTTGGGGATGGCCGCGATCGAGTTGCTTCCGGTATTCGTGCCGGAAAGGACGAGCGTTTTCGAGCCTGAGGCCGCAGTGAGGTTTGAAGTGAGCGTGATTGGCCCGGTACCGTTCGCCTCGATGGAGTAAGTCCCTGTGGTCCCGGCGAGATGGATGACGCGTTCGCTGGTGTGGCCGCCTAAGGCAGTGCCGACGTAACGCAAAATGGCTGGGGTGGCGTCGAATCCCAGATTGATGGTGCCGTCGGCAATGGTAGTGGGCGCACCGAGCGAACAAGCGGACGAAAGGTTGGCAATCGAGGTGAATTCGAGGATGCCGCCATTGACTCTCGCTTGGCCGGTGAAGCTGTTGGTGTCGTTGCTCAGCCTTCTGATGCCGGTGCCGTTTGTGGCAGAGGAGATGAAACTCGTGCCGGTGATTTGGCCGGTGATTTCGATGTTCCCATCGCCCTGCAAAACAAGCTGGTGCGTGGTTCCGGAGATCGTCACGGTACCGCCGAGAGTCAGCTTGTCCGCTTCGGAGGAAATCCGGGTGTTGGTGCTTGCGCCCCCGCTGGCGGCGATGTTGCCGCTCCATGTATTGTTCCCGCTGGAGTTGCTGAGCATGGCAGCGCTGCTGGTGCCCGGGCTCAGTGTGAGGGCTTCGGCGGCGGTGGTGATGCCCCCGCGAAGCCCGAGAGTGGCGCCATTGCTGACAGTGGTTCCGCCGGTGGTGCTGCCGAGAGCGTTGGCATGGGCGATGATGAGAAGGCCCCCGCCTACGCTGGTGGCTCCGGTGTAGCTGTTGTTGCCGGAGAGCCAGATGTTGCCAGTGTTGCTCTTGTTGACGGCGATGGTTCCGGAGCCGTTGGAGATGCCCCCTTGGAAGTCTTTCACATCGATCGGCGAGGTGTCATTCGTCGCCAGCGTGACGGTTTTTGATCCCGTGCTTGCCGTGGAGATGTTGCCAGTATGGTTGAATCCAATGGCACCAGGGAAAATGATGGCACTGCCGAGAAGATTGAAGTGTTTGTCGCTGGATGAATTGGTGGAAATGTCGATTCTCGAGGCATCCAGCATGTCGATAGTGCTGTTGGTGCCGATGTTGCTACTGAGATCCGCGATATTGCCCAGGCTGTTCACGATGAGTGTCGAGCCTCCCGAGACGACCGTCCGGCCCGAATATTGGTTTGCTCCGGTGATGGTCAAATTGGAGCCATTGGCTATCTTGACAAGGCCGCGAGTGGATGGGCCGATATTGGCCGAGAAAGTTTGCGCGGCGTGGGTGGTGTTGATCGCGATTTTGACCGCCGGGTCAAGGGTGATGCCCGCAAGGTTACCCGTAAATGTTCCGGCGAAGGCATTTTGAATATCCGTGGCAGTGAAACGAGAGGCTGTTCCATCATAGCCCAGGCCGAGCGTCGTTCCGGCATTGAAGGTGTGGGTGCCGCTTGTGCTTTTGGAGACAATGGTTCCGAACGACAGGGTCCCCGCGTTGACGGTCGTGCCTCCGGTATAAGTATTGGCACCCCGGAGCACGAGAGTTCCGGTACCCGCCTTGGTGAGCCCGGCAGATCCATCGATGGGTGAGAGGATGGCCTGATGGAATCGGGCATTGTTGACGGTGATAGTCGGAGTCGCGCCCGCGAGGGTGAGGATGTTGCCTGCGGTGCCGAGAGCGATGGCACGAGTTTGTCCTGCACCGTAGGCAATCGAGTTCACGCTGACGGCTCCAAGCGCGACGGAGACGGTGGAGTTATCGTAATTGAGAGTGCCGGTTCCGAAATTGACGGTGTCCGACGAGTTGGTCACTGCGACCGTCGGGGTGTTGGTTCCAGCGCTGCTGTCACTCCAAAACGCGCTGGTCCCCCAAGTGCCGCCGGTGTTGCCGAAGCCTGCGGCGGTTCCATTCGAATCCCACCAATATTCGATCGCTTGTGCCTGATATGACATCATCAGGATACACGAGGCAATACCAAGGGGATTGGGCAATGATTTGGCTTTCATCGCATATTGATTGGCTGAAGTGGATGTGGATTTCGGGTCGTGTCGAAAAGGTCCTGTTCGTTCAATGATCCGGCATTAAAACATCATGATCTCGCTATCTGTCTGGCAATGACATGCAACGCGGCAAATGCATCCTTGAAGGCCAATGCAACGGCAGTGATGGGAAGTGGTTTTCCGAAGAGCGAACGCAGGTGGATTGGCCGGAGAGGTGGGGCTTGTTCTATCTCTGTCGAACAGCCCTGAGAAAAACCCGTGAAAAAGCTCGCCGCTAGGAAAATGCAACTGGACAACCCCGTCTGATATCAGGAGGTTTTGGATATGGCACGCTTTAGGATCCTGACCGCGTCGGACCAGGTTGCAGCCCACCTCAGCAGTGAGATCAAGGCGGGCAGATGGCCCGAATTCATGCCCGGGGCGGACCTGTTGACGAGAGAGCTGGGAGTCGGGCGCAATACGATTGATGCCGCCCTTCTCCATCTGGAAAAGGAAGGCATGTTGCGCAATTGCGGAGCCGGGCGTCGGCGCATGGTGGTGACGCAAGAGAATGCGAAGCGCGGGCCGCTGCGGGTCAGAATTCTTTCCTACGGCGTGCGGGATCAGACCGATGTGGTGATGCATGACTTGCATTACCGGCTCGAAGCCGAAGGCCATTCCGCAGAGTTTTCCAGCAAATCGATGCTGAATTTGAAAATGGACGCGCGCCGTGTGGCGGCCCATGTCGAGCCCGTTCTCGGCATGATCGAGCAGGCGTTTCTCGACGATCTCAAATCTTACGGGATTCGAACTGGCCCTTACAATTTGGCCGTCTGGCAGGGCGAAGCGGCAGATTTTCGTGATTGCCTCGATTCGCTGTTCCGGCTTACGCCTCCCACGGCCTTGTTTTTGGACGAGCCGATGCTTTTTCTGGCAGCCCGTCAACATCTCGCGGGAAAGGGTGTGCTGGCCCCGAGGAATGTTTCGTTGATATGCGACGATCCCGATCCGTATTTCGGAATCTTCGCGCCATCCATATCCCATATCTCGTGAAAACCAGAAGAACTTGCCCGACGGGCGGTGCGCTGGGTGAACCGCATCGCCTGCGGGCATGACGACCGCCGCCAGGCATTCACCAAGGCAACCTTTGTAGAGGGCGGCACGATCGGCCCTGCACCCGCATCGCAAGGACGCAAATGATCCGTCACGGCAAGCGGCGAAGATCGAGGGAGAACTGGTGGAAGTCATGGCCAACGGATAACCTCCGGAAGCTGACCATTGGCCCCTGAGCTGTCACTGATTCCAAATTACACGGATGATGCAAAAGCTTGCACTCTGTGACCATCGTCATCGCGCGCTCATCAGAACCGTTGGTTTGCTGATTGAGGATCAGTTCTCCATGCCTTCGACTCGGAAGAATCGATTCTGCCCGCTGAGAGGCACCGTGAACTTATAGCGGTCGTAATCTGCGGGGACTCCGCTTTGGTCGCTATCGGCCGCGGGCATCGGTGAAACAACCGTGGTCCATGAGCCCTCTGTTAAAGCGGCGCTCTGCTTGAGCGTGTAGGAGGCTCCGTTCTCGCGTTGCAGCCAGTGCAGGACGAGGTTTCCGCCTTCTGGCGTGCTGCTAACAAGTGGGCCATTGGCCGCAACGGGAGAGCTGCCGAAAAGGAATTCATGAAGGTTGGAGAAACCGTCGCCATCAGCGTCCTGAGTGCGTTCGCCCTGGCCGTTGGCGATCTGGGTTTTCCAGATGTCGTATGGATTGCTGACAGCGGTCGCAGTGAGGTATCCGTTAGAATTGAGGGCGAATGCTGTCCAACCGGAAGCGGAAATGAGGCCAAGTTGGGTGGCGGTGAGGCCGCTGGCGGTGGTGCCGAAGCGCAGGGATGCGCCGGGAACGAAGGTGCCGGCGATGGTGAGCGCGCCCCCAGCCCAATCGACACTGCGGCTGTCGGAGAAGACGAGTGCTCCGCCATCGCCAAAACGGATGGTGGCGTTGGAGGCGGTGACATCAAGCGTGCCAACCGTGTCGGTCCAGGTGCCGACGTCGAGAGTGGCGGAGCCGATGCTGACGTTGGTCGTGTCGGGCAGGACGTTGTTCGCACCGAGAATGAGAGAGCCGCCGCCAATGGAAGTGTTGCCGCTGTAAGTGTTGGCACCGGAGATTTTCCAAGTGCCGATATCGCTTTTACGGAGGCTGACGAAGTTGGAGCTCGCGGCGGCTCCGTTCAGTGTGTTGTTGGCAATGACGCCCTGCACTTCATTCGGCGTGGCAGTGGTGCCGAAGCTGCCGCCGAACACGAGGGTGCGAGCGGCCCCACCCGTCATGGCGACGGGGCTGTTGAACGCGGCGGCGGTGAAGATGAGCGGGCCAGTGCCGTTGTTGGCGATGGTGGCGTTGATGGCTCCGGTGGCGGTGCCACCGACTTGAATCGGGCGATTGGTGGTGTCGCCCGTGCCCGTGTAGCTGAGCGTGCTGGAGTTCGTGGAGGCGACGATGATGTTTGTAGTCGTGGGGGCACCAAGGGAACTGGCAACGCCGTAGTTTTTGATCGTGTTGATGGAGACTGTGCCTTGGCGCAAGTTGCTTTGGCCGGTAAAGGTGTTGAGGCCGTTGAGCACGAGTGTCCCGCCGCCCATCTTGTTGAAGCCGGTGGCTCCGCTGACGACGCCGCCAATGATGAGCGTGCCGTAGATTTCCTGTGATGCATTCACGCTGAGGGAAACGGTGCTGGCACCAAAGTTCCAATTGCCGCCCCAGCGATAATTGCCTGCCCAAACCATGTTGTTGGAAGTGGTGATCGTGCTGCCGCTGGTGTTGTTGAGATAAGGGTTGTTTGTGTTGTTGCCGATGGTGAGGCCACCCGATCCAAGTGCGGAGGCATGGGCGGCGGTGAGGATGCCGTTGGTGAGCACGGTGCCGCCGGTGTAGGAGCTGGCGGCGCTGAGGATCAAGTTGCCCGCGCCGGTTTTGGTGAGCGTCTTGGCTCCGCCGGTTTCGCTGATGCCGCCGCCAAGCGTGAGCGAACCTGTGTTGGTCGTGACGTTCGCGGTGAGCGAATCGGCAAGGGTGATGGCGGTGCTGATGCTGTCCGCGCCGGTCCCCGTGGCGGTGCGGCTTAACGATGCGGAGCTGGTGGTGACATCGAAGGTGAGCGAATGGCCGCTGGTGAGAGTGAATGCATTGTCGCCACTGGCATCGCCGATGTTCAGAGTGCCGACGGTGACAGGCGCGGCGAGGCTGATTTGATTGTCGGTGGTGATATCATTGGTCAGCGCGGCGAGGTCGTCAATGACTGCGGGGAATCCGGTGTTCGGTATCCAATTTGCCGCAGTGCTCCACGACGAAGGTCCGGCGAGATTGGCGGCCCAGGTGTATGTGTTTTGCGTTCGGGTGATCGTCAGCGTGTAGGTGCTGGTGCTGCCGGAGACGGTGGATGCGACGGTGATGGTATTGGCACCGATGCTGAGCGGAATGGCAGCCGAGGCGTTACCGGAGGCGACGGCGCTTCCATTCACGGTGATGGCGGCTTCGGCGAGTGTTGGCGTGACGGTGACAGCAGGCGCTGAGACAGTAGCGGTATAGGCATAGGTGTCGCCGGCAAATACGGGCGAGAGCGTGCCGCTGCTGATCGTGAGCGCGGTGAGTTGAGAGGCACTGGAACTTCCGGCGAACAGATCGATCATGCCACGGCCCATGGCATCGCCTACGAGCATGTAGGTCTCCGCATTGTGATAGTAATGGTAGTTCTGCGCCAGGTTCGGGCCGCTGGTGCGCCAGTATCCGCGGCCTTCCATGCTCTTCACATTGCCGGCGAACTCGGGATATTTGGCGGGATTGCCGACGGCGAGCTGGGCATTCGCGACGGTGAGGCGATTGCCTGCGGCCGCAAACCCATCGAATCCGCAGGTGACTGGCACGAAGGGAGCATTGGTTTTGATTTTGTTAGGATAACGACCCTCATAGTAGAGGCGGAGTTGCTTGATGAGACGCACGAGGTTTTGCTCGTAACGGACGGCATACTCGGTCTCGGAGCTTTGACCGTCGTTCCAGCCCTGGAACCACCCGAAGCCTGCGATCTCGAAGCCACGCGTGGCCCACTGCGGATATTCGGTGGCGAAGTTGTCGAGGATGTCGCACACATTGACGACACTGTAGGCATTCCAGTTGGTGTTACTGCCGCTCGCGGGCGGTGCATTGCCTGCGGCGGAGGTGTGATTCGTTCTACTGACAAAGGTTTTGCCACCGTGCTTCACTTGGCTGCCGATGACATATGCGAGACCGCTGGCCCAGGCTTTGGCACCCATGTCATCCTCGTGAAGGAAACCGTCGTCGTATTGTTTTCCGGCATACCAATTCGCGGGGACGGTGGTGCTTCCTGGCTGCTTCACGTAGTCGCCGTAGCCTGCGTAGGTGACGCCACCGTAGGTGTAGCGAGCGCTGCCAGGAGGTAGATAGTCCCAGCCGAGAGACCGGTTGCCGATGCTGGTCTTGATGATGAGCACGGGCTCGTCGTGGATGTAACCCATCGCATGCCCAAAACCGAGTTCGGGGCCGAACGAGTCGCTGCTTTCACCAAATCCAGGCTTCAGCGGCGCATCGCCGAGGGCGGAGATGACGCCGCGGTAGAGCACGTCCTGGCGCACGGTCCACGCGTTCGTACTGGTGATGAGATTCGGAAACTTTTTCTCTGTCTGCGTCAGCGACTGCAGCGTGTCATTCTCCGTGCCGGCCACGCGGCCAAATCCCACCATATTCGATTGCCCGGAGAGGATAAACACTTTCACCGGTTTCGTGCCGGTGCCGGTGGAGCTGTCGGGATCAGGCAGCGGATAAGGGATGTTCGGCTTGCTGGTGGATTGCGTGGGATTCGTGTAGGCGGCGGCGACCTCATACCAGTCCTCCGCATTGTCGCCGTCGCTGTCTCTGAGCAACGGATTCGTGCCCGTGTTGGTCTCGCTGGTGTAAGTGCCGCTGTTGGTCTCCGCGCCGTCGCTGATGCCATCTCCGTCGGTGTCGGTCTTGATGGGATTGGTGCCGCGATTGCTCGTGCTGACCCACACGCCGGTGTTTGACTCCACACCGTCATTGAGTCCGTCGTTGTCCGTGTCGGAATCGGTCGGGAGCGTGGGCGGGCGGCTTCCCACGCCGCTGAGTTCGGGGCCGTCGAGCAGCGTGTCGTTGTCCGTGTCATTGTCGAGCGGCAGCGTGCCGCGCTGAAATTCCTGAAGGTTCGTGAGGCCGTCGATGTCGAGGTCATCGCCGGGATTCAAGGCCGTGCCGGAGGCGGGCGAGGTGTGCAGCAGCTCAAAGGCATCCGGCATGCCATCACCATCCGTATCGGTGACGAGGAAGCTGAAACGTGTGCCTGTGGCCGGAGTGCCGGAGGAAACACCATTGAGATACGAATCGACACGCCAGTAATAGGTGGCTGCAATGGGTGCATTCACCGTATGAGTCGTTAGATTCTGTGCCGCGCCCACCACCTTGGTCAAAGCGGATGCATTCGTGCCAAACCAGACATCCACCCACATATTTGTGCCCGTGGTGGGCGGCAGATTCGTCCAACTTAGCACCACATTGCCTGCAGGCACCGTGGCCCCGTCCCCGGGCGAGGGATTCTGTGGGTCCTCCAGGTCGAGGTGAAAAACGCGCTCCTCCGCTGCGGTGAAGGTCACCGTCGCATTCCCTGCGCCTAGATCACCGGAGTCATACAACTGGCCGATGCGTGCGTTGCTGATGTTGCCCGTGGTGGAAAGGTAGGGCACGCCCGTCGTCCAAGACACGCCGCTTACCATGCCCACGTCGATGGCATAGGTCGTATTCGCTGCCAGCGTCAGCGGCGTGCCGAGCGTCCACGTCATGAAAGCGCCGCTCGCCGTGTTCGCCGTCTGATTGATCGTCTCCGTGAAGATTTGGGTGAAGGTCGTGCCCGCCACCGTGCCCACACGCACCTTGTAAGTCGTCGGCGCGGCCTTCAGGTTCCCCGAGCTGATTTTATAGGTCAGCGCTTTGAGCTTCACCACCGAGCCGCCGGTGACGAACGTCTGCCCCTTCGCCGCATCGGACGGATTCGCCTCATCGGCACTCTGGAAGAACCATTTGTCGCTCCCCGTCTGCGTGGCGAGATTCGCAATATCCGCGCCATTCACCACCGGAGCCGTGGAGCTGCTGGTAAAGGTGCCGCCCTCTACCTGGCAAACGAAACAGATGAGCAGGAACAAGGTCAGAAAACATATGGATTGTCGGGAATTCATGGCTGTTGATTGGGGCGGTCTGCGGCCTAGGATTCATGATTGAAACTCATCTCCATGGAAGGATCACCTTATCCAACTTGCACGGTTGACGCAAAATATTATACATTCCAATCATTCCCGACCACGGCGCGGATACGCCTGGGGCTATTGAACGAGTATTTGAGCATTTGGGCATACGTGCCCTTGGTGGATTTTCGGGAGTTAACATCCAACAGCTCAGTCGGAGAAAACTCCGCCACCATCCGCGAGCGGGTGATGCAGGCGCGTCAACTCAAGCAGGAACGCTTCCGCAAGTCCGGCAATGCCACCAACGCCACCATGAGCCCGCGGCAGATGAAGGCCCATTGCCAGATCGACGCCGAAGGCACTTCCTATCTCGAACATGCCATGGAGGAAATGAATTTCTCCGCCCGAGCCTACGACCGCATCCTCAAAGTCGCCCGCACTCTGGCGGACCTCACCGGAGCCGTGAACATCCGGCCGACGGATGTGCTTGAGGCAATCCAATACCGATCATTGGATAGGAAGTTGCTTTCATGAACTTGACGACCCGGGGTATCATCAGTGGGCCGTCCATCAATGCGTTGATTTGATGGGATTCTATTGCATGCCTGACCCAATCAAGGGCGCAACTGCACTCTCACTCTGAATAGACCCGGGGGTCTTGTGCCTTGCTGAAAACCAATACGCACTTGATATAGGTTTGCTCCCGGTCCGTCGCTATTGAGGCTTACGGAAAGTATTCCGGCGTCCCCCGCGCGCAACGGAGTCCAATTCACCATGTCCAAGGACCGCTCCAACACATATTCAAGGTCCTTGGCATACCTGCTCGCCCGCGCCCGCACTTCAATCTCTCCGGGGTTTGCGACGTCAGGATGGACTTCCATTCCAGCCATGCTGGATGGATCCAAGGGATTCGTCTGAAATGCGTATTCGAGAAGATTCGACGATCCATCTTGGTCGGGATCTGCGTTAGGATCATAGTCCCATGAGGCTGGCAAAGCCGCGTTGGCCGTCTGGTTTCCTCCGCCAATCGCGTTGGACTCCGGAATGTTCGTTGAGCTCCAAGTCTGGGTGACGCTGCCGACCCACTCCGCATAGCTCGCAGCGAGTTGAGGAGCGGGAGCGGGTGGTGCCCCAGTGGTGACGGTGAGGTTCAGCAGAGCGTCCGCGTAGCTGCGGCTGAAGGTGTAGCCGCCTTGGGTGAGTCCGGTGACGGTCGCGAAATCGCCGGTGCGTGCGCCGAAGCTAGCGATGTCGAAGACCGATGCCACTGGCTCCGTGAAGGCAGGTAGCAAATTGATCGCCAGGGTTCCGTCCAAAGACGTCGAACTGTTCCCCACGTTGAACGAACGATAGCCAGCGGTGGCATCGGGCAATCCGAGCTGGAGTTCGAGTCGGCCGGTGGAGGTCTGTTCAAAGGCATAGACGCTGATGCCACCGGGTGCCGGATCAGGTCGAACTATGGCAGCGTTGAAAATCTTTGCTTGGATCGTTCCCGTGCCGGTCAAGGTGCCGCCTTCGAGATAGATGAATGGCTGGAAGAAGTCGGATGCCTGTGCGAGCCTGCCACCATCGAGCACGATGTCACCTTGCGATTGGCAACTCCTAGGCACGATGAGCGAACCTTGCACTTCAAGTCGTCCTGCGTTGACGAAAAATCCGAAGCCTAGGTCAAGGCAGTTCATGGACACGCCAGAGGCAATCTTGATCAGGCCATGATTGGTTACACTGGACGACAGGCCAGAGTCGACGCTCCAGGAAAATGGGCTGAGTAGTGCCAGTTCTCCATCGGAAGCATTGAAGAAGGAGCCGCCATTTTCCATCTGTAGCGTCCCCTGGCTGACATGGAGGGCCGCGTGATTTTCGAGGCGATTGAAGCGATAAGGACCAACGATGGGATTGCCAAAATCAACCACGGCCGAGTGGTCGAGCACACCGCTGAACACGCCCCCCTGCCAGTGGAAATTGCCAGTGATGTGTGCATTGCCACTCACCTGACCGCGACTAAGATCGAGGTTGGCTATGGTCGAATCCGCGCCCGCGATATAAGCCCCGGCACTGCCCACCCGGCAGCGCACCAGCGCTTGAGCATTCGTTGTCAGGCGTTGGCTCACCTGCCAGTGCGTAAACACATCCAGGGTCTGCTGGCCCGATCCCGCTTCGAAACGGACGATTGATGTAATGGCGGGTTGATCCACAGTGATACGATAAGTCCCTGGTAAGTCGATCACCGCCACATCGTTGCCACCGGGCAGCGCGTTGCGATCCCAGTTCGACGGGTTGTTCCAGCTTCCACCGCCGGGGTTGATCCAACGGAAGACCTGTGCTGCTGTGACAGAGATGCTGAGTACCGCCTGATTGCTCTCCAACGTGCCATCAGTGACGGTGAACGTGACACTGTCATCACCCGCAAAGTCCTGATCTGGCGTGTAGATGAGTGTCTGCGGATCAGTCGGCGAGACTATCAACGTGCCGTGCGCCGGGGTGCCCAGTGAAGCGAATCGCAGGGTGCTAACACCGCTATCGGAATCGGATGCCATTTGGCCCAGGCTTGCGGGCACAGGGTTCCCGCCCAAGGTAAATAGATTCAAACCAAATGCCACCGGTGCCTGCGGTTCATCGGGTACGTCCTGGAAGATGACCAGCGCCTGAGCAACCTCCGAGTCGCTGGATGCATCGCTGGCGAAATAGGGCAGTTGGGTAGAACCGGGATTGTCAGACCGGACAAACACCCGAGCGGTGTTGTTCGTGGTTGGGAGTGTTGCGGGGAACGTAGTGATCTCTGCGCCCGACGTGAAGCCTCCACTGCCATCGGGGACGGCCTGGAAGTAGGATACACCGCCCAGCAGAGTGATCGTTAGTTCGTCGTTGTCAATATCAGTGCCGCGTAGCGTCAGCAGAATCGGCTGATCCTCAGGTCCGCTCGCGAATGCACCCGGCAGCACATAACCGCTGAGGTCTCTGGCAGGATCGGCGGGGCTGGCGGGAATGGTGCCATCGACACCAGCGATGGCGTCGTTCACCAGAACTGAACCGGTGACTTCATTGAAGCGGAAGTAACCCGCTAGCCCCGTAGCGGGCAGTGCCTGAGGAAGGGGATAGTTGCCGATCTCGGCTTCGCTGCGAGCGCGCCTCCAGATCTTCAATTCACTGAGAGCCTTATTCAGTTGAGTGGTGGCAAATGTCCCGCCCGCCTCCCAAAGCCGCCCCAAGGCCAGCCGGTCAGCCGCCACATGAATTGGTCCGGAGGGAACGGAGTTGCCTACGCCGTCCGGGCCATGTTTGGCAACTGACTCGCCGTCCACAAAGACGCGAATCGTTTCAGCGGCGGAATCTCGAACTATGGCATAGTGATGATCTCTGGTTTTCTGAGTGATACGGAAGAAGTTCTCCACACCGCCCCACTTCACAAGCAAACTGCCGTCACCGAATTCTTGAGAGAACATCTGGACGGTGAGGGACTCCTCATCAGAAGCATCGCGGGAGGAGAGGATGGTCGAGATGCTGTAGTCATCAAAGTCGGGTCGACGCAGCCAGAACTCAATCGTCGTATCCGTCGCACCATCGAGCAGCGAACCTGGCAGCAGCGCGTGATCGTCGTCATCGAATGCAAGGAAGCGGCTGCTTTGTTGTGACGGATCACCAGCCACGGGCCTGTGATTGGTGCCTGACTGCACCGTCACCGTCGCCACGTTCGATGTCAGATAGCCGTCATTCACCGTGTAGGTAAAGCTGTCGGATACGCTGAAGTCCGGCCCCGCCGTGTAGCGCATCAGTCCATCGGAGATGAATTCCAACGAACCGTGAGATGGCGACTCGAAGCCCGGTGGAGAGAGAGCATCGCCATCGGCATCGGAATCGTTCTTGGTCAGTCGAGAAACGAGAAACAAGACCGATGTCGCCCCTGGCTCGAGCACCAGCGTGTCATTCACTGTCACGGGCGCACGGTTCGGGATCAGTGGGAACGGATCCGTCGAATCGATGATGCTGTCACCATCGGTGTCAGTGTTAAGGGGGTTGGTGCCAGCCAAAATCTCGGCTCCATCCTTCAGGCCGTCGAAGTCTGTGTCATCGCGCAACGGA
Organism: Luteolibacter sp.; assembly: GCA_040399845.1. Classification (GTDB taxonomy): domain Bacteria; phylum Verrucomicrobiota; class Verrucomicrobiia; order Verrucomicrobiales; family Akkermansiaceae; genus Luteolibacter. Next base: position 16,604 of record JBBARN010000014.1, on the reverse strand, counting down.
TGCGTTCCGTGCGTTCGCTCCTGGGCATTGGTCAGGCCGTCCGAATCGGGATCAGCACTGTCCACGTCGGCGACAAACGGGTTCAATCCCAGGTCTGCTTCCACTCCATTCAGCCAGCCATCCTCGTCATCGTCACCGGAGCGCGGGCTAGGGACGAAGGTGCCGAGCGGACTTTCGACCGGCGAGCCATACGGCCCGTTGATCTTCAGAGTCAGCGTCTGATTTGTTTCCAGGTCAGGTTGGAAAGTGAAGGAGCCCGAGGCTGATGGGAAGCCAGATCCACTGCCGATCACTTGAACGTCACCATTGAGCACCTCGAAGAAGGACGCTCCGAAGGCAGCACTCGTCGTTATGGTTATCGCGCGTGATTCGCCAGGGACAAACTTCAGAGGGCCAAAGGTCTTCGTTAGCTCCGAGCCAGTCGTAAAGCTGAAGGACAAGCCTTCGGTCGGCACCGCCGAGCCATCCGCTTTTGCATACAGGTAGCCCGAGAGATCACGGAGGTCGCTCGCCACCTTCACGGTGTATGTCGCCAGCACATTGAGCCGCGACAGCGGGCGCAGCGTTGCCACTCGCTTCCTGAAATCCGCTGTAAATGCAAAAGGCACTGCCACATTCGCAGCGTCCACCAGTGCAAACTTCTCTGCGACGAACGTGGTCGGCTCCATGTCTTCACTCCAGCCCAGTGTGATCGTTGGCCAAGGCGACCGGCCTGTTGAAGTATCGGCTGGGGTGATTTCCACCAGACGCGGCGGTGCGGGATCGAGCACCTGAAGGACCAGCTCCGCCTCCTCGGAGTCGTTGCTGCCAGCGCTGACTTTGAACGTCGCAGTATCCCGGCCAAACACCCCCGGTGTCGGGATGTAGCTGAGCCTGCCGCTGAGATCCGTCACCACCGCAGGTGCGCTGGTGATCTCATTGCCTTGCTCTGGATTGGTCAGGCCAGTGACCTGATAGAGCTTCCCATTCGTTGGCAGCTTCGTGATCGTGAAGGTGAGCGGCGCATGGCCTGGATCACTGCCTTGCAAGGTGAAGAGACCATCAGCAAACGAACCGCCGAACGGAATCCCGACACGCTGCTCGTAACGCGAGAGCGGAGCCGTCGATGCGACGAGTTGCGGGCTGCGGCTGTTGCTAGGGCTATAACCTCCAAGGTGGCCCGCAGGTCCACGATCAACGAGATTTTGAAAGCCAGGAGCTGAAACCGCATCATCCAGACGCCAGTTCAATGCGAGACCGCTCTCGCGCCCCCCCAACAGATGGGCATAACGATGGCTCACTTCGGCATTGGTCAACGCACGCGACCACACCCGCAATTCGTCGATGTCTCCCGGCAGAGTGGTGCCTGCCGTGGAGACATCACCGCCAAGACTGAATGTGCTCGTGTTGGGAGAGGCATCGCCGCCCTGCGGCGCTGAAGCCTTCAACTCGCCATCGACGTAAATGCGCACCGTGGTGCCATCGGCGCTACCGGCCACATGATACCAGCGACCGGCCTCTGGCACGATGCCGGAGTCAACCGTCTGGCGATTACGGAAAATCGTGCGGAAGGTGCCATTGACGAGTTCGATGCCCGCCGAATTGAAGTCGCTTCTAAAGTTACCGGCGATGCAGCGAGTCCCAGTCGTCGGCACACTCGCCAGCTTCACCCACGCTTCCATGGTCCACGTTGAGCCGACTGCAAAGCTGCTCTTCTCGATCCGATCATCTACGCCATCAAAACGTAAAGCACGCCCATTGGTCTCGGGCACCAACTCGCCAGCGACCGGCAATTCGAAGCCACCGACATTGATCGTCACCGTCGCTGTGCTCGTCAGTCCCGCCGGATCGCGGATCGTGTAGGTGAAGGTGTCCGGACCCGAGAATCCCTGGGGCGGAGTGTAAGCCAGCGTCGTCACATCCGGCTTGGTCAGCGTGCCTTGGGCTGCGTCGGTGAAGCTCACGAAGGTCCGCGTCTCGTTGTCAGGATCGGTGTCGTTTACCAGCAGATCCGCCGCGATGACAATCGTGCGCGTCGCGTTGCCCGCCGCAGCCAGCGTGTCGGCCACAGCCACCGGCGCACGGTTGAGCAACAAGGGGAAAGGATCGACGCCGTCGAGTAGTGTGTCGTCGTCCGTATCGGAGTCGAGCGGGTTGGTTCCGGCGGTAAACTCAGCACCATCGTTTAAACCATCGTTATCGGTGTCTGCCTTGTTGGCATTGGTTCCGGCGATAAGTTCCTGCTCATTGGTGCGACCGTCGTTGTCGGGATCGAGCGCAAGGTCATCAAGGAATGGATTCGTTCCTGCGTCCGCTTCCACACCGTTGTTGTAACCATCACCATCGTCGTCTGCGGACCGAGAGCGCACATCGAGCGCCACTGGCGGAAGCGAATACGGCGAGTGACCCACGCGAATCGCGCGAACCTGCAACGAAGCCACGGCGGCACCTGAGGGGAGTTGCAGCGATGCCTGACCTGAGAAAGAGCGCACTGGGGCACCACCGTTAAAGGAGAACTCCCACTCGTCCGCGCCCAGCCCGCTCTCAAAGTCGGCACGCACCGGGATTGTCTGTCCAGGCACGATCTTGGCATTCGCAGCGGGTGTGACGGCAGTGATGGCCGCAGTGGTGAACGTCATGACCTTGCCCGTCGGCGGAAAGGCGGTGCCGTTCGCATCTACAAGAGCATTGCCAGCTTCATCGGTGAGCGCGGTCGGAATGGTCAGAGAATAAGTAGATCCAGGGGTCAGCGGATCTGGCAGTGCCAGTCTCACGAAGGAAGGTTCCGGCGATAGAGATATCGTCACGATTGAACCAGTGCCGTCGCGCACCACGAGATTCCCCGGGTTCAAAGTGGCCACGTCCATCGGCTCGTCGAATGCCAGCAAGAAGTCGCGCGACCAGAGCGGGACCTGCGTGGTGCCATGCACGGGATGCACACTGCTCAAACGCGGTGCGCGCGTATCGGCCAGACGAAACGTCCGTGCGCGCGTGGCGAACAAACCCGCCGCGTCCGTCACTCGCACGGTGGCCGTGACGACTCCGCCTGCAAGTGGTGCCGTGGAGACATCAAAGGTGAAGGATTCCCGCGTTTGCGTGTTGGGCGATGCGCCGACCGCGCGTGTTTGTGTGGCAGCAAAGTCACCGGTCAACGTCACGGCGAGGCTTGAGGCACCACTGTTGTCCGCCCAATCCAAAGCAAGCACCAGCGGAGCACCGGCAGTCAGTCGCGTATTCTCCACAGGCGAGACCAGCGTCAGCGACGGAGGCGTGGCATCATGTACTTCGATCTGCTGCTTTTTCTCGCCCGATGAAGCCCCGCTGTTATCTATCGCCAGCGCCACAACATCCACCCGTGTGCCTGGCACCGCATTGGCAGGGACCAAGCCTTGAAGCGTGAGCGCAGCTCCCGTGCTGGTCTGAAGCGGAACCACCATCGCGCCGGAGATCGCTGCACGTAAATCTGAAACACCGCCATCATCAATGCCCTCGACCTTCATTGAGAGTGTCTCGCCCGAACCCACTGTCGCCGTAGTTGGAGACAGTTTGGTGAACGTGACAAGAGGTGGCTGATTCGACAGCACGTCGATCATCAACTCAGCAAACGGACCCTGGTTGCCGAAGCGGTCGGCGGCGATGGCGCGAATGATCAACGAACCACTGGCAGGAACTAAGAAGGGCAGTTCGAGTAAACCGGGCGCGGTAACGCCGAGAGGTTGGAAATCGGAGGTGAAGCGCACCGTCGCTTCGGGCTCGATAGTCGCCAGCACGGTCTGCAAGGTGATCGTTGAGCCAGCAACAGGAGGCTGGTTGTTTTTCACGCGGAGCATGGCGATCTCGGGCCCGAGGGTGTCGAGGATCTTGAAAGTGGCGCTCAGCGGCTGGCCGGGGATGGCGTTTCCGGCGGCATCAGCGAGGCCGCTGACACTCGCGGTGAAAGTCGCATTCGGCGGCAGATCGTTGGTAGGAGTGAAGACGAGGACGAGATTGTTGACGCCGAGAGTGGTCGTGCCAGGGACAGCCCCCCCGGGGCCGCTAAGGGTGATGACCGCGCCGGGGGCGAGTGGTTCGTCAAAGGACAAACGCACGACGGCACGCGTGTCCACTTGCTCCGCGTTGTTTTCCGGCGTGAAGGAGAGCAACACGGGCGGGCGTTGGTCGCGGGTGGTGAAGGTGGCGCTGAAAAGGGAGTTGAGCGGACGATCCACGAGGTCGCGCGGGCCGCGGTTGGTGATGGTGCCCACGGCGTTCACGAGATTTCCATCCACCACCACAATCTGATAGGTGGTGCTGCTTTCCAAGGGGGCAGAGGGATCTATCAGAACGGTGTCAGGCGTCGGCTGCGTCATGGTGGCCGGGATCGCGGCTCCGCCGGATGCCAATCTCACGAAAACGCCGGTGTTGTTGACGCTGCTGGCTTTGAGCGGTTCGCTGAAAGTGACTTGGAGATTCGTGTTGATATCAACTCCATCGGAGGTGCTGGACGGGGTGGTGGCGGTGACGCTGGGGAACGCTTCATCGAGAATGATGTCCAGCACGTCATCAGTTTCGGCGTTGGCGGCGATGTTACCGGAGCGGAAAGCGATCCCGCCATGGGCATTGTCCACAGCCTTCAAAGACCAGGTTCCCTGAGGCACCGGAGAGATCGAGAAACGGCCGCTGGCATCGACGATTTGTGCGATCACCCCTTCCAGCCCACTTCGGGATGGGAAAGTGATGGTGATTTCCGTTCCGGCGGCGACGGTGGAACCATCGGCACGCAGCGCCCGGCCAATGATCGTGCCGCTGGCAGTGAGCATGAGATTGCGGGTGGTACTTTGGCCCGCGGCGAGGGATTGCACCGTTTCGGACGCTGCCAGGCCGAGCATTTTGGCGCTCAACACCACCGGCAGTCCGGCGGGCAAGTTGTCAAAAGAGAATGAGCCATCCAGTCCCACGACCACCGTCCCGGAGACGGTTGTCGCAGGATCCGCCGATGCTGCCCTGATTTCGAGTTTTACTTCCGCCCCGCTGGCCGGAGTGGTGCCATCGCCTTGGAAGACGATTCCTTGGACGGATCCAGTGCCACGCATGGTCAGTGTGGCTGGGACCACCGCTCCACGGTCACTCAACTTGACGAAGGCGGCTGCGGTGTGGTTGCGGGTCTGGCCGGGGATGCGGGAGATCGCAGTTATCGTATAGTCTCCCATAGGCAGTCCGGCGAAAGTCGCCTGACCTTGGGAGTTGGTATCGAGCGTCCTCCCGATATTTACACCGGAAATTCTCACGGTGGCATTGGTCGCCGGGGTGGTCCCGTTGGTTTCGACGACCTGCACGAGCACGGAACCCTTTGCGGCAAATGCCACATTGACCGTGAGCGTGGTGGTGCCCGTTAGAAGATTGCCCCGCACCGTGCCGTTTTCTCCGGCCTGCCGGGCGGTCAGCGTGAAGGAACCCACGGGCACTCCCGCGATGCTGTATGCACCATCGGGACCGCTGGTGACTTTGAAGGTCCGGGTGAGGGCGAAAGCGTCATCCACTGTCAGCACGACTTCGGCATTCGAGACGGTCCCATTGCCCTCCGCATTCAGGACAAGGCCGGATACGGTTCCAAGCGGGGTTTGAATGATCGTTACATCGCGCACCTCGTTGACCTGGCTGAGAGTTACGGGCGTATTGCCACCCCGCCCGGTGACGGGATCAACGGCCGTTAGAACATGAGATCCAAGCGGAACATCGACAAATGAGAAACGTCCGTTCGCGTCTGTCGGGGCGTAGGCGAAACTGCCGAGCCGCACGTTGGCGAATGCCACTGGCGTCACACCATCGCTTTCCACGTAAGTCCCTCGCACCGTGGCCGTCGCAGCGAGCGTAATGGTGGCTGTGCCGGTGCCGTTGAGCGGAATCGAGGTGCCAGCCCGTCCGGCCAATCTGGTGAGCCCGATGGTGGCGTTGGCACCGACGGCATAAGGACCTTGGAATAGATTGGAGAAAACGATGCGCCCATTCGAGTTCGTCACGCCGCTGGCTCGATCCTGCGGGTATTGTCCGCCGGAAATCTCCACTGCGGCACCGATCACAGGCGAGCCATCGGCTTTCAGCACCAACACGTCGGCATTGCCCCGACCTAACAAGGTAAGCGTGATCTGATTGTCCTGAGCGGCTTTGACATAGACCGAATCCCGCGCCTTGCCACCGGTCAGCGGATCGAATGCGCTGACGTTGTATCCCGTATTTCCACGAAGGGAAAACAGCGAGGCACCGGTGGTGAAACGTCCTTGCGCGTCCGTTCGCAGGATACGCGGGTCATCCGCACCCACCTCCACGCCGACTTCGACATTGGCCCCGGCAGGAGTGCCGTCCGGATAGAGAACCAGCCCGGTCAGGCTGCCATTGACTTCCTGCACGCGGGGAAACTGGAGCACGATCCCTGAAACATTCGGCTCCAGTGAGGTGGTGCGTCCTGCGGTGGATAGAACCACGGGAAAAAACGGACTCGCCGCCTGCAAGCCCCAGTCACCGACGAATGCGTCACCGGAGAATTCAAACATCCCCAAGGCCGGATCGCTGTTTTTTTCCGCACGTAGGACAAAGGTCGGGCTACCCACCGCCGTTGGCCCGATGCCGGTGAGCCGAACACGTGCACCGATAGGCACGCCCTGGCCGTTTTTCACGACTCCACTGATATTGGAACTGCGGACATATCGGATGTCCGCCACTTCGGTTTCACCATCGAAGTCCAAGGTCACCGCTTTGACGAAACCCCATTGTTTTGGGTTAAAGTTGGCTCCTTCGCCATTGAGAAACGGATCATTCACTCCGGTGAAAGCGGAAAACGCCTCGCCAATGATCGCCGCAACTTGCTCCGAGCTTGCCGTTGTTAGATTTTTGGCCGCGCCTTCACCGTCAAACGCTTCCTGCACCGGAGGAGCTGGCGCGCTGAGATCGTGAGGGCCTCCTTCCGGACCGGTTAGACGAAGACCGGGAAATTCGTAGCGCCCGTTTTCGTCAGACTTGACCCACAGGAAATAGGGGGTGTCCCCGTTCGGAAATGGCATGGCTACATTGACTCTCGGGACCGGCGCTCCCGCCGCATCGAGGACCTGACCCACGATCCGTCCCAAGGCCTCGAAGCGGATCACGGCGTAGTTGTCTCCCGCCTGCACATTCAGGCCTATGCCTGCGATGCGCGGCATGTGCTTGCGTGGATCGGAACTCGTCTCGTCCCCGGTGAAACCGGCGCTGATCGAACTGCTTCCCGTCGGCACGCCATCAAGCGTGAAACGGCCGAGGGAATCCGTCGTCACCAAGGCCTGGCCACCGCCGACGATCGCTCCTGGCACTGGATCCCCATTGGCGAATTGCACCACGCCTTTGACCGTGGCCCGCGCTTGCAGGACGATATTCGCGGTGGCCACGGCCCCTGCCACACCGGTCAGCGGACCGCGTCTGCCCCCACGTTTTCCATCCAGGGAAAAGCCGAGCGCCGTGTAGGTTCCTACGGGAATATTCCGGATGCTCCAATAGCCGCTTTCGTCCGAAACGGTCCGCCCGACGACCGACATGTTGCCATTGACATCGATCGCCGCGACATAGACCGCGCCGCCAGCCACGGATGTGCCATCGGGCTCCGTGAGCCGTCCCTGCCAGTCGGAATAAACGGGTGGCGTGGCTCCCAGCGCCACCACCAGATCGGCGCGTTCCGCTCCTTTTTGCAAGACTCCGGATACCGTGCGGGTCAGACCGTTCGGTGCGGTGGCTTCGAGGCTGAAGGGCCCGAGCGGCACACCATAGAAAGCAAAACGTCCGCCGCTGTCGGTCAGGATTCCACGTCCCAGCTCACGCGAATTGATATCTGGAAACAAGTTCGCCGCAGCACCTGCCACCGGCGTTTGGCCATCCGCCAGGACCACCTGCCCGGTCACGGTTCCGCGTCCGCGAAAACGCAGGGCATAAAAGGACTCGCTGGCAAAGCGGTCGCTCAGGACCAAATCCTCAATCGCCGCACGGTCCAGCCCTTCGGCCTTGGCAATCGCCTGTGGCAGTGCACCGGCGGCAAAAACGGCTAACAGCGTGTCCTGATTCTGGGGCAGAGAAGCGAGCTCGTTCAATTTTGCGGCATCGACTTCTCCTTTGACCGCAGAGTTAAGGATGAGTGAAACGGCCGCATCGGATAGACCGGAGGTATCAGTGGTGGAAATGGTATAAGAAAGCCCGCCGATCACAAAATCGAAAGCGAAGGCTCCGCTGGCATCTGTGCGGACCTGCGCCACGCGGCGCACCCACGGATCACAAGAGTCGAGATTCGCCTGTTTGTCGGTGTAGGTCAGTGTCACCGGCACATTGGCCGCGAAAGAACCATCCGCTCGAATCACGCGACCCTTAACATTGACGCCTTCCAGCAAAAACGACTCGACAGGCCTCGCCGTACTGACGAACGCATTTCCCCGCACATCTTTCACCGTGCCGGCCACCGTCATCTCGCGTGGAACGATGCCTCCGAGCGGTGCGTTCATCGTCAGCAGGGCAATGCGTCCACTCGGTTGCATCTGGACGAAGGCGGCGGCATTGCCATTGTCCAGGGTGTAGGCGGAGGGAACATTCGCCGTGGCTTGCGTCATCGGCTTGCTGAACAACACGGCGACGACATTTGCATAATTTCCGATGCCAACGGTTTTCCCGAGATCATTCGTAGTTTGTATGTTGTTACAGGGTTTGGAGGGACGGCCCACATGAAGCTCCGCGTCCTGGCGCACCACTAACAACTGTGGCGGCAGCTCGGTGAAATCGGTGGGGGAAGCCGCCAGCGTGCGATCCACGATGCCGTCGCCATTGTCGTCGATTTGCAGATCGTTGTTAGGACCTGATAGATCAAAGCTGGCAATGCCGCCTGCCGGTAGATTGTCCACCCGCCAGAGCAACTCGCGCCCGGTGCCGTTGGCGTTGATTTTCATGAGACTGAGCTGGGTCGCACCGGTAGCGGCAGAGGTTTTCCAAGTGAATCCACCTGCGGCCTCCGCGACCGTCAGCCACTCGCCCGAGCTGCCGTGATAACCCGCAGACTTGGCCACATTGCTTCGGGCTGCATCGGCGGTCTTGCCTTCAGGCGTCTTGAATGAAATCGAAATGTCACTGCGATCACTCGCCGCGATATTCCAAGCCTCGCCGCGTCCCGCCATGTCTCGGCTGCGGCTCACCAACTGTGTGACCGCATGATCCGGTCCGGGCACGGCATTTCTCATCGCCAACATCAGAGCTTCCCGCCATTCCTGACCGGCATCCGTTACGCGGAGTAGCTGGTCCCAGCCATCGGAGGCATCCCGCGCACCCTGCCAATCCAAAAGAAGGTCCGGCAGCACGCGGCTGATCGATTCGCCGTAGCGAACGCGTTGGCCCGCTTCCGCGAGTTCCAGCGCTTTTTGCCGCAGGAAAGTCCGGCTCACCTTGATCACGCCGGGTGGCAATTGCCCTGCGGTGGCGGAACTCAATGCCTGCCCTAACATGCGCTGCGCCGCCTTCACCAGATCCGGCGGCAGGTGATCGACGAATTCCGGCAGCACCAGTGTGTCCGGACTCAGGGAAATTCCGCGCTCGTCCACACCCGCCTTCAAACGGAAGCGCCCGATCACAGAATCATCGCTTGTGGTGAGATTGGAAAAACTGATTGCCCCGGTTTTCTGGCTGCGGATGCGGAAGGTCGCCGTCGCCGTTTGTCCGGGGGCGATGTTGCCCAACTCGACCCGCGCGTCACTTTCGAGCAAGCCACCGCTGACGTTGTTGGCATTCAACTCCACGCTCACCAGGTTCGCCACGGTCGAGGAGGTGTTCAGGATCGTCACCGCCGCCTCATACGGTTCGCCAGACCGCACCGTGCGCGGATGGGTGAAGGCCATGCTGAATTTGGGATTGCGCACCAGAATGCTGCCCGCTGCTTTTCCCGTCACGTTCACGGTGCCCGCCGCAAGCCCATCCAACTTGGCTGCCAGCTTGAGATCCATCACATGCAGGCCTTCCTGCAAACCTTCCACCAACAATTCACCTTGGCCGGTGTCGCCGGGTTGCAGGCGGTCGATGTCATCGCCAGTGCCCGATTTCCCATCCGGACCGGTGGCGCGCACCGGCACGAGATTGCGAATGCTGCCAGCCACGCGGGCGAAGCGCAGCGGATCGTCCCCCGGGGACTCGAAACTACCCGCCACGCGGTCCGGCCCGGTCGGCAGGACCAGTTCCGCTGTGAGCGAATGCACGCTGAGCCCGCTACCGTCGGGCGCGGCGTTTTCCGTGAAAATCAGCACGCTGAAGAACTGGTTCAGGAACCCGATGTTCCCCGGTATCACCATCAAGGCCGGAATCGGCGGGATTTTCAGGGCGAGGTCGCCATCATCGCCGCCATCGACAAACTGCACATTGATGCCCTTGATCTGCACCTGCGGCAGAACGACTTCCAAGCCCGGTGGCATTGCCACCGCATCGCTCAGGGCTGCATTGATCTCCTCCGCCTGCGCCAAGCGCGCCTCCAACTCCGCCGCCGGGATGATCTCCGTCGATTGTTTGAAACTCGGCGTGACCACCGGGAACTTGATCGGAATCGTCGCCCCATCCACCACAAAACCCACCTCGAACTCCACCGCCCGGAAGTTCGCATCATCGATCACAATGCCCTTCTCCTCGATCTCGCCCAAAGTAAGCGGGCGCGAAGTCACCCGCGACACCAGCACCTCATCAAAAACCCGCACCGGCACCGTGGAGGGCGCGCCCTCGAACAGCGTCTCCCCGCTCGCCGACACCAGCCGGATGCCATCCAGCGAATAATCCCCCACCAAATTCAACGGCGGCAAAACCAAGGGCTTGTTCACCTCCCCCACCAAGCGCCTCGCTGGAAACGACGGACCACGCAAAGTCGCCTCCACAAACGCCCCACTCGGCACCTCTCCCGGAATCGTCACACCGATCGACCCCGGAATCCCCTTCGGCACCGAAAGCGCCGCCGGCGTCACCTGCATCACCTGGCCGGAGACGGTGTAGTTGAGGGTGGTGAGGGGCTGGGCGGAAGAAGGGACCGCACCAATCCAACATGCGACCAGGTAAAAAACCGCGCTTGCTATCCATGTGTTACGCTTTGGGATGATTCTCATGTTGGCAATTCGGTTGAGTTAGGAACTCGAAAATCCAGTCTGATGGGTGATCCAGCGACTAACAATCGAAAGTGGAAAGTGATCATGGCGGGAATCGCTATGTGATTTATTTGATACTATAAGGGACAGGGCTGAAGGATGGATCAGTGGTGCCGTCGCTGATGTAGAGAAGCCCGTGGTAGGGAATTAGGGTTAGGAACGCCATACCGCCGCTCCCATACGTGCCGTTTCCTGCACTTATAAGGGCCGCGAATGGATTTACGTCCAACTCCCAATCGTAAAGGTCACTCAATTCAAAGTAGCCGTCGAGTGACTGAATGAAGCATTCCGTCTGCGAAGGCTGGTAGGGCTGTCCGGGTAGTAGATCGATTCGGAAATTCACAATACAAGACACATCGCCAATGCGAAAACCTCCGATGCTTCCCCACAGATCGGGGTGAGCTAGGAAATTGTTTTTGTAGTCGCCCGGCACTGGCATTTGCTCAGAGGTGCGTCTAAATGGAATTGAAAAATCTCGCTGTCCCGCTGCGGCTGCGGTTTGCGCTGCGGTTCTCATTGCGACTAGGAACTCATCATCACCTTTCATATTCTGGACGATAGCAGCGCGAAACTCTCCAGAATGGGCCACAGTGCTTGAGATTCTGCTTGTTTCTTGGTAGCGAAATACAGGCACGCGCCGACGCCCATGTGCATCGAATTCACCCACACTGTGATTCAGGCAAGGCGCAGAGATCGTTGGGCCGGTGCCAAAATCACCATGCAGGCGGTTTGACCGCGTGGCCCGCTCGAAATCATGAATGAAACTGTCAGGAGCTAGTTGTGGGGCGGTATTGGAACTTGAAGTTGGCATCGTCCCTGTGACGAAAGTCATGAAGTGGGGCAGGAAAATCAGATCCTCGAATGGCGCGGTCCCAGCGGTGCCTAAAGTGATGCCGTTGACGCCGAATCGAATACCGTTTAACACTGCGCCAGTAATAAAGTTTCCGGCTTCGACGAACCCTAGCAAAGTTCCAAAATAGGTTTGTTGCGACAGGGCTAGGCTTCGTGGCACGACTTTGAAATGAGGCTCTTTATATCTGCGCACACCACCTTCCATGTGAAATACGAGTTCGCCACGATGAAATCCGATGCCTCCGTACTGATTGCCTCCAAAAGGCTCGCAAGCCAACACCGCTTCTGATGCATCCAGCGTTCCATCTCCGCTATCATCAATGCCACCTACGAGGAAACGCTCAATAAACGGCGGCACAGAGGATAACGTCCCGGGCGATGTATATGGCCGAATACGAAGTTTGGATATTGTCTCCGATTCGTAGCTGGATAAGGGGATATCTTCCTCGTCCCCAACCACTGAGAATTCGCCTCCAGCATCATAGCTCGATGTTCCGTATATATGCGTTACCAACTTGCCAGGAGGAATTTCTGTGGAGTTAGTTCCTTCTGTGATAGACATCGGCTCGCTCACTTCAAACGGTGCCGTCACCAGCCGAAACCGAAATTTGCTGCGCAGCGCAGGAATGTCGGGCACTAGGCTTAGTTCGCCGCCGACATAAGTTTTATTGTCCGCTCGATTCCCCATGAGAATATATTTCTGGGATTCAGGAGGACTTTGTTCGGCAGCACCTGCGTTGTTCGGCATACTATTCGACCTTCGACCCGCATGAAACTGGTCTGACCAAATCCGCGTGATGGTGGCTTTCACCGCAGCAAATGAAACCACATCGGTGCCAACCAGATTATTCGATCCGTCAAAAAGCTCGGCTTTGACTTCAATTTTGCCGGAGGGGCGAGTGGAATCCAAAAAGAGCTTTGAGGTACGCTGAGTGAGGGTTGCGAAAAATGCGGTGTCGGTTTGGCCTTGCCCGCTTTCGAAAGTGGTCGAGTTCTCGGTGTTAGTTGAGCGTTTGAGTTCCAAACCGCCCTCGTTGATCAACGCTACGCGGCCTGTGATTTGCGGACCACTGGAGGGTAATGGAGTGACTGAGACAGTGACTTTCACTCGCACCGGAGAAATAGCATCTGCCTTGTATGCTATCGCCGGAAAGTCCACCGCAACGAGATCATCATCATGGGCATCTCGTGTTGGCATGTCACGGTCAGCGATGGAACCGGCAGGCGGTGGTGTCTCAGCAGTTCCATCGAAGTCGTCATTTACATACGCGAGGCAGTTCTCCGGGGCATCTTCGAGAACGGCTGACACAATGGGGCCTGGCTGGGCGATGGATCCTGGATGATGAATTCGTAAATCGTAGGTGCCCGGGCTGCTTGAGATCGCAATACTACGCTGCCCTTGGCTACATGCCATTTGATCGAATCCGTCAGTATAGAATGAACGCGTGCCGCTGCCCATCCCGTTAAAACGGAATTTGATCGCTGGATGAAGAGCAGCACCGGACGGAGCTCCAGCAGCCAGTCGTTCCTGATCGAGAAAGAGGACGTCGTTGATACACGACACTACAACCATGCCGTTGTCAGCAACCTGGACCGAACGCGGTGCACCTGAGTCAGAAGGCAGTCGAATCTCATTCAAGAGGACCGGATGCCGGGCGTCCGTGATGTCGAGAATTGTGAGGTTGTTTTCCTTTCCAGTCGTCGCATCCGGGTTCCCAGCAGAAATAAGTGCTAGATTGCGTGGCTGTAGTTGACCGTTGATCTCAACCCGTGCTCCGACAAGCAGTGTCACACGTTGTGGGATCGAAGGGAAATCATAGGTCAGCACGTTTCCAGTGTTTGGATTAGCCGGGTCAAAGAGTTGGAGGCCACCCTCGGCGATCGTAGTGTAGAATCCGCCGGTTGAACTAAACTCCCCTTCATACTTGCCGACCACACCGATTAACTTCCCGCCGAAGGCCATCGAGAAATCGTAGATCCTGCTATTGTGCGAAAGCACGCGGTAGCTCTTTACCAATCCTCCGTTTACCAAATCAATGATTGGCGCAACATTTGACGATGTCGGCAGCGTTTCTCCGGTATCGATAAAATCGCCATCCTGATTGAGATCCACGCCGGCTGACATCTGCGTGATCCCTCTGGCTGGGACGGGATTGAAGCCATGTGCGAGGATAAGCCATTGAAGATTCAGTAAATTGACGGACGTGTCATCAGCGCCGAAGTCCAGATAGCCAAGGTGGGGGGGCGACCAAACCAACTTAGTCGCGGCAGAGACAGGTGAACGATTGAGCTGGCTGGTGCAAATTTGGCGTGGATCAGCGGGTATTGAGACATCGAATACGCGAATCCACTGGCCTGTGCTGGTGGCATCGTCCGCTGCAGAACCGCCTGTAGTTCCGCCCACGATAGCCACGAGGTTCCTGTCCCTCCTGATGTCAGTGGCACCGTTAGACAACCGAATTGCGTAGTCATAATGAGGAATCAAAACGATGTCTCTGGGGAACGGAGGTAAGCTCTCCTCTGCTAGCAGCGCGCCGACCGAGATTGCGGTGGGCAAGGTGTGAATCCTCAGTTTTCCCGACGTTGATCCAGCCTTGCCACGGTCGATTGATGCTAGAAAATTTCCGTTGCCAACGATACCTGCACCATTCTCGATCTGTGATAGGGAAGTGCGAATCTCTGGCCGTGTCCTAAACGTCAGGCGGAACTGATCCAACATGGAAGTCGATGGATCTTGATCATGGGGATTGTTGCGCCGATCCACCACCCGTCTCGTTAAATCAAGTGCGTAGTTTGTTCCTGGTTTCAGATCTGGGTATTGCAGTCGCAGGTCAGTTCCACCGTCTGTAAGTGTCGCCACAGGTACTCCAGCGCTGGGAGTCAAGATGACCGCTTGCGAGATTCTGCTCAAGACTCCTGGATCAAGTGCTTCATTGAAGTTCAATCTGATCGCACGGCTGACTGCATAATCTGACTCACCGTTCGAAGGCATGTTCCTGAGCACCTTGGGGCCAATCACATCACTGGGATCAGGCTCCGGTTGAACAGGTAAAGATTGCACTCCACCAACAGGCAAAAAAATCGAACTTTCGGCTTTATTGCCTGCTGCATCAATGGCCGTGACTTCCAGCTCGAGTTCAGCCTCGCGTGGAGACCTTAACTTGAAGATCGAAAGTCGAGTGGACGCGGTTTCCTGAGTGGAGTCCTGCGTGTTTTGCACCTGATCCACCGGTAGCGGTGGTAGTGCGGTTACTGCTTTAACCCGCATTTTGAGGGAAGAGATGGAGGATCCGCCATCTGTGGCAAGTGCACGGACTATGAAGTCTGTATTCGATAGCGGGCGGTCCCGAGGAACTGTGATGTTGATCGTCGGGGGTATCTTGTCGTCGCTGCCCGCCAGCGTGCGTTTCACATTGAAGGAAACTCTTGCAATACCATAATTGAGTACCGACTGGGGATCATTCCCTCCGGTGGTTTGAAGCACTTTTTGAACGACAGGGCCGATCGCCATTTGCAGTGGAAATTGGGAACTGATGGCCGCCACACTCATTTGAAAGTTTTGCTTGGCTGGGTCCAACCCCGTCGGAGCAAGCAGGGAAAAGTGGCCGGTCTGATCTGAAACACCCACCACGGAACCAGCGGTAAGCACGTTAGTAGCATCAAGATCGGTGGAGGTGAAGTCGGGGCGCACAAAAACCGTTGCGCCTGCGATTGTTCGATCATCTTCGCCTCCATCGGTTACCCAACCGGTCACCACGGCCTTGCCGCCATTGCCAAGTCGGATGATGGCCGCGTAACCACTCTCAATCAGTCCGAGAAAAGGAGGCGAATGCGTTTCCAGTTTGCCATTTGCATACTCCATCTTATCTATGATTTTGTAGACTTTTTTACCATCTATCTCGACGACAGCGGTGAGAACGAAGGGTGATTCCTCAGGTGTTACGGTAGGAGGAATTCCAAGATCGACTTCTGAGATTGAAAAACTCACGTCGGCGGAAGCACGCAAAGTGTCGCCCTCACTTCTGAACTGGAAGCCTCCGAGCAACTTGTTCTCTGCCGCGAGAGGGGCTTCCGCCAACAAGGCCTGCAAAGAGCTCAGGGTCAACGCGTCGATCTTGAAGGTAGAGCGGCGTTCGATGGCATTTGGCTCAATAATCACCTGCAACTTATCCGGCGAATTGTTAGCTGCCTCAAGAATGCCTCCCGCCTCGAACAGACCGGTTCGGCCGTCATCAAATTTCTGTCGGCTTGCGGGGATTGAAACACGGCTTCCATTGGCATTGACGAAAACGGCAGCGACCAAATCGTCCTCGGTCGCCTCCACAAAGCTTGAGAAACTGCCATCAGGTTTGCTCATTACCGTTGCAGTCTCTCCAGTCGTTTCATTCACCAAAATTACGGGAACTTCAGAATCTGCGATTCCAACACCTCCAACTGCTACAACCTTGTTCCTGTCCTCTCCTGGGTTGTAACCAGGAAT
This sequence comes from Luteolibacter sp., assembly GCA_040399845.1. Lineage (GTDB taxonomy): Bacteria > Verrucomicrobiota > Verrucomicrobiia > Verrucomicrobiales > Akkermansiaceae > Luteolibacter. The sequence continues at coordinate 140 of JBBARN010000014.1, read as the reverse complement.
TTCAGAAAGTAATTCCTGCTCGGCTGGGCTCGCTCCTACTGCTCCGGGCTCGTAGATCACGAGTTGGGCACCGGCGGGGCGTTCTGGACTTGGGGCGGTTTTGAAGGCGAAGGTGAGTGTTCCTTCGATGGGGAGGCTTT
>JBBARN010000013.1:41880-74767 GCA_040399845.1 Luteolibacter sp. | reverse complement strand
CGTCAACCCATTTCGACTAAAAATTTGAACTTTTTTTCGCCAACACCACAAACCCCTGAAAATCAGCGGTTTTTTTGCGGTTTCTGGGGGGACGAGGTGGGAGAAAATCGATTTTTTTGAATTGGGATGGGATGGATTTTGGGGCTTTTGCTCTTGGAAAGCGTCAATTCGGGGAGGATATTGAGGGCATGCCTGATTTAGTTCGTGTGGAACCGATTGCCCTGCTGCCAACGCAGGCTGGATGTGCCGTGTTTCTCGGGGACGGGGCGAAAGCGATCGTGTTTTATATCGATCCTGGCATTGGAGCATCGATCAACGCCTCGTTGAGCGGGCAGGTTCCGCCTCGTCCGCTTACCCACGACCTGTATTTGCTGACTTTGCAGGCATTTGGAGCGAAGGTTTCGAGGGCGGTGATCGTGAGCATGGAGAATGAAGTCTACTTTGCGCGGCTGATCCTTGAGGCTGAGAACGAGATCATGGAGCGCAAGATCATCGAATTGGATGCCCGGCCATCCGATTGTCTGGCTGTGGTGGTGCGTTGTGGAGCACCGCTTTACGTGTTGCGCACGCTTTGGGACCGCCTTGAGGACATGTCGGCCACACTGGCGGAGATGAGGCAGGGAGACGGGGAAGAAAACCTTCCGGGCTAATGGTTGGGAGGCGGCTGGCGGCACGCGGGATTTTTCCGGGATTCGTCCCTTGCGGGAGGAAACTCCGGTGCTAGCCTCGGACCGTATGTCAGACACCCTTGAACTAACACTTCCCGGCTATTTGCATGAGGACATTCTTCTTCATCCAGAAAACCGTGTGTTCCCACCCTTCAACCTTGTCCGTCTGTTAGGGACGGTTTTCGCGCCGACGCAGGGATGCCGAGTTTGCGTTTTGGTCGACTTCGACGAGCCACCGGCGCTCATCAAGGATTTTGCCTTCCTTCAGCAGGATGGCTTTCCTGTTCAGAAAAATGCCTACAATCATTTCCATCTCGGTTTGAAAAACGGGGCGATGGAGGAGCTTGGGATGACAGGTGGCGAGTTCTATGCATTCCGCTGCACGCATGGTTCCAATCTCGATCTGGCAGATGATGTTTGGGATACCGATGGCAATCATTTGTCATTGGAAAATGATATCTATCCGAAATATGATATCATCTTGTGTATCTCCACCTATTCCGCCACCGCACCGTTGACGGCGAAGTGCAAGGAGCATGGTTTCCGCGGAGCGACCTTGCATGGTCTCAATGATGTAATCCTCAATTCCGGGCTTGCTGTGGACTACCATGAGGTTTCCGCCGATGCTGAAAAACTGCGCCTCGCCATGACCGGGGCGGATTCGATTGAAATCGACTTCGCTCTTGAGGATGGGCGGGTTCTGACGGCCTGGCTCGGGCTGGGTGGGCAGAAAGCGCAGAAGTCGCACGGCCTTTGCCTGGGCAAGGCGCCGGACATTGCCAATCTCCCTGCTGGCGAGGTTTACTTCGTGCCGGAAGATGCGAGGGGGCAGTTTCCCATGAAATACGAGGATGGCACTTTGGGTGTCCTGGACGTGGAGAATCGCTGCATCGTCCGCTCCACCTTGATTGAGGGCAATCCCGCGACCATTGAAGCGCACAACCGGCGTTTGGCGGATGACCCGATGACCGGGACGCTTGGGGAGCTTGGTTTCGGCACGCAAGTGCTGCCGGTTTCCGGTGCGGACATTCAGGATGAAAAGGTGCTGGGAACCTGCCATTTGGCCACCGGACGCGATGATCATCTTGGCGGCGACATTCTTCCCTCGATGTTCAAAAAACACGAGAACTCGACTCACGACGACATCCTGTTCGCTCCGCACAAGACGCCGAATTTCAACATCAGCCAGGTGCGGATGTTCCGTGGGGAGCAAGAGGAAATCCTGATCGAGAATTTCCGTCCGGCGCGGTATCTGATGGATGCGCTGGCGGGTGGAAACTAAGATTTCCGGGGAATTCGCTTGAAAGATGACTTGAGAACGCCGGGTAATTCCGGCGTTCTTTTTGTACCCATGATTACCAGACGCCAGACCCTCAAATCCCTCGCCGCGATGGCGACGGTGCAATTCGTTCCCAGCCGTGTGCTGGGTCTCAATGGCCAAACTCCTCCATCGGAAGTTCTCACCCGTGGGATCATCGGTTGCGGAGGCATCAGCTCCTCGCATTTGACGATGCCGGGCAAACTGCTGGCCTTGTGCGATGTGGACAAGAACCACCTCGCGCAGCGGATGAAGGACGCGGGGGCTGAGGCCAATGGCATCAAGGGTTATCATGATTTCCGCGAGCTGATCGCGCGGGAGGACATCGACATCGTCCACATCGCGACGCCGCCGCACTGGCATGCGGCGATGGCCATCGCTGCGGCCAAGGCTGGCAAGGATGTGTGGTGTGAAAAGCCGATGAGCCGGACCATTGGCGAGGGCATCGCGATGGTGCGCGAGGTGGAGAAACACGAACGCATCTTCCGCCTGAACACGTGGTTCCGCTTTCAATCCGGATTTTATGGAATGCGGGCGCCGGTTTCCATGATCAAGAAGGCCGTGATGAACGACATGCTGGGATGGCCGCTGAAGATCACAGTGTCCGGCGCGACGGGCTTTGATTGGAAACTGGGGACCTGGGTGGGCAAACCGGGTCTCAAACCCGAGCCGGTGCCTGCAGAGCTGGATTACGACCTGTGGCTGGGGCCTGCGCCGATGAAGCCCTACAATCGTCATCGCAGCCATGCGACGTTCCGCGGATATTGGGATTATGATGGCGGGGGCTTGGGTGACATGGGCCAGCATTATCTCGATCCGGTCCAGTATCTTCTCAACAAGGATGACCAGGCTCCGATTTCGGTGGAGATCGATGCTGATCCGCAAGATTCCGAAGCGGTGGGAACCTGGCGTCGCATTGAGTTCACCTATGCCGACGGATGCAAGGTGGTGCTTGATGGCGAAAACAAAGACAAGCGCGCCACTTACATCGAAGGGCCGAAGGGCAAGATCGATGTCGGTTTCAATTCGGACATCCCGGATTTCCGCAAGAAGGTGGATTCGTTGCCGGAGCCGCCGCCGCAGAATATCGACTTCCACGAGTGTGTGCGGACTCGCAAGAAGTTTGCCCTCAATGAGAAAAACGGCTTCTGGTCCTGCACGATGATCAACATGGGCATCACGGCGCATCGCCTGAACAAGAGCCTCAAGTTTGATTCCAAGACGCTGAAGTTCGATGATCCGGCGGCCAACGCGCTGATCCACCAGCCGATGCGCGATCCCTGGAAGGTGGTCTGAGTTTTTCCGACAAAAAAGCCCCCGTTCCGAGTGAGGAGCGGGGGCTTTTTGTTGGGTGGAAATGGAATGGGCTGGCCTCAGTTCGTCACGCGCATCGGCATGAGGACGTAGAGGAAGGTGCCCTCGATGCGGAGGACGCCGGGGCTCATTTCATCGATGAGATCCATGTAAACATCATCGCTATCCAGAGCGCGGAGCGGTGCTTGCAAGAACTCGGGATTGAAGGCGATCTGCATGGATGGACCTTGATAGATCACGTCCATGGATTCCTGGGCTTCACCGACATCCGGTGAGTTGGCGGTGACCTCGATGCGGTTTTCGCTGAAGACGAGTTTGACCGAGTTCGACTTGTCGGAAGAGAGGAGGGAGACGCGGCGGACGGTTTCGAGAAGAGCCTCGCGGCCGATCACCACGCGCTCGTTGCTATCGCCGGGGATCACCTGGCGGTAGTTCGGATAGTTGCCCTCGATGAGTTTGCTGCAGAGCAGGCTGTCGCCAATGGTGAAGGAGATCTGGCTTTCGCTGAGTTTCACCACCACATCGCCGGCTTCACCGAGGAGGCGCTGGAGTTCCTGCACGGCCTTGGTGGGGATGATGACGTCGGCTTCGTGGGAAGCGGGAAATTCGAGGTCGGCATCGACCATGGCGAGGCGGCGGCCGTCGGTGGCGACGAGCGTCATTTTGCCATCGCGGAAGGAAGTGAAAATGCCGTTGAGCACGTAGCGTGTCTCATCGGTGGAGATGGCGTAGGAAGTCTTCTTGAGGCCATCGCGGAGGGTGGCTTGGGGAATCTTGAATTCCTTGGCACCGGCAAAATCGGGCAAGGGCGGGAATTCCGCTTCGCCGAGACCGATGATTTTGAAGAAGGACGGGCCGCTGCGGATGGAAGCGTGGTTTTTCGAATCCACGGAAACCTCCACCTCGCTGGCGGGGAGTTCGCGGACGATGCTGACCAGGCGCTTGGCGGGAAGAGTGGTGGCCCCTTCCTTTTCGATCTGCGCCTCCACCGATCCGGTGATGCCAACATCCAAGTCCGTCGTGGTGAACTGGATGCGTCCATCCTTGGCCACGAGCAGCACGTTGGAAAGAATGGGCAGGGTCGTGCGCGAGCTGACGACGTGCTGGACCTTTTGCAGGCCGTCGAGAAATGCTTCCTTGGAGATACGGAACTTCATGAATGGGAACCTCGGTGGTTTTCGGGCAGCAGTTTCAGCTTTCGATGCCCCTTGGCAAGCCTTCTGTGAACTTCTGTGAAGAATCCCAGAGATCGCTCAGCATCAACGCCGAAGTTGGGCCTCGATGCGGGCAATGGTTTCCTTGAGGCCGGCTTCCTCATCGATTTTTTCGCCCACTTTCTTGCAGGCGTGGATGACCGTGCCGTGGTCCCTGCCCCCGAAGGCCTCGCCAATTTCCATGAGCGATCCCTTCGTCAGGGAACGGCTGAGGAACATGGCCACCTGGCGCGGGAAGGCAATGCTCGCCGGGCGGCGGCGGCTGGTCATATCGGCCAGGCGGACGTCGAAATGTTCGGCGACAGCCTTTTGGATGGCATCGATGGTGACTTGGCGGCTGGCTTCCTCGCGGATGAGATCGCGCAGCAAGTGCTCGACCTTGTCCACGGTGACGGACTCCCCGGCGAGCGAGGCGTAGGTGGCCACCCGCATGAGCGCGCCTTCGAGGCGGCGGACGTTGGTGCGGATTTTTTCCGCGAGGAACATCAGCACGGATTCATCGACGCGGACTTTCCAATCGAGTGACTTTTTCCTCAAGATCGCGAGGCGGGTCTCCATCTGAGGCGGCTGCATCTCAACGGTGAGGCCGCACTCGAAGCGGGAAATGAGGCGTGGCTCGAGGCTCTTGATTTCGCAGGCCGGGCGGTCGCAGGTGAGGACCACTTGGTTGCGGCCATCGAGCAGGGTGTTGAATGTGTGGAAAAACTCCTCCTGCGAGCGTTCTTTGCCGGCGAGGAATTGGACGTCATCGATGAGCAGGACATCCGAGCTGCGGTAGCGGCGGCGGAATTTCTCAAGATCGCCGCGGCGGACGTGGTCGATGAACTCGTTGGTGAACTTCTCGCAGGTGAGATAGATCACGCGGGAACCTGGTTGACGGCGGAGAATTTCCTGGCCGATGGCCTGCATCAAGTGGGTCTTGCCGAGGCCGGGGCCACCGTGGATGAAGAGCGGATTGTAGCCGATACCGGTTTTTTTGGCGACCGCTTCACAGGCGGCGTGGGCGAACTGGCTGTTCGAGCCGACGACGAAGCTGGAAAACGTATAGGCGGGATTGAGACCGGAGCTCTTGATCCGGCGGTCAAGCGCCTCGCCATCGAGAGCGGCGGGTTTGTTGTGTTGGAGATGGGGGAGGCCTTGTTTCGTGTGGCCCTTGCCATTGCCGTGGGATTGCTGCGAATCCAGCGTCGCCCCACCGACTTCGACACGCACTTCACGCACCTCGCTGAACACCTGGCTCACCGCGAGAGTGAGTTCCGGCAGGTAATTGGTTTCAATCCACACTTGGTGGATTTCACCCGGCACAGTCACGCGGGCGATTCCGTTCTCCTCGCCGGCCCATTCGGCTGCTCGGAACCAACGCTGGAATGAATCCTCCCCGACAATGGACCGCAACGCACCACACACCTCATCCCATCCGCTTCCACTCGCTGAAAACTCGACTGATCCTTCCGCCATTCCCCGCATTGCCTCTTCCACTTGTTCCATTGTTTGTCAGTCTGCTTTTTAAAGGTTTTCCGCCGCTTCGAACGCGCTTCCGGGTGGAGACGCATGCGGCACGGGGGAGACTTTGAGTGGCGCGGGCCGGACTTGGAAAATCTTTTTGCCGCCATCTAACAGACGTCATGGGCACCCCGTATTCCACAAGGGTTCCACGGTATGTTTTTTTAAATTCTTGACCTCGGATTTGGTTCGTCTTTCCGAACCATTGTTGCCGCCACTCTTCCAAAATTGGCGTATCCGATTGAAAACGAATCACTAACGAGGTGACAAATCTGTTTCACGATTTTCAAAAACATCGCCTTACGAATCGTGATAGCCTCGCCCTCCAGAGCGGTTGCGTTGGGATCTCACGCTGCGTCTGGCCATGTGGACACCCGCCTCCCTCATTCGTAGGATGGACGGCAATGCCGGGGTCCGCTTGAATGGGCGGACATGAATACGATGTTTGCAGTAGTTTCCCGTCGCAAGGTTCTCGCATGGCTCGGATGCCTCGTTTCCATCGCGGCTTCTCCGCTGCGTGCAGAGGACGATCGGCCGGTGGTGGACGACAAAAGCGTCGCCAAGGAAACTGCGGCGAAGACGGCTTTGCCCACCTTGTGGATTGCCGGCGACTCCACCGTGCGGTCAAACCAGCCGATGCGAGGCTGGGGCCAGGATCTGGGGACATTTTTTGATGCGGCGAAGATCAACGTCGTCAATCGCGCGATCGGCGGGCGTTCTTCGCGGACGTATTTCACGGAGGGAAAGTGGAGGGACATCGAAAACGCCCTCAAGCCGGGAGATTTCGTGTTGATCCAGTTCGGCCACAACGATGTGGGGCCGACGGACGAGCGCTCGAAATTCCGTGGGTCCGTGAAGGGAATCGGCGACGAGACCGAGAGCGTGAAAAAACCGGACGGCAGCATGGAGGAAGTCCGCAGCTACGGATGGTATCTCAAAACGATGGCCCGCAGTGCAAAGGCGAAGGGCGCGAAGGTGATCCTGTGCACGCCGGTACCTCACAAGAAATTCGATCGCGAGGGAAAATTCGTGCAGGATTGGGCGGGTTGGCGCGCATGGGTGAAGGCCTGTGCGATGGCGGAAGACGTCGGTTTTCTCGATCTCGCCGACGGGATCGGCCAGCGCTACGCGAAAGTGCCACCTGCGGAGGTGGAGGGGTTTTTCGCAGACAAGGGCACGCACACCAATGCCGCGGGTTCGCTTTTCAACGCGAAGGCGGTGGTCGCGGGATTGCGGGCAATGGAAGGTGCGCCGCTGGATGGGTTCTTGAATGAAAATGGCAGGCAGATCGCTGTGGCGGGCGATTGAAGTGGAGAAATGGCCGGGAATGTCGGCGGATTTGCCTTTTCGCGGCGGGCTGAAACCGTCACTCTCTCCTCCAATGACAGAGAGACCCATACTCGTGGTGAACGATCCGTGGTTGGAGCCCCATCAGGGAGTCATCGAGCGGCGGATGCGGCGTTTTAGCGGGGAGATTTCCTCGATTGAAATGCAATCCGGCACGCTGGCTGCCCACGCAACCGGTCACAAGTATGCGGGCATTCACTTCCATGCCGCCTCCGGCGAATGGACCGTGCGCGAGTGGGCCCCGGCGGCGCAGGCGGTGTTTCTGATTGGCGATTTCAATGGTTGGAACCGCGAAACTCACCCTCTGGAGCGTCTTCCTGCGGGGATCTGGCAACTCAAACTCCCCGCCAGCACGCTCGTGCACGGCCAAAAAGTAAAACTCCACATCATCGGCGCGGATGGCACGCGACGCGACCGCATCCCGGCCTGCATCCGGCGGGCGGTGCAGGATCCGGTGACGCATGATTACAGCGGACAGATTTGGAATCCGCCGGAAGCTTACGTGTGGAGATATCATTTCGATCCCTCCTCCATCGGCGCACCGCTGATTTACGAATCCCATGTCGGCATGGGCGGCGAAGAGCCCCGCGTGCATACTTATCGGGAGTTTGCGGATAGCGTGCTTCCGCGCGTTTCCAAGGCGGGATACAACACCGTGCAGCTGATGGCAGTGCAGGAGCATCCTTATTATGGCTCATTCGGATATCATGTATCATCTTTCTTCGCACCCTGCTCGCGTTTCGGGACGCCGGAGGATTTGAAATATCTCATCGATACCGCCCACGGCTTCGGCATCGCGGTGTTGCTGGACATCGTGCATTCCCATGCGGTGAAAAACATCGCGGAAGGACTCAATGATTTCGATGGCTCGGGAAACCAGTATTTCCACAAAGGCGAACGCGGCGAGCATCCGCTGTGGGATTCCAAATGTTTCGACTACGGCCGTGCCGAGGTGAGGCAGTTTCTTTTGTCGAACGTGCGCTACTGGCTGGAAGAATTCCGCTTCGATGGTTTCCGCTTCGATGGCGTGACATCGATGTTATATCATTCCCGCGGAAACAAATCGTTCGGAAGTTATGATGATTACTTCGGCGATGATGCGGATGATGATGCTATTCTTTATCTTAACCTCGCCGCGAGGCTCATTCAGGACATCAAGCCCGGTGCCATCGCCATCGCCGAGGACATGAGCGGCATGCCCGGCCTTTGCCGGCCGAATGAGGAGGGTGGTATCGGTTTCACCCACCGGCTTGCAATGGGCATTCCGGATTATTGGATCAAGCTTCTCAAACACAGCCGCGACGAGGATTGGAATCTCGACGAACTCTGGGGCGTGCTCTCCAACCGCCGCCACGGCGAGGCCACCATCGCCTATGCGGAAAGCCACGACCAGGCGCTCGTCGGCGACAAGACCCTGGCCTTCTGGCTGATGGATCAGGAAATGTATTGGCACATGGGCAAAGGCGATTCGCATCCGGTGATCGAGCGCGGGATGGCGCTGCACAAGATGATCCGCCTCGCGACCCTGGCCATCGGCGGTGAGGGCTGGCTCAATTTCATGGGCAATGAATTCGGTCATCCTGAATGGCTGGATTTCCCGCGTGAGGGCAATGGTTGGTCATTCCACTACTGCCGTCGCCAATGGTCGCTGCTGGACAATCCGGAACTGAAATACCAATGGCTTGCGGAATTCGATCGCGAACTCATGGACTTCGCCCGCAATGCCAACCTGCTCGCCAAACCGGCAGCGCAGGTTCTCTACATCGATCATGGGCCGAAGATCCTCGTCGCCGAACGTGGAAACTTCATCTTTGTGTTCAATTTCTCCATCGACCAATCCCTGTTCAGTTATCCCATCCGCGTGCCTGGATTCGAAACAAGAAAACTCATCCTCGATACCGACGCCGCCCACACCGGCGGGCATGGACGCATCGATTATTCATTCATCTATCCTGTGGATGGAGAAGGATGGATGCGTGTCTACACTCCCTCGCGCTCCGCCCAGGTGTTTGAGAAAATGAGTTGAGTCATTTCGCCAACACCCAAGCGATGTGCGGGGTGTAAAGATTGGGCTCCAGCAGGAAGGAATCGTGGCCTTTGTCCGAGTGCACAATGATGTGCATGACATCGGCCTTGGCGGTTTCCAGATGCTTGACGAGTTCGGATTGCTCTTCCGGGTAGAAACAGAAATCCGAATCGATCGAAAACACCAACCAGCACTGGCCGGCCTCGCGCGCCCGCTCGAACAAATCCGCCGGCGTTTCCGCATCGCCTTCCTGAGTGGCATCGTAACGCGACCACATGTCGATGATGCGGAGATAAGTATTTGCGTCGAAGCGGCGGACGAATTTCTTGCCCTGATGGAGCATATAACTCTGGAACTGGTCGCGCACCCGATACCATGCCAGCACATCATCCGCCTGCACCACATCCTGCCGCGCGCGGCGTTCGATGGCATCGAGGTGGACGAAGGTCTTGTGGGAAATCATCCGGGCGAGCGCCAGTCCGTAGAGCGGAGGTTCGCTGTCATAATAATCGCCGCCAGAGAAATAGGGATCGTTTTCAATCGCCAGGATTTGCTCGAACAAGATGAGGCGGTTGAGCACGGTGGTCTTAAAGCCAGAGGCGATGGAAATCACGTTGCGGACACGCTTGGGAAAACGCGTCGCGAAGGTCAGCGCCACTAGCCCACCCACGGAGGGACCGACGACGGCGTTGAGCGTTTCGATTTCCATATCATCGAGCAAGCGCGCCATCACTTCCACTTGGTCAGCAGCGGTCACCGCAGGAAACGCCGATCCCCAGGGCTCGCCCGTCGCCGGGTTGATCGATGCCGGGCCGGTGCTGCCGTAACAGCCACCGAGGTAATTCGCGCAGATGACAAAATATTTCTCCGTATCCAGTGCCTTGCCGGGTCCGAGCATGTCCTCCCACCATCCGGCGTGGAGTTCCGGTTGCCAGAGATCGCCCACGCCCTCGATTCCCGGATTGATTCCCGCTGCGTGATGCGAGCCGGACAACGCGTGAAAAAGTAAGATCGCGTTGTTTTTCTCCGCATTGAGCTCACCCCAGGTTTCGTAAGCGATCCGCACGCCCGGCAGCATTCCTCCGTCACGCAGCCGCAAGGGCTCATCCGGGCTGGCGGTCTCGAAAAACAGGGTGCGTGTCTCGGCGGGCATGGCCGGAGCCTAGGGAGCGGATTCCCAAGGCGCAAGCCGGCTTGTCTGGACGCGGCAGGCCGCATTATCATCGCTCCATCATGACCGACAGCATCACCCATTTCCCCGAACTCCAGCTCACCTTCACCGAAAGCCGCGTGCTGGGCTGCCTGCTGGAAAAGGAAGCCACCACTCCGGCATACTATCCGCTCACCCTCAACAGCTTACAAGCTGCCTGCAACCAAAGTTCGAACCGCAATCCGGTCACCGCCCTTGAGGAAAGCGCCATCGAAAAAGCCCTCATCAGCCTCCGCCTCAAGGGCCTCGCCGTGCAAGTCGCCGGTGGCGGTGCACGCTCGCTGAAATACAAGCACACGCTCAACCGCATCCTCGATCTCGACTCCGCCCAAGCCGCCATCCTCACCGTCCTCCTGCTGCGCGGCACCCAGACTGCGGGGGAGATCAAACAACGCTGCGAACGCATGCACGAGTTTGCTAGCATCGAGGCCGTCGAGGAAACCATCCAGTGGTTCATCGAGTATCCCCACGGCGCTCTCGTGGAACGTCACCCCTCCGGCGCGGGCCGACGCGTGGAAACCTACTCCCACCTCCTCGGCGGCGCGCCCTCCGGTGAGGCGATCGTCACGGCGGAAACCGTCGCCGTCGTCGAACTCGAAGCCGAGCAACTGTGGCGGAATCGCATGGAGCAAAAGGTCCAGGACCTGCAAAACACCGTCGAAGAGCTCAAATCCGCCCTCGACCAACTCCGCAGCGACCTCGGCGCAGGCTAAGCCCCACCCGGGAGCGCTGAGCCCCAGCTCGGCGCGAATTCCCGCAAGCACGTTTCACACTTTTTGTGTCTCTCACATTTCCGTTGATCAACCTTCAAACGCGGGATGTTGATGCACCCCGCGTTTTTTTGTGAATTCAATACCCCTTCATCCACTCCACGATGTCAGCGACATCCTGTGCGGTGAGGCCGAGTTGATCGGCGCTGAGCATGAGGGAGCGATCCATGTCCTTGCGCTCGACGATGAGCTTTTTCGGGACCTTCTGGGTCACGCCGCCGGTGGAACGGATGACCACGGGATCGCCATCGGCGATGATGCGGCCGTCGATCCATTTGCCGTCCTTCAAACGGATAGCCGTGCCTTCGAAGCCGTGAGAGATATCAAATGATGGATCGACGATGCCGCGGGCGACGACTTCCGGTGCCTGGCGACTGCCGAAGCCTTTGAGAGCGGGACCATAGTCCGGACCCGCACCATCGATCTGGTGACACATGATGCAGCGCGCACCCACCAACTTGCCGCGGGCGGCGTCACCTTTGAGCGCCATCACATCGGCCACCGTGAATTTGGTGCCGGAGGGTTTGCCGGGGACGGTCATTTCCACGAGTTCGACGGGTTTTTCAATCAGTCCGCGTTGTTCGAGTTCCGGGCGCATGTTGAAATCCGACCATTCGCCCTCGCTGCGGTTCATCAGCCACCATAGGGCTTGATCTCTAACAGAAGAACCTTCCGCGGTAAGATCCATGAGAGCAGCAGCGGAGGCTTTGCTCTTGATGAAGGCGATGGAATCGACAGCCAACTTGCGTTGCTCCGCGCTGAGAGTGGCGGACGATGCGCGGGACTTGAGAGATGGCACGGCGGCTTCCGGCATCAGGCGCCAGGTGATCCATGCAAACGCATCCGACCATGCTTCCGCAGCGCCGGGTTTCATGGCTTGGCCAGTCGCTTTCCACAAAGCCTCGCTATGATTTCCCGCACCGATGCCGAGTGCGTCGAGATAAGCCCGGTCCTTGCCATCGAAGCGGCTGGCGACATTGACCAGAACCTCGCTTGCTTCCTCAAAACTCCGATAGCGCATGGCGATGGCCGCTTCGGCGCGGATGCCGGCGACGGCATCGGTGGAGAGTTTTTTCGCATAGGGCAGCGCATCAATTTTGCCATCGGTGCGGCGGATCGCACGGAAGGCGGTAAGACGGGCGGAGGCATCATCACCGGTGATGAGCGAGTTGAGTTTGGCGATGCCTTTTTCACCGAGATGAGGCAGCAACCAGATGCCGCGCGAGGCGACGTAGCGATTGGAATCCGACATCACCTTGGCCACCGCATCATAGGCTACAGGTCCGGCGGACTTGAGTTTCTGGAAACCCAGCCAACGCACATTCACGGCCGGGGATTGAAGTGCCACCACCGCGCCTTCCACTGTGGAGAGATCGACTTTAGGGATGGAGGGCTTGAAACCTTTGGGCGCGATCCGATAGATGATTCCGGACGCTTCATTGTCCTGGGTATCATGTCCGCCAACGCGTGGATCCGTCCAATCCGCGACATACAAGGCACCATCCGCACCCACACAGACGTCGGAAGGGCGGAAATTGAAGCGGGCCTTGTCCTTTTGATCCATGCTTCCATGTTTGGCGGCACCGCCTGTGAAGTCCGCTCCATCGAATTGTTTCTCCGGATTGGTGGTAAGGAAATCCGTGCGATCCAGCTTGAAGCCCGCACCGTCGATTGCGGGTTGATAGCCGAAAATCACATTGCGAGCCGCTTCGCAGGAAAGCAGCGTGCCATTGAACTTGGGATCCAGCGCGCCATTTTCATAATAGGCGATGCCGGTGGGAGAACCGCCGCCGTAAACATCGCCTGCGGGCATGTATCCCGGGTTTTCCTGACGCCAGTGAGCGATCGGCGTGGTCTGGCCCGGGCGTTGGTCGGCCTGCCATGAGCGGGTGCCGTCCTTGGAAAAGAATCCCGCATTGCCATGTTCCAACACATGACTCGTGCGGCATGCGGGCGGGTCATCATTGTCATTCTGGAACACATAACCGAGCGAATTGATGGTTTGCTCGAAGGAATTCCGATAACCGTTGCCAATGATTTCCGCCTGCGTGCCATCCGGGTTCATCCGCACGGTGAATCCGCCCACATAAACGAATCCGTCATCGCTCTTGTGGCCGGAGATGGCGCGGGTGTCGCAGGGCCATTCACCGCCGCCGCTTCTGTAATAACTGCTGCCGATGGGAAATTTCCTGCCGGATTTGTCGGTGAAAATGGCCCCCGTGTTTCCTTGGTTGAAATACCACTTTCCATCCGGTCCGCCGGTCAGCGAATGCAGCGAGTGATCGTGGTTTTTGCCATTGAAACCGGTCAGCAACTCCTCGCGGGTGTCGCCGAAGTTGGGATCGAATTTGGAATCGCGGTTGACATCGGTGAGCTTGAGAAGATGCGGCGGTTGGGAAACGATGACCACGTTGTCAAACACCGCGATGCCCAGCGGCGAGACAAGTTCCGGGTCCTGCCAGAAAGTGGAGGATTTGTCCGCTTTGCCATCTCCGTCGCAGTCTTCCAGAATGACGATGCGGTCGCCGCCCGGCTGGCGGTCGGTCTTGTGGCGGTAGTTCACGCCTTCGGTCACCCAGATCCGCCCGAGGTGGTCGGTATCCATGTTGGTGGGGTTGAAAAGCGCGGGCGATGCGGCCCAGGGCGTGATTTCAAGTCCGTCCGGCAGCACGAATGAATCCAAGGGCATGGCGGGTGGTTCAGTCCCGGGCGTCCAGGCATGGGCGGAGGGGAGCAGGGCGAGAAGGGTGAGTCCGGAGAGCAGTTTCATCAACAAGGGTGGTTTCGCAGGCGATCCTATACCGGAAAAATCCGGCCGGGCTATCGGGAATTTGGGGCAAGCTGCTTTGACAAGTTCCAGCCCTGCGGCTAACCAACGGCATGCGATCTCTCATCAAGCACGTCCTCCGCCGCGAAGAGCCCACCGATGCGCTCCACGTGGCAGGATGGGTCCGCACCCGGCGCGATTCCAAGGCCTTTTCATTTCTGGAACTCAATGATGGCACCTGTCTCGCCAATCTCCAGATCGTGGCGGACGCGGACATCCCCGGATATGAAAACATCGCCCGCATGGCGACCGGTGCCTCCGTCGAGATCCACGGCAAGCTCATCCCCTCCCCGGCGGCGGGGCAGAAGTGGGAAATGCAGGCGACTTCGCTGAAATTGTTAGGCGAGGCACCGGAAGACTATCCGCTACAGAAAAAAGGCCACAGCACCGAGTTCCTTCGCAGCATCGCCCACCTGCGGCCGCGCACGAATCTCTACGGGGCCGTGTTCCGCACCCGCAGCCGCATGGCTTATGCAGTGCATCGTTTTTTCCAAGAGCGGGATTTCATTTATGTCCACACGCCCATCATCACGGCCAGTGATTGCGAGGGAGCGGGCGAGATGTTCCGCGTCACCACCTTGCCGGACGACCGAATCTCGAAGGATGCCGAGGATTTTTTCGGCAAGCGCGCTTTTCTAACCGTTTCCGGTCAGTTGGAAGGGGAAACTTTCGCCTGTGCGCTATCGAACATTTATACATTCGGTCCGACCTTCCGTGCGGAAAATTCCAACACCTCGCGCCATGCGGCCGAGTTCTGGATGATCGAACCGGAAGTCGCATTCTGCGATCTGGAAGGTGACATGGAGCTGGCGGAGGCACTGGTGAAATATCTCGTTCAGGAAATGCTCGATCACCACGAAGGTGATCTAACCATTTTCGAAAAGTTCGTGGACAAGGGTCTGCGCGAGCGGCTGGAGTTTGTGGCGAGCCGACCCTTTGAACGCATTTCCTACACGGATGCTGTGGAGTTGTTGAAGAAGAGCGGCGTCGAATTCGCTTATCCGGTCGAATACGGGCTCAACCTTCAATCCGAACATGAGCGCTGGCTGACTGAAGTGCATTTCAAGAAGCCCACCACCGTTTTCAACTATCCGAAGGAAATCAAACCCTTCTACATGCGCCTCAATGATGACGAAAAAACCGTGACCGCCATGGACGTACTCGTTCCCGGCATCGGCGAGATCGTGGGCGGCAGCCAGCGGGAGGAACGTTTGGATGTGTTGTTGGACAACTTCAAGAAACACCAACTCGATCCCGAAGCCTACGGTTGGTATGCGGACCTCCGCAAGTATGGCAGCGTGCCGCACGCGGGCTTCGGACTTGGCTTTGAGCGCATGTTGATGTTCGTGACCGGCATGGCAAACATCCGGGACGTGATCCCCTTCGCAAGAACGCCGGGGCATTGTGAGTTCTGATGGATGAAGCCATCTTCGTATGGCAATCACGATGCAATCGAAGCCTCCGCCGCTGATTCACGAGGCAGGTCATCTCGACCAGGCTTCTCCTGCGTTGATGGACCATTTGTGGTCGCAGGGCTGGCGGCACTTCGGTTCGGAATTTTTCCGCTACAGTGTGATGTTGGGGGACGAGGATGAAATCCAGTTCATCCAACCGCTCCGCATGCCACTTGCGGATTTTTCCCCGAGCAAGAGCCAGCGCCGAGTGCTCCGCCGGAATGTGGATGTGGAAATTCGCATGGTCCCGGCAAGGGTGGATGCGGAGCGCGAGGAACTTTTTCTGCGGCACCGGGAACGCTTTGTCTCCAATATTCCGGACTCCTTGCACAACTTCATCCCATCGACCACGCCGGACCGGTCACCTTGCGAATGCCGCTGTGTGGAAGTGTGGCACAGCGGCCGGTTGATCGCGGTGAGTTATATGGATGTGGGGGAAGAAGCGGTCTCCAGTGTCTATGCCATGTTCGATCCCGAGGAAGCCCATCGAAGCCTGGGAACACTCACCTTGTTGGAAGAAATCCGCTGGGCACAGGCCCACGGAAAACGATGGCTCTACCCGGGATATGCCACCGAGCAGTCGAGTGCCTATGATTATAAAAAGTCGTTCCGTCCGCTGGAACGTTTTGACTGGCAGGGAAACTGGGTGCCCTTGGTTTGATTCCGTGCCCACTTCCCGGGCCGTTGCATTCCCTAACGGCTCACGGCATGCAGACGCAACATGGATGGCCCGGGTAGCGGGCCTTCACGTGCTTGGTCACGATTGGCTTCAAGGGTTTCCCAACGCAGAAGGTAGCGGGTGTCCGGATTGTCGCTCTTGCCGGAGTCCGACCGGGTTGTCACCTTCAAGCCGGGAAATGACCCTTCGATCTTGGCGAGTTCGGGCGGGCTGGAGCGCTTGATTTTGCCAATGGCTTTCAAGGTTACGGGGTCCAGCAACCAGGTGCCGCTACCCATTTGGAAGTGCCGCCAGGACTGGGTGAGCCGCCCGTCTGCTTCTGCGGTCACCGCACCGAGCGTGATGCCGAAGCCAATCGTTCCACCACCGCCGAAGTCCCAGCGCACCGGCCAATCCGCAGGTTGATGAAACTTCCACTCGCCATCTTCCAAACGTGCATTCCATGGTTGGGTGTGCCCGGCCGGGTCGTGTTTGTGATAACTGATGGTCACGCGTTTCTTGTGATCGAATCCAATGACCGAATTCCCATTGATAAGGCCGCCTTCGGCCGGGATGGGATCGACGGTGGCGCCATCGTCGAGCCGGATGGGGAGGGTGAGAGGCTTGCCGGCGGCAGTTTCCCAAGTCCGGAGATCGCGACTGCGGGCATAACTCAAATCATGATTGGTGGCCGCATCCGGGGTCTCGCGCCATACCCATGCCAAATGAAACCATCCGTCCGGCCCGCGCACCGGTCCATGGAAATAGGCATTTCGCAGGCCTTCTCCGTCCGTGAATGGCTTGTCTAACAGGCGCGACCAGGTTCGCTTTTTGGAATCATACACATTGAAAATCTGATTGCCATTGCCGCTGCCACCATCGCGATAGGCAAAGATCAACTCGCCATCGGGGCCGAAGGTGAACTGAGGATAGGTGGTGCGGTTTTCCAGTTCGCCCGTCATCTTGTCGATGCGCTCGAAGCTGGAGGCATCGTGCGGTTTCGCGCTGCGGAAATAGTTGAGAGGCGAGCAGTGCATGTCGCCGCTGAGATGAAGGTATCCCTGATCATCCATTTCCATCGTGATGTAATTATGACTGTCCCATTTGGTAGTGACGGGTAGTTTGTGAAACAACCACTTGCGCTCATCGAGCTTCCGCTGTGCCACGGTGAGTTGGCGCTTGTCGTCGTAAAACGCCACATATTGGAAGGGTGCCTTGGTCAACAAGGAAAAGCCCACCGGATGGGCCGACCACACTGGCGCAATGTCCAATGAGTCCAACAATGTGGAAACCTCGCGTTGCTCGATCACTTTCGAATCAACCGCCGAAGTCGGAACCTTCGCCAATGCCACCGGCAGAATGGTGATGAGACATAAAACCGCGTAGGATGTTTTCATGATCACGGGGAAACATACTCACCCCGGTGACAAGTGCTTTCACGGTCCGATCTCTTTCCGGAAATCGGGCAGGGCGGGGGCAATGAATTCCTTGCCCCGAAACTGGGCAAGAATCCGCAGGTATTGAACCAAGTCCTTGTGGAACTGGGCCTGTTCATCGAGCAAGGCGAACTTGAACCTGAGTTTGTGGGCCGCTGCCAAGATGCCGCGGTCCACGTTTTGATCGAGCCCTTGGTGCGTATCCCACCAGTCCACGAGAAAGGCATCGATCCCCGCTGCCTGGGCAAGGCGCACGTGCCATTCCGCAACTTGCGGGTCGGCGCTGTCGTAAAGTTCCGCGAGCGGGCGGAAAACACTGTTCGGCGCAGGTTCTCCCGGTTTTTGGGCGCGCTTGGCAAGCGGATTGTCCGCCGATGCCGGGTAAGTCCAATTGAGAAAGGGTTGCTGCTCCCGTTTGCCGTCGTGATACCAACAGTAATAGTTCGCAAAAAGCAGCGGCTTGGAAGAGGCAGCCCCGGCCGCAGCACAAAGCGCGGCAAGGGCCCACAGCAGGATGATGAATGGGGCTTTCATCAAGATGGCTTTTTCTCCGGGAGCCCTATCCGCTCCTCATGGAACCCGGAAGGATGTTATAACTTCCAAGGTTCGCGCATGTCCGGCTGCATCATCTTGCTGGCGTCCGCGTCGCCGATGATTTCCTGCTTCGCAGCATCCCACTTGAGGGTGCGACCCGTGACGGAGGCGATATAACCGAGGTGGCCGGGAGTTTGCGAGCGATGGGCGATTTCCACCGGAGTGAGTGTACGTTTGCGCGATTTGATGGAATCGATGAACTCGCGGAAATGGCCCGGGCTTTTATAAAGCTGGACCTTGAGTTCGCCTTTTTTCTCCATTGCCTGCACTTCGCGGATCCACTCGACGTTGGAAGCGGCGAATTTTCCGCGATCCACGCTGACCCAGCCGTTCGGTCCGATCCATTTGGCTCCGCCTTCGATATCCGGGTGGCCACCGCAAATGACCATCTCGATGTTGTTGGGATACTTGCAATCGACCCGGAACTTGGTGGCGGTGTTCCAGACGGAGTTGGCGTCCGGAAACTCCGCTTTGGCAGAAACTTCGAGCGGGCCCACGGCATCGTCGGGACCGCAACCGAACTCGGGATTCGCGAGACCCCAGTGGGCGATGTCGCAGTGGTGGCCGATCCAGTCCATGAGTTGGCCGCCGCCGGTGTTGTAATTCCACCGCCAGTTTTTGTGGAAGCGGCAGGGGTTGAAGGGCATCATTTTCGCAGGGCCGGTCCACAGGTCATAGTCCACGCCGGGAGGCACCGGACCATCGGGCTTGTCATTGCCAGTGCCGCCGAAGTCGGCATGGCCGGATGGCAGGCCCACTTCAACGCGGGTGACTTTTCCGAGGTAACCGTTTTGCACGAGCTGCGCGGCCCAGCGGAAGGATCCCACACTGCGCTGCCAGGAGCCGGTTTGCCAGATGCGGTTGTTTTTCGCCACAGCATTCACCATGGCGATGCCCTCGGAGAGTTTGTGCGAAAGCGGCTTTTCGCAGAAGATGTCCTTGCCTGCATTCGCAGCGGCGATCGCGGGAATCGAGTGCCAGTGGTCGGGGGTGGAAATGGCAACCGCGTCGATGTCCTTGCGGTCGATGATTTCGCGGAAGTCCTTGTAGCCTTTGCAATCCTGGTTGCCGTAGCGGGCGTTCACCTTGTCCACCGCCGCCTTGAGGTGGGCCTCGTCCACATCACAAATGGCCACCACACGGCAATCGTCCAGCGCGAGAAGGGAGTCCAGATTTCCACCGCCCTGCCAGCCGACACCGATGCATCCGACCGTGATCTTGTTCGACGGCGCATCGGCCCCGAAGAGGCGGCTTGGCAGGATGAGTGGAGCGGCGGATGCGGAGAGCAGCTTGAGCATGCTCCGGCGGTTGGTGAGAGGCGATTGGTCCATAGTGTGGGGGGAACAATACGGAAGTTTTTTGCCGATCTTTTAGGGAAAACCGGAACATCCACCCAATTTTCCAGGATATCTACCGGGCATCGGTTAGACGGCCGGGAGCGAACGCACATGATCGGCGATCGCCTCAGGCCATGAACGGAAGGTCATTCCGCCCAAGACTCCCGCCAGCCGTTGGGTGTTCATCGCCGTGAAGCGCGGGCGAGGCGCACGGAAGGAAGCCATTTCATCCAGCTTTTGTTCCTGGATCTCCGGCTCTGCTTGAAGCTTCCCCGACGAAACCATTTCCCGGACCACCAGTGCCGCCATCCCGTGCCAACTGACCGGTGGGCCCGGATTGCAGGCGTGCAAGATGCCTTCCGCGCGGCTATCCAAAAGTGCGTCCACCCAACCGGCGAGATCAGCCGTGCAGGTGGGAAGGGAAAACTTGTCTCCCACGGCTTGCAAGGGATCGCCGGCGCGGGCTTTCGAGTGAATCTGATCGATAAACGATGGTTTTTCCGGACCAAACACCCAGGAAACGCGCAATACCAAATTCCCCGGATGCGCCAATACCGCCCGCTCGCCCGCCAGTTTGCTGCGGCCATAGGCACTCACCGGTCGGGCAGGGTCACTTTCCGTGAGCAGGACCGTCGAATCCCCGCCAAACACGTAATCCGTGCTGAAATGAATCACCCGCACACCCCGCTCCGCCGCCCAAATCGCAATTTTTCCCGGGGCCGCAGCGTTGACCCGCATCGCGAGCCGCGGATCATCCTCGCACGCTTCAAGACTGGTGATCCCGGCAGGATTGATAAACACATCACAATCAAGATGCTCCAAACAGGAAGCGAGCGAATCGGAATCCGCCAGATCACAGAGACTGCGCGGCAACTCGATCACCTCATGACGGATGGACAAATGCCGGGCCAGAGCCGCGCCAACGCGACCCGTGGTTCCTGTCACCGCCACGCGCATCAGAGCAGCCCTTGAGCGCGGAGTTCTTCGTCCACCTCATCATCCACCGGGGCGCCGATCCCAGCGTCACGGATGCGTTGGATTTTCCTGCGCACACCCACTTTGCTGCGAGGGCCCGTCAACAAACCCCGTACTCCACCGACCACAAACGGCAACAACGCCGCAACTCCCAGAGCACCAAGCCCGATGCCCACGCCGCGCCGCGCGCTGCGGTGCATCAGGTCTCCCAAAAGAAGCCCCGCAGCAGCCCCCAGCAGGGCGGGTGCGGAGAGCGCACTGGTTTCGATCCAAGCGGGTGTCGATTCGGAATGCTCGTCTGACATGGCGGCAAATCTAGCAGCCGATCCGCCCGCGACAACTCCGGAAAACAAAATGTTCATTCTTCCCGCTTTCCCTCCCTCTGCATTTCCTCCACACTCCATCCAAGTCCACCGATACCATGCCCACACCGGAAAACACCTACGCACTCATCCTTGCCGGCGGCTCCGGCACCCGCTTCTGGCCCCTCAGCCGCGATGCGAAACCCAAACAACTCATCGATCTCTTCGGAGACGGCACGCTCCTCGAGCACGCCATCCGCCGACTCGAAGGACTCGTTCCGTTGGAAAACATCCTCATCCTCACCAACGAAAAACAAGCCGCCGGAGTTCGTGAAAACGCCTCCATGCTGCCACCGGAAAATGTTTTCGCGGAGCCCGCCAAACGCGATACCGCCCCAGCCGTCGCCCTTGGGATCGGCCTCGTCGCCGCGCGGAATCCGGATGCCGTCATGCTCGTCATCCCGGCCGACCAACTCATCCGTGACACCGACGCCTACCAGGAAGTCATGCGCGATGCCCTCTCGGCCGCCGAGCAATCCGACGGCCTCGTCACCATTGGCATCCAGCCCACCTGGCCCTGCCCGTCCTACGGCTACATTGAACGCGGCGACTCCGCCAACATCGCTGGTCTCCAACACGCCCCGCACGAAGTGAAACGCTTCCGCGAAAAACCCAGCCCGGAAGTCGCCGAAGAATTCCTCCGCCACGGTGGCTTCACCTGGAATGCTGGCATGTTCGTCTGGAGCCTCCCCACCGTCATCGGCCAACTCGCCAAACACGCCCCGGAACTCGCCACCTTCATCGGCGAACTGAAAAACTCACCGGACCTTGTCGCCACCGTCGCCGAAAAATTCCCGCTGCTTCCCGCCCGCTCGATCGACTACGCACTCATGGAAAATGCCGACCGCGTCCTCAACATCGAGGCCACCTTCGATTGGGATGACGTCGGCTCCTGGATCTCCGTCGCCAAGTATCTCAAGGTCTATGGCACGGAAAACCACGCCAACGACGAGATCACCGAGGTCGATTCCCAAAACAACATCATCTTCAACGCCCGTCCCGGCAGCCGCATCGCCTTGTTGGGTGTGGACGATCTCATCATCGTGCAAACCGAAGACTCCCTCCTCGTCGCCAACCGCCACCAAGCCGACGCCATCAAAAACCTCTCCCCTCTCCTGCCCAAGGAATTGTTATAACTTAACTTCCGGGAGCCCCTCCTCAGAAAAAGTGGTTGGGACAATCTGTCCCAACCATTTTTTCTGATAGGGCATCTCTGGGGTAGATCCGGAATGGTTCCAAGTTCAAGATTGAGCAGCTCGCATCAGACGCTTGCCAGCAGCCCCTTGGCGGTACGGAGCCCATTTCGATGGCTCGGATATGGCCTCGCTGGAAAGGTGCTCCGTCTTTCAGTGGTGAAGATATTGATTGGTTTACGGCCTGGCTTTTGTGGGATTGACTGGGTTTGGAAAAAATCCAACCCATTTCATTCTCCATGAATCCTCTCATTCGTTCCGCCTGTTCGCTTATGGCTACTGCTGTGCTGGGAACTTCCCAGGAAACGCCATCGCCGCTGCCGGATGCGCTGGTCGCGGCGGATGGCACGCGCATTGACACCCCGGAATTGTGGTGGAAGAAGCGGCGGCCCGAGTTGTTAGAGATGTTTGCGCGGGAAATGTATGGTCGCTCGCCGGGCAGGCCGGAGGGAATGACGATCGAGGAATTCGACCGCGACGCTCAGGCGCTCGGCGGTAAGGCGACGCGCGTCCAGGTGGCCATCCGCCCCGGTGGTGCGGGTGGCCCGCGCATCGATCTTTTGGTTTACATCCCCAACGGCGTCGATGGACCGGTGTCGGCTTTTCTCGGCCTCAATTTCTGGGGAAATCATGCCATTCATCCTGATCCGGCGATTCGCCTCACTGAGAGTTGGGTGGAAATGCGTCCTTGGCCCTTTGTGGACCTGAGTGGAGTGGTTCAGAACAAGGCCACCGATGCCACCCGCGGGGTCAATGCAAGCCAATGGCCGGTGGAAACCATCATCTCCCGCGGTTATGCCTTGGCCACGATCTATCGCGAGGATGTGGCGGCGGACCATGAACCCTACTTCGCGAGTGGCATCCATCCGCTCTTTGCGGAGTTCCAGAAGCCCGATGACAACTTCGGCACGCTCGCCGCATGGGCATGGGCGCTCAGCCGGGGACTGGATGCATTGGAAAAGGAACCACGGATCGATTCCAAGCGGGTTGCGGCCTTTGGTTTCTCGCGCCTCGGCAAGGCCGCCCTGTGGGCCGGGGCGAATGATACACGTTTTGCCATGGTCATCAGCAATGAATCCGGGGCGGGCGGTGCCAAGCTTTTCAAGCGCGGCGTGGGAGAGGACATCAAGCGTCTCAACACCGTGTTTCCCCACTGGTTTGCCCGGAATTTCCGCAAGTATATCGACCGCGACACCGCGTTGCCCTTCGATCAACATCAACTGCTTTCACTCATCGCGCCGCGGCCGCTTTATGTCGCCAGTGCCATCGAGGACCGGCATTCGGACCCGGAAGGAGAGTTTGCCTCGGCGAGACATGCGGAGCCGGTCTATCGATTGTTAGGTGCGGAAGGATTGCCATGTGATGCCTGGCCCGCGCCGGACACTTCGGTGCAGGGCGGCATCGGCTATCATGCCCGATCGGGAAAACATGATGTGCTGCCCTTCGATTGGGAGCAGTATCTCAAGTTTGCGGACCGGCATTGGAAGAGATAACTGAGGACCCTCACAGCGCGCTGCGTTTGGCGCGCCGCATGAGGACTTCGTAGCGTTTTTCCAACATCAATGCCCGCTCCTCATCGCCTGCGCTGCGGTAGTAACCACAGATCATTTTATAAATCGACGTCTCGGTCTGCGCGCGGAACCAATCCTTGGTCCCGGTTTCCACCACCCGCTTGAAGGCGAGTTCGATGTCGCGTGCGGCTTTGCGGGAGAGTTCGGGATCGTCCTTGAGGAAGCCGAAGTAGTGCTCCGCCATCATCTTGAAACCGGTGATGCTGCCACCGTAATCGCGCAGGGCACGGTCGTAGAGTCGTGATATATCGCGCTTGGCATCCGGGCCACCGCGTTTGTGGAGCAGGTCGGCCTCGCGCTTGAGCGATGAGGCGATGAGATCGGTCTGCTCGCCGGAGTCGCGCTCGATGCGCCGACGTTCGCGCATCAACAAGCGTTTGGCATCGCCTTCCTCGCCGTAGGGAAAGATATATTCCATTTCCGCATTCGCGGCGAGTTGTGCCATGCGCGGGTTGTCCTTGAATTGCTGGCGCATGCTCTTGGCAAAGGATTTCCATTCTTCCAGATTGTTGGGAATGGCGGGCTCGCCTGTAAGTTGCATCTGATTTTCCAAAGAGGAATACAGCGCCTGCCAGGTTTCAGTGAAGGACAAGCCCAACTGATTGGCGAGACGGATGGTGGCGGCATTCGATTCATCTTCGCCCGCAGCGGAATAGTAATCCGCCAGCCACAAATGCCGCCACACCGCCAAGGTGTAGGCGGGACTTTGATGATGGCGGTCATTCCATTGAAGGATTTCCTGCTCGGTGATGCTGGCACGCGTTTGAGGATTTTCCGCCTGACCCTTGGAAGCGCCGCCGATGCGACCCACGCCGGTGGTCCATTCGTCCGATTCATTTTTAAGGCCCGCCCATGCATGTCCGCCGAGGTCGGTCTCGCCACTGATGATCATGGCAGGAATGCCCTGAGCGCGTGCCGTGTTGACACAGAAATACGATTGATCGCCACAAATTCCCCCTTCCTTGAGGATTTCCGCGAACGAATATTCTTTATACGGATTGAGGCCTTCGACGGCACGTTCCATCAGATATTCCACCCGTCCATAGGCATCGCCCCAATTCTTGCGACGGAAGTGCATTTTATCAATCGACCATTCGAGTTCCGAAGTGGTTACCGGAGCGCAGACCGCCCACACCAAATCGCGGGCGGTGGAATGATGGACCGGAGCGGCCAGTTTGCCTTTTTCGTTTTTCTCCACATACCAAAGATAGCGTTTCATCGGATCCACCACTTCTTCCGCTCCATACTCCTTGTTCCCGATCGGATTGGGGATATTCATCGGTTCGTCGAACACGACGGCGCAAGCGACGGCGAGCGGGAAATATTTTTCATAGCGCTCCTCGTTGACGGCCCAGGCATCCATCAGGAACTTGATCACCCGGCCACCGTCGTCCTTGGGATGGATGGTCAATAACAACTCTTCCATCGCCTGATCCTGATGCAGGAGCCAGGAAATCATACCGCCACTATATAGATCCGAGATATGTGATGATAACTCCGACCCGGAGAAGACCGACAAGGTTTTCCAACGCAAAAACGCCTGATAAAAGACCGGTTCACGCCAGAGCGAGTCGAAGCGGTTGCTGCCCTGTCCCAGCGGGATCTGCGTGAGGGCGGAAGTGAGTGATTTCTGCAAGAGCCCGCGGTAGGCATCCCAGGCACCGGCTTGGATCGTGCGCTTGAGCAAATCCGCATCGCGCTGGACGGCGGCGTCCCTCGCGCAGTCGCTGCCTGTGAGAAGCAGGGGTTTCTCCTTGTTGAGTTGATCCGTCACGGATTCCGGCACGGCGGGGTTGGCGATGGGCCCAATGGTTGGGTCAATCGCAGGCGAAGCGGCATCCGGAACAACGACAGCCACTTCAGGTATCGCCGTCTTCACGGCGGGTGCGGGTGCCGTTTCGCTGGCAGCGGCGGCGGCTTGCTCGCGCAACAACTTGGCCTCCAAGGGACTCTTGGGCTTCGGCGCGGGGCGCAAACCTTCAAGACAGGCAAACACAGCGAAAATCGCAAATCCACCGATCCCGACGGCCCGCCACAGGGTTTGCCGGTCCTTGCGGCGTTTCGCTTCGACCATCTGCGTCCGCTGGAAGGCCTCGGCGATTTCGTTTCCCCGTTGAAGCGCGGACGGGCCGCTGGCTCCGGTCTTGAGTGATGGTTTCATGGAATTCAAAAACGGTTTTTCAGCGGATACCTACTTTGACCAACAAAGACGTTCAAATTTGTGACGCCCAGCAAGTGCCACAATTCCCGGCCGGGGGCAAACCCGGAATTTTTCAGCGTAAACTGTCCAATGTGTGCCACACATCCGCGATTGTGCCGTTGTTGTCATCATTTCCAGGTTGTCATCCCTCAAGTTTTCGGAATAGTAAGGTTATCTTGATTAAAAAGATTCGAGATCCACAGCCTGGACTTGGCACCGCGTATGCTGGTAGCGGGCCAGCGACGCGTCCCCAGACGCCCGCATCACCACCCAGTTCACTCCCATAAACCCATGATCCACCGTTCCGACGAGGCACAATGCGCATTGTTTGATGAAACCTCAAAGAGCAACGGAACTTCGAAAAAGCGGCGAACGGGCGGCCCTGCTGCCAAGCCTGCTGACTTCGGCCTCACCGCGCCCTCGCAGATTGTCAAAAACTACGTTCTCGACACCAACGTCCTGCTGCATGACCCCGCTTCGTTGGAGCGCTTCAAGGAAAACCATCTTTGCATCCCCGTGGATGTGCTTGCCGAGCTGGATCGTTTCAAATCCGAGCAAACCGAGCGCGGAGCCAATGCGCGACGCGTCCACCGCCGCCTCACGGAGATGTTTTCCAATTCGGACGAGGTCACCCAAGGTGTCACCACCGCCTTTGGAGGCACCGTGCGCCTGGTGATTTATGACCCCGCGAGCTGCCCCAAGAATTCCGAGCAACTCAATCGTTTTCACCGGATTTTCCCCGACCGCGAGCGGGTGGACCACCGGATCCTCGCTGCCTGTCTGTTGCTGATGCAATACAACACGGCTCCGGTCGTGCTCGTCACCAAGGACATCAACATGCAGCTCAAGGCCCGCGCAGTGGGAATCGACTGCCAGGACTACCTCAACGACAAGGTGGATGCCCGCGAGGTTTCCAACTACGAGGTCCGCCGCATCGAAGTGGATGGAAACGAGCTCCAACGCTTCGCCAGCGCAGGGGATCTGGAAATCGATGAGGACCGCATGATCGGCGTGGCCATCAATGAATACGTCCTGCTAGGAGCCGGGGAAAAGCAAACCATCCCCGCACGGCTCGCGGCCGATGGACGCTTTGTGCGTCTCAACATTCCGGAGGTGCTCAAGATTCCCGATGGCCAATCGCTCAAGCCGCTCAACCTTGGCCAGCGCTGTCTCATCGATGCATTGCTCAATCCGGAGATTTCGCTCGTCACCTGCTACGGCCATGCCGGCACTGGCAAGACGCTCGTCGCCGTGGCCGCTGGCCTTCACGAAATGTTCAATCGCCGCTACAACGGCATCACCGTGAGCCGCCCGGTCGTGGCCATGGGCGAGCAACTCGGATTCCTGCCCGGCTCCCTCGACGAGAAAATGCGCCCTTGGCTCCAACCGATCCACGATGCGCTCGATCTCCTCATGCGGCCTGCGGCCCCGCTTGGCCCGCGCCGCAAGCAGCAGAAATCCGGCACCAGCGCCGCACCCGCCACCGTCAAGAAACCCTACGAACTCCTCATGGAACAAGGGATTCTGGAAATCGAAGCCCTTTGCTACATCCGCGGCCGTTCGATTCCCAACCGCTTTTTCATCCTCGATGAGGCCCAGCAGCTCACGCCGCAAGAGGCCAAGACCATCGTCACCCGCATGTCACGCGACTCCAAGCTCGTGCTCGTCGGCGACCCGGCCCAGATCGACAACCCCTACGTCGATAGCCGCAGCAACGGCCTCGTTTACACCCGCAACCGTCTCAAAGGCCAGCCCTTCACCGCACACATCGCCCTCAACCGCGGCGAACGCTCCGAACTCGCAGAGGCCGGTGCGCGATTGATGTGATTCCCTAAACCCGCGGCACGGAAAGGCCCATCGCCCGATTTTCCGATTCCTCATTATCCTCCTGTCGGGGGATTGCACCTCCCATCATCAGCCGCTTGGATCGTCCGATGATTCGAAAGTCCCCGTTGCCCCGATTGATTCGTTTTGCTGTATCACAACTGCTTCTTGTTTCACTCGCCCCCATCCTTCACGCCCATGAATCCGCCGGTGCAGGTGTCCCGGTTCCGGCTCAGAAGACTCCCAAAGTCCTCGTCTATTCCGACACCGGCTACTACCGGCACCCTGAAATTCCAGCGATCAACCGTTGGTTGGTTCTTTTGGGTCATGAAAACGGGATCGAGGTGGATGTCACGGAACACGGGAAGGACCTGCTTCCGGCCGCGTTGGCAGCCTACGATGTGCTCGTTCTCAACAATGCGAATGAACTCGCCACCGTGCTCGCCAAGGAGTCGCGCGACTCGGTGGAGGCGTGGTTCAAGGGTGGAAAGAAGGGGATTGTCGGGCTTCACGCCGCGCTCGTACACCAGCAGGGATGGCCATGGCTGCTTGAGTTGGGCGGTTGCGATTTCAACAGCGATTCTGATTTCACCAAAGCGCGGGTCACGGTGGACCCAGCGGCCAAGGAGCATCCGTCCGTTCAAGGCCAGCCAATGGAATTCTGGATCGAAGCGGATTGGACCAACCATGACCGCTCGGTCACCGGAATGCCGGGTTTCCAAGTCCTTCTGCGTGTGGATGAGAGCACCTATCAGCCAGTGCGCGAGTATTTCGCAAGCCGAGGAGGAAAACCCATGGGAGCAGACCACCCCATCGCCTGGACCCACCAACCGGAAAATGGCGGTCGATTCTTCTACACCGAGTTTGGTCATGACCTGAGGTCGCTCACGACTCCATTCGTTAGGAAGCACATCCTGGAAGGCATCCGCTGGGCTGGTCGGTTGCCCAAGTCAGGCAAGGAGTAAATGCGAGCAGCCGCCACTGATGCCGAGACAATGCGCCAGGCGAAATCAAATTCACCCAGCATTCAAAACTCGCATCGGCCCCGTATCGACGACGCATTTCGGAGAAGTTTGGTTGGACCGTCTGATGCGACCACCTTTTCGCGTTGGTTGCCGTCTTCGGGCTATTGGCTTCTGACGGCTTGTCTGTTCAGAACAAGTCTGGCTGTGCTGGGAGTGGGAGGGGGAGCAGGTTTTTCTTTTGCAGGGTTTCCCAGAATTTGAAGAAACCGCTGGTCGCGAGGGGTCGGAGCCTGAGGTCCCGAGGGCGAGCGACAAGCGCGGGACGAACTCCGATGGCGGTGAGTTTATCCATCAGATCGGGCAAGGCACCACCGAGGGGGCCGACGTCTGGTCTGATTGTGACGATCTGATCGAGGCGATAACGGGTGGCAAATGCCAGCAAAGTTTCCGAAAGGGCTGCGGCGGGATCATACTCGACCTCGCAGTGCCAATGCTGCGCGGCGCGTGCTGCGGCATCCTGGCAGGCTTGGCGCAGCCAGCCACTTTTGTGGGGAGGGAAATCGGAATCCGCCGCGACGACTGCTGCTTCCACCGCAAGCTCCCCGAGAGGTGAGGTCTCGGGTGAAAGGTCCTCTGAATGAATCCAGAGCCCGGTTCTCAGGCCAGGGATCAAGCCGGATTCGGGGCAGCGCGCTTGGCTGATTGCATGGCTGACCAAGGATTTCGGGATCCGGGGCGAGGGGTTTTCGAAATCCGCCCATGCGTCCTCAGCAAGCGCCAAATGAGATGGATCGAGGTATTTCTCCAGATTCGAGCGGCGGGCGAGGTAGGTTTTTCCGGGAGTTTGAAGGCCCGCCACCCACCGCCAGGAGAGGGTGTTGGAAGCAGGGTCGCCATCGAGCAGGTGGCGTAGGAAAAAATCCGCGCCCGACTGCCAGGGCAGGCCCGCCGCGTGAATCCACCACGCGGCATACCACATGCGGGCATGGTTGTGGAGGTATCCGGTTTCGATGAGCTCCCGCGTGAATTGATCGATGATCTCGTTTCCCGATGAAATCGCCGTGATTTGATTGATTCGGGCATGTTCGTGATCGTTGGCATCCCGTTGAAATGCGGCGAGCGATTCCTGATAATCCGCCCAAACCTGAGGGCGGAGGGATAGCCAGGATTTCCAATAGCGCCGCCAGTAGATTTCCTGGACGAACTTTTCCACTCGGGAAAACGGATGGACCGCCAGTACGGCCGTGGCCACCTCGTCCTCGGTGAGCAGCCGGTGGCGGATGGCCGGCGACAAACGGGAAACTCCGGGGTGCCCGGTCCGCACGGCATTGCGGTCGCGGGCATAGAGTGAAGCTTTGGGAACAAAGGACGCGAGCTGGGCGAGCGCTTCGGAACGGGTGGCCGGACAAATCATAGCGGACCCTGCACCGGAAACCGCCGAGTGCAAGCCCCCTGCCGGAACCCATTGAGTATCAGGCCTTGGCCTTTTCCCTCGCCTCAAGTGCGTGGGTAAGGCGTTGCTTGTAGTCGATGATCTCGTTCTGGTTTTCAAAACCGACGATCAAGGCATCAATGCAGCCGAGGCCGAGGACAAATTGCAGCGTTTCATCGATCTTGGCCTTGTCGTTGCGGAATTCACCTTCGCCGATGAGTTTCATGCCGATGATGCCCTTGCCGGCATCGTGGATTTTCCTCAGCACGGGAACGACCACAGCGGCGGGGCCATCCATTTTCACGCCCCAAGGGTTGATGCGGGCGTGGACGACATCCACCCAGGGATCGGCGGCGGCGGCTTCGAGGGCTTGCAGGCTGTGGCAGGAACACCCGTGCGCCTTGATCCAACCTTTTTGTTTCGCCTCTTCCAAGGCATCCATGTGAGGGCGGTAGGTCTTGGTCCAATCGGCCGCTGTCTGGCAGTGGAGCTGCACGAGATCGAGATGATCCGAGCCCGATTCCAATAAAAACCGTTCGATCACCGCGAGGCTGTTGTCGCGCGGTTCGTCGGCGGGGATGCCGCCCTTGGCGTGGCACCAGATTTTGGAAACCAGCACATAACTCTCGCGTGGTTTGTCTTTCAGCGCCTTGGCGACCATCGGCAAGCTGCCGTAGGAGTCCGCGCAATCGAACAATCGCACGCCCTCGTCCCAGGCGCGGCGGACGGTGTCGTTGAAATTCTTTTCGCCCGAGCGTTGGAGCGCATTGCTGCGGTCGCCCGCCTTCACTCCGGTGCCCATGCCCAAGAGCGGGACTTGGAGGCTGGAGAGTTTCACCTTGGGAATCTCCGCTGCATGGCCGGGAGTGCCCCAGAGCGCTCCCGCCGCACCGACGGCAGCCACCTTGATGAAATCGCGACGCGAAGAAGAAAGTTTGGGGATATCGGAGCTCATGGTTGGGGATTGGAAAAACGGATACGGCCAGCCTAGCTCCATCCTCACAGACCGCGAGCAGAAAGCGCCCGTTGGAAGAAAACGGACCACGGCATTTTCCCATTGCATCAAAGCCATACTCGACGACGACACGATGGCACAGGTAGGGAAATCATTGACCGGGATTTCCCACTTAAGCAGGCCGCTTTCCGGCTTTCCAGACTTCGGCCCAGGTCTTGCCATCCGGAGAAATGGATTGTTGATTGAAGTTATGGAGGTGCAATTCTGAGATGATCGTGTGCCGATTTCGTTGGAAAATTTGAGAAGTCTGTTCGGTCATGCATTGGCCGGATTCGGTGAAAACGCTGGATGGGGGGGGTGAGAGCTACCGGGGAGAGTCAGCGGGACGATTTGAAAATCATTTCCCGGGTGAGTTCCTCGAACTGGTTCAGCTGCTCCGGCGTGAGGCGGGTGCGGAGCTCGCGGGCGTTTTCGCGGAGCAGGGCGCGGATTTTCTCTGCCGTCTCAGCCTGGATGGTGCGGATTTTTTCATCACTTGCATCGAGCACTGGCTGCATCGAGGCCACCTGCTCCGGAGTGAGGTCCAGGCGGTCCTTCCAGAGATCGAAAACATGCGCGAGTTTCGGTGTACGGGGCTGCGGAGCGGTGGGGGCTGCGGTCGCGGGTTTCGGTTCGGATGGCGCGGCGGGCTTTCCAAGGAGGTAGCCGGACGCGCCGCCCAACACGAAAAGGGCGACAAGGCTGGAAATAATACGGAGTTTCATGGCTGGGGAATGGTGGAATCAATGAGCGCGGAGGCAATGAGGCCGGCGGCATCCTCCTCCAGAATGACGGTGGTCTCAGGGGAAACAGAATGCGGTTGCTGCCAGGCACACACGACGGCGATGGCGGCGGCAAGCGGCAACGAACCGAGCGAAAACACCGCCCATTCACGCTGTGCGGAAGTTTCCCCGGCGGCCCGCATGGCAGCCACGACACGCATGTGCAGAAACGGCGGTGGATCGCCGGGATCGGGCGGTGACGATTGGCGGCTCATGGAAATGAGTCGGTCAAGCGGATCGGTTTTCATGGTCTGGGAGTGGTGTGGATTGAAGATCGGAAGGTCGCCGGGAGCAGGTTCATGGGACAGAAGAGGCTTCGAGCTGTTCGAGGGCTTTTTTGAGTTTGTGGCGGGCGCGGTGAGCCCGCACACGCACCATCACGCGGCTGACACCGGTGAGTTTGGAAATTTCCAGGACCTCCATTTGTTCCAGATGGAGCAGGGTGATGATGACCCGATCCACGGGGCTGAGGGTATCAAGCAACTTCTCGAGCAATGCTGACCCTCCACTGGTGACGGAGGGATCCACGGCCGAATCGCTGTGAGCGGCGCGACAGGCGGACTTTTCGGCGTCGTTGAGATCTGACCACGACCACTCCGGGCGGCGCTTGCGGTGACGCAAAGCATCGAGGCAAAGGTGGGTGGCGATGGTGCAAACCCAAGGTTCGAAGGGGCGGGCCGGGTTCCACTGATCGATGCGGGTGAATGCGCGGGCCAGCGATTCCTGAACGAGATCCTCCACTGCCGCGCCCCGGGGCAGGTGGCGCAGGGCGATGTGTGCGAGGAGTGGCCACAGGTGCTCCGTCAGCCAGCGAGCTGCGGATTCATCGCCCGCCGTGCGCCAGGCGCGCGCCGCTTCGTCCGGGGTCTCGAACACGCGGCCATGCTGGCCCGACTGCGGACTGGATGCAAGT
>JBBARN010000013.1:0-41780 GCA_040399845.1 Luteolibacter sp. | reverse complement strand
ACACTTTGGGCATCGGCGGGATCAGTGCCCGCGGCGGATTCATCGGCTTCGGTCGCGCCGTCGCCGTCATCGTCGTCGTTGGTTTGATTCCGAATGACGAAGGTGAGCGCGCGCTCTCCGGACGAGCCGCTGGCATCGGCCCATCTCAGGCGCAGGTGGCGATTACTCTCCGATTCGAAATCCAAGGGGAGCGCCGCGATCAGAGTGTGGCCGCTAATGGAAAAGTCCGCGTTGTGATCGCTGCCGCTGCCGGATACCAGCGTGTAGGAGCAATGAGTCCCATGATCCACCCCGCCACCGCTGATTTCCGCCAACACGGTGCCCGCTCCGCATTCGTCACCGCTAGTGCGGGACAGGCCGATCGGGCGAACGGGCACGACGTTTTCCAACATCGGCCAAAAATCCCGGCTGTTCACGGCATTCACCGTCGATGCGCGCGAGGCGACTTCGTCCACAAGATTCAGATAGAAATCCAGTCTGTAGTCTTGTTCGGATTGGGAAAGGGCGGCTGGCGTTTGCAGGGGATTCCATGAACCAGCGTTGCGGGAGCTGTGAGGATAAACGAGGCTCCACCATGATTGTTCGTGGAAGAGGTCATTGTCGTGAGTCTTGATGCCGGTGAAAAACGGACGGCGTGCACCGCTGGTGGCCCGCGCCGTGGCGAGTGCCTCATCGAGAGTCTCAGGTTGCGGATCATCCGGGTTGTGGGTCCAGAGCGCGATGAGTCTCCAGTCGAGTGTTTCCGGGCGGAAATACATGGAGCCACTGCTGGTACTGGTGCGTGCCCCCAATTGGGTGAGTCCGTTGTGATTGACCAGAAATCCGGCACCCATCGATTTGAACACTCCACGGGCGATGTTGGTTAGTGTGGGCGAGTAGGAAACCGCATCCGGCTGCACGCCCACCGTGAGCGGGGCATAGTCCATGAGGGTTTTCAGTTTATCATAGCCGCCGCTTTTGGTCGGGTGCGGTTGGCCATCGGTGAGCTGGAGTTCGCGGGATTCGTATTGGGTGATCAAGGCGGTCCGCTGCTCGGTCGTTAGCGAGGTTCCCGCGAGCGGGCCGTTGAGGAAGTTGTTCGCGTAAGGTTTCGGCGGGCGCACATGGTAGGACATGACGGCCATCGAGGAGCTTTGGAGGCGCCCGAGCAGGCCGGGGTCCTGTGCTTCGATGACGTCCGTCTGCCAGGTGGTGAAAAACACATCCAAGGGCACGGCTGCGGCTTCATGGGCATCGAGGATGCGACGCAGGCGGTCGGCACTGAGATCCGGGCTGCTGTATTCCTGCCAATTGACCGAAAACTGGACCATGTCATCCGGCAACAGATGGATATTCGGCGTGCTGGAGTAGGGTGCGCTCTGCCAAAGCGGGATGAGTTCCTCGAAGTGGCGGTTTTCAATGAGTCCGGCGTCCTGCCATGCTTTGACGGTTGCCAACACCGCGCGGGCTTTGGTTTCGGTGTAATTGGCGTCGTTGGCCATATCGCGGTGATTCAGGACGATCCCGCAAGTGTAGAGGCGATTGCCGCCGGGCAGTGCCCCGCTGTTGACGCGCCGGATGAGTTTCAAGTGTTCGTGCAAATCGTTGAACCATTGGCCGCAGCTCACCAAGGGCTGGGCGACGGGATCCGGGGCGTTGGTATAAAAATGATCCTCATCCGCCGGCCGCCAGATTCCCGAGACGTGGTATTCATTTTCGTGCCCGGCCGTGCCGCCTCCCATGAGCAAGGTGGGACGCCAGAAATGTCCCGCATGCTGCGAAGCCTCCAACCCGCGCGGATCGGCGAGGAACTTCGGCCAATCCTGATAGTTGGCGGTGTCCGTGGGGTCATTGATGTGGCCGCCCACCACGCCGCTCGATGGTGCGCCGAGACCCACACGGATGAGCCAGTCCACATCCGCGAAGTTGACGCCGTTTTCGTGCGAATGTGGATCGAGCTCCACCCCGTATTCATGGGCGAGATATTGCAGCAGGTTCAGGCCGCTGGTGCCGTCCGTCGCGTTGAGAAGCAGAGTCGGATCGAATCCAGGACGGCCCGCCACCTCGAATCGCCGGATGCCTTCGAGGAAGTTCCAATCGCTTTGAAAGCTCCATTTGATGCCATACTCCTCTGCCAACTCGGCGAAGGCAAGAATCGCATTTCGCCAGTGCAGATAGGTGGATTTGGGAGTGCCGAGCGAGGAGAAGTTCGGAGTGTCCGGCACGGATGGTTCTTCGCTGTGGACGGCGACGGTGTATTGCACCGGCGCGGCATGGGCTGCGACGATGGCGAAAAGGAAGGCGATGATTTGGCTGAGTCGGGGATTGCTCATGTCCCCTTCCACGTCGCAGGACGACATCGGTTGCACGGTGAATGAAATTTTTTCGGATTCCGCCTTTCCGGATCGGGCTTGTGAAACCACCGAGGCGCCCCATAGGCTGGGGCAGTGGGAATCCGGAAACGATGGATGGTCTTGATCTTGCTGCTGGTCTGGCTCGGCGGAGCGGGATGGTGGTTTCGCGGGACCGTGCAATCGTGGCTGGCAGGGCTTGGGGCGGTCGTCGCCCCCGGTCGCAAGCAGCCGGATCCCAAAACGTATGCGGTGCTGGTTTCGGAGTTGGCGCGGTGGCGTGCGGATCTTGGCAAACGGCACGCCAGGGCGGGAAACGACACGGAACGCGCACTGGTGGAACACGACGCAAGATTGGTGCTGGAGCTTGTCCTGCCTGAGATGATGCGTTGCTGGATGGGAACTCCATGGGACTTCAACGGCACCGCCTCCAAGCCCGGCGGCGGCAAGATCGCATGCGGGTATTTTGTGGCGACCGTCCTGATGGATGCGGGATTTCAAGTGGATCGCTATCAACTCGCGCAGCAGGCATCCGGCAACATCCTCCGTTCGTTTTTGGAAAAGGAAGAGTGCTCGCTGATCGTGGGAAAGCCGTATGAGGAATATGCCTCACTGATTTCAAAATCGGAACCCGGGATCTATTTGGTGGGCTTGGACACCCATGTGGCTTTTCTGGTGCGCGAAGCGGATGGATTCAAATTTATCCACTCCTCCGGGTCGCGGCCATGGTGCGTGGTGGAAGAGTCCCGCGATGAGGCGCAGGTGCTTCAGCGGTCCCGTTGGCGCATGACGGGCAACCTGACCGCGGACGCAACCGTTGTGCGGCGCTGGCTCAAGGCGGAGAAGATTGTGGTGCACGGCACTTGAGGGATGGGCCAATCCCTTGCTGGCTATCGGTCTTGCATGCGGCTGCCGGAACCGTTACCCAGACCGACACGTTCGCGTCCATGGGCCGTGCGCGGGTTCCATCCATGAGCAGCAACGCCACAACCCTATCGAAAACCCTCAAGTGGCGGCTTGAGTGCATGGGGCATTCGCTGGTGGAAATGATGGCCGGATGCCTGCCGGGGCCGCTGGTGTATCGGCTCGGCGAATCGCTCGGGAGTCTTGCCTGCACGATCATGCCGCGCCGCAGGAAAATGGTTCTCAGGAACCTGAGGATCGCCTTCGCAGGAGAAAAAAGCCCGCCCGAACTGGATGAAATGGTCAGGCAGACCTTTCGGCGCACGGGAGGCAACCTCATTTCCGCCGCGCATACCTCCAGCCTCAGCCCCGCTGCATTGGCAGAAGTGATCAAGATCGAAAACTTCCAGCTTTTTCAAGATGCCATCTCGCAGGGCAAGGGAGTGGTTCTGCTCCTTGCACACATGGGAAACTGGGAGGTCCTGAGTCGGATGATCCATCTGTTTCCGCAGGGCACGAAAACAGGCGCCTTCTACCGCCCACTCAATAATCTGTTGATGGATCAGCGGGTTCTTGACCGCCGGCAATCCGATGGGACCCGGATGTTTTCGAAGGGGGATAATCCGTTGCACGTATCGGCATTCCTCCGTGCGGGTGGAGTGGTGGGAATCCTCGCTGACCAGCGCGCCGGGCACCAAGGTGACCCGATCCGTTTTTTCGGGCGGCAGACACGGGCAAGTCCACTGCCGAGCCTGTTGGCGCGGCGCGCAAAAAGTGCGGTGCTTGCCCTTTCCGTAGTCACCGTGGAGCCCGGGAAATGGAAGGCGG
The DNA here is from genome assembly GCA_040399845.1 of Luteolibacter sp. Lineage (GTDB taxonomy): Bacteria > Verrucomicrobiota > Verrucomicrobiia > Verrucomicrobiales > Akkermansiaceae > Luteolibacter. The sequence goes on along the minus strand of JBBARN010000013.1, from coordinate 37,719 downwards.
TTTTCCATCCGGTAGAACTCCCTTATTCGACGAAGAACTGCATGGAGGCGCTCGAACATGCGATGAAGTCCTCGCCTGTGGACGTGTTCTGGTTTCAGGAACGGTGGCGGATCTACCTCAAACCAAGTTATACGATCCGGGATTGGCTGCCATCCGACGCACTTCGCAGTCAGTCAGGCAAACATCATCGTGCCTTGTTATGGTTGTTTGATGCGCCAGATGATTGGAGTCCTCCGCAGGAATGGAATCATCCGGATGTCGATTATGAAGTGGTTCTGCCGGCTGGCAACCATCGGCCCTCTTGGTTGGAGGAATCCGCAGTGGTTTATTCTGCGCCCGATGACGGCGACTGCAAATCCCTGCGGGCCTTGATCGCACGGATTGATCTCGCAGCAGCGATTCCGGTGGATTACATCCTCACCTGCAATGCAGGCCCTGCGCTGGTCCAGGCCTCACGGAAGGAGCTTGTCCGCTTGATTTCACTGCCTCCCAGCCCATGAAAATCGTCCAGATTCTTCCTGAAATGAACGCGGGCGGCGTGGAACTCTGCACGCTGGAGCTGGCGTCGCTCCTTGTCGAAATGGGTCACGAATCCCTGGTGATCTCCAATGGCGGCCGCTTGGTGCAGGCATTGAAACATGCGGGCTCACGCCATATTCTCATGCCCGTGCATCGGAAAAGCCCCATCTCCCTAGGGCAGGTGATTCCTCTCCGGAAACGGTTGATTGAAGAAAAGCCGGACATTCTTCATATCCACTCGCGCGTGCCCGGTTGGATCGCCTGGCTCGCATGGCGGAGCATGAATCCGACCACCCGCCCGGCGCTGGTGTCCACCATGCACGGATTCTATTCGGTCAATGCCTATTCCGCCATCATGGCAAAGGGGGAAAGGGTGATCGCTGTCTCCGCAAGCATCCGCGACCATGTGTTGAAATGTTATCCGCGAGTCCTGGCAGAAACCATCAGGGTCGTCTCGCATGGAATCGATCCGGAGGCTTATCGGCCGGATTATCACCCTCCCGGGGACTGGCTGGATCGTTGGAGTTCTGATTTTCCCCACCTTGCGGGGAAATTTCTCCTGCTTTTGCCAGGGAGGATCACTCGCCTGAAAGGGCATCAGGATTTTTTCAATCTTGTCAGTGCCTTGAGAAAGGAAGGACTGGATGTGCACGGCCTCGTGGCAGGTGACACCCACGAAAGCAAGCGTGCCTACCTGGATGAACTTCATGCTTTTGCCGGAAATCTGGGTGTTGCCGATGATATCACGTTCCTTGGCCACCGTTCGGACATTCGCGATGTGATGGCTGCCAGCGATTTGGTATGTTCGCTTTCCCAACAACCGGAATCCTTCGGCCGCACGGCACTCGAAGCGATGGCCCTTGGCAAGCCGGTCATTGGCTACGACTGTGGCGGCGTGGGGGAACTGCTCACCAGGCTTTTCCCGCTCGGCCGGGTGCCCATGGGCGATGCCCCGGGCTTGGTCGAAGCCGCCACCGCGATCATTGCCGACCGCCCGAAGCCATCGCCGGTGGGGCCGCCTTATACGTTGCGCTCGATGGGCGAGGCGACTTTCGCCGTTTACCGCGAACTCTCCCGCTGAGCGGCTCCTGATGCAACGGGCTTCAGCCCAACCAGCGGCTGACTGCATGCCGGGTCCGGATTCCCGCATGCTCCACCAGATATGAAAGGGTGATTCCCACACTCGATCTCCTCACCGCATGCCGATTCATGATTTCTTGCTCTGAGCCGACGGCTGTCGAAGTGCCGGGAACGTGCCTTGCCTCGATCAGGCGGCTCAATACGGCAAAGATACCATACTCCTCAAGAACAAGGCGGCGAGCCTCCCGGATCGCGGATAGGCGCCGCTCATATTCATTGTCGCGGATGGCGCGCTTGATTCGTTCGGCTGATTCGGCAACTTGATGGATATCGATGCTGATGAAACTATCTTCCGGAAAATATTCATCCGCATTGGGACATCCGTAGTAAAACGGCAGGCAATGACCGAGAAAAGCATCCGAAAGTTTCTCCGTCCAGTGGTGCCTGCAAACGTGATTTTCGATCGCCAGGTGATATCGATAAGCGTCCAACGATTCCGCCTTGTCTTCGATCGGGCGCACTCCATGGCCGAAAACATCCATTTCAGGAATGAGTAGGCGCAACTTCTGCGTGAACTCATAGCGAGCCTGATGAAGCGTGTGCTTCTGCTGCTTGGAAGAACAAACCGTGGAAATCACCGATGACTTGTTCACGGGAGGATGATCTCTCATGCGATCATAACTGCCACGCTCATCCGTACGGCCATAAAACCAAAGGAGCGCAGGTTGTGAAAAGATGGCACTCGGATGTTGGATCACCCATGGCTCTTGACTGGTGAGAACATGCCCGAACTGGGCAAGGAAATGCTTGCCGTAAGTCTTGATGCTCGAGGGCTCCGCCGTCACGAGAATCGAATGCGCCGGTGATCCCGGAAGTGGCTCTATCCAGTTCCAAGCCTTTTTCGGGTCGCGCAGCGGAAGATCATCATAAACCACCAGCCAATCGTAGTCCCGCACGTCAGGGTCAAAGATAAACCGGCATCCACCCCATACAGGAATCCCCCAGGGAAACCGTCGAAGCAGACTCGCGGCACCATCGCGCAAAACCGACTTCCACAGCAGTTTCACCCGAATCAGTTCAGGATGCGCGATGCTCGAAGTCATAATCCCTCCGTTTCCCGGCCGAAGACTCACCGGATGGACCAACCCGGGGCCAGCCAGCTTGACGCGGGCGTCTCAGGAGTCACAAGAATGAGGTCCGTATGCACCCGTCCATCTGCCGCTCGCGAGATGGGCAGCGTGGAATAATTCCCGACTTCCAGCAACACCTGCTTGGCGGAGGGGTCGAGGCGGTAGATATCAAAGCGCTTCTCCAGACGGTGAAAATAAGCCTCAGGGGACTCGCCGGCAGCGGTGATATAACTGGAATCAAACTCGATGAATCCAACAGCAAAGGCGGCGGCATCGATCGTCTGCCAGAAACCGCCGAACGCCCTCGATTCGTAGCCTTCAATGTCCATCTTGAAAAGCAGACTCTGGTTTTGGACCAAGTCCCGTGGAATGACACTGTCGAGCGTGCGCGCAGACAGCTTGAACGAGAGTGTGCCCGGTGCATCATTGAGCGCGGCTACCGCCGAAGCCCCACCACTCCACGTCGGATTGACAAAGAAGGGAATGTCCTCGGCGGCCTCGTCAGACACCAGACCGTGGGTGAGAGTCATGCGACTCCCGTCAGGGTGTTCCTGCCGGCTTTTTTCAAGAAACGGGGCGATCCGCGGATTGGCCTCGAATCCGAAAATCCGCGTCCTTTCGGCATAGCGCACCGCAAACAAACACTCGCCGAAATTCACCCCGACATCGACCGCCACCGCTGGCTGCAAATGCTTGTTGAATGCATTCCAAAATGCAGACGGCGGTGAGACGCGGCCACGAAGCGGATCCTGAACAAATTTTTTGGTCGCCCGGCGATCGGTGGGATCGATGTGCACCCAATGATCGCAGCGGATGAGCTTCACCTTCGTGGGACGCAGGGATCCATACCGCGCATAGATTCTCGGCGCGAGAACCAGCGACTTCACAAAACTCTCTATTTTTTTCCCGATGGACATGTTCAACTCCAATATTTGGTCACCCACGGGGTGGGCCTGCAACTGTGGTGGATTTTCGATCCCTTGTAGCCGTGAATGACATCCTCAGGATCCGGCTTCCCGTGGAACGCAATGATGCGCGCGCCCTGAGGCAATTTGGGCTCAAGGATCAGGTTGAGCGGAAAACTCGGACGGCAGTGACGCTTGAAACTCCGAACCCAGGTCGCAGGCCAAAACTTCATGCGCGGCCGGATACAATGGGTGAGATAAGATTGCGGGGGGCGGAAAGTGGCCAAAGCCCAATCTTTTTCCGAATGAAACTGGTCCCACACGAAGCCGCAGTGATTCAGGTGGAAACGGAAAACCGACGAATTCCCGATCATTGGGTCGGCACGGAACAGGGTTTTGTGCGGTGCCACCCAATTGTGAATGATGGGAACATCTCCGATTTCCCCATAGCTGAAAAAATCATCCAAGGGCCCGGTGATCACAATATCCAGGTCCAGAAACAGTCCGACTCCCTCAATCGGCAGATCGGTCCGGAACAAACATAGCTTTCTCCAACCGGTCACCGCGTCTTTGGCCGGGAGATCGATCTCAGGAATTGGAAAAATGGTCACATCGGGGTCAATGCCACTCGCGTCATCGGTAAAACAAACAATCGATACGGGCTTGGACATATTGCGGCGGACCGAGGCAGCAAGACGGTTCACGTAATCCGCCCCGTAGCGGTCGCCCCATTTCAGCGTGATGATATGTCCCTTCATGATTGCGTGGCAGTAGCCAAACTGTGAAAGACCAGGATAGCGATGGAAAGCCCAAATTGGAACTGGAGTTTTCATCGCAAGTGGCACCGGCCCGGGCCTCGGGTCCTCTCGGTTGCCGGCAACGATCGACCCTCATGACGCATCAAAACCCGCCCCTTGGAATGCGTGCCAAGACGATTTCCGCACAGCGGTCCGCCTCACGCAGCACCTCGGGCGCGGCCGCCAATCGATGGCTCGTTTCCCAATCTTCATAGCGGGTCAAATAACCGTCGGCCACCAGTCCGTCGATTCCCGCCATCACCCGCGATCGCCCGACACACCTTGGCATCGGCAGCAATCCCACCCTCGCGCCACTGCTCAGCGCCTCGTAAATCATTGAAACGGAATCCTCCGTCACCCAGACCTCCTTCGCCGCCCCCAGCCGCTGTGGCACCCAGTCCGGCGGGGTGTCTTGATGAGGAAACACGGTCACACCGGGGAGTCTGGCCTTCGCTTCATCGAGAAATCCGGCGGGCGTCCTCCGCGAGTCGGTCAGCTCCCAACCGCCGCGATCCGTGGCAGCGGCGAGTTGGGAAAGCAGGGCCTCGCCATCCCAGTCATGCGTCTTGGACGGGCCTCCCACGAGGATGAGCTTGCCGGTTTTTCCCCCGTGGTGGTGAGTCACCCGGTTCAATGCCCCCCTCGTGAGAATGAGCTTCCCGGCCGCAGACGACGCCGGAAAATCATGGTTTGGCGCGATGCAAAGATCGAAGCAGCCCAGCGGCAGCGAGGGTTTCATGAGCACCACACTTGGCACCCGGTGTTTCCTCGACAGCCACCACAACGATGGATGCGTGGCATGGCCCGCTCCCACGACCAGATCCGGCGCAGGCAGCCCGGCACTGGCTGCGAGCGCTTGCCGGATGCGGGAAATCAGCCCCCGTTTGCCCGCCAGCGAGACCCGATGATGCTCACAAGGCACCAATCGCCCGATCGCCTCGGCCAGACCGAGCGATTGATTCTCGTGGCCAGGCTTGCCATCGCAAACCAACCAAACGCATAGCGGGCGTCTCACCTCCCGACGATGACACGGATGCCACCACGATTGCAATGGCCACATCGAAAATGTAAGCACCCGCCGATCGCCCTACGGCTTTTTCATTTGAAGTCATCGTTGCAGACCCTGTTGTAGGTTATCTCCCGGCGCAGTTGTTGTCGAATGGAGTTCCGGCCCCGGATTCAAGCGACTGGAATTCTCAGACGGAACATCGATCCCTTGCCCGGTTCACTTTCCACCCCGATATGGCCGTGGTGGTTTTCCGCGATGGCTTTCACGATGGCGAGGCCGAGGCCGGAATGGCCACCCTCTGAGCCGCGGGCGGAATCGATCCGATAGAAACGATCCAACAATCGCGGCAAATGTTCCGCTGCGATGCCGGGTCCTGTATCTGCGACTTCGAAAATAGCGTGGCCGTCGGAGATATATGTTTTCACTGTGGCGCTGCCTCCGGAGCTTTGGTGGCAGATGGCATTGGAAATCAGGTTTCCGGTTGCGATGGCGAGAGCCTGTGGATCGCCGTGGCAGGCGGCGGATTCAAGGGATGAATGAATGGAAATTCCGCGTTGCGCGGCGAGCGGATCGAGCAGGCGGATGGACTCGGTGGCGATGTGGGCAAGATCGCAAGCTTCACGCGGCGAGTGATGGGAGTCGCCATCCTGGCGTGCCAGCACCAGCAGGGATTCAACGAGCGAGCGCATGCGACCGGCGGCATGATTGCAGTTTTCCAAAATCTCGCGGTATTCCGCCGGTTCGCGCTCGCGTTTGAGGCCACGGGAAATTTCCGATAGTATCACAGTGAGTGGCGTGCGCAGTTCGTGCGAGGCATCTGCGGTGAATTCGCGCTGACGCTCGATGGAGGCGGAGAGGCGGTCGAAGGTTTCATTGAGCACCTGGCTGAGGCGGCTGAGTTCGTCCTCGGTGCCTTCGATGTCGATGCGTTCGGTTAGATTGCCGCCTGCGATGCGGGAGGCGGTTTGGCTGATGGCATTGATGGGCCGGATGACGCGGCCGGCGAGCCACCATCCGCCTAACAGCCCGAGCGACCACAATGCGGCGCCCGCAGCGGCGATTTGCCAGCCGAGGCGGTGCAGCGCGGAGATATCCGCCGAAACATCGCGACCTACCACGCTGCGAAAACCACGTGGACCAGCGCGGACGATTTCCCGATAGTGGGAACGCTCGCGAGTTTGTTGGCTCACATCGGGCGGCGGATACTCAGGCAGGACAAGTGATTCCGGCGCATTGGCAGATTGGAACAAGGATTTGCCCTCGCCATCCCAGAAGGCGAGATACGTGCGATCCGCCGCAGCGGGATCAAACAGATCGCGCATCTCCAACGGGAAGACCGAGGCATCGCGAAGGTTGAGGAAACGCTGGCGGATCTCCTCGGTGGTGGGAGGGAGACCGTCCTTTTTATCGTTGGAGGGAAGCTCCCAAAGCTTGCGGATGAAGGCGCGCTCAAAGCCTTCCAGTTCGCGGTCGATGCGCTCCCGCCGTTCCTGCGCCGCGAGGCGGTAGGCGAGGACGGAGACGGCGGCGATGAGTGCCATGAGAATGAGCGCATGCCATAACTGCAAGCGCCAGCGGACGGAATGGAAGGGAGGTTTCATCAGGCGTCATTCGATGCAATACCCATGGCCACGGCGGGTGGTGATGAACTCCGCGCCGAGTTTCTTGCGGACGTTGGAAACGTGGACGTCGAGAAGATTGGAAAGCGTGTCATCGTCCTCATCGAAAAGATGTTCATATAACTCCGTGCGGGTCACCACCGTGCCGCGGTGGAGGGCGAGGTATTGGACGAGGGAGTATTCCCGGGCGGTGAGGAGAATTTCATTTCCCTGCTGGCTGACCGTGCGCGCGGCGGTATCGATGATGATATCTCCAATGCTGATGACACTGGAGGAAGCGCCGGAGCTGCGACGGATGAGGGCGCGGATGCGGGCAAGCAGTTCCTCTCCATCGAAGGGCTTTGTTAGATAATCATCCGCACCGGCGTCGAGCCCGCGGATGCGGTCCGGGATGGCATCACGGGCCGTGAGCATGAGCACCGGGCTGGCTTTGTGCGGGCGCAGCCTGCGCAGCAGTTCCCAACCATCGAAGCCCGGCAACATGCCATCGAGGATGATGCAGTCGTAATCCGCCTGCAGCGCCTTGAAAAGTCCGCTCTCGCCATCGTCCGCCGTGTCCACCGCATAGTTTTCCTCCCGCAAGCTCGTGGCAAGACTGCGGAGAAGGAAAGGATCGTCTTCAATGACGAGAAGGCGCATGGGGGGATTGAAGATTTGAAATTTGAAATTTGAAATTTGAGATCATTCATGCCTGAGGGCGTCGATGGGGTCGAGGCGGGCGGCGCGTTGGGCGGGCATGAAGCCGAAGAGGATGCCGATGGCGGCGGAGAAGGCGAAGGCGATGAGGTTGATCTTGGGATCGAAAAGGAAGGGCGCGCCGACGACTTTGGCAAGGCTGCTGCAGAGGCCGTAGGCGACGGCGATGCCGGCCACGCCGCCGATGCAGGAGAGGGTGACGGCTTCGACGAGAAACTGCAACAAGACTTCCCGGGCACGGGCTCCGATGGCGAGGCGGATGCCGATTTCACGGGTCCGCTCGGTGACGGAAACGAGCATGATGTTCATGATGCCGATGCCGCCGACCAGCAAGCTGACTCCGGCGACGGCTCCTAACAGCGAGGTGAGGACCTTGGTGCTGGAGCTGATAACATCGGCGAGTTGCAGGGAGTCGAAAACATTAAAGTTATCTTCTTCGTTGGCCGTGATGTTGCGCCGCTCGCGCATCAGCGAGCTGACATCTGCCACGATGTTGGCGGTGGGATAACCGGATTCGCCGGAAATCATCACCTGATTGATGTTCTGGCCATTCTGTCTTCCTGTTAGACGCCGGAGAATGGTGGTGTAGGGCGTGAGAATGTTGTCATCCAGATCATCGCCGAAGCCGCCCTGACCTTTCACCTTGGTCACGCCGATGACTTCCACCGACATGTTCTTGAGGCGGATCTTGCTGCCGATGGGATCGACGCCTTCGCCGAAGAGTTCCTTGCGGATGGTTTCTCCGATCACAGCGACGGGAGCGGCATCCTCCACCTCCTCTTCGGTGAAGATGCGGCCGAGTTCGATCTCCCAATTGCCGATTTCGAAATAGTTCGAAGTGGTGCCTTGGATATCGGTATTGCGGTCGTTTTCCTGATAGACGGCGGAGACATTGGTGGTGATGAAAGGTGCGATGGCCCGGATGCCGGGGACCTGGTCGCGGACCGCATGCACATCGGCCTCTGTGAACTGCGGCGCGCCCCATGAGCCCCAGCCTTGGCCGGGGCGGAGGATGAGCAGGTTGCTGCCCATTTTCGAGATCTGGCTTTTGACGGTTTCCGTGGCACCGCGGCCGAGGGTGACCATGGTGACCACCGCCGCCACACCGATGACGATACCTACCACGGTGAGGAAGGATCGGGTGAGATTGCGCCGGATTTCACGGATGGCAATGAGCAGAGCGTTAAGCAGCATTTCGAGTTATGTGTTCGATGATGTATCTTTGGAAATCAGGCCGTCGCGGACGTGGATGATGCGTTTGGCGTAGGCGGCGACTTCGTCTTCGTGCGTGACCATGATGATGGAGATGCCGCGCTCGCTGTTGAGGCGGGTGAGGAGTTCCATGATCTCGCGGGTGGTTTTGGAATCGAGGTTGCCGGTGGGTTCGTCTGCGAAGAGCGTGTCCGGTTGGGTGACGATGGCGCGGGCGATGGCCACGCGTTGTTGTTGGCCGCCGGAGAGTTCGGCTGGGGTGTTGCGTTCCTTGTCCGGCAGGCCCACGCTGGCAAGGGCATCACGGGCCATTTGGTGGCGTTGTTTGCGGGAGTAACCGCGGTAAAGAAGCGGGAGTTCCACGTTTTCAAGGGCAGAGGTTCGGGCGAGCAAGTTGAAGCCCTGGAAAATGAATCCCAAGGCATGGCGGCGGATGAGCGAGCGCTGGTCCTTGTTCAGTGATTCCACCTGAATTCCTTTGAAATGATAGGAACCGGATGTGGGGCTGTCGAGGCAGCCTAACAGATTCATAAGTGTCGATTTCCCCGATCCGCTGGGACCCATCACGGCGACAAACTCGCCGCGGCGGATCGAGAGATCCACGCCGCAGAGGGCCTTGAATTTGGCATCTCCGGAGCCGTAGGTTTTGGTGAGCCCGCGGAGTTCGATGAGCGTTTCGGCGATCATTCGGTGGGCGGGGGCTTGATGCTGATGATAATGGGGGTGTTTTCCGGAAGCGAGTCACCGAGCACTTCGGTCACGCGGCCATCGGTGATGCCGGGTTTGATTTTGATTTCCTCTGGTTGACCGTCGCGCAGGGTCCAAACGCGTGGTTCGGAATTGGCCGAGCCCGGCTTGGGAGGAGGCGCGCCGCGCCAGCGCCTGCCACCGCCGGGGGAGAGGCTTTGCACGAGGGTGCGTTTGGTATCATCCGGCTTGCCAATCGCAGCAGCGGCTTCGGGATCAAAGCGGAGCGCGGAGTTGGGAACCACAATGATCTCTTTTTTATCGACGATGGCGATGTCCACGGTGGCGGTCATGCCGGGGCGGAGGGAGAGGTCGTCATTGGCGACTTCGAGTTCGGTGCTGTAGTTCACGACGCCGGTGGTGGCGGCGGTGTTGGCGGTGGCGGTGGTGGTGCCGCTATTTGCGGAGCCGAATGCGACCTTGGTGACAGTGGCATTGTAGGTGCGATCTGGCCAGGCATCGACACTGAAGGATGCGGTTTGGCCGACAGCAACGCGGCCGATGTCCGCTTCGGAAACGGAGACTTGGAGTTCCATTTTTTTCAGGTCCTCGGCAATCGTGAACAAGGTGGGAGCTGTGAACGACGCAGCGACAGTTTGGCCGACTTCGATGGAACGTGCGAGCACCATGCCATCGACGGGCGAGCGGATGATGCCTTTTTCCAAATCGCGTTCGAAGGCACCCACTTCGGCCTCAGCGCCGACGACCGAGGCTTGGGCGCTTTCGAGGTCTGCCTGGGCGCGGGCGACGGTGGCGCGCGAGGTTTCCATGGTGGCGCGGGATGGGGTTTTGCCACCGCTGAGTTCCAGCAGTTCCTCCTGGCGAGCAAGCGCGGCCTTACTTTCGGCGAGTGTGGCTTCCGCCTGGCTGACGCGTGCCTTGGCGGCGAGCAGGGCGGCGCGGCTGCGGTCGGTTTGTTGGAGGAGTTTGGAAGTATCCAGCTTGGCGAGCGGTTGGCCTTTTTTCACCTCGTCGTTGGTGTCCACATAAACCTCCTGGGCGGTGCCGGAGAGTTCGCTGCCGATGACGACCTGGTTGGTGGGCGCAAGATTGCCAGCGGCGGTGACAATGAGGGCGATGCGTCCGCGTTTGACCGGCTGGGTGACAAATTCAAGCGCGGTGGGGCCGGAATTATTCCTACTGGAAACATAGTACCAAATGCCGCCGCCGATGAGGGCGGCGATCACGAGGATAATGAGCCATTTCCGCATGGGCCGCGAGGCACCGCGTTCGATGATGCGGGCAAGGTCTTCGTTGGAGGATGATTTCGACATATCTGATGGAAGAAATTGATATCATTTCACCAACCGCCGCCGAGTGCCTGATAGAGGCGGATGTAGGCGGTGGTGCGATCGGTGCGGGTGGAAAGCAGGTTATCCTCAAGCCCCAGCAGGGTGCGCTGGGAATCGAGAACGGCGAGGAAATCGATCTCGCCCGCCTCGTAGCGCTGGCGTGCGAGTTGATCCGCCTCGCGGGCGAGACGGGTGGCTTTTTCCAGGGATGCGAGGCGTTCTGCGGATCGGCGGCAGGCGACGAGCGCGTTCTCGGTTTCGGTCAAGGCGGTGAGGACCGCGCTTCGGTAGTTTTGGATGGCTTGTTCCTCGACGGCGGATGCGGCTTCGATGTTGGCGCGGATGCGGCCTGCATCGAAGATGGGCGAGGTGATGCCTGCGATGAGATTGGCGGTGGTGGTTTCCGGATCGAGCAGGCGGCTGGCGTTGGCGGTGTTGAGACTGAGTGAACCGGTGAGGTTGAGTGATGGGTAACGCTCCGCATCGGCGGCGCGGGTGTTGGCGGCGGCAGCCAGGACCTGATAGCCGGCGACGCGCACGTCGGGACGCTGGCGCAGGGCATCCGCCGGGATGCCGATGGCAAGGCTGGCGGGTGGATCGGGGATGCCTTTGCTGCCGGACGAAAGTGTACCATCGAGGCTGCCGGGATTTTTTCCGGAGAGCAGAGCGAGTTGGTTGCGACCTTCGCTGATCGCCTGGAGCAGCGATGGCATGGCGGCGCGGGCGGATTCGAGGCTGCTTTGGGCTTGGCTGGATTCGAGCGAATCCGCTTCACCGGATTGTTGACGCCAGGTGGCGAGTTGGGCGGTCTCTTCGCGGGTTGTGAGGTTTTTTTTCAACACCTCCAAGCGGGCTTCGTTGGTGCGGAGATTTGTGTAGGTTGAGGCAATCTCTGCAGCGAGAGCGGCATGGGCCGAGTGGAGGTTTTCCTCTGCGGCACCGAGATTGGCGGCGGCGGCTTGAATGGAACTGCGGTTTCTCCCAAACAAATCCGCCTCCCACGAGGCATCAAGCCCGGCGGAGTAAGAGGTGCCCGATGCAGTGCCACCGCCATCCAGACGACTGCTGCGGGACGCGGACGAAGCACCGCCGGTGAGGGTGGGGAAAAGCGTGGAAAACGAGGCATCGCGGCGGGCCCTTGATTCCCTGACGCGGGCGCTGGTGGCAGCGAGGTCGGGATTTCCTGCAAGCGCTCCGGAAATGATGCGGTTGAGGACGGGGTCATCGAAACGCCCCCACCAACGGGAGAGGTCGCGGCTGGGTGTGGCGACGGGGAAGGCTCCAGCATTCTTCCAAGTGGCCGGGAGCGGCATGTCGGGAAAGGGCTTCCCGGAATCGAGCGCACATGAGGCCAAGCCAAAAACCAGAAGAGCTGAAAAGGAAAGGCGGCGTGGCAGTTTCATGGAAAATCTGGGTCGACGATACGGCAGCAAACCTTAAGTGGGGATGAAGATCGCCGGATTTTCCATCCGTGATCGCGCGAATACGGTAAACGCCGCTCGAAAGATTGATGGCCGGGTCTGCGTTCCGATGGATCGTCACCCGCTTGCAGGGTTGATCAATCGCAAAAATCCACCTATCCTTCGATTCTTATCCGCCATGAAACGTCGTTCGCTTTTCACCATGATTCCCGCCGCCTCCGTCCTTCTTGCACTTCGATCCAAGGGAGCTCCCCTGCCCCAAGAGGCGCGGACTCCAGCCGGATTTGCCATTTCCGTGCAATGCTGGTCCTTCAAGGAATTCACCTTGTTCCAAGCCATCGAAATGGCGGCCTCGGCCGGCGCGAATGTCGAGGTGTTCCCCGGCCAGAAGATTGGCGGCGCACTCGGTGATGAGAAATTCACGCCCGACCTTCCTGACGACAAACTCCAATTGGTCATCGATCACTTGAAGAAAAACGGTATTTCAGCCGTGAATTTTGGCGTCACTCCCATATCGAAGGATGAGAAGGAAGCCCGGAAAACTTTCGAACTCGCCAAAAAACTCGGTCTCTACGGAGTCAGCACCGAGTCCCTGGATTCGCTTGATACCTTGGAGAAGCTCGCCAAGGAATATGATATCAAGGTGTGCTTCCACAATCACCCGAAACCCTCCGCGCTGTGGAATCCGGACAAGATCTCGAAGGCCATCGAAGGGCGGCATGCAAACATCGGTTTCTGCGCGGACATCGGCCACTGGGCGACGTCCGGCCTGAATCCGCTTGAAGTGATCAAGAAGATCGCCCCCCGCGTTCACGCTTTCCACATGAAGGACCGCGAATCGATTGAAAAATGGTCGCACGACCGCCCCTTCGGCACTGGCATTATTGATAACATGGCCATTCTCGATGAGGTGCGTAAACATGGTTTCGCCGGCAACGTGACCATCGAGTATGAACACAACTGGAAGACCAACGTCACCGAGGTGGCTCAATGTGCCGGTTATCTCCGGGCCTACGCCAAGGCTCGCGCTTGAAATAGAAAAAGCCGCCGCGGATCGCGGCGGCTTTTTTCATATTTTACCTTCACTCAGGGTTGCGTAACCTTGAGGCGACCGAAGAGCTTGCCTCCGACCGCGTTGGTGGCCGGAATATTGACCATCACGGCGTCCGGACTTCCAGCGGTGTCGATGGTGACAGGACCCGCACTGGTGGGTCCTACAGTGGCAAAGGTCGTCCAGGGGCTCACGAGGTCCGTGTCGTATTCGACGGTCAGTGTGGCATTTCCAATTGAATCCTCCTCACGGGTGAATGCCAGGGTGAGTCCGCCGGATGCGCTCGCCGTGGTGGTCACGAGAGTTCCTCCGTCAGCAGCCAATGGATTTCCCCCGAGGATCCATTCGAGACCATTATCAAAGCCATCGCCGTCGGAATCGGCATCGAATGCGGGATCCTTGCCGGCGGAGCCATCCAAACCGCTGGCGCTTGCCCAGGTGGCATAGGGGCTGGCGGAGGTGGTGGAAGTGAGAGTGACCTTCGATGAATCCACATAACTCAATGTGAACTGATTGTCCCCCACAATGATCGATGCGCCTTCCGCATAACTGCTGAAGGTGCCGGACAAGGATGTGCCGGTGTAATCGATGAGAGTGAGCTTGGTGCCGGCCGGGATGATGTCCGAGCCAAGATCCGTGAACGAAATGCTGGCACCGGTGATGTCCACTGGCGCACTGGACACCAATTGATCGGCGGTGCCGGTGCTGCTGTCGATCTCGATGGCGAGAGTCGATCCGGGCTCAAGCACCGCGCCCGCTGCGGCGAAAGTCCCGACGCCGCTTCCTGGTGCCAGTGTGGTGCCGGAAACCGCAGTGAGCAACGAGTTCGCGGCCCCATTGCCTGCGAGCGTCCCGGCATCGAGCCATGTATTTCCAGAATACGTATTGGTGCCGGACAAGATGAGTGTCCCGGCACCCGCCTTGGTGAAACCAAAACCCGCGCCACTGATGGCTGAATCCACAGCGAGTGTGATCGATTGCCCGGCAGTGGCTTCAAAGGTCGGGTTGTTCGTTCCGGTAAGGTTGAGCGGCAGACTCGATATTGTCAGATTCGCACTGGATGGATTCTGAATGGTGCCACCCGACCAATTGAAGTTGGTGGTCACGGTAGCTGGGCTTGTAGCGGTTTGATTGCCACGGCGGATTTCGCCCGCGATCAGCTTGCCTGCCTGAAGATTGAAGGTGCCACTGACGGAGCGCGTTCCGCCGGTGACCGTGCCAAGGTTCTCCGCAAGACGCAGGGAGGTCGCCGTCAATATACCATCCGCGTGATTGAGGGTTAAAGTACCGTTGGCGGCGTAGGTGTTGTTGGCGGAGCCGGTTCCGGAATGCTCACCTACTACAAGATTCGTAGCAACGAGCGAGCCCTTGCCCATGAGGAAATTCCCATTCTGGGTGCCCGCGCGGTTGCTTTGGTTTGTCGGATTGGTAATGCCGATACGCAGATTCGTGACCAGGGCATCCAGTTCTCCTGTCGAGAAATCAGCCGTTGCTGTCCAGGTGTTCGTCCCGAAATGCGCCACGCGCCCGACTTCCCAAGAGGTCACCGCGGCCCTTCCGTTGGTGGCACGGAAAGTGGCCTTGGGTGCAGTCAGGCCTGTGTTGAAGTTCAGTGTGGCACTGGACCTTCCGCTGGCACCGAGATTGATGGTATTTGCATTGATGGCGGTGGCCTCACCCATGCGGAAGGTATGCGCCCCACCCGTGCCGGATCCCGACTGATCCGCGAGCAGGAACGACAACGCCGTGATGCTCGTGCTGTTAGATGCCTGGAAGGTTCCATTTGGCACCCCGGAGCCACTCGTGGAAATACCCGGTTGCGCACCCACACGGAACAATTGGGTGGAGGAGTCGAACACAAAGGCCGCCAAGCCGGTCATGTTCATGGTCGCAGTGCGGGCTACTGTGATGCCCGTCCCGCTCACGCCGAAGTTAAAGGGAACGGTTCCATTGATGGTCAGCGTACCGCTGCCGGTAATGGTGGTGCTGGAATCCGCATTTGCCACCGGCAGGGTCAGGGCGGCGAGCGTCTGATCGCCCGCACCGAGATCCATGGCACTGGTCGCTGAAAAGGCCACGGTACTGGTCGCGGGGATGCGGTTGTCTCCTCCGGAAAATGCCAATTTGCCTGCGGAAATACTGGTGAGTCCGCTGTAATCATTGGCTGCCGTCAAAGTCGTCGTGCCGGTTCCCGACTGAGTGACGGTGCCATTGCCGGAAATCAAACCGCTGACGGTAAAGTTGTTCGTGCGGTTGAAAACGATCGCGCCACTGTTGGTGATCGGTCCGCTGCCGAGGGTTCCCGAGGTTCCGGCATTGCCGATTTGCAAGGTGCCAGCGGGAATGGAGGTGGCTCCGGAGTAGGTGTTGTTTCCGGTAAGGATAAGGGTGTTCGCTCCGCTCTTGGAGAGAGACCCACTGCCACTGATCGCATTCGCAAGTGTGACGGCATCGCTGCGGTTGATCACCAACTGCGCATCATTGATCACAGCTCCGCTTCCCAGCGTGCCGGTGGTGCCGCCATTGCCCACCTCAAGGATGCCTCCGCTGATCGTGGTGGTCCCCGTGTAGGAATTGGGATTGATGATCGTAAGCTTGCCAGTCCCGGTCTTGACGAGAGTGGTGAGGCCGGTCAGGGAACCGGTGCCGCCCAAGGCATAATCGTTGGTGGCATGATCGAAAGTCACCGTGCCTGCCAACAAGTTGCCGATCACGTTGGGTGTCGTTGATCCCGTGGTATTGCCGAACGTCACATTGTCATAGGAAAAAAACCTGTCGGGAGTGCCGCCGTTGGAAAAGTTCATTGCGACTTCCTTGTCCCAGTTGTTTTCGAAGCCGACATCATTTCCCGTCCACACAAGATTGGCTGCGGCATTGGCAAACGATACCGAAACCGTGTCATTGGTTCCGCTGCCGTAATCCACGGTGGCGGTCACACGCCCGAGATCGCCGAATGCAAGTGTGGGCGTTCCAACCAACGAACCATAGCTAATGATATCATATGACTTCCCCGCGGGATTCACTGTCGGGGTCGCATTGATCACGCCGCCGCCGAAGGTGGCGGCTCCGGAAGTGATGAGTTTGCCGTTGCTGGATGCATTGAGGAAAAAGTTGATGGCACCACCGGACTGGTTCACCGAAGCAATGGTCATCGCGGCGCTTCCTGCGTTGACATTGCCAGTGGTGACGGTGAGTGCGGCACTCGGACTGGTCCACGAGCGGCCATTCAAATTCAATCGGGCCGTGGCATGGCTTAGGGTCACCCCGGAAAGGCTGTCAATGCCACTGGCCACATCGAGTTGCAAGGATCCACGGTCGAGCAGAGTCACAACACCGGTTCCAAGCGCATTGACCGCAGCGGCACGGATGTTTGCCCAACTGCCGGTATCGAAGCCTTGTGCCGACCAGTTGCCGGAGAACGTATTGTTGGCGAATTGCACATTGAGGTTGGCACGGTCGGAGTTGGTGTCCGAGCGATTCGCCTCGAAAGCGATGTTGCCGGACCCGCTGATGGCCTCCTTGATGTTGGCGGAGGTTTCAAAATTGCCGTCCCGGAGGATCAGCTTCGAGTTCGTGCCTGTCTGGAATTGGATCGGAGAGTTCAAGTTCCAGGCGGTGCTGCCGTTGCTTGCATCGAAGACGAGTGAGCCTCCCGACAGCGAAAGCCCGGGGATCGTGTAGTTTCCGGTGGTGATACCTCCGCTGTGCTCCACTTTGAGTTGCAGTTCGCCTGAGGAAACTTCGAGGGCGTCTCCAGCAAAGGTCCGGGTCGCCGTGCCTGAGGCAACGTTGGGAGCGTTCACGTTCTCGCCATCGATCTTGTAATTCTTTCCGGATGAAGGCACCGCGGCATCTGCCCAGGTAGCAGCGGTGTCCCATTGACCGGTGGCCACCGACAGCACCTGCCCCTGCGAAGTGGCGGCACTGGCACAAACAATGATGGATGGAATGAGGAGGGAGAGGGACTTCGGCTTCATGGGGTGCAAACTTTGAGGGATTGAAAAATGTGACAGTTCACTTGTCCTGAGAGCACCTCCCAACGCAAGCTGCCATTCGAAAAACATCTGCCCATTTCACTTGCGCAGATTCTAACGGAATCCGGGGAATTTCACGGCTTCCAAGCGAATCGGATTGAAACAGCACGATGAGATCCCGCTCGGAAATCAAAGGTTCGTTTTCCAAGGATTGCGATTGGCAGTTCCCTGGATCTGGCAGAAAAAGCAGGTGTGAAGAGGATTGAAAAAGCCAGCACCATCCACCTCGCGGCGGAGCTCCTGAAGCAGGAGATCGCTGCTGGAAAATGGAGCGGGCGGCTTCCCGGCACACGCATTCTCGCCCAACGCCTCGGAGTGAGCCCACCCAGTGTTTCGGAGGCTTTGGCAACCTTGGTGCAGGCGGGCATTCTTGAATCCGGCGGTGAGCGGAAAGCCTTCCGTGTGGCAAACAAGCGGGCCGGAAAACCCGGAAAATCCGTGGCAGGCGGATCCAAGCGGCTTCTCATCCTCGCCCACGACGACCTCAGCCAGTTGGTGGACATCACGCGCCGGGTCGTGGAAATGCTGAGGGAGCGCATGACCCGCAAAGGGTGGATCGTTGATTTGCAGGTGGTGGATTTCCTCCACGTCAAACACATGCAAAGATCCTGGGACAAAACCATCGATGTGGATGCCAACACCTCCGTCATCGCCATTTACGGTCGCGCACCGCTGGCGGAATGGGCGGCAAAACGAAAAATCCGCATGCTGTTTCTCGGTGGGAGCACAGCCGGACATCCGGTATCACTGGTCGCCGTGAAATCATCGTCCATGGCGGAAGACGCGTTGGCGAAGCTCATCGCGCTGGGCCACACGAGGATTGTCATTCCGCTCTGCGACAGGACCGAGGTCTTCAAGGAAGCCATGAGGAACGTCACCCGCAGCGCGATCGAATCCATCGGGGCGGTTTATGTGAAGAGTTATCATAATCCGGAAAGTGACTACCTCACCCCGGATGTGACATGGCGGATTCTGGATGCGGTGTTCGCGACCGAGGCTCCGACCGCATTTGTTCTTCTGGATTGGAAGGAACTCATCACCGTGCAATGTTATATCTCCCAGAAGGGCATGAAGGTTCCCGATGATGTCTCATTGATCCTTCTCAATGATCCATCGGATGCCGGGTGGTTCCACCCGCTGCTCGCGAGATTCCGGTTTCCGGTGCGGCGGCTGGTAGGAGAAATGGCAAAATGGCTCGAAGACGGCAGCACGACGGCGAGACATGTGTCGCTGGCCGCGGAATACGTGGATGGCCTCACGCTTCAATCGCCGCGAACCACCCCACCCCATATCTAACCAGAATACAACCTCTCGGGCGCCGGTTTCATTTCTTCTTCTTCGGAGGCTTGGGTGCCGGATTCTTTTTCGGCGGGGGCGCTGGTTTCTTTTTCGGGGGAGCGGGCTTTTTCACCACCGGCGGCGGGGTCTCCGGCTTTCGCAGGATCAGCCGGAAGCCCATGGAATGATGGGCGACACTCGAGTAGGCTTGGGCGCGTGACGAACTGCGGCACTCCGCAAGCGGCGTGAGCGATGATCCTCCGCGCACCGCAATTTTCCATCCGGATGAGGGGCCCGTCGGATCCTTCAGCGGTGAAGAGTTCTTGTCATGATGATACCAGTTGCGGGTCCATTCGCGGGCATTTCCATGCATGTCCTTCAAGCCCCAAGGATTGGCAGCCTTGAGTCCCACCGGATGAATGACTCCCCCGCTGTTGCCTTGATGCCAGGCAAGATTGTCCGGAGTGATGGGTTTGGCGGGATCGATGCCAAATGCCCCCTTGGATCCCGCGCGGCAGGCATATTCCCACTGGGCCTCCGAGGGCAGATCCACCACCCATCCGGTGCTGCGGTTGCTGCGGAGGAAGGCATTGATTTTCCCAAGCAGTCCGCCGGATCTTTTGTTATCTCCGCAAATTCGGTCCCAACTCGCGGAAAGCATCGGATGTTGTGGATTCTCCGCAGCGGGTGGCGCTCCCGGCTGGCGTTTGGTAATGAGGAGCAACAATGATGGGCGACCATCAATTCCCTCCCATTGGCCTTGGGTGAACTCCGTTTCCGCCAACCAGAATCCTTTGGTGAGCGTGACGCTTCGCAAGGGCTTTTCATCCGGCGCGGCCACCCGATCGTTGCCACCCATCATGAAGGTCCCCGGCGGGCACCAGCGGAAGGCCACTTTGACATTCGGGGAAAGGTTGAACTCCCATCTTTCACCTGCAATTTTTCCATCGGCTGGCAGCGAGGTCACCTCGGTGAGTTGGACCGAAGGCACATGATGGGCACCACTCACCACGTCCGCAGTGACGATCTTGTCCACGTGGCCCTTGAGTTTGAGAAGATATTCCGCCTTGCCCACGTTCACATCCTCGAATGTGTGTGGAGTCAACTTGCCGGTGGCGCGATTGCCCTCCCAGATCGCTGCACCTGTCGGTGTGCTGGAAACCGTGACCTTGCCTCCGACGGGTTTCCAAGAAACCGGCGGCAGCGCAAGTGGCTTCACCCCACGGAATGCGAGCCGGATCGGAGCGGGATTGCGATAACCTTTGCGGGAAACAATCAGGTCCCGCTCCCCAAGAGGAATCCCGCTCACACGATTGTCCTGAGGGTCGATGATTTCCGCATTCATCACCATCACTGCATCGGCTGGCCAATCATTCGGGAGCAGCAAGGTTCCTTTCATCTCCCGCAACTCCGCTGCCCGCGCGGCAGCCTTCGTGCCGACACCCTCGGGAAACTCCGCGGACTTCGTGGCGATGGTGTCGAAGGCTGGAATCGCCTCTAACAAATGATCATCAATGACCCATTTCTCCGCAGCATCCCACGCAGCCTTCGCAAGGGTTTCGCGTTCTTTTTGCTGGTCCAACATTCGTTGTGCCGCAGCAGCCACGCGGGTGGCACTTGCCTCGCCGGGCACCAGCTTCAGCGCCTCGCGCGCAGATGCCTCCGCAGCTTGCGCGTAGCCTTGATCGAGTTGTTGTTGCGCCTTTGCGACCATCGCTGCCGCATCCATCAAACGTTCCCGCGCCTCGAACTGGCTGCGAAACCACGGCACCAGCAGAAGTCCTGCAATCATGACCAGAATCGCTGCCATCACCCACAGTCCCCAGCGCGTTCCGGAATCCACTTTCGGCATCACAGGCAGGGGCTTCCCAGGAATTGCGACGGCCCGCACAGGCACCTGCCCGTCCACCTGAGGGGCGGGCGGGTTCGCTTCGAGCGGGCTGGTGGTTGGGTTTTCCGGTTCCATGCAAATCTGATCGGGTTGCGGCCATGGCCACCCATTCGGAGATTCCAATCAATCCGAGCTTCCCGCCCGCCGCAAGTCCTACATGCCCACACCAAGGAAACCAGGATCCGCCATCAAGCGACAAGCACAGGGTCAGGCAAGGAAGATGTCCCGCACCACGTAACCAACGAAACCGACGGCAAATGCTCGATTTCCCATTTCCCTGCGTTGAAATGCCTCCGCCCGGGCGGCCCTCATCCGTGAACCCATGTCGCACTACCTATCCCACAAAATTTGCCTGATATTTGCCGTTTTTGCAGCCCTCTCCGGATGGTCGCGCGCCGAATGGCTCGATACGCTGGTTTTCGGCAATGGTGCCTCGGAAACCGCACACAACCTAAAAGCGGAGCTATCGGACGTCGTCATCGGAGGACTGGACGAACCCTCGCGCCGACTCCTTCCAGGCGGCCCGCTTCCTTGGCAGGGAGGACGGCTCAGCTTCTCCGCAACAGTCGATCCAGAGGCTCAGAATTACCTCACCATCCGGCTTTGGGGCGGCGACGTCGGCCGCAATCAGTTGATGCTTCACGTGGAAGGCAAACAAATCGGTTACCGCCACCTCGGTGACATCGAAGCCCTCGATACCGGCACCGATGCTCCCTGTTATCCCGGTCGATTCTATTACCGCACCACTCCCCTCCCCCGCTCGATCACCCTAGGCAAGACTCGTGTCACCTGTGAGATTCACGCCACAGGGCCGATCTGGACTTATGGCAATACGTTTGAAATCTATCAAAAGACCATGGCCGAGCCGAGCCGCGGGCTCTACCGTGTTTATCTGCATACCGACGCCTGTTTCACTCCGCCAACCGACGAAAAACAAGGGGTCTTTCCTGAGAACTCGCCGGGAAGACAAGCGCCGGGTCCAGAGGTGATCGATGCGGTGAAGGTCCGCGTAAACAAACAAATCGAAGGTCTTCTGAAGGAGCCGCAACTCCCGTGCAATCAGATGCAAACCCTCTTCCTCGCCAAATCATGGCACACACCATGGACACGTGCCGCAGGCAGGAAGGAAACCATCACCAAGATCCGCTGTAGCCTCGACGCGCTCTATCGTGCCTATGTCGCCAATCCACAGCTCGCGGAAGCGGAACCTTCCACTTACAACCCGGATTGGTTCGGCCTTGGTCCGTCCGGGCAGGTGCTTGTGCTGATGAATAACGAACTCAGCGAGTCATGGAACGAGCCGATCGATGACGGCAATGGCAAACAAGTCAGGAGGCGTGATGCTTTCCAGCAAATGCTCATCGCATGCAGGGATTGGCACCGCCAGCACCGGCGGCAATATACCAACCAGTCGATGATCAACGACCTTTATGGCATCTATCTCGCGAATCGTGGTGTCGCCGTTCTGAATCCATCGATGGCCTTGCCGGAGTCCCACGCGCAGCGCTATCTATATGAATCCATGGGAATGAAACCTTGGCTCGGCAGCGAACGAGATGGAAAGCCGTTGAAACCACTCGGCTCGAATTTCCATCAAACCACCAAAAAGGGCCTCACCCGCGAGCTTGGGTTTGTGGGAAACTATGGCGAAGTCCTCGACTGGGGCGTGCAAATCTACGAAGCCACCCGCCCCTCACCCGACGCGGCGGGCGACGGGAAAATAAAAGCACAACTCATCAAGATCGCCCGCGCCCGCGCTCCGTTCCGGTATCCCATGCTCGATCCCGACGGCTACCGAGCCATGGTGCAGGAAACCATCGTGGGCTGGAGAGATACGCATTTCCCCGGCAATGTGACCTACGACCAACGCCCGTCGTGGGATGGCTCCGCATTGGAAGCCGCCATTGCCACCATGGATCCCGTGCTCATCGGCTACGGCCAACAAATGATGGCGGACAACCAGTTCTATCAATCCATCTCACAACGCATGGAAGACAAGGGATTCCGCGTCACCTTCGGACTTCTATCCGTGCCGGAGCGCGTTGCAACGATGCAGGCCCAGCCAGCATCGGGCCACCGACTCCCGATGTCGTGGGACCAGGGAGACTTTGTCTTTGCCGATGAAGAGAATGGCGTGGTCGCCATCAAGAATGGCCGGGAAATCCTCTATGCATCGCTCTATTGGCGCGCCCGTCATGCCGTCAACTTTCTCGGCCGCATCCATCACCTCACCCCCACGTTCGGCCGCATCGCCACTGTGGCAGTGGATGTGAAGTTCACGCCCTCCGGTCTGGAATATGAACGGCCGGACTGGACCAACTTCGGTTTCGGCAATGGCGGCCCGCGATATCCCAAAAGCTATATCTCCGCCCATGCCGGTGAAAAGCTGCCGATCGCCCAAATCCCGCCCGGAATCGATTACCAACCCGGCAAGGAAAACCTCCACGCCGGGCGGGGGGATTTCTATCAACTCCGGTATGGTGCTTACCTGATCGCCATCAACATGAGTGCCGACAAAACCTTCGAGCTCAAGGTCCCCCAAGCCGATGGTGGAATCATCGACCTTGTGACCCGCGAGGCCGTCCAGAGCAACACCAGCATGACCGTGCAACCCCATACCACCGTGGTGCTCCATTTCCGCTGATAGTTCATGCCGATCGCCAACCCCATACTTCTAAAGTGTCACTGAGGAAGGATTTCCGGAGAGGGATTCAGTAGGCTTGTTCGATCTTCACGCCCTTGTTGGGGGCCTGGCGGCGTTGTGAATTCCATTTGCCATTGTTGAGCTGCTGGATGGCTCCATTTTGCTCATACAGGTTGCTATTGTAATCGACGCCTTGTTTGAAAACGGGCGGGTCCTGTTGCACGGCTTGGGCAGGCGAATTTTCGGGCGCACCGAGCCAAGTGTCGCCACGGAAGAAGGCATATCTCGATTCACCCTCGCGGGCAATCACCGTGGACTTGCCGCGCAGGTTGTCCGCAATGAAAAGCCCTCGCAGGTCGGTCTCGCCTGAGCGGAACTCGCTTTCGGCGCTGCCGATGGCCTTGACGTGGACTTCCGGCCGATAGCCACCTTTGGAGGTATCGAGCACATTGGCGCGCACGCGTCCGCTGACGGCGTCTTCCTGCACTTCGATTTTCAACGGCGTAATGAGCACCATGCCGGAAGTGAAAAGATCATCTCCCCGACAGATGACAAGATAGGCGGCTTCATCCTTCAGGGCGAGCGGGATGGCGCGTTCCTTTTCGACGAAATCCTTGCCCTCACCGAGTACGATGCGTTGTTCGGACTCGGGCTGGATGCCGGCGAGCTGCACGCTTGTGATGGCGCTGAGATTTTTCTGCTGGAGATAGAGTTTCATCAAATCAACGCGATAGACCTGCACAAAGGCTTCCTTGATGTTGCGATACTTGAGAGTTAAGGAAACCGGAGCGCCGGGCTTGACGACGCTGACTTCTTCCAGGCCGATGCTTTTCTTTTCGAAATAAGCAATGGCCTCCGCCGCATCCGGATAGAGTTCCTTCACCTTGCCATACCAGTCGATGGCTTCGGCGGGTTTGCTTTCAGCATGATAGATCTGTCCGAGGATATAGCGGGCGAAGTCGCGGTCCTTGCTGTCTCCATCCGCCACCACGCGGGCTGCGGCGAGTGCTTCTGTGTGTTGCTTCTGCCAGAACAAGCCCAGTGCGGTCATGTATTGGAATCCGGGGGCGAGTTCGCTTTCGGCATGGCGCTTGGAGAATTCGCGGCTGAGATCCACCACCCGCGAGTAGTCTTTCAGATCGAGCATCGCATTGCAGAGACTGAAGGCCGCATCGTCAGCGAGTGGATTGGTGGGATACAGCGCAAGAAAGGAAACCAGCATGTCCACGGTGCGCTTGAGCATGGCGATTTTTTCCGGCTGGATTTTGTCCTCTTTCGGCAATTCATGAGCATTCGGTGCTTTCTGATAGATCAACTGGGACATCGCAAAGGAGGCGGAGACCACATCGGCCGTATCCGGATACTCGCGCCAGATGCGTTCCTGGAAATCGATCGATCCGAGGAAGCGCCCTTCATCTTCCAACACGGCACTGATGCCGGCATCGTTGGTGAAACTGGCACTGATGACGGCGCGATAGACCAACCACGCGCGTTCGAATTCGTCGATGTCCTGATAGGCCTTGCCGACGACCAGGATTTTGTCGAAAGGAATTTCAAGGGTCGGGAAACGTTCGCGCAGGATCTCGAACATCTCCACGATCTTGCGGGCATCGTAGAACTCCTGCTTGGTATGGATCCACAAGAGCATGCGGGCGAGTTCGCTTTCGTTGTGTTTGGGATCCTCCTTGAAGACAGCTGTTAGATATTCCAGAGCCTTTGCATCCTCGCCATCGGTGAAATGGCATTTGCCGAGAGCAAAGCGTTCGCCGAGGTTCATTTCATAGGGATCGGGTGACTTTTCACCCGTGGCCATTACCGTGATTTCAGTTGTCGGGCTGATCGCGAGGAAGGCGGGATTTCCAATCTCGCGGATCGTGCAAGGCAGTACCCGGAATTTTCCGGGCACGTAGCCGGTGAGATCGAAGGACACAGCGGGGCAACGGTTGGGGAAGAACACGCGGATGAATCCGGGATGAACTTCGAATTGCTGGGATTCGACGATCGCAATCGACCCATCGACGAGGCGAGTGCCAGCCGGGAGCGGGATGTCCATGATGAACCAGCGGCCCGCGTTCCAGTAACCATGCTGATCGTGAAGGCGCACATTGATTCGTTGGCCGTTCTCCGCATTCTTGACGGGCGATGTGCTGGAAACCCCAATGGGCCTACCACGGTATTCAAGTTGGGCGTTTAGATACCGCCACACATCAATACCGGGATGAACGGAGTTTCCGGTGGCTTTGATATCGGAGGAAAAGCCATTCAAAGTGGCGGCATAAGTATAAGTTCCACGACCCTGCATTTTGAACTCCACGAGGTTCTTTTCCGCAGTGAGCAGGTTACTCGGAATTTCGAAAGTGGTGGTGCTTGGAGCGCCATTGGATTTGCTCACGCCTTCTGCATTGCGGACGTTGATGGAGGATGGGGTAAATTTCACCAAGCCGGCATCCTTGCCGTTGATGAACACGCCGATTTCCATATCGGTGGCTTGTTCCTTGCCTGGGCCGAACCACTTCGACAAGGCTGCCACGGCGGGTCCGCGAGCGCGGCCAGTCGGGAAACCGAAGCAGCCATGGAATTGCAGCAACGACTTTGCCGCAGCCTCTGCGCGGGGTGAGTCCGGTTTCGACTCGGCGAACGCCAACAGAACCAGCGCGGTGGTTTCCGGCGTATCGTTGAGCCATGCGGCCTTGTAACCTGACTCCCAGATGACAGGTTGATCGGGTTCCGCTTTGGCCTTGGTTTCAAGGATGCCCGCGAGTTCGAGTGCGATCTCCTTGCGGTCGAGGTTGAAGAAACAACGTGTGAGATAGGCGAGCGTTGAGTTGCCAAGCGAATTGCGGTCGCGATAAAGGCGGTTGCAAGCGCCGAAGTCCGCGCGTTTGTCGAGTGACAATGCGTGGAGGACGATGGCCTTGCTGTTGTGATCATTGGCTTCGAAGCCTTCGAGTTGTTTCAAGAGATAAGTGGCAGCTTTCTCGATGCTGTCCTTGTGCACGACGATGCCGGCATCGCGTGCGGCGATAAGTGCCCAGAAGACGCGAGCGGTTGTATAACCACGCAGTTCGCTGGCCCAACTGCCATCGGGTGCTTGGCTGGACACAAGTCCAGCGACCAGTGCGCGGCCGCGATCCGCGAGGCGGCGGATGTAGGGTTCACCTGCCTTGCTTGAGTTGGCATAAACGAGGGCGGAGGCGACTGCCAACAGATCGTTCGCCGGATGTTCACCCCACACCGGAGGCATGATGCGGGCGTAGTCGGCGTGCAGTCCGTGGTGTTGCAAGGCCATATCGAGCACCGCGGTTTTCACGTCTGGGCCGATGGAAATGCTCATCCAGGTTGAGTCATACTTGCGGCCTTCTGGCAGGCGGAGCACAGCGGCGGTGTTCGCATTGGCAATGCCACCGGCGTGCACGGCATAGGGCAGTCCCCAAGGGTGAACGGGGATGCTTTGTTCGAGGCTGTCATTTGCCGCACCGGCGTTGCCGGTGAGTTGGAAGGTGGCATTGAGAATGTTGGGAATAGTAAATGCATCAAACGCAATCTCGCCTCCACCCTTGGCCTTCACTTCGATGGAGGTTTCGCGGGTGGCGAGGACTTTGGTTTTGTCCTTTGTATCCACAATGCGGAGGCTGAGAGGAACCTTGCCGGCGAAGTCGGTTAGATTGTGAACGCGTCCCACGACACGAACTTCATCGCCCTCACGAAGGAAGGAAGGAGTCTTGAGTTCCACAAAGAAATCCTTGCGGGTGAGCGTGGTGGCAGTGGCTTGACCCACCAGCGTTTCCACGGAGCATCCACGAGCTGTTAGACGCCACGCGGTGGTGGTTTCCGGCATCGGGATGCTGACCACGGCCTTGCCATCGGCTCCGGTGATGATGGAAGGCAGCCAGCGGCCATCCCCTTGCACCTCACGACGGGGAGTGGGCGGAGCTTGTGCTTTCTCATCGGCCTTAAGGTTGTCATCGATTTTGTAACGGACATCCTCAGTGATACTGCTGAGCTCCGAGAGGGATCCTGCGACAACTCGGGTCTGACCCAGTCC
Organism: Luteolibacter sp.; assembly: GCA_040399845.1. Lineage (GTDB taxonomy): Bacteria > Verrucomicrobiota > Verrucomicrobiia > Verrucomicrobiales > Akkermansiaceae > Luteolibacter. Next base: position 10,349 of record JBBARN010000013.1, on the reverse strand, counting down.
AGCGCCCCCTTCGAACGGCATCGCGGGAGCCGATGCGGGTCTGGCAAGCGACTGGGACATTTCCGTGCGGACTTCATCCAAGTCTCTCCCTTCCCTTTCTGCGCGAAGCATCCGTTGATTTTCGTCAGTCAAAGCCTTGGCGACCGGCCGCGTGGAACCTTCATAGCGGAAGCCGCAAGTGGCTCCGGTGTGGAATTCGGCATAACGGCGGGCTTCCTTTTGGAAAAAATCGAGGATGGGAGTGGTGGCATCAGGAAACACTGCGAACAGCGCTTCATTGACCAGAGCCAAACTCAACTCCGCCTCAACAGGCTGGCCGATCTGATCGGTCACTGATATCTCAACCTTGCCCTCTTCGCCCGGAAGAAACGCCTCCTTGAGTGGCTTCACGACGACCTTCAACTCGCGTTCGACACTGAACTCCTTGGTTGCGGAGCGAAGCTCCCGGCCATCGATGACGGCAGCGGCAAGGCGGAAGTTGGGAAACAGTTCATGTCCCACTTTGAAATCGATGTCATTGTAATCCTTGCGGAGATCGAGAATCTGATAACGCAGAATGGTTTCGCCTTCGTAGGTGAGAAGTGTGAGACCCTTTTCCAGCCGTGAGTGCAGGCGAACCTTGGCATCCTGACCAACCTTGAGAGTTGACTGGTCCGCGAAGATGCGGAGTTTGTTTGCGTCTTCGTTATCGGAAACCTCGATGCCGGTCACATCGTTGATGATTTGTCCGAAGCGGTCCGTGCCGACAACGCGGATGCGATAGAGGCCGCCTTTGTCGAGTTTGAGGGAAAGTGAGGACTTGCCGGTAGTCGCATCGGTGGTGGTATCGAGTTCGGATTCCTTGACCTCGGCGGATGACGGGACCTCCTCCTGAGGCCATGGCAGGAGTGTCAGAATCCGGCTGGTTTTGGCCTTTTCCATCCGCAGCAGGGTGACTTTCAAGGATTCGCCCGATGGTTTCCCATCCGCTGCGGTGGTCGCGAGGTCGAGATTGAAGGGTTCGCCTGCGATGACCACCGATTGGCTGGGTTTTGCGGCGATGGAGAAGCCGAGTCTGGCGAGACTGATGGATTCGGTTAGAGTGACGTTTTCGCCGTCGAGAGATGCAGTGAAAACAAGCTGGCTTCCCGGTGTCATGCCGGTGGTGTCGAAGTTGAGTATTGCCTTTCCTTCCGCATCGGTGGTGATGCGTTCGATGCGGCGGTCCGGCAGGGTGCAGCGGAGCACGCGATTGGCCAGAGGCTCGCCCCAATGGTAAGCGGCTTGCAGGGTGGCTTCGATATTCTCACCGCGGAACCAAACACGACGGGGGAAGTCGATGGTGAGTTTGATTTTTTCGAGTTTGAACTCGCGGACTTCGAAGTTTCCTTGGAACTGCAGCGGTTCGCGGCCTTTGCGTTCCTGGATGGCGGTCATGGCATAAGTGCCGATGGCTGCCCGCTCCGGCAATGCAAGGGATGCGTCGAAAGTTCCGAACCTGCCGAGTTTGACATTCTGTTCGGAGAGAAGACGCGCTTGTGGGTCGGTGAATCGGATGGTGAATTCCGCATTCTCCGGGATGGCATATTCGCCGTTTTTCACATCGCGCAACACACCGCGCATATTGATGGTTTCACCCGGAAGATAGGCGGGACGGTCGGTATAAAGATATCCCTTGGCCTTCAATCCGGTGGAGAGTTGAAGACCGGCGAGCGGAAGATTGAAGGCGGCGGCATGATTGGAGCGGAGGACGAAGACGCGCACGTCGCCCAGGTCCTTGAGGGCTTCGAGCGAAGTCTTGAACACTCCATCGTTGCCGGTTTTTCCGGTCGTGGCGACGGAGCTTCCATTGCTGACCAACAGCTCGACATTCGCCGCAGGTTTCCCCGTCAACATGTCCTGCACGAATGCCAGCACCTCGCGACGACTGGATTTCACCATCACTTCGAGATCCGAACGCAGGACCAACACCGTGGATTCCCAATCCTCATCCCCAATGCTGACCACGCAAGCGCCTGCCTCGTTGCCGGTGAAGGGGATCTCGACCTCTTGTTCGAGCGGTTTGTATTTGGCATAAGCATCGGGCTTGAAGGTCCATGACTTGTCAGGCTGGATGAGTGAGACATCGAGCCCTTCGACACCGGTGATATCATGCATCTTCCGGAAGTAGGCTTGAAGGTCGATTTTATAAACACGCACCTCGCATTGTTCGATGTTGCGCACCTTGAGGCGTAGCTTGGGCGTTTCGTTGGTGCGGAAAACGCGCTCCGCCGAGAGCGAGAGGCTTTTCTGCGTGAGGCGTGTAATCGCTGCCTGGGCCGCGTTGTCTCCGCGTTCATTGACGACTTTCTGATAGAGCTTGAGGGCTTTTTCAAACTCGCCAAGTTTTTCCTCAAGGATGGATCCGCTCTTCAACAAGGCGGCGCGGGCTTCCGCGCTTTCGGGATATTTGCTGACAAGCTTGGCCCATTCCTCGATTGCTTTGGCATAACTCGCCTTGACCTCCTCGCCGGGGGCTTTCGCGTCTTCGAGATCGAGCGCTTTTGCCTCATGCATGGCTCCGAAGAGATAGAGGATGCGCGGGGCGCGTTCGTCGAGCGGATGGGAGCGCAGGAATTCATCGAAGCGCTGCATGGCAAGTTGCTCCTGCTTGCCGGTGAGGGCGTCGAGGCCCATTTGAAACTCCGCATTGATGATGGCATTCTGGCTCTCCGACCACTCGGGGCCGTTCGGGTGTTCTTTGACATAACTTTGCCATGTGGCGATGGCTTGTTCGTATTTTTTCTGGCTTGATTGAATCTGGCCAATGCGGAACAGCGCGCGCATTTTCAGGTTTGCCATGTGAGTGGCGGGCGCAGCGCGGAGTTCCTCATCCATCGTGGTGGCGGCATCACCCTCGGGCAGGCTGAAGCCTTTGGTGGCGATGAAGTCACGGTAAGCAACGATCGCATCATCGGCGCGGCCTTCTGTTTGCAGCGCTTCGGCGATCATCCACGCCGCTCTCACCGCCCTGCTGCCGATGGGTTGGGCGTTGATATAAGTCCGGCAGGTTTTGAGTGCCTGATCGAGATCACCGTGGGAGAGCCGGAACAACTGGACATCCGTGGTCGGAAGTCCTCCGGTATTGCCGATGAAGGCGGCGGTGTTTTGCATGAGCGCTATTTGCTGGCCGACGACGTTGTGGCTGCGTTGGAGCAGGGCGGGTTGCGCGGCAAAGTGGGTTTGAACGTGCAGCCAGCGGATTTCATCGGGGAGTTTTTTCTCGGAATCGGTGGTGAGTGTGAGCTTTGCGGAATCGATCAATTTCAAGAGATCCTCGGACTCCATGCGAGCGGCTTCGGGGTTGCCGGATTGATGGAAGGACTCGGCGAGGTGGAAACGTGCCATGGCGACATGCTTGCCAGCAGGGGGCGGATTGATCATTTGCGGCCTCGCTGCGCCGGATCCGGCGGGACCGGTCCAGAGTGGATCGTATTCGGTGAGGTAGGCTTGGTAGTCGCGGATCGCCTCGGGCGCATTGCCCGCTTGTTGCAAGGCGCGTGCTTTGCGGAAAAGGATGTCATCGCGGAAATCACGCGGCAACTCCATCGCGAGCGCCTTGGTGTAGAGAGAGCAGGCTTTGGCGAAATCCGGCTGCGGCGCATCCGGGACGGCGGGATCCGGCTTGGCTTCGAGTTTGGCGGCGAATCGCAGGATCTCACCCACCAGTTCCTGTTTCCGCTCCGGGGCGAGGATGCGTGCGGACTCGGCGCTGTAGATTGCGGCGGCGGCGGCAAATTTTTTCTCCTCGATCAACGCCTGCGCCTTGAGGAAGGCGGCTTTGTGACGCCAGATTGAATCAGGAAAGCCGGTGATCAACTTGTCGGCCTCCGCTTCGGCTGCGGTGAATTTTTTCTCCTGAAACAAGGCCGTGGCTTTGAGAAACTGAGCGTGATCGGCAGCAGGGTCCTTGGCGGCGATGGCCTCATCGGCGAGGGTGATGGCGTTGCCGAATTGGCGGTCGCGCATTTCCGCCTCGATGCGGGCAAGCGGCGTGGGCGCGGCGATGGCACAGAGGGTGGCGGTGGCGAGAGCGCCGAGGATGGCGGTGAGGGTTTTCATTGGGCTGAGGACGGGGTTGCCAGGGGTTTCAAAGGGAAGACACGGCAGCGGCAGATTTCTTGGAAAATCTTTGGTGGATTACTTCTCCGATTCCGGATCACCTTCCCTGCCTCCACCGCTGCGGGTCAATGGGATTTCCCGGATTTACGTGGAATTTACGGAATGCGGGGGTTTTCGCGACGCCGGGATGCACCTGTCTGCAAGCAACGATTTTGTTTCATCGGAAAATGCGGTTTTTGAATCCTCCCGCCCATCATGGCACGCCCCCTGCGTTAGCGCTCCTGATGTTTCGCAACTAACCCATTCCCGCCATGGACCTGAACACCGTCAAAGAATTGTCCCACTCCGTCGAATCCGACTCCGTTCGGTGCTGGCAGGCAGGCGATTCTTGGCTCGCTGGCGGCACTTGGTTGTTTTCGGAACCGCAACCCGACATCTCGAAGCTGACCGATCTCAAGGGCTTCAATTGGCCCTCGCTGACCGCGTCTGCGGAGGGATTGGAAATCGGTGCCACGTGCACCATCAGCGAACTGCATGATTTCATCGCGCCGCACGATTGGATCGCCGCGCCGCTTTTGAAAGAATGCTGCCGATCTTTGCTCGCCTCTTCCAAGTCATGGAACGGTGACAATGCCGCCGCCGCCCTCCCGGCCGGGGCCATGATTTCGCTCACGGCGGCGCTGGAGGGCATCTGCACCTTGTGGCCTCGTCATGGATCTCCGCGAGAAATCCCGGTGATCGACTTCATCACGGGAAATCACCAGAGCGCCCTCGCTCCGGGCGAATTGCTCCGCAGCATTTGGATCCCCGCGACGGCCCTCAGAAAACATTACACGCTGCGTCGATTCTCCCTTACAGCCAGCGGCCGCTCGTCGGTATTGCTGGTTGGCACGCTCTGTCCTGACAGCGGCAAGATGCTTCTCACCATCACCGCCGCCACCACCAAGCCCGTGCAATTGATTTTCCCCGAACTCCCCTCCGCCAAGGCTGTGCACATGGCTATCAACGAGCAAGTGCCCTTCGATCACCAATTCGAGGATCCCCAAGGTTCCCCGATGCACCGGAGGCATCTGACCTATCATTATGCGGAGAAAATCCTGCAGGAGCTGGCGATGATCTGACTAGCCTCGGATGGTTAGAAGCTGCGCAGCGATGCTCAACGCGATCTCATGCGGCTGGTTGCTGCCGAAGTCGAGGCCGATCGGGCAATGGAAATCACCGGCAAGTTCTTCCGGCACACCGGCTTGCAGAAGTTCCTTCTTCAACACCGCAGCCTTGGCCTTGCTGCCGATGACGCCGATGTAGGGAAAAGGCTTTTTGCTGAGCGCCCGTGCAATCACCGGAAGATCCGTGCTGTGCCCCTGAGTCATGCAAATGAGATATGCATCATCGGGCAAAGCATCCACTTCATCGGCAAGGCAATCGCTGGCCACCACACTGAGATTGCGCGCAGAGGGAAGTTTCTCCAGCCAATCGGCACGGGTATCGAAAACTGTTAGATAACACTTCAGCGGAAGCAAAACCGGCACCAGCGCCTGCGTCACATGCCCGGCGCCGAATATCACAATCCTCCAGACATGCGCGTGGTGCGTCTCGAAGTAAAATTTCACCGACCCGCCACAGGTCATGCCCACATCGCCCTTGAGCGTCCAATTCACCAGCAGCGGCTTGTCGCTTCGAATTGCCAGCATTTCCACAGCATGCGCGATCGCCTTCGCCTCCACCTTGCCGCCACCCACGGTTCCTGCATGCAGCCCGCTTGGCGTGACGATCATCCTGGCACCCGCATCCTGCGGCGCGCTGCCGAGGGACTCCACCAAGGTCACCATCGCGAAGGCCACCCCGGCGCGGTCAAGCTCGGCGGCTTGCTCCAGGATCGTGAGTGACTCATTGGCGTACATGGCGGATGGAATCCAAGCACAAACCAAGCCGCCTCACACCACCGCCGTGCGTTCGAGCGCCGTGTGGATCCAAAGCGAGGCATCACCGCCATCATCCGGGATTACCCGATGCCGCATCACTGCCGGGAACACCGCCTGCACATGATCCGGATGCACGGCCGCCGCTTCTTCGAGAAACGCATGTGCCCTCGCCGCCTGCAAGACGGCCAACGAGGCACGGATGGAAACCGAATGCTCCGCCCCGGCAAGCCGCCGCAGCGATTGACACAAGGCCGTGATATATTCCGCGATCGATTGCGATACCGGCACCATCGCCACCTGATCCTGCAAAGCCAGAATTTCCTCCAGCGAAACCAAAGCCCCGCCCGCATCGAGCGATGGGATATCTCCATTCGCATGAGCCATCAGGATGCGGCTTTGCACGGCGGCATCCGGCAGATCCATCGGGATGGAAATCAAAAACCGGTCCAACTGCGGCTCAGGCAATGGAAACGTTCCCGTGGCATAAGTATCATTTCGCGTGGCAATCACCAGAAACGGCTGGGGCAGCGCGCGCGTCTCGCCATCGAGTGTCACCCGCCCTTCGTTCATGCTTTCTAACAGCGCCGACTGCACTCGCGGCGAGGTGCGGTTGATTTCATCGGCCAAGAGGCAGTTTGCAAAAACAGGACCCGGGATAAATTCAAACTCCCCACGGTCCATGCGATAAAGCGAACTCCCTAACAGATCCGCCGGCAACAAATCCGGCGTGAATTGCACCCGCTTGAAAACTCCGCCCATCGACGAAGCCAGCGTATGGGCAAGCGATGTTTTCCCGATGCCCGGCGCGCCCTCGATGAGCACATGGCCGCGAGCCAGCAACGCCGTGAGCAACAAAGTGGCCGCATCGCCGGATCCGATCACCGTGGCCGTGAGGCGTTCGTGGAGTTGCTTGAGCGAGGCGCGCGACATGATGGAGTGATAAGTGGTGGAGAGGGCTTGGCGAAAATCAAAGGGAAGTTCCCGATTTCAATCGATCCGCCACCATGCGGATCGCCGCAGGATAAAGCCGATGCTCCACCACCTGGATGCGAGCATGCAGCGACTCCGCCGTGTCATCCGGCATCACCGGCACCGCCTCTTGCAAAATGATCGGCCCGGTATCCATGCCCTCGTCCACATAGTGCACCGTGCATCCAGTTTCCGAAACACCCGCATCGAGCGCCTGTTTCCAGGATTCCAAACCCGGGAAGGCGGGCAGCAAGGCCGGATGGATATTGAGAATCCGCTCGGGAAAAACCTCCAGCAAGGGCTGCTTCACCAACCTCAAAAACCCCGCCAGACACACGACTTCCACCCCCGCAGCCTTGAGCCGGGCGGCGGTTTCCTGCTGTGCATCTTCGGGAAATTTGGTTTTGAACCCACGGCAATCGATCACCCCCGCCTCGATTCCCCTGCCCCGTGCGCGTTCGAGAATGTAGGCGTCCGGATTGTCCGAAAGCACGATGGAAATGCGCGCATCCAGCGTGCCGGCGTCGATCGCATCGAGGATCGCCTGCATGTTGGATCCGGAACCTGAACCGAGAACGCCGAGCACCATGCCCTTGGTTTAGGCCACCCACCGGTGCTGCCAAGCGAAATGAAAAGGATTTCCCCGCCAACAGTTCCCTTCCCGCGTTCATTTGGCTTGGAAGGGCCGATTTGAACGGCTATCCGAGAGCCCATGCACGACGCCCGCATCGACGCTCTCGCCCGCCAACTGGTCCGTTATTCCACCTCGCTGAAAAAAGGCGAAAAAGTCCTCATCGATCTCCACGACGTGCCGGACTCCATCGGATTGGCGCTCATCCGCGAGGCACGTGCCAAGGGCGCGCTCCCCTTCCTCCGACTCCATCAGGGCCGCCTCACCCGTGAGATGCTCAAGGGGGCCGAGGATGCGCAGTATGACACGCTCGCCAAGCACCTGCTCCATGAAATGAAAGACATGGACGCCTACATCGCCATCCGCGGTGGACTCAACATCGCGGAAACTTCCGATGTCCCCGCAGAGCGCATGAAGCTGGCCATGAAATACATGCGCCCCGTGCTCGACCACCGCGTCAAGAAAACCAAGTGGTGCGTCCTGCGCTGGCCATCCGCATCCATGGCCCAACAGGCAGGCATGAGCACCGAGGCCTTCGAGGATTTTTACTTCGATGTCTGTTTGCTCGACTACAAGGCGCTGGTTCCTTCCATGAACGCGCTCAAGAAGCTGATGGACCAAACCAGCGACGTCGAAATCAAAGGCCCCGGCACCCATCTGAAATTTTCCATCAAAGGCATCAACTCCATCGTCTGTGGTGGAAATTATAACATTCCCGATGGTGAGGTTTTCACTGCTCCCGTGAAGGATTCCGTGGAAGGTGTCATTTCCTACAATGCGCCTACCATCTATCAGGGCATACCTTTCGATGGCATCAAACTGGAGTTCTCCAAAGGCAAAATCATCAAGGCCGAAGCCAGCGGCAAGACCAAGCAGATCAACAAGATTCTCGATAGCGATGAAGGCGCACGCTACATCGGCGAATTCGCACTCGGCTTCCACCCGTCCATCCGCGAACCGATGCGCGATATCCTCTTTGATGAAAAAATCGCCGGCTCCTTCCACTTCACGCCCGGACAGGCCTACGAGGAAGCGGACAATGGCAACCGCTCCCAAGTCCACTGGGACATGGTCAACATCCAGCGCAAGGACTGGGGAGGTGGCGAGATTTACTTCGATGGCAAACTCATCCGCAAAGACGGCATCTTCCTCCCCAAAGCCCTCGCGAAGCTGAATGGGTGAGGATGCTCTTTGTTTTCTTGGCAGCCCGCCTGACCGGGATTACCACAAGCCCATGAGCGACATCGCCACACGCATCCCGGAAGACATCAAGAACGCCATGCGGGCCAAAGACAGCCTGGCCCTCAACGCCCTGCGCGCCCTCAAAAGCGCGCTCACCAATGCCGCCATCGAAAAAGGCGGCCTCGGCACCGAACTCGATGAAGCGGAAGTCCTCGCCGTGATCCGCAAACAGATCAAGCAGCGCGTCGATTCCTGCGAGCAATTCGAAAACGCCGGGCGCTCCGAACTCGCCGTCACCGAGAAGGCGGAAATCGAAATCCTCTCCCGCTACCTCCCCGCCGCTCTTACCGAGGAGGAAATGACCGCCATCATCGAAACCGCCGTGACCGACACCGGTGCCACCGGCAAAGCCGACATGGGCAAGGTCATGAAGCGCGCCCAGGAACTCGCCGAAGGCCGCGCCGATGGCAAACTCCTCTCCGCCGCTGTGATGAAGCGGCTTTCCTGAGAAAAAACTCAGAAAAAGTTTCACACGCCAAAAATCTTGGCACAGCTAGTGCTTTATTTTGTTTGTCGCGACACACTAGGCGGTCCGACTGAGATGCCTCGAGGTTAATGGGTTTTCCTCTGGGATGATCAGTCGGGCCGCTTCTAGTTCCCCCCGGGAGCGCTGAGCCCCAGCTCGGCGCGGGTCTCTTTATCAGGCAGAGTTCCCCCCACTCAAATCCTCCCCAAATGCGGCAGCACCTTCCCCGCAGCCGCATACAGCATTTTCCTCAAATCCCCCATCAAACCCCGCGCTGCCAGGCTGTCCCGGCAAAGCGCGCGGATCACATGGACACCCTCCGCCACCGGCCCGTGGCCCAGGCGGACCGCATCGCAGGAAAGCGCATCCAATTCCTCAGCCGGCCATGCCCGCGTCATGCCTCCCGCCGCATAGACCGACACATAATGCGCCTCCGGAAAATGCCCACGCAGGGCTTCGAGGCTGTGGTTTTGCGGATTCAAATCATATCTCTCGCGAGCCAGCAGTTTGCCATCGAGTTCGAGATCCAGTTCCCAGCGGAGTTTCCGATACGCAAACACCTCGCCTTTTGCCACGCGGCCGGGTGCGATCCACTCGAAAAACAAAAGATCGGAAGTTCCTTTCAAAGCAATCCGCGTGGTCTGCACATACTCCGCCCCGGCATGCGGGATGAACGGTTCCGGAATCCATTCCAAGAAGGCATTTTCGCCCAACTCGAACGCCTGATGATTCGCCGCCGCCTTGCCAGATCGGGTGCGATACACCCGCGATGCCGCCGGCGTGCTCAAGACCAGCGATGCCCCATCCCCGATCTCCACCTGCGAATCCACCCGGTCGCCATCAAAAAATCCGGCCGTCGGATTCACGATGTTCATTACGAGACTCCCCGCATCCCCGTAACCCTTGCCGATGTGAATGGGCGATTTGAAATCCTGATCCGAGATATAAGAAACCCCATCCGCACGAAGCTCACAACGAAGCCGCAAATGCCCCGCCAACGATGATCCAGAAACTGGGAGCGCGGAATTCATTCCGCAGC
>JBBARN010000012.1:66338-76831 GCA_040399845.1 Luteolibacter sp. | reverse complement strand
AGAACATCAAGGGCATCCAGGCCGAGTCCGGCGCCGAGATCAACATCGAGGACGATGGCACCGTCCACATCTACGCCTCCAAGGCGGAAGGTTTGGAGCGCGCCAAGTCGATGATCGAGCGCATGTTCCAGGAAATCGAAGTGGGCAAGGTTTACACCGGCAAGATCGTTTCCATCACCGCCTTCGGCGCGTTCATGGAAGTGCTCCCCGGCAAGGACGGCCTCATCCACGTCTCCGAACTCGCCGAAGGCCGCACCGAGAAGGTCGAGGACGTCGTCAAGAAAGGCGACCTCGTCACCGCCAAGTGCCTCGGAGTCGATGAAAAAGGCCGCGTGAAAATGTCCCGCCGCGCCTGGCTCCGCGACCAAAAAGCCGAAGAAGCCGAAGCCGCCGGAACCCCTGCGGAGTAAGCCTCATTCCATCCATCTGAAAACCGGCGTTTCCGAGAGGGAACGCCGGTTTTTTCGTAGTAGTGGTTTACAACCGCCATACAATCTCCTCTTTCCACGCGAATTCCACGCTTCCACCGTCCGGTGTTTCATGCTATCGTCGATTCATGCCAACTCTGTGCGATCAGATTTCCAATCTCTCAACGGCTGAGAAGCTGGTGGCGATGGAAGCTTTGTGGAGCAGCCTGCATCAGAACTTCGAGGATTCAGCTCCACCCGATTGGCACCGTGAAATCCTGAATCAAAGGATGGCCTTGATCGAAGCCGGAGAGGCGGTTTACGAGGACTGGAACCAAGTCAAAAATGAGTTGAGGGAACGAACCGCGTGACAATCCAGATCCTCACTCATGCCAAGGAGGATCTCTTCGACGGCTACCTTTTCTACGAACGACAGCAAGCGGGCATTGGCGATTATTTCCTGGACTCCCTCAGTGCGGACATCGAGTCGCTGCTCCTTCATCACGGATACCACCGCCAGTTCTTTGGTTTTCATCGCATGATTGCCCGAGTATTCCCGTTTTTCATCTATTACCGCGTATCGGGCGAAACGATTTACGTCGATGCCGTCGTGGACCAGCGAAGGAATCCCACCTCCATCAAACGCCTGCTCCTTCGGTTGAAGCAGGGTCAGCAGTGACTGCGACTAGTGCCGCGACCAAGCCGAAACCGCCGCAGCGGAACAGGGAGTAGCGACCTTACTGTCGCCTCTTCATCCCATCCTCAAACCGGCGTTGCCGCAAGGGAGCGCCGCTACAGGGAGCGCCGGTTTTTTGTTGGAGCGCGGAATTCATTCCGCCGCGAAACACAAAATCCCACCCCAGGCGCCGGTCCGGAAAAACATTGATTTGTGGCACAAAACGGCACACATTCCCGCCATGGCAACCTTGCAAAACGATTCCCGCCGCTCCGATCGGCTCGTCGCCCGGATCACTCCGGAGGACAAATCGTTGCTCAACCGTGCTGCGGCCTTGGAAGGATCAACCGTGGCCTCGTTTGTAGTCTCCCATCTCCGGGACGCAGCGCAGGAAGTTATCCGCCGCCACGATTCCATCCAGCTAAACGAGGCCGAGTCCCGACGTTTTGTCGAAGCCCTTCTTATTCCCCCGACGAAGCCGACCAAGCGCTTTGCCAAGGCGCTCAAGCTCCATCAGGAAACGGTCACGGAGCGTTAATCGGAGAGCAGCGACTTCAGTTGCTTCATCGTCATGACCAGACGGTTCTCGCCCAACTCAGTGAAGCCGAATTCCATGTAGAAACGCCGCGCATTTTCATCTTTCGGGTCCGTGACCAGCGCCCACGAACCCACTTCATCCGCAGCGTGAGCCACACGGGCAAACGCGCTCATCATCAGGCGATCCCCCAAGCCCTGGCCTTTGAATGCCGTCGAACGCGCCAAGCGTCCGAGCAAGGTCGCAGGAAATTCTCCGTAGCGTGGAAGTTTCCGGGTAACGGTCTCCGGCAACGCAGTCGTCAGAATTGTCGCTGCCGAGAGAGTGTAAAATCCCGCGATGCACCCGGGATCATCCTCAGGAACCGCCACAAAACAAACCGCCAAGCCCGCCTCCATCTCCTTCCGCGCGCGTTTCTTCAGATAATCGTTCAGCGCCTCCACACCACAATCGAACTCCTCCCGCCGATGCTTCTGCGGGTCGAGTGGTTCGATGATGAAGTTCTGCGCGACGGACATGGCTAACGGATCAACGATTTTTAGTCATCTCTTTCGGGCTCCAGTCCGAGCGCTTGGCGAACGATCTCGCGCTCTTCCTTCACCAGATCAAGCAACGCGCCTTCGTCCTTGGTTTTGATCCACTCGACACCGGCACGCAACATGCGGATGCCCATTTGGAGCTCCGGATAGTCGCGCGAAACATTTTCCCAATCGGATACCCAACGATCCAGTGCGGCATGGTTGAGATCGCTTTGCTTGAGCTTTTCCAAGTGTCTGACAAGTGCGGTAGAGAGGCCGGTGGTGAAATTCCGTTCCACCAAAAGAGGAAGAATCTGTTTCGTTACCGACATCCACTTTTCAGGAGTCTCCCGAAGCCCGGATGCGGCATCTGTCAAAATAGAGCCCACTTCAACTTCGGCGTCTTCCCGTGATTTGTTTGATATCTTCGGATATACGAGCAAGCGAATGACAGAACCAAGGCTCTGTTCATATTGGTGAAGTTTAAGATGAACCCTAGCGAGTTCCAACAGGGCTCTCGAAGCAAATGCCTCATGGATCTCGGCCGACGAAGCAAAGTCGGCGGCAGCCGCCTGAAGATTTGCACTACGACGAAAAATCGCGGCCCTGCAAAAATACGCGCTCGCCAACCAAAGAGGAGGGCATTCTGGCAGGCTGCACACGAGATCAAGATCGCTCTTTGCACCAATAGGGTCCCCGCCCACACCATGGTCCGCTTGTCTGTCTCGCTGCGGATGATTTTCAACCCCCGCAATCGCCTACCCGACTCGTCCACCAGCCGCGTGAAAATCCGTGTCCCCGAAAGAAAGAAATCCCTTCCGAGAAATTCACCAAAGCCCGCTGGCCGAAGCTTTCGAGTCCACACCAGCGCCACCGTGACGAACCCCAATCCCTCGTAGGAATCAATCGCCAACCCGCGCGGAACCATCGCCCTCAGCACCTCCTCAGGAAACGCGAACGAAACTGCCACCACCCGATCAAAGCGAGCGACAACGGGAAATGGATGGCGTTTGAGGGTGGATAGCATCTCAAGCGAAGAAACAGAATCAATGAAGCAAGGTGAAACTCATCGCAAACGCTCTCAAAGTCCAGTCTCTCCACCCGGCGGGCGATGAAAAAGGCCGCGTGAAAATGCCCCGCTGCGCGTGGCTCCGCGACCAACAAGCCGAAGACGGAGTGGCGACCTTATTGTTGCCCAATCACCAAACGGCGCTTCCCCAACGAAGCGACGTTATTTGATTGGAGCGCGGAATTCATTCCGCCGCGAAACACAAAGTCACACCCCGAACTCCGGTATCCCGTTAATCCGGACCATCGACCACCCAGGCCCTTGGCCCGCAAGAAATCCTGCCAAAGCATCTTCCTGCCGAATCAGGATGACTGAACCTAGGCCGCAAGCAGGACGAATGGCAGGCTGCTGTTTACTTTAGATCTTTCTTGGCTTCCTGGACTTCCTTTTTGAATGCGGCGGTCGCTTTCTTGTCGCTTTGAAGTTCTTTGCGACCTGCCTCAGCGATGATTTTGGACATCGCCGGATCGAAGACTACGAAGGTGACCCAAGCGCCGGTGACGAAATGCTGTTTTACCCGTGCTTGCAGGGCCGGGCTGAATGCATTGGCGTCCGCTTTGCCGATGGTTTCGGCGCGGGCGAAAACTTTGACCACTCCGGAACCCACGGCTTTCAAGCCATTTTCAAGGGCTTCCGTACAATTCGGGCAGTTGTCGTCCTTGCCCTTGACGACGAGCACGACGAGTTTCTTTTTTGCCTCAGCTTCCGTCTGGGCTTCGCTCAACTCCGAAAGCGGAGCGAAACCCCTCGGGGCATCGTCTTTAGCGGATGCAGCGACGCTTGAAAGCATGAGGGCGGAAAGGATGGCAATGATCGGTTTTTTCATAACTTGGGGGTTAACTCGGGGGGCTTTACGGATGAACGGGGCCATTTCGTTCACGATGAGAAATCATAAGGTCCTGAGAATTCGTGCGAAGGTCCATCTGTCTGCCTTTTGCCCTTAGGTTGCACCCAATCCTTTCAGTATCATCAGTTGTGAAGTTTGGATGGGGAGATGAGTTGGGACAGATTGTCCCAACTACGAATTGCGCTCGTAAGATCCTCAGCCCGTCGTCCGCAGGCCGGAGGAGATGGCATTCACTGATATAAGCAGATCGGGAATCATCATCTCCGCTCCGCTTTGATCACCGGCGGCGAGGCGGGCGCGCCATTCGCGGAGCAGGGAGATTTGCTGCATGTGCAGCACACGCAGTGGTTCTTCGCGGATGTCCAGGGTCCGTGCCATGCGCGGGCGGCGGGCGGCGAAGGGGCCGTGGAACAGATCCCTCACCGCGTCTTGCGTGCGATGAAACTCTGCAAGCACCTGACCCATGAAGGCTTTGCGCAAGGCCTCGTCCGGCACGAGGCCAGCATAGGCTTGCATGATATCTTCATTCGCACTGGCGAGCGAACTATCAATATTGGTGATGACATATCTCAGGAATGCCACACCGCGTGCCTGATGGGCGAGTTGATTGAAACCATCCGGATTCTCATTGCGCAGGCGTTCCAGCGCACTTCCCGCGCCATACCAACCGGGCAGATAGAATCGCGATTGCGTCCATGAGAAAACCCATGGAATCGCCCGCAGGTCTTCAAGGGTCGCACGCCCCGTCCGCCGTGCCGGGCGCGAGCCGATGCGTGAGTTTTCCAAGGCATCGATGGGAGTTGCGGTGCGATAAAACTCGATGAATCCCTCGCTTTTCAGGAAACCGGAATAGGCTTCGCGACTCCAGGTGGCGAGTTGCTCTAACAATTTTCCATCCACATCCGTGCCGGACTTGCTCCGGCGGTGTTTTGCCGTGGCCGATGCCACGGAGGCAACCATCAACTCGGTGTGATAGGTCGCCGATCCAAGGTGGGCGTATTTTTGGGAAATGGTTTCTCCTTGTTCGGTCATGCGGAAGGCCCCACCGAGTGCGCCGTGGGGCAGCGCTTCCATGAACCAATGCGTGGGACCCGCGCCGCGTCCCACCGTGCCGCCACGGCCATGGAAGAACACCGGCCGCACCTGGTGCCGGGCGCAGGTTTCTGATAACTCGATCTGGCCTTTGTGCAGCGCCCACTGGCTGGCAAGAATTCCGCAATCCTTGTTGGAATCGGAATAACCCAGCATCATCTGGAAATCACCCCCGCCCGCTCCAAGGCTGCGTTTGGTCACGGGATGGGAAAGGAATTCCTCGACGATGCCCGGCGCGTTTTCCAGGTCATCCATCGTTTCGAACAAGGGCACTACCGGCAGTGGCGAACGCAATCCTTCTTCGGTCATTTCCATCAAGCCGGACTCACGGGCCAACAGATAAACGGTTAGCAAATCCGAGACTCCGCGCGTCATCGAAACGATCAATGCGCCCAAGCCATCATCGCCATGTTTTGCCCGCCGCTCGGCAAGCACGCGATGGCAATCGAGCACCGCATCCGCCTCGTGCCCGGCACTGATGCCCGGCGCGAGGAAGGGACGTGGTGATTGCAATTCCGCTTCGAGGAAAGCCCGGCGTTTTTCCTCCGGCCAATCGGCGAAAGTTTCAGCATCTGCGATGCCCGCTTTGCATAACAACTGGCCAAGTGCCTTTTGGTGGAATGCGGAGTTTTGTCTCACATCCAGCGTGGCCGAGTGGAAACCGAACACTGCAAGCTGGCGGCGCAGCGGAACAATGAAATCACTCACCAAGGTGCCCGCTCCGGCAGCATCCAGCGTGTTGGCGATGACCGCGATGTCATCTAACAAATCCTGCGGTTCTTGATAAACAAATGATAAGTCCGGCTGATCCCGTGAAACCAAGATCTTCTGCCGCATGAGATGCGCGGCGAGACGCCAGGGCTCCTCGTGATGTTGGTCGACCAACGATTGCACATCCACCGAACTGACATTTTCGAGTTCCCCGGTCAGACGCGCGACCAGCGACTCCAGCTCCGCAGGCACCGCTTGGAAATGTTTGCTCAGCGGAAGGTTGTGGGCGAGTCGCTCCAGTTGGCGGGCGAACAAGCGCAGTGCATTGTAGCGCAAGGCGGCCAGCGCCTGGCGTGTGACTTCCGCCGTCACTCCCGGGTGGCCATCGCGATCGCCGCCGATCCATGTGCCGAACCTGACCATCGGCGGGAGGTTTTCCAAATCCGCCGCCGCAAATCCCGCCGCCTCCCAAGCCTCGCGGAGATGCGTGTGGGCTCGCGACACGGCCTCGGGGAACACCTCGCGGAGGTAGAACAGGGCGTTGTCCAGCTCCTGCGTGATGCTGGGCCGGGTGACGTGGATTTCTCCGGTCCGCCAGAGAGTTTCCAATTGGGCTTCGAGGAATCGCCGACCCCGCTCGCGCTCGCGATCGGTGAAGGATGCATTTTCCCGCTCCTGCATCAGATCGTAAATTTCGCGATGCCGCTCGCGCACGGTTTCCCGCTTGGCCTCGGTCGGGTGGGCTGTGAGCACCGGCTCGATGCGCACCTGGCTCAAAACTTCCAACATGGCCGCAGAGTCCAGTCCCATGTGTTTCATGGCCGTGAGCTTGTCCGGCCACAGGCCTTTTTCCGCTGCGGCGCCATGCATTTTCTCCCGCCAGCGCCGGACCTGTGCGGCGACCCGTTCCTCGACCACGTTGAGGAGCTGGAAAGCGATCGAATACGCCTGACCGAGCCCCCGGTCCGCGCCTTCGACGGCAGGCAGCGAGCGCCCGGTCCAGGGCAGTTTTTCCACCAATTCCTTGTGACCCAAGCGGCCCAGCACCTCCGAAAAAGCCCCCATGGCAAAGGCCAGCTCGGACTCCAGCAGGTGGAATCCATCATTCAAAAGTGGTTTTTCAGGGTGATCTTCGTGTGTTGGCATAGGTGCGGGCGTAAAATCAGGCGCTCGGTGCGATCGCCCATCCGGCGCGCACAAAGCAGGTCAGATGCCGACTTGCGAGTCAGCTGGACATTTGGGCGGACCGCCCTTCAATCTGCGAGGGCGGTGAGGAGTTTGGTATGGATTCCGCCAAAGCCGCCGTTGGAAAGCACCGCGATGACATCGCCGGGCTGCGCCTCGGCTTTGACCTGGGCGACGATGGTGGCCACGTCCGGAAGGTAGAATCCCCTCCCCCCAAGGCGGGCAATGTCTGCGGAGAGCCGCGCGGGATCGAGCCGGTCATTCTCGGGAATCTTGTGCAGGTCCACCATGGCGGCGACCACCGCGAAGTCCGCCAAGGCGAGGGCCTCGGCCAGTTCGGTTTGGAAAACCGCGCGGCGCGTGGTGTTGGAGCGGGGTTCGAAAAGGATCCACAGCCGCGAATCCGGGTGGCGCTGCCGCAAACTTTGCACCGCAAGCCGGATGGCGGTGGGGTGATGGGCGAAATCATCGATCACCTTGATGCCACGGACCTCGCCCCGGAGCTCCTGGCGGCGTGCGACGCCATCGAAGGCTTCCAAGCCGGCCCGAATCTCCTCCGCGTCCAGCCCGGCAAAAGCAGCAGCAGCAGCAGCCATGGCGGCATTCCGGATGTTGAAATCCCCCGTCATCCGCACGGAATACGGCACCCCGCCCAGCTTGAAGGAACTCCGATCCGTATCGTATTGGATGTCCGTGATGCGCAGACCGCAGTTTTCGCCCAAGCCCACGGTGGTCACCGGACAGGGCGCCCCGGTGGCGACATTGAGGCAGTTGGGGTCATCGCCATTGATGAAGGCCATGCCCTTGCGCGGCACGATGTTGAGCAGGCGGCGGAAGGTGAGTTTGATCTCATCGATGGAGTTATAGATATCCGCGTGGTCGAACTCGATGTTGTTCATCACCACGCACTCGGGGAGGTAGTGAAGGAACTTGGAGCGCTTGTCAAAGAAGGCGGTGTCGTATTCATCGCCTTCGAGCACGTTGAATTCAGAGTCGGTGAAACTGGCGCCACAGCCGAGATTTTTTGGCAGCCCGCCGATCATGAATCCCGGATTGCGGCCGGCATGGCTGAGCAGCCAGGCGAGCATGGAAGAAGTGGTGGTTTTCCCGTGGGTGCCGGAGACGACAAAGTTGCGTTTGCCGCGGAGGAAAAACTCTTTCATCACCTCGGGCAGGGAATGGTAGAGCAGCTTGCGGTCCAGCGCCGCTTCGGCCTCGGGATTGCCGCGCGAAATCGCATTTCCGATGATCACCACATCCGTGTCCGCAGGGATGTTTTCCTCGCGATATCCCTCGCTAAGGGTGATGCCCTGATCCCGCAGGAAATCAGACATCGGCGGGTAAACATTCGCGTCCGAGCCCGTAACCGTGAAGCCACGTTGTTTCATGGCGGCTGCGACAGCACCCATGGCCGTGCCACAGATGCCGGTGAAGTGGAATGAGGATTTTTCGGACATGGAAACGATGTGAAAATCAAGGCTAAGCACCAGAATCGACGCTGCCAATCCGGAATACATACGATCGCGAATGGGCGAGGCTTTGACCCAATCGCGAAGTTCCGGGTGGAGTTTTTTCCGGAACCCGCCAGAATCCTTGGATGCGTGGATTTGCTTTAGGGGTGACTGTGGCGATGGCCGTTGGAACTTGCGCGTTCCTCTATTGGGCGGGCGATACGGGGCGGAGTGCGGAATTGGCTCCTGCCAGCCCGCAGGCTCCACCGCCGGAAATCACCAATGCCTACACCAGCGGTCCCGCCAGCCCGGATGGGATCGGCAAGTTTTTCCATGGCAGGGAAATCTCCAAAGTGATGGGACATCCGGCCATTGGCTGGCTGGAGCGTGATGATCGCGAACGCGAGGAGGCTCCGTCCCGGGCGATCGAGGCGCTGCAGCTGCGGCCCGACGCGGTGATCGCCGATATTGGCGCAGGCTCGGGATATCATGCTTTCCGCATCGCGCCGAAGGTCCCGATGGGCTCGGTGATCGCAGTGGATATCCAACAAGAGATGCTGGATTTCATCACCAAGCGGTCAAAGGAACTCGGCGTCACCAACGTCAAACCCCATCTCGGGGCCATCGATGATTTGAAACTCCCGCCCGCATCGCTCGATGCCGCCTGGATGGTGGATGCCTACCATGAATTTTCCCACCCTCAGGAAATGCTGGCATCCCTCTACAAAGCCATGAAACCCGGCGGACGGGTGTTCCTGTTGGAGTTCCGGGCCGAGGATCCACGCGTGCCGATCAAACCACTCCACAAGATGACCGAGGCCCAAGCCCGCCTGGAATTCGAATCGGCGGGATTCCGCTTTGTATCCAATCTTCGCCCACTCCCGTGGCAGCATTTCCTGGTTTTCAGCCGTCCGTGAGATGCGGGGACCCGGAATTTTCAGCCGTTTGAAAACCCGGCCCGGAAAGCATCACGTATCGGAAATTCCTTCCAGCATTCACTCGCTGCGGCCTTTGGCACCCAATCTCCGCTGGCGAATTGTGAGGCCACCAGCCAAAAGACCGCCCAAGGCGAACATGGATCCAGGCTCGGGAACGGCACTGGCAGCACCGCTGATGTCAATCTCACGATACATCGATTCCTCCCCCACATTCGCGAAGGTGAATTGCAGGCTGGACACGTTGTAGGCATTCAGATCGGTCAGGTAGGACTGCACCTCAGTCGCACCGTCATCATTATCGAATTCGCCACCGGAGAGGGAGGCGAGGAACACATAGCTCAAAGGATTGTTCACATCGGCATATGAAACCGAATAGGCTTGGCCAGTTCGATTCTGGGCGGAGGCAGTGAGCACCGTAATCGCCGATATGTCATACCCTTGTGGATTCAATCCGAGATCGAAGTTGAAAGTGACGATGCCTGATGCCGAAGTGATCAGGGTGTGGCCGCTTTGTACAGGAAGCTCTCCTCCATAGATGCCACCATCATTCAAGCGTCCGACAGAAGATCCATAGAGCGCCGAACCGTTCGACAAAACCACCGAAGTTCCTGCCGCCTGTCCCAAATCCGTTCCCGATACGCTGAAGGTGCCTTCTATTCCGCTGGCGATGGCTACCGTTGCTGCTTCGCAAACAGGGCTGATGCAGGCCGCCATGACGGCAAAAACGGACTTCAGTTGGCGACAGGAAGTGGGAAGGGTCAAATTCGGTTTCATTGGCTCAGGGGCGTGTTGACGGTCGATCCAAGTCAGTCACCCCGCCTGCATCGGCAACGATGAATAACTGCCTAACCATGATTGGGCGATCCGGGCGGTGACAAGAAAATACTCCAATTTGGGGAACTTCTTCGATTTCTGCCCGACCCCAAACGAAGGAATTCCCTAACCGCTTCCCACGATCAGACTGAGGCTTGGTGACGATCAATCCACGCTTGATTCGCAGCCAGGCGGCAAGCTAACCTCCGAACGTGTTACGGGCGTGCGGCTCTGCCACACCCCAAAGAGGA